>CAVPXL010000006.1:0-226343 GCA_963709765.1 uncultured Alphaproteobacteria bacterium | reverse complement strand
AAATCAGCGTAACCCCCTGATTTCACGAGGAAAGCGGCTCTCGGAGCCCGCAGGGTTAAGCCACACGTCTCGGCACATATGTGGCAGTCTGTTTGTCGCTCTTTCTGAATGGGCCGATTATCCGACCTATCGGTCGGCAAGATGCTGCGGCCAGACGATCCGGAAGCGCTCGAACAGAACCTCGAAGGCCAGGTCGACAGGTGAACCTGTCTCGCGGCCGAAATAGGCAATGTGTCCGCTGAGCCATTCGTCTCGCTGTCGCGTGCCTTCGCCCTCGTCCCAAGCGAAGGCATCATCGACCGAACCGAGGGGGCCTTGGCGCAACTCGATGGTTTGCCAGATGCAAGAAGATCGTCCCGTACCGTCGACAAGGACAACGTAGCCTTCGAGCGCCGGTGGAACTGGCGAGGAGACGGCCTCGTCCAGTGAGCACACTGTGGCGCGCTTTGTTCCCTCCATCACAAGGCGCGCGAGCTCAGTCGCCATCTGCGGCGAGTTGCCGAACGCCACCACGGCGTAGTCGCCGATCCCGGTATTGTCCTGGGTGAATTCGGCCCACATAGCCTCGGTCGCGTCGGTTTTCTTGAAGAGATGCTCCATCGATCAGCCTTTTTCTATGATGGTGTTGCAGGTCATCTGTTGTTGCCCGCCGGAACGTCGCCAAGAGTTGCTCCGTCTCCATGACCGGGACCGGGTCTATCATCGCGCACCGCCTGCCGGATGAACCAACGATTGCACCGACGATGATCAGTACGGCAGAGAGTGCGAGACACCGCGTCGGCCCCGCGTGGTTGGCAGACACAAGCAGCAGAGCCGAAAGCAGCGGCGTGCGATAGGCCAGGGCGCCGGGGGCGATGGTCGAAAGTATACGCTCACAACGGTCAGAAAGAGGCACCGAGTCTCGCATGGGCGAGTGGAGCCTTCGCCAGCGCGTAAAAGCAATGCGCGTGGCAGAGAAAGATCGCGCTGACCGTGACGGACCAGGACAGGAGAGGCTGTCGAAGGGCTGAGAAGCCTCGGCCGCGCACCAGAAGGCTTCCCGTTCCGCAGAGGAAAGCGCAGGCGGCTGTCGAAGCGAGAAGCTGAAAAGGCGGGATATCTTCCGCCCTCACCGTTAGCAGCGCGAGCGCGCTCCAACTCGCAAATGCGACCGTACCGACCGCCATGGCGGTGGCTCGGCGGGAATGTTTCACACCACTCATGTTCGGGCGCCAAGCCCGGTGCGACCTGTCTCGCGGCGCGCCAGTGCCCAGGTTCAGAGGCCGCAGATCAGGATCCCATATTGCCGGCGAAATCGAGCAGCATCACGCGTCGAGAATGGGCTCGACGCGTCTGAACCAGAGGTCGAAGCCGAAGAGCGGGATAAAGTCGGCAAGTCCGAAGATGAGAAACGTCGTGGCCATTAACCGCGCCGTCAGGATGAGCAGGCCGGCGAGCACTGCTGCGCCCGGCGATCCCACGTAACGGATCGTGTTCATGAAGGCAGCGCAGGTCGGGGCGACCGAGGCCGTACAACTGGATCGGTTTTGCCATCCACGAGGCACCGGGGCCGATGCTGGCGGTCCAACCGACGGTGGAATGCGTCAAGCGGAATTCGCGCCAGCGGATCGACCCGCTGATCGACGAGAGCCCGGATCTTCGCGAGCGGGTGACACCCGCGCGCTCGCGATGCGGGGGCTAAGCCGGATCGAGTGGGGATGCGATCCTGCGGGCGCAGCAGTTCGGGCACGGGTGAGCTAATTCGCCGAAACCGTCATCCTGCTGCGTCACTTCGAGGCCGGTGGTAGCTTTGCCAAGGAGATATCGGTGCTGCAGGTGCGATACGGATCGCACGAGACAACCCTTGTCGAGTTGCAGCTCGCCCTCGGAAAGATCGACGTGGGCGGCCCGTTGCCGACCTTCAAGATCGGCCGTGTCCATACAGGAAGAACAGCTCTGCATGCGCCACGTCGCACCGTTTCTCGTGAAAGCTTGAGATGCCGAGTTCTGTCACGAATGCCTTCACTCCGGAACCGGCCCCGTCGCGGCGACATTCGGCAATGAACGGAGGGCCGCGCCATCACCTATTTCCAGAGCTTGTCTGCCGCCGGATTTGCCGCAACGGCCATCAGCTACGGCCCCGCACGCATCGGGTTCGGTCTTTTCGTGCCCGAATTCAGGTCGGCGTTCTCGATGTCGACCTCGGCAGTCGGTTTCGTCTCTAGCCTCGGCTTCCTCGGCTTTTTCATCGGTCTCCCGATCGCTCAGTGGCTCCTCAACCGTCGAGGTCCTGAGATGCCTGTCCTGTGTGGCCTGATCGCCGCCACGGCCGGCATGGGGATTGTAGCCCTCGCGCCAAACCTGCCAACCTTGGCAATCGGCGTTTTCCTCGCGGCGTCGAGCGCGGGTTTCGCATGGACCCCCTTCAACGACGCGGCGCATCGAAAGATCCGGGACGTGGACCGTCCGACTGCGCTGTCGGAGATCAGCACCGGCACCAGTGTCGGGATCGCGGCAGCCGGATTCGCAGCGCTCGGGATGGTTTTCACGGGCCTGTCCTGGCGGTCTTGCTGGGCGTTCTTCGTGATCGCGAGCGCTGGCGCGCTTGTCGCCAATTGGGCCGCCCTGCGAAGTGTCGAGAAGGCTGCAGACGAAGGACCGGAACTGGGATGGCGCGACCTAGGACAAGTCGCGGCGATCCCGCTCTTTGCGATCGCCTTTGTCTATGGGACGACGTCGGCCATCTACATTTCTTTCGCCGCAGACCACCTGCTCAACAATGGCGGCGTCGCGGGGGCACCCACCGCTGCAACGCCCGCCCTCGTCTTCATCTGCTACGGACTCTTCGGGCTGGCGGGGCTTCTGACCAGGCCCGTGAAGGATGCCATCGGTCTTCCGTGGCTCCTACGTCTGCTGATGCTGGCTGGAGCGTCGTCGCTCGCCCTCATCGCGCTTCTGCCCGCCGGTTGGGCTGTGCTGATCGCGTCGGCTGGGTTGCAAGGTCTGCACGTCATGATGACGAGCGCGGTCCTGGCCTTCTGGTCCGAACGGCTGTTCCCTTCCATCCCGTCGCTCAGCTTCACGGTTGCGCTTCTCGCCACTGCGGCCGGGAGCGTGCTCGGACCAGCCCTAGCCGGCCTTGCGTCCGCCACCTTCGGCGCCGAAGCCATGTTTCTGGGCACAGCCGCGCTGCCGGCGGTGTCGGCGGTCGTGCTGCGCGACCGCCATGCCCGAGAGCGTCCGGCAGGAGACAGGGTTACGCAGAATTCATAGATATCGGTATCTGAAGATCAGTCGAAGCAAATCTATACCGAACGACATGTGTTGGTGCGCGGCCACTGCATACCTCTGAATTCTCGTAATCCTCGGCGCTCACGGGCACTCACCGCATCTTCCACGACATAGAAGCACGCCGAGGTGCGGGCACAGTCGATCTACGCCGCCTGAGGCTTCGTTCCCGCCTCGGCTGACGAGCTGAAGCTGGAGCCGCTGCGAACGAACCGAGGCGAAAGGCGTGGTCGGGCAGGACCGCCTCCTTCTCAAAACTCCGTGGCCGTTCGATTTCGGCGAATGGAGGGCATACGTACGGCGAATGCGTGGTGACATGGGCGTCGCGGCTGCATAGCGTTGTTCACTATAGGAATAGCCGGTCGCGATCCGGCTCGTCTGGGAGAACAAGGACATGCAACACTTCAAGACGCTCGCCGCTTCGGCGGCGCTCTCGCTCGCCGCTGCTTCGGCGCTCGCCGAAGGCCAGACGCATCACGTAGCGATCCATGTGGATCAAAACGATCAGCAAGTCATGCAGATGGCCCTGAACAATGCGCAAAACCTGGCGAATTACTACGATGCGCAGGGCGACACGGTCGTGATCGAGTTGGTCACCTATGGCCCCGGCCTCAACATGCTGATTCCGGGCAAGAGCCCGGTTGCCGACCGGATCTCGGCCATGTCGCTCGAACTCGACAACCTGTCTTTTGCCGCCTGCGAGAATACGCACCGCGCCATGAGCGAGGCCGCTGGCGAAGACATGCCGCTCATGGACGAGGCGAAGCTGGTACCCTCGGGCGTCGTGCGTCTCATCGAACTTCAAGAAGAGGGCTACGCCTACGTCAAGCCCTGACGTCGGGAAGTGTCCGTTGGCGCTCCGCAGCGCCAATGGCTTCCCTTCGCCCTGCGTCTGGTACTCTCAGCGTGCCGCCGGAAATCCGGCGCGCCATACATCAACAAGTGCTGCGTCGTCGTCGGCGGCCATGTTCAGCCGTTCGTTCCCTCCCGGGGGGGTATGAAGTATCGCAGGATCTTGGCATGACCTCGGTCGCCGATGACGTCCCACCAGACCGTATCTTCGAAACGCGACAATGATCGCTCCTCGCATCCCGCCGGCGTCAAGCAGGCGGTCGCACCGCTGTTGATCGATGTCCGGAACACCCCTGTGAGCAATCCTCGTTCCGGCGAGCGGGATAACCAGGATGGATGTGTTCGCGTCCTGGCTGGCCCCGTCTTGCAAGTCCGAATGGGTGATCTACGCCAAACCGCCCGTCGGCGGCCCGAAGGCCACATCCGTGACTTGCTCGGCCAAGTGCAGACAGAACAGGCAATGCAGCAGAAGGCAGAGGTCGTCGCACTCACGCTGCGCGAGCCATGCCCCTGCTGCGGCGGCCCGATGCGCGACGCCGAAATCTTTCGCCGCGGGCAGAAGCTCTTATCACGCGCACCACCCAGGGAGCAGGCCGCATGCCGGCACTGATCCTGACGCTGTTCAGGACCAACAACCGGATGCTGGCCTGGGGGGACCGCCTTGTCGCGCCGCTCGGGCTGACCAGCGCACGCTGGCAGGTGATGGGCACGATCGTTGCGCCCGAGCGGCCGCAAGCCGTCGCATGGCTGGCGCGCGACCTCGGCGCGAACTGCCAGAACGTTCAGCGCATCGTCAACGATCTGCACAGGGAGAGGCTCGTGACCTTTGCCCCCAACCCGCATCACCGGCGCGCGCAACTCGTGGTCCTGACCGACAAGGGCCAGCAGACCTACGCAGAGGCCATTCGTCTCTACGACCCGGCAGTGAGCACGCTGGCGGACGGACTGACGGTCTAGGAAATCGAAACGGCAACGCCCGGTAGCGTCCACGAAGGTGGTGGAATTTCGCGCCGCGCTGACGGTGTAGGGCGAGGTGGCCATCGAGGTGTAGGACGGCGGTGGAGTTTGGCGACTTCCCCGACCATCGAACGGAGCCCCCGATGACCAAGACCACCATGCCCCTGTCCGAGCTTCTGCAGAAGAGCGGCGACGGCGATTTCCTGCGATCCGTCGCCGAGGCGGTGCTGCAACTCATCATGGAGGCCGATGTCGAAGGCCTGATCGGCGCCGGGCGACACGAACGCACCGGCGACCGCCTCAACTACCGCAACGGGTATCGCGACCGCACCCTCGACACGCGGCTCGGCTCGCTCCAATTGCGCATCCCCAAGTTGCGCCAGGGCACCTACTTCCCGCCCTTCCTCGAGCCGCGCAAGACCTCCGAGAAGGCGCTGGTCACGGTTATCCAGGAAGCCTGGATCGGCGGCGTCTCGACCCGGCGCGTCGACGAGCTGGTGCAGGCGATGGGTCTCTCCGGCATCTCGAAGAGCCAAGGTCTCGAAGCTGTGCAAGGATATCGACGAGCGGGTCAACGCCTTCCTCGATCCGCCCGCTCGAGGGCGAGTGGCCGTATCTGTGGCTCGACGCCACCTACCTGAAAGTCCGCGACGGCGGGCGCATCGTCTCGGTGGCAGCGATAATCGCCGTCGCCGTGAATACCGAAGGCCGGCGCGAGATCATCGGGCTCGGCATCGGTCCTTCGGAAGCCGAGCCGTTCTGGTCAGAGCTTTCTGAAGAGCCTGAAGGCCCGCGGCCTCGATGGCGTCAAGCTGGTGATCTCGGACGCGCACGACGGCCTGCAAGGCGGCGATCACCCGCGTGCTCGGCGCCACCTGGCAGCGGTGCCGGGTGCACTGGATGCGCAATGCGCTGGCGCACGTGCCGAAAGGCCAGCACACCATGGTCGCCGCCGCGATCCGGCAGGCCTTCGGCAACCCGACCGCGGCCAGGCCGGCGAGACCTGGCGACACGTCGCCGATCAGCTGCGGCCGCGCTGGCCCAAGCTCGCCGTGCTTATGGACGACACCGAGCACGACGTGCTGGCCTACATGGCCTTCCCTGTCCAGCACCGCACCAAACTGCATTCGACCAACCCCTTGGAGCGTCTGAACAAGGAGGTGAAGCGGCGCGCCGATGTCGTCGGCATCTTCCCGAACGAGGCCAGTCCATCACCCGCCTGATCGGCGCGGTGCTGCTCGAACAGAACGACGAGTGGCAGCCGCAGAACCGCTACATGATGGTCGACGCCTTCGCGCGCATCGACGCCGTGGAGCAAGACCCCATCCTCAGCATCTCAACTGAAGCCGCCTGATCATCACGCCAGGCCATCTCCCAATTTCCACCATCTTGACGGACGTGACCCAACGCCCATCTTGACCGACTTGCGAACAAGGCTTGAAGGAACAGGCGACAGCACGGAAGCGGACTGAGAGTCGGTCGTTCCTTTGAAGTGGGCTTCGCGACGTTCGGCGGGATAGCTGCTCCCGCTCCGCGACGTGTCAATCACCGCCATCTCTACGCGCAACCAGCGCACCCAGCGGCTGCGCCTCCCGCGTGTTACGGCTCCGTTCCACTCGAAGGCGATGGATACAAGGCCCGAAATTTCGGCGGGGTTGGAACTCACACCATTGGAAAAGCGGGGAAAAATGCGATCGAACCGAAATCGGCCAGGTTTGCCCGAACAGAGACGGAGAGCCGTTCAGAGCCCGGAGCGGGCCTGGCATGCAGTCTCAGAGGTTAGGATGCGCAAAGCCCTTTGAAAACATCACTATTTCAACCCCGCGGCGGGCGCCTGTCCGTGTTCGCAACAAGGATGATGGCGGAGAGACAGGGATTCGAACCCTGGGTAGGGTTTCCCCCACAACGGTTTTCGAAACCGCCCCGTTCGACCACTCCGGCACCTCTCCGCAAAGGGTCTTGCGGTCAGATAGAGTTCTGGTTTCCAGAGGTGCAACAGGAAATTGGCGGCCGTCCAGAGCTCCTCTCCCATTCCGCGCTGGCGGCATCCAAGCTAGAGAGGGTGCGAGGGAGGCCATCATGCTCCGAGTGTATTTTGCCATTCTGCTCTTCATGGCGGCGAACGCGACCGCAGCGCATGCGCAGGCGGAAGCGCTCTATCGAGCGCTGGACCTTCCGTCGGTCGTCCGGGTGATGGCCGAGGAGGGGCGCCGGCACGGGGATATCCTGGAAGGCGAGATGTTTCCCGAAAGGGGCGGTCAGGCCTGGGGGGACCTTGTCCGACGTCTCTACGATCCCGTCCGTATGGAGGTCGAGGTCCGAGAGACCTTCCTCCGCAGGTTGAGTGGCACCGATGTAGGTCCGCTGCTTGACTATTTCCGCTCCGCGCTGGGACGACGCATAGTCGGGCTCGAGGTCAGCGCGCGACAGGCGCTTCTGGATCCGGAAGTCGAGCGCATGTCACTGGACACAGTCGAGGACATGCGTCGACGCGGTGATCCGCGTCTCGAGCTGTTGCGACAATTCGTGGAAGCAAACGATCTGATCGAACTCGAATGTGGCGGGCGCGCTCACGTCGAACTTCGCCTTCTACCGGGGGCTCGCCGAGGGTGGCGCCATGGACCCGGCGCTGACCGAGGAAGAAGTGCTGGCCGACGTCTGGAGACAGGAAGATGATGTGCGTGCGGATACCGAGACGTGGGTCCTCGGCTTTCTTGCACTGGCTTTCGGGCCTCTCGAGAACGACGAGATCGTCTCTTACATCCGCATCTCGCGCACGTCAGAGGGCAGGGCGATGAACCACGCCCTGTTTGCGGCCTTCGATCCGTTCTTCGCCCGGATTTCGCATGAACTGGGACTGGGGGCGGCGCGAGTGCTGACAAGCGAGGATGCCTGATCGCAAGACTTGACAGCCCTGGATGGCTGACGGATAAGCCGGGCTTCCGTCCGGGCCATGTCCGGTCGGCCATTTGAAACTCGTCCGAACAGGGCGCGCAGTCCCAGGTGACCCACGGGTCGGAACGTCTCGCGAGAGAGGCCGAAGGGCGCGGAGAAACAGGAAGACAAGCATGTTTGCGGTTCTAAAGACCGGCGGCAAGCAGTACCGGGTTCAGTCAGGCGATGTGCTGCGGGTCGAAAAGCTGGCGGCCGAGGCCGGCGAGACGGTGCAGTTCAACGACATTCTCATGATCGGCGGCGACGATCTTTCGGTTGGCACGCCCTTCTTGGCCGATGCGGGTGTTCAGGCCACGGTCATCGACCAGGTCAAGGGCGAGAAGCTCATCAACTTCGTCAAGCGGCGGCGCAAGCATTCGTCGAAGCGCACGAAAGGGCACCGGCAGCAGCTGACTCTTGGTGCGCGTGACCGAGATCCTCGCTCAGGGCGCGGGTAATTCGGGCGTGAAAGCTGCCCTTGGTTCCGGGACCCGGATGCCGGGAGCCGCCACCGAGACCGACGCGAGTCCGGCTCCCAAGGCGAAGAAGGCTGACGGCGCACCTGCCAAGGCCGAAAAGAGCGCGGCCAAGGCTGAACCTGTGACCGAAGGCAGCGGGCGCCGTCCCGCGAACCTGCTCGACGCGCCGCGCGACGAAAAGGCCGACGATCTCAAGAAGATCACGGGCGTTGGGCCGAAGATGGAAGGTCTGCTGCACGGCGCGGGCGTCTATCATTTCGACCAGATCGCAGCCTGGGACGCAGACGAGGTCGCCTATATCGACGACCAGCTGTCCTTCAAGGGCCGCATCGAGCGCGACAACTGGATCGAGCAAGCGAAGCAATTCGCCGCTGAAGAGGAGTAAGCCCCCATGGCACACAAGAAAGCTGGCGGTTCATCCCGCAACGGTCGCGACAGTGCAGGCCGTCGCCTTGGCGTCAAGAAATTCGGCGGCGAGTCGGTGATCCCGGGCAACATCATCGTTCGCCAGCGTGGCACCAAATGGTGGCCGGGTTCGGGGGTCGGCCTTGGTCGCGATCACACGATCTTCGCGACCGAACAGGGTGTCGTCGAGTTCCGCAAGGGCTTGAAGGGCAGGACCTTCATTTCGGTCGTCGAACGCGCCGCCGCGGCGGAATAATCCGCCCTCCAGATTGCCAGGGTCCCGAGAGGCGCCCGCCTGTCTCGAGCCGGTCCTCAGGCGAGGTCCGGCCGCCTGTCTGACGGCCGCGTAAACCAATTCTTCGTCTTCTTTTGCGAAGACCGCGCTTCGTCGGGTAAGATTGCATTCGGGAGCGCAGGACCGCGACATTGTCGCGGCAACGCACATTGGTTTCGGGCCGTTTGTGCCCTGCCGCGTGCCTCGGGGAGGAGACGCGCAATGAGATTGGATCATATAGTCGAGCAGCCGGTCATCGAAGCGGACCGGTTTCTGCTGCGACCGCTTCGGCGCTCTGACGCAGGGCTGATCGGGCTATATTCGTCGGACGAACGGGTCGCGCGGATGACGCAGACCATTCCGCATCCGTTGCCGCCTGGTGCGGCCGAGGCCTTCGTCGGACGTGCCATGAGCGAGGACAGGACCGAGGATATCTGGGCGCTCGACGGTTCGCTGCACGATCAGTCGGAGTTCATGGGGCTGGTCGGTCTGGAACCGATGGGCCGCGAGCAGTCCGAAATCGGATACTGGGTGGCGCCGGCCTTCTGGAACACCGGAATCGCGTCCGAGGCGATCCGCGCAATTCTTGCTGCCAACCCGCATGGATCGCGCACGCTTTTCGCTGAGGTGTTTCAGGACAATCCGGTCTCGGCCCGTGTCCTGACCAATTGCGGCTTCAGCTATCTCGGCGATGCCGAGGCTTTTTCGGTGGCTCGCAATGCCAAGGTTCCCACATGGACCTATCTGCGTCGCATGGAGTGAGCGCGACCAGGTCTTGAGGCCGCGTCGCTTTCGCTTTATCGCGGGGAACCCTTTTTCCTGCAGGCGCACGCGATGAAGTTCCTCGACCTGGCCAAGATCTACGTTCGATCCGGCTCCGGCGGCGCCGGAGCCACGAGCTTTCGCCGCGAGAAGTACATCGAATACGGCGGCCCGGATGGCGGCGACGGCGGGCGCGGCGGCGACGTTTGGGTGGAAGCGGTCGATGGCCTGAATACCCTCATCGACTTCCGCTACCAGCAGCATTTCTTCGCGAAGAACGGCCGTCCCGGCATGGGCAAGCAGCGTACCGGTCGCAGCGGCGAGGACATGATCCTGCGCGTACCCGTCGGCACCGAGATCCTTGAAGATGACGGCGAAACGGTTGTCGGCGACCTTGTCGAGATCGGCCAGCGCATCCTGCTCGCTGAAGGTGGCAATGGCGGCTGGGGCAACCTGCACTTCAAGACCTCGACCAATCAGGCGCCGCGGAAAGCCAATCCCGGGCTGCCCGGAATCGAACGCACCTTGTGGCTCCGTCTCAAGCTGATCGCCGATGCCGGTCTCGTGGGCCTTCCCAATGCCGGCAAGTCGACGTTCCTCTCGGCCGTGTCGAATGCCCGCCCCAAGATCGCCGATTATCCCTTCACGACCCTGCACCCGAATCTGGGGGTCGTACGCATCGACGACCGCGAATGGGTTCTGGCCGACATTCCCGGTCTCATCGAAGGCGCGTCAGAGGGCAAGGGGATCGGCGACCGGTTTCTGGGACATTTGGAGCGGTGCTCGGTTCTTCTTCATCTGATCGACGCGACATCGGACGATGTCGTGACGGATCACGATGTCGTCGTGCACGAACTGGAAGCGTACGGGAATGACCTCGACAGGCGACGGCGGATCGTCGCCCTGAACAAGGTCGATGCCCTGGACGCGAATATGCGCGACGAAAGGATCGAGACCATGCGCGCGCATGTGCAGGCTCCGGTTTTCGCGGTGTCCGCCGTGAGCGGCGAGGGATTGCCCGAACTTCTTCGGGCGCTGCGACGGGCGATCGAAGGCCAGGGCGACGCGGCCGAAGATGCCGCCGAGGCGGAGCCGCAATCGTGGCGTCCCTGACCGGGGCGCGGCGCCTGGTCGTCAAGATCGGCTCCGCCCTGCTTGTCGACGTCACGAGCGGCGCCCTCCGCAGAGACTGGCTCGCCGGGCTGGCCGAGGATGTCGCCTGGTTGCGCGGGCAGGGCATCGACGTGGTGCTGGTTTCCTCTGGGTCGATTGCGCTGGGGCGTGGCGCGCTGGGGCTCGGCGCCGGGGTCCTCTCGCTCGAACAAAGCCAGGCCTCCGCCGCCGTCGGTCAGATCCGGCTCGCACGCGCTTATGAGGAGGCGCTCGCGCCCCATGACATCGTCACCGCCCAGGTCCTTGTGACACTGGAAGATTCCCGTGACCGACGGCGCTATCTGAATTATCGCGCCACGATGCAGCATCTGCTGCAGCTCGGTGTCGTGCCGATCGTCAACGAGAACGACACGATCGCGACGGATGAAATCCGGTTCGGCGACAATGACCGCCTCGCGGCCCAGGTGGCGGTGACGATCCAGGCCGATCAGCTGATCCTGCTGTCCGATATCGATGGCCTTTACACAGCCGATCCGCGTCGAGATCCCGATGCACGCCGGCTCGATCGGGTTGACTGCATCACCCATGAAATCGCGGCGATGGCCGGCGATGTGGGGTCCGGCCTGTCGAAAGGCGGCATGCGGACGAAATTGATGGCGGGCAAGACGGCCACCCAGGCCGGGTGCGCCATGGCGATCACCCAGGGCGCCGTGCGGCGTCCGCTCCGGGCGCTCGAGGCAGGCGCGCCGGTGACCTGGTTCGCGCCGCAAACGGATCCGCAGACCGCGCGCAAGCGCTGGATCGCCGCCATGAAGCCGCAAGGCGAACTGAGCGTCGACGCGGGCGCGGTTCTTGCCCTTGAAGGGGGACGCTCTCTCCTGCCGGCCGGCATCACTTCGGTTTCGGGAGATTTCGGGCGCGGCGACCCGGTTCTGGTGGTCGGTCCCGACGGGCGTCGTGTCGCTCAGGGTCTGACGCGCTACACGGCCGATGAAGCGATGCGCATCATCGGGCGACGTTCCGGTGACATCGAACGGATTCTCGGCTATTCCGGCCGGGCGGCGCTGATCCACAGGGACGACATGGTGCTATGAAAGATCTCACCGATATCTCGCAGGTCATGGCCGACATCGGCGCGTCCGCGCGCGCCGCGGCCGCCGAGCTCTCCTTCGCCTCGTCCCGGAGCAAGCGAATTGCGCTGGAAGCGGCGGCCGATGCCATCGCAAGCCGCCAACAGGAAATCCTGGCCGCCAATGCGCGAGATCTGGAATTCGGGCGCGAAAAGGGTCTTTCGGCCGCGATGCTCGACAGGCTCATGCTCGACGACGCGCGGATTTCGGGTATCTCGGCTGGCCTGCGCGCGGTCGCGGCGCAGGAAGATCCGGTCGGACAGGTGATCTCGGAATGGGATCGGCCCAGCGGCCTGCACATCCGACGCGTCCGCACGCCGCTCGGCGTGATCGGCGTGATCTACGAAAGCCGTCCGAACGTCACGGCGGATGCGGGCGCCCTTTGCCTCAAGGCCGGGAATGCGGTCATCCTGCGCGGCGGGTCGGAGAGCCTGCACAGTTCGTCCGCGATTTACGCCTGTCTTGTCGACGGTCTGCGCGCCGCAGGCCTGCCCGAAGCCGCGATCCAGCTCGTGCCCACCCGTGACCGCGCCGCGGTGTCGCAAATGCTCCGCATGACCGACTGTATCGACGTCATCGTTCCGCGCGGCGGGCGCGGGCTGGTCGATCTGGTACAACGCGAGGCGCGAGTACCGGTCTTCGCCCATCTCGAGGGCATCGTTCACATATATATCGACGCCGCCGCCGATCCGGAAAAAACGCTCGCGGTCGTCCTGAATGCCAAGACCCGGCGCACCGGAATTTGCGGCGCGGCCGAGTGCCTTCTGATCCACCGCTCCGTCGCCGACACGCTCGGCCGCAGGGTGATCCGGTCGCTTCTTGATGCTGGCGTCGAAGTCCGTGCGGGCGCCGGGCTTTGCGAGATCGACGGGACGATCAAGGCCAGCGAGGAAGATTGGGGCCGGGAATTCCTCGACGCGGTCATCGCGGCGCGTCTGGTCGACAGCATCGACGATGCCATGGCGCACATCAGGCACTACGGAAGCGATCACACCGACTGCATCATCACCGAGGACGACGCGGCGGCCAACCGCTTCTTCCAGCGGCTCGACAGCGCCATCCTGATGCGCAACGCCTCCACCCAGTTTGCAGACGGCGGAGAATTCGGCATGGGGGCCGAAATCGGCATCGCGACAGGCAAGCTGCACGCGCGCGGCCCGGTCGGGGCAGAACAACTCACCAGCTTCAAGTATCTGGTCGAAGGGAACGGCACGATCCGCCCCTAGAAGGACAATGTGATCAATGTCGGGCTCAGGTCCAGCGATACATCGCGGTGGTTCTTGAACGCGGCGCGGGGCGCAAGTGCGAAATGCACGGCGGCCGATGTGATCGGCGTCAACTCGCTCCCGGGTTTCTCGATATGATCCCACAGATCACGATCGATGCTCAGCCGCTCGGCCGCGCCGGTGAGCTGCCAGTTCTCGCCGTTGCCACTGACCGTCAGCCGGCCGCCCCAGGGCATCGCCGTCTCCAGGCATTGCATCAGGAGCAGCACCAGCTTCGCATCCTGCCGGTCCACGTCGCCCTGCACCTGCCAGTCGACCTGGACCCGGCTGTCCTTCCAGTAGCCCGACAGGATCGCACGGATCTCCGAGCCCGCGAGCCGCTGACCGGGGGAGGCGGCGCCGAAGCTGACGCGGAAATAGCGGATCCGGGCGTTTGCGTTCTCGACGCTGTCGCTGATCAGCGCGATTTCCGGGCTGTCGCCGGCGCCCGACATGGCCAGAAGCTCGACACCGTTGCCGATCGCCCCAAGTGGACTGATGAGGTCGTGACAGATGCGCGAGCCGATCAGCGCCTCGAGGTCGTATTCGCTCATGCTGCGTCGTCCGGAACCAAGGAGGTGCAGATGGAAGGGACGAGCGCCCTGTTGGAACCTGGCATGCTGGTCCGCCACCCGGATTGTCCCGATTGGGGGCTGGGGCAGGTACAGTCGAATATCGGCGGTCGCGTCACCGTCAATTTCGAACATGCGGGCAAAGTCGTCATCGACGCGGAACGTGTGGATCTCATGCCGGAATTCGACCCCTGATTGTGTTTGCGAGACCGTAGCATAGTCGCGATTTCTGTCAAACGGCAGGCGCTTGCGCCATTCGCCGGCACTTCTTATGAACTTCCAGTTATCGATGCCCATGAACCGACCTCCGATTTTTGAAGTCCGACTGGCCGCCTCCGAGGCGGAGCGCCGGGCCGTGCAGCGGTTGCGCTACGAGGTCTTCGTCGAGGAGCTTGGGGGGGATGGCCCGCTGGTCGATCACGACGCGCGGCTGGAACGGGATCGGTTCGATCCGTATTTCGACCACCTCATGCTGCTCGACCGGGCGCGGGACCCGGCCGACCAGGTCGTCGGCGTCTACCGCGTCATGCGCGAAGATCAGGCCGGCAAGGCGGGTCAGTTCTATTCCGAAGACGAGTATGACCTGTCTCCGCTGCGGCAAGGGGGACGTTCGCTGCTGGAACTGGGCCGCTCCTGCGTGCACCGGGACTATCGCGGCGGCACCGCCCTGGTCTCACTCTGGAACGGGCTGGCGCGGTATGTCGCCGAGCACCGCATCGAGATCCTGTTCGGCGTCGCCAGCTTCCACGGCACCGATCCGACGCCCCTCGCAGGCCCGCTCTCGCTTCTGCACCACCGCCACCTGGCCCCGCCGGACCTGCGCGTGCGATCACGCGCGGTCCAGTCCATGGATCTGCTGCCCGAAGACCGGATCGACCGCCGCCAGGCGATGGTCGACACGCCGGCACTCATCAAGGCCTATCTCCGGCTCGGCGGATTCGTCGGCGAGGGTATCTATATCGACTACGATTTCAATACCATCGACATCTGCCTTGTGATGGACACCCGCCGCCTCAACGAACGCGCCGCCGCGTTCTACGCCTCGCGGACGTGAGCCTGTCCTGGCATTCCGAGGACGAGCGGCCGCCGCGCCCGTTCGGCGCCCTTCGGCTGGATCCTGGTACTGGTGCGCGGACTCGCCCTCGGGACGGTGACCTTCGGCGGCCTCGGGATCCTGGTCGCGCTGCGTCAGATCGAACGCCCGCTCTTCGCGCCGCGCCGCCCGGTGACGCCCTACATCACCCAGTTCGTCTGCCGCGCTGCCTTCGTGATCCTCGGCATGAGGCGGATCACGCGGGGCCGACGCGTGCACGAGGGCGCGGTCGTCTCCAACCATGTGTCGTGGCTCGACATCTTCGCCCTCAACGCCGGCCAGCGCGTCTATTTCGTGTCGAAATCCGATGTGGCGCACTGGCCCGGCATCGGCTGGCTCGCGCGCGCAACAGGAACCGTCTTCATCGACCGCGCACCGCGCGAGGCGGGACGGCAGCGCGACCAGCTCCACGAGCGGCTGCGCATGTCCCATACCCTGCTGTTCTTTCCCGAAGGGACGTCGACGGACGGGCAACGGGTTCTGCCGTTCCGCTCGACCCTTTTCAGCGCCTTTTTCCATGAGGAATTCAGCGCAGGGCTCGCGGTTCAGCCGGTCACCCTCGTCTACCACGCACCGCCGGGCGCCGATCCGCGCCATTATGGCTGGTGGGGCGGGATGGATTTCGCACCGCACCTGCTCGCCGTCCTGGCCACCCCGCGGCAGGGGTGGGTGGAGATCGTCTATCATGCGCCGCTGCATGTCAGGGACCAGGAAAGCCGCAAGCATTTCGCGCGCCGATGCGAGGAAATCATCCGGCAGGAATTGACAAGTCGCCTGAAGATCGACGCCTAACCGATTGCCTCGATATACTTCCTGAGGGTCTCGATCGGTTCGGGCGTGTTCCAGATCTCGCGGCCGAGGGCGACGAAATCCACCACCGACGCCAGCGCGCCCGCGGTCTCGAGATCGAACGCGCCTTCGGCAACCACGGGCACCTCGACCACCTCGGACCACCAGGCGAAAAGATCGTGGGGCGCGCAAGTTCCGTCGCCAAGATCGCTCGCCCGCACCGGGCCGAAGGAGACGTAGTCGGCCGCGGCCTCGCCGGCGTTCAAGCCGTCGTGGCGCGAGGCGGCGCAATAGGCGCCGATGATCGCATCCTTGTCGAGTTCCTTGCGCCACTTGCGCACCGATCGCGCTCCGTCGAGCAGATGCACCCCGTCGAGGCCCAGCCGCTCGACCAGCCATCCATGCTGCGCGATCACCACGGGAACGTCGCGCGCGTGACAGGTCTCGCGCACCTGATCGGCCGCACGGGCGATGTCGCCCTCGTCCTCGGCCGCGAGCGCCAGCCGGACACAGGCGACCGGCAAGGTGTCGAGCACTTCCGACAGCACATCGACGAACCCCTCCTGCAGAAGCGGCGGGGTCACCAGATAGATCTGCGGTCGCTCGTCGTTGCTCATCTGCTCGCTCCGCTGCCGATGGAGTCGCCTCTTACGCCGGGCCCGGTCCCTTGGCCACACCTTGCGTCCGCGCCGCGCCCCGCCTAACAGGCGCCCGATGCAGCAGCCGGCAATCATTCTCGTCAACCCGCAGATGGGCGAAAACATCGGCGCCGCCGCCCGCGCGATGTGGAATTTCGGCCTCGACCGGATGCGCGTGGTGGGACCGCGCGACGGCTGGCCCAATTCGCGTGCGGTGGCGATGGCGAGCGGGGCCGGCCGCCTGCTGGACGAAGCGGCGCTGCATGCCACCACCGCCGAGGCGGTCGCCGACTGTCACCTGGTGCTGGCCACGACGGCGCGCCCGCGCGGGCTCGTCAAGGACGTGCTGACGCCCGAGGCCGCCATGACGCTGGCCCGCCAGCGCATCGCCGAGGGCCAGCGCGTGGGGCTCCTCTTCGGTCCCGAACGGGCCGGGCTCGAGAACGAGGACATCGCCCGCGCGAGCGCCATCGTGACGGTGCCAGTCAACCCGGACTTCCCGTCGCTCAACCTCGCGCAGGGGGTTCTGCTCATGGCCTACGAGTGGCGCCGTCAGGGCCGCGATCCGACGCCGGAGACCGGAACCGGGCGCGCCGCCGCGATCGAGATCGAGAAGCTGGCCGAGCATTACGAATCCGCGCTCGACGCCGCCGGCTTCTTCTTTCCAGAGGCCAAGGCCGCCCACATGAAACGCAACCTGCGCAATCTCTGGAGCCGGATGCCGCTGACCCGCGGCGACGCCCAGATCCTGCATGGCGTGCTGCGGCAATTGGTGCGGCGCCGCGACCGGTGACATCGCTGCCCGCCGCTTGAAGGCTGCCGGCCCGCCGCGTAGGGTCCGCGCGCATTCGATCCGGGAACCCGAGATGAGCCCCAAACGCGCAATTTTCGAAGACGTCGCGACCGCCAGGACCGAGCGGCCCGCACGGCAGGTCGGGCTGATCGACCGGCAAAGGCGCGGCGCCCGCGGCGCGGTGCGGGCGTGGCTCATGCTTCTCTTCGCGCTGGTCGTGCTGATGATCGCCGTGGGCGGCCTGACCCGGCTCACCGACAGCGGCCTGTCGATCACCGAATGGCGCCCTGTCACCGGCGCGCTGCCGCCCATGAACGACGCCGACTGGCAGGCCGAGTTCGAGCGCTACCGCCAGATCCCCGAATACCAGTTGCAGAACGAGGGCATGAGCCTCGACGATTTCCGCGTCCTCTACTGGTGGGAATGGGGCCACCGGCAACTCGGGCGCGTGATCGGTCTGGTCTGGGCCGTGGGCTTCGCGGCCTTCGCCCTCACCCGCACGCTGCCACCGGGCTGGGCCGGGCGTCTGCTCCTCCTCGGCGGGCTCGGCGGGCTGCAGGGCGCGATCGGGTGGTGGATGGTATCCTCCGGCCTCGGCGCGGGCCGGCTCGACGTCGCTTCGTACCGTCTCGCCACGCATCTCGGGCTTGCCTTCGCGATCCTCGGCCTCATCGCCTGGTACGTCTTCCGCCTGCGCCGTGACGAGGCGGCGCTGATGCAGGCCCGTCGCGCGCGCGAGCCGCGCCTGTTCTCGCTGGCGACCGGCCTGATGCACTTCGCCTTCCTCCAGATCCTGCTGGGCGCTCTCGTCGCCGGCATCGATGCGGGCCGGAACTACATCGACTGGCCGCTCATGGCGGGGCAGGTGATCCCGCCCGATCCGTTCCAGATCGAGCCGTGGTGGCGCAACTTCTTCGAGAACGACGGTCTGGTGCAGTTCATCCACCGGGTCGCGGGCTACCTGCTGTTCGTCGTCGGCCTGATCGCCTGGCGTCGCGGGCGTCGCTCGCCCCACGCGGTGACGCGACGCGCCTTCGACCTCGTGGCGGCAGCGATGGTGCTGCAGGTCGTTCTCGGCATCGTCACCGTCATGAATTCGGCCCCCTGGGAGGTTGCCATCGTCCACCAGCTCGGCGCCGTGGCGCTCTGGACGCTCATCCTGCGCGGGCGGTTCCTGGCCCAGTACCCGTTGTCCCAATCCCTGCGAGGTTCCGCGCGATGAGCGCCTATGATGATCTGATGGCCCACCAGCGCGACACCGAGGCGCTCTCGCAGGTTGCCGGCCGCCTCGGCTGGGACCAGGAAACGGTCATGCCCCGCGGCGCCGCCGACCAGCGCAGCGAAGAGATGGCGGCGATGGAAAACGTGCTCCACGCCCGCCGCATCGACAGCCGCGTTGGCGACTGGCTCGCCGCAGCCGAGGACGACGCCGCGCTGGACGATGTGGCACGCGCCCAGCTCCGCCTGATCCGCCGCGAACACGACCGCGCGCGCCGCGTCCCCGGACGCCTCGCCGCCGAGCTCGCACGGGTGACGTCCCGCGCCCAGGGCATCTGGGCCGAGGCCCGCGCCGCCGAGGACGTGGCGGCCTTCCTGCCCACGCTGCAACGTGTCGTCGCGCTCAAGCGCGAGGAGGCGGCGGCCCTGGCCGACGGCGGCGACCTCTACGACGCGCTTCTGGACGACTACGAGCCCGGCGCCACCGCCGAGATGCTGACCCGGATGTTCGGCGCCCTGCGCCCGCGCCTCGTTGCCCTGCGCGACCGTATCCTCGGCGCGCCCTCCGGCCCGCGCCTGAGCGGCACGTTCGACGAGACGGCGCAGCTCGCCCTCTCCGCCAGGCTCGCGGAAACCTTCGGCTACGACTTCGTCCATGGCCGTATCGACAAGGCGGTCCATCCGTTCTCGTCGGGCTCGGGCCACGACGTGCGCATCACCACCCGGACGGTCGCAACCGATCCGTTCAACTGCCTCTACTCGACCATCCACGAAGTCGGCCACGCCGCCTACGAGCAGGGCATCGACAACGCCTACCTGCTGACGCCGCTCGGCCGCGGCGCCTCCATGGGCGTGCACGAAAGCCAGAGCCGGATCTACGAAAACCAGATCGCCCGCTCGCGCCCGTTCACATCGTGGCTTTTTAAACAGATGAACGGCAGTTTCGGTGACATCGGCCTCGCGGACGAAGCCGCATTCTACGCCGCCGTGAACAACGTTCACTCCGGCTTCATCCGTACCGAGGCCGACGAGGTGCATTACAACCTCCACGTCCTGATGCGCTTCGACCTGGAGCGCGCGATCATGCGCGGCGAGCTGGAAACGGTCGATCTGGAGGAGGCCTGGAACACCCGCTTCGCCGCCGATTTCGGCGTCGCCGTCGACAAGCCCTCGAACGGCATGCTCCAGGATGTGCACTGGTCGGTCGGCCTCTTCGGCTATTTCCCGACCTACACGCTCGGCAACGTCTATGCCGGCTGTCTCCACCAGGCGCTGCGCCGCGCCGTGCCCGATCTCGACGACAGCCTCGCCCGCGGCGACACGGGCTCGGCGACCGGCTGGCTGCGCGAGCATGTCCAGCGTCACGGCGGCCGCTACATGCCGCGCGAGGTCATCGCCCGCGCCACCGGCGAAACCCCGTCCGAGCGCCCGCTGCTCGACTACCTCGAGGCCAAGTTCGGCGAAATCTACGGCGTCTAGTCGCGGCGCCAGGCGGGCGGGCGCTTTTCGAGGAAGGCGGCGATGCCTTCCTCGGTCTCGTCCGTCATCATGTTCGTGACCATGACCTCGCGGGTCAGCGCATAGGCTCCGGCAAGGTCGCGCTCGAGCTGGTCGTAGAACGCGCCCTTGCCGATCCGCACCGCCGCGTCGAGCTTCGCGGCGACCTGGCGCGCCAGAGCCGCCGTCTCCTCCGCCAGCGCGGCCTCGGGCACGACCCGGTTCACCAGTCCCAGCTCGGCGGCCCGGCCCGCATCGATGAAATCGCCCGTGACCAGCATCTCGAACGCCTGCTTGCGCGGCACGTTCCGGCTCAGCGCGACCATCGGCGTCGAGCAGAAAAGCCCTATGTTCACGCCGTTCACACCAAACCGCGTGCCCTGCGCCGCGACCGCCAGGTCACAGGAGGCGACCAGCTGGCAACCCGCGGCCGTCGCGATGCCGTGCACCTGCGCGATGACCGGCTGGGGCAGGGTGCGGATCGCCGTCATCGTCGCCGAGCAACGTCCGAAGAGGTCGTCGAAATACGCGGCACCGCCATCCTCGGCCTGCCGCGCCGCCTGCATCTCGCGCAGATCGTGCCCGGCGCAGAACGCCTTGCCCTCTCCCGACAGGATCACGGCCCGCACGCCCCGATCCTTCGACAGACGCGCGAATTCCTCCGTCAGCGCCGCCAGCATCGCGTCGGACAGCGCGTTCAGCCGCTCCGGCGCGCTCATCCGCAGATGCGCAACCCCGTCAATGTCGTTCCGGTCCAATATCGGCATCTTGTCCTCCCATCCGGTTTGCGGAACCGTAGCGCGGCCGGAGGGGGAGGCCAAATCAATGACGCCAGCGATGGACGCGGGAGATCTGCGTCACTTTCTCGACCGCGAGTTTCCACAGGTCGCGCGGGACTTCGTGATCGAGGACATCGCCCCGATGCGGGCGAGGATCCGCCTTGTGGTCGGGGATCACAACCTGCGTCCGGGCGGCACGGTTTCGGGTCCGTCGATGTTCGCCCTGGCCGACGTGTCGATCTATCTGGCGATTCTCGCGATGATCGGCCCCAGGGCGCTGACGGTGACCACCAATTGCGCCATCGACTTCATGCGCAAGCCCGCGGCGGGCCGGGACATCATCGCGGACGCACGGCTGCACAAGCTGGGCCGCGTGCTGGCCGTGGGCGACGTCCTGATGCATTCCGAAGGGACCGACGGCGCGGTGGCGCGCGCCTCCCTGACCTATTCGCTGCCGCCAGACCGCGCCTGAGGGCGGCGGAACGGGCAGGGGCGCGATGTGGGGTTTCCCAGTACCCCACACGTATGCGAATGATAAAACAGGCCGATTTCGCGTCTGTCGCACTTGACTGGGCGCTCGAATTCCTTAGAAGCACGTCATCCCGTCGCGCCCAACGCGGCGCATGGACCTATCTTTCAAGGACGGACAGATGAAAACCTTCACCGCGACTCCGGCGGACATCGAGAAGAAGTGGATCCTGATCGACGCCGAGGGCGTCGTTCTCGGCCGCCTCGCCTCGATCGTCGCCACGCGCCTGCGCGGCAAGCACAAGGCGACCTTCACCCCGCACATGGACACGGGTGACAACGTCATCGTCATCAACGCCGACAAGGTGCAGTTGACCGGCAACAAGCGTGCCGAAAAGACCTACTGGCGCCACACCGGCTATCCGGGCGGCATCAAGTCGACGCACCGCCGACAAGGTGCTCGACGGTGCCCATCCCGAGCGCGTCGTGCAGATGGCCGTCAAGCGGATGCTCCCGGGCAACCGCCTGAGCCGTCAGCTCATGACCAACCTGCGCGTCTATGCCGGCGCCGAGCACCCGCACGAGGCGCAAAGCCCCGAAGTCCTGGACGTCAAGTCCATGAACCCGAAGAACACGAGGAACGCGTGACGATGGCCGAAGAGATCAAGTCCCTCGACGAGCTCGACCAGGCCGTCGGAACCCCCGCGCCCGAGGCCGAGGCCCCGCGTGAGCCCGTCCGCGACCAGCTGGGCCGTTCCTACGCCACCGGCAAGCGCAAGGACGCGGTCGCCCGTGTCTGGATCCGCCCCGGCAGCGGCAAGGTCACGGTGAACGGCAAGGAGCTCAACACCTACTTCGCCCGCCCGGTGCTGCAGATGATCCTGCGCCAGCCGTTCCAGGTCGCCGGCGTCGACGGCGAGTTCGACGTGCAGGCCACCGTCAAGGGCGGCGGCCTCTCGGGTCAGGCCGGTGCGGTCAAGCACGGCATCTCCAAGGCGCTGCAGCTCTACAACCCGTCCCTGCGCGGGGCGCTCAAGGCCGCGGGCTTCCTGACCCGCGACAGCCGCGTGGTGGAACGCAAGAAGTACGGCCGCGCCAAGGCCCGCCGGTCCTTCCAGTTCTCCAAGCGCTGACGAAACCCGGAAAAGCCCGCCCCTTGGCGGGCTTTTTCAATGCCCTGGCCCCGGCCGTTCACGTGCCGCCTTCCTCCGTCGGCGACGCAAGGGCGGCCTTGCCGACCACCCCCCTTGGCCCCATGATCCGCAACGGATTCTCACGACCGGGGCAGCGATGGCATCGACGCGACGAGGGGGCCGCGACGCGGCGCACGGGGCCGCGCTCATCGCGCCGCCCGCAGTCTATGCGCTGCTCTTCCTCGCCGCCCCCCTGGTCACGATCCTCGCCTTCAGCTTCTGGACCCAGGATTTCCTGACCATCGACCGCACCTTCACCCTCGCCAACTACCGCGAGGCGCTGACCGACCCGCTCTACCGCCTGCTCATGCTGCGCTCGCTGCTCATCGCCGGCGCCGTCACGCTCGCCACCGTCCTGCTCGCCTTTCCGGTCGCCTATTTCGTCTCGTTCCGCGTGCGATCCGGCGCGCAAGCCGCTCTGGATCTTCCTCATCACCCTGCCGTTCTGGACCAGCTACCTGATCCGCGTCTTCCTGTGGAAGGTGATCCTGGGCTTCAACGGCGTCGTCAATTCCGCCCTCCAGGGCCTCGGCCTCATCGACGAGCCGCTGACCTTCCTGCTCTACAACGCCAATTCCGTCGTCATCACGCTCGCCCACGCCTACGCGCCCTTCGCCATCCTGCCGATCTACGTCGCGCTGGAAAAGATCGACCGCTCCCTGCTGGAGGCCAGCCGCGACCTCGGCGAGACCCGCCTCACCACCTTCCTGCGCGTCACCCTGCCGCTGTCCATGACCGGCGTCGTCGCGGCCACGCTCATCGTCTTCATCCCCACCGTGGGAGATTACGTCACCCCGCGCCTCGTCGGCGGCCCCAACGGCCTGATGATCGCCAACATGATCCAGACCCAGTACCTCGACCTCAACAACGCGCCTCTGGGCGCCGCGCTCTCGGTCGCGGCGATGGCCATCGTGGCCGTGGTCGCCGTGCTGTTCGTGACCCTCAACCGCCGCTTCCTGCGGGGCGCGCCGAAATGAGGGGCGGCGTCCTGCGTCGCGGGGTACAAGGCGGCGGGCTCAAGCTCTACGTCATCCTCTACCTCGCCTTCCTCTACGCCCCCATCGCTCTCCTGCCGCTCTTCGCCTTCAACGACAGCCAGATCATCGCCTTCCCGCTTGCCGGCTTCTCGACCAGATGGTTCGCCGAGCTGCTGACCATCCAGGCGCTGCACGATTCGGTCCTGAACTCCCTCGTCATCGCGCTATCCACCGCGATCCTCTCCACGCTTCTCGGCATCTGCGCCGCCCGCGCTTCCTCGCGCCACGCCTTCCCCGGCAAGGGCCCGGTCCTCGCCTTCATCATGCTCCCCCTCGTCCTCCCCGAGATCATCGTCGCCGTCTCGCTCCTCACCGTCATCCTGCAGCTCGGCCTGCAGCTCTCGGCGCTGACGGTGATCGCCGCTCACACGCTGATCTGCACGCCGTTCTCCATCGCCATCCTCACCTCCGCCTTCCAGAATCTCGACCGCTCGCTGGAGGAGGCCGCCGTCGACCTCGGCGAGACCCGGTTCTCGACCTTCCGCCTCATCACGCTGCCGCTGGTCATGCCCGGTATCGTCGCCTCGGGCCTCATCGCCTTCACCATCTCGCTCGACGAGTTCATCATCGCCTTCTTCCTCACCGGGGCCGACCCGACACTGCCGGTCTACCTCTGGGGCCTGCTGCGCTTCCCGGCGCGGCTTCCGGTGGTGATGGCGCTCGGCACGATCCTCGTGGTGCTCTCGATCGTCCTCATCACCGCGGCCGAACTCCTGCGCCGCCGACAGGCCGCCCGCGCGGGCGCGCCCGCCTCCGGAGGCTTCCTGTGACCCAGCCCATCGTCGCCCTGAGCGGCGTTCACAAATACTATGGCGACTTCCACGCCCTGCGCGGCATCGACCTCGCCATCGCGCCCGGCACGTTCTTCTCGCTCCTCGGCCCCTCCGGCTGCGGCAAGACCACGCTTCTGCGCACCATCGCGGGCTTCGAACATCCCGACGAGGGCCGCCTCACCCTCGACGGGCAGGACATGGCGCGCGTCCCCGCCAACCGCCGCCCCACCAACATGGTGTTCCAGTCCTACGCGATCTTTCCCCATCTCAGCGTCGCGCAGAACGTCGGCTTCGGCCTGCGCCGCGCCCGCCTGTCGCGCGCCGACAGGGACGCCAGGGTCACGGCCGCCCTCGACCTCGTCGGCCTCGGCGGCTTCGGCGCCCGCGCCGCGCACGCCCTCTCGGGCGGCCAGCGGCAGCGCGTCGCGCTCGCCCGCGCGCTGATTCTCGAACCCAAGGTTCTCCTCCTCGACGAACCCCTCTCGGCGCTCGACAAGAAACTCCGCGAACAGATGCAGTCCGAGCTGCGCCGGTTGCAGCGTCAGGTCGGCATCACCTTCGTCCTCGTCACCCACGACCAGGAGGAGGCGCTGATCATGTCCGACCGCATCGCCGTCATGTTCGACGGCCAGATCGCCCAGGACGCCGCCCCCGAACACCTCTACCGCCGCCCGGTCTCGCGCCGTGTGGCGGAATTCATCGGCGTCATGAACTTCCTGCCCGCCGACATCGGCGGTGACCAGGCCGCCCCCGTGGCCGAGATCGCGGGCCTCGGTCGCGCCCCCGTCGATCCCGCGCAAATCGCCGCGACCGGCCTCGGCCCGGCGCAGGCCGGCATCCGTCCCGAAACCCTGACCATCCTCTACGACGCGCCGTCCGACAGCGCGCGCACCGCGCCCGCCACCATCGTCGAGGAGACCTATTACGGCGACATGACCTACTATACCGTCCGCCTCGACGGCGCCGAGCGGCCGGTCACCATCTCGATGCGCAACCTGCCGGGCCGCGACATCCTCCATGCCGGCGCCCGCGCCCGCGTCGGGTGGAGCCCCGAGGCGCTCGTCTTTTTCCCCTGACGCCCGTCGTCGCACCGCGCGTTGCCTTTAAAGACTTGTCGGATGTTTAATCTGGGGGGGTAATTTCTTGCAGGAAGTTGAAAGAATCCGGCCTCCGGCCGCACATTCCGCGGCCGCGCAACATCATTCGTCCGGCGGGATGAGCCCGAGTCCGCGCAGGTAGATCCCGATCCCCGCCTCAAGCAGCTCGTCGGGCGGGAAAGGCGACCCGCGCCCCGGCGATCCGCGCGCGAAAAGCTCGACAACTCCGTGACTTAGCGCCCATACATGGGCCGAGAACATCTGTGCCGGCGGTCGTTTTTCCGGCGGAATGTGGCGCGAAAGTCCATCCGCCGCCCGCTCCAGAACCGCCCAGGCCCGCTGCGCCGAAAGGGCCAGGTCCTTGTTCTTGTTCAAGGAAATCCCGCTCTCGAACATCGCGACGTAATGCCCCGGGTGCTTTCGGGCAAAGGCCAGATACGCCCGTCCCGTCGCCCCGAACGCCGCCAGCGCCGAAGGCTGTCCGTCGCGATAGGCGTATTCCATCAAATCCGCAAAGATTTCATAGCCTTGGCGGGCCGCTTCCGCGATCAGATCCTCACGCCCGTCAAAGTGCCGGTAGACCGCGGCCGGCGTCACCCCCGCCTGCTTCGCCGCCTCGCTGAGGGTGAACCCGGTGGGTCCCTTCTCCTCGATCAGGCCCAGCGCCGCCTCGACCAGAGCCTGCCTGAGATTTCCGTGATGATACCCGCGTTTAGCCATAGATCTTCATGTTTCGACAAGGGCGGCGGGGACCCTTCGAACGCCTAAGGGGCTCCCGTTCTTCACAACATTCCCGCCCGCTCGGCCGCCCGGAATACCGCCGCCGCCGTCGCCTCGGCCGCCACATGATGGGGCATGTGCCCGATCCCCTCCAGCCGCGTCAGCACCGCCCCCGGCACCGCCCTCACCAGCGGCTCGGAATGGACCGACAGCGGCACGATCGCATCCGCGGTCCCGTGAACCACCTCCACCGGCAGATCGAGCGTTCCGTAACGCTCTGACATTTCGGCTAGATATGGTTTCAAGCTGGTTAGCTGACGCGCGTTGAGGCGCAGCGACCGGCGTCTCAACGCCAGGCCCACGCCGAACCGGTCGGCGTAGGCCTCCGGCACTTCCTGTGGCGCAAAGATCGCGCGAAGGGCCGCGTCGATCTCCTGCCGCCGCGCGAACGCCGTGATCAGCGGCACCGCGAGCGCCGCGCCAAGATGCGTTGCGGTCACGTCATAAAGCCGTCCCACGCCGCCCGGCCACGGGTAGGATGCCCCCGCCAGAACGACGAGCCCTGCCGCCGCGCGCTCCAGCGCCCAGCCGAGCGCGACCGCTCCGCCATAGGAATGACCAAGCACCAGCGGCCGGTGCGCGCCGAGCCGCGCGGCCGCATCGCTCAGGGCAAGTGCTTGTGAAACAGGGTTTTCCGCGAGCCTTGCGTCGAGCGAGTCGCTGTGCCCGAAGCCGGGCCGGTCGAACGCGATGACCCGGAATCGGTCGCGCAGATGCGCCGTGAACGACAGCGTGAAGTCGCGCGCATTGCCGCCGGCACCATGGATCAGGACCACGTCGGGGCCGCGGCCTTCCACGATTGCGTGAACCCGTCGGCCGTCCGCGAGCGTCACCATTTCCCCGGCGGGCGGGTAGGCGGCGAGCGCCTCCCTCTCGCGCCGGCGCGCCCGCAGGTCGACCGCCGCGCCGGCTCCCGCGACCAGTCCCGCGCCGATGAACAGGCTAACGGCCAATCTCTTCCAGCTCGAAGGGCGTGGTCTGGTATATCTGGTTGATCCAGTTGCCATAAAGCAGATGCGCATGACTGCGCCAGCGGTTGGGCGGCCGGCGAGACGGGTCGTCGTCGGGGTAGTAGCTGCGCGGAATTTCTATGGGCCGGCCTTCGGTCATGTCGCGCGCGTGTTCCTCGGCCAACGTCGTGCTGTCGTATTCGAAGTGGTTGAAGATGTAGAGCGCCCGGTGCGCCCGGTCCTCGACCAGACAGGGGCCCACCTCGTCCGAGCCGAGCAGCGTCTGCAACCCCTCGGCGGCATCGATCTCGCCCTGGCGCATCTCCGTCCAGCGGCTGACCGGCACGACGCAATCGTCTGAAAATCCGCGGAGATAGGGCGATGCCGGGGCGAGGTTCGCGTGTCGAAAGAGGCCGAACGCCTTGTGATCGAGGGGATGTTTCTCGACGCCGTGGAAGTGGTTGATCATTGCCATTCCGCCCCAGCAGACCCCGAAGGTGGCGTGCACATGGCTCTGGGTCCAGTCGAAGATCTGCACCAGTTCGTCCCAGTAGGTGACCTGGTCGAAAGGCAGATGTTCGATCGGGGCGCCGGTGATGATGAGGCCGTCGAACTTCTCGTCGCGCACGTCGCTGAACGGGCGATAGAACGTCTCCATGTGCTCGGCCGCGGTGTTCTTGGCCTCGTGCGAGGACATCCGGATGAGGTTCAGTTCGATCTGCAGCGGGGTCGCGCCGATCAGGCGGGCGAATTGCGTCTCCGTCTGGATCTTCTTGGGCATCAGGTTCAGCAGAGCGATCCGGAGCGGACGGATATCCTGCCGCGCGGCCACGCTTTCCGGCATGACCATGACCCCTTCGCGGGTCAGGACGTCATAGGCGGGAAGCTCGGCGGGGATCTTGATGGGCATCAGGGCGTCCTGCTGGGCGGGCCGTTCTGTATAGAAAGCTCAGCGGCGGTTCTCAAGCGCATGGCCCACCAGCGCAATGAAATCCTCGGCATCGCGGACCTTGCCAAGGTCCGAGGCGGATACGCGCGTGCCCCAGTTGCGGGCGAGGGCGGCATAGCGCGGCTGCCGGTGTTCCAGCGCGCGCGCATAGGTCCAGCGCACGAAGGCGTCGGGATCGACGCGCTCCTCGACCAGGCCACTTTCGGCGAGATAGTCGCGCCAGGCCTGTTCGAGAAAGGAACGCTGGTAGTACATCGGCTTGGGCGCACGATCGAAACGACGCACCAGTTCGGCGGTATGCGATGCGTCGCCCTCGATCCAGACCGGCAGCAGATGCTGGGTCAGGTCTCGCAGAAGCGGGTCGTCCGGATCGTCGGGTTCGACGACCTCGCAGATGGAGCCGCTCGAATCGCAGATGAAATTGTCGTATCCGTAGATGTCGCGGGCACGGTCGATGAACCGGATCGTGTCATGCATCGCCGCGATCTCGGCCTCGCGATGCAGCTCCTGCCGCCGGACGTATTCGTCGAAGCGCAGGCCGCCCCGCGCCGGATCGCCCGGCTTGCCGAGATAGGTCGAAAGCGGCGCGAGGTTGTCGAAGGTGATGTTGGACGCGATATAGATGGAATCCGACATGAGCAGGTCGCGCAGGAACGGCTCGCGCATGGCGACACGCTTGAAGTTGTCGACGATATGTTCGCCCATGTACCGCGTGCCGATGCGGTAATCGACCGAGTAGTGAAACCAGCCGCCCGATTGCCGCAACATGTTCGAAACATGGGTCTTGCCCAGACCCGACATGCCGAACAGCAGTACGCGGCGGCGCTCTGCCCCATGCCAGTCCCTGGCGGTTTCGTAGCTCATCGCATCCGCCTTCGTGAGATTGCCGGGGCCAGACGCGCCGCCCCGGGGAAGGCGGCGACGTCAGGGCGACGCCGCCGGCATGGGTCAGAAGTGGTAGCCGACCTCGACCCCGAAGGCGACGGCGGTGTTGTCTTCGAACCGGCTCGCTGGATTGCCGAGCGCCAATGTCCGGGCGTTGCCGATCCACAGATGGCTGACGCCGGCCGAGATCGACATGTTCTCATGCAGGTAGGTGCCGCCGATTCCGATGCTGATGTTCCCGTCGGTCGGCCCCAGGTTGGACGAGAAGCCGTTGTTCTCGGGCTCGTAACCGACGCTGATCGCGCCGGAGAACTTGTCGGTGAGGCGGCGGCCGATGCCCAGCGCGTAGGTGGTCGTGTCGTCGTCGTAGCTGACGAGGGGGACCCCGGTGAGGGTCTGGTAGTCGGCCGGCGAAATGTCGAATTCGGTCCAGTTGACCCAGCGTACCGATCCGAACAGCAGCGTGTCGGCGGCGATGCCGGTCTCGAAGTCGAGCGTCACCGATTTAGGGGTGCTCACTTCCGTGGTCGACGTCGAATTGCCGAGAACGGAACTTTCGCTCGTATCGAGGTCGTGACTGACGGCGGATTGATAGGTCAGCGACACGCGCAGGGCGATCTCGGGGCGCTGGTAGGCGACCCCTGCCAGATAGCCCCAGCCGTTGTCCTTCTCGCCGTTCGCCTGGTAGGGGGCGCCGGGTGAGACGATGCCCGGTCCCGGACCTGCCGTAACGAAGGGGATGAGCGCCTTCGCCTCGAGGCTCTCGTAGCGCAGGCCGCCATAGACGCTGAAATTGTTGGGAAACCGGTACTTTAGCATTCCGGTCACGGCACTGGAGTTGAGCGCCGCAGTGGATCCAGAGGCGAAATATGGTTGTCCCGCCGGATAGGCGACATCCGCACCGTAGGGTCGGTTCAGGATGATCGCGGCATCGAAGTTGTCGCCGAAACTGTGCTTGTAGGACAGCGCGAACTGCCGGTAGCTCTCGGTCATGTTGCCCGATGCGCCGCCGGCGGGCAGGGGCCCCAGCGGGTTCGTCTGCACGCCCGAAACGTCGGGCGAGACGGCGCTGAAGGACAGCTCCGCGTAATTGCCGTCCTCGAAGAGGATGCCGACCGGCTGGCCCGACCGGTCGACGCCGCCCGCCTGTGCCGAGGTCAGGGACAGCGCTACGGCCGCAGTGGCGAACGAAAGCGTTTTCATCTTCTGATACCCTTTAATCGCGTTCAAGCTTTTACTCGTCCCTAGGTGGCGAGCGTTTCGACCGTCAAGTAAACACGTGAGGTCAGGGAAAGTTCGCGACGTACCGTCATTTGACGGACACAGCTGAAGCGGTTTTTCGACTCTCTGTATACACGTTCAGGTAGTTCGCCCCGAAGATCAGGGCGGCGCCTGCGAACACCGCCGTCTCGAGCGGCTCGCCATAGAGCGCCATGCCGACGACCGCGATCACCGGCAGGCGGGCGAAATCCAGGGGGATGACCACCGTGGCCGGCGCCAGCGACAATGCCGTGGTCAGACAGAAATGAGCGATGAGCCCTGCGCATCCGATCACCGCGAGCCAAGGCCAGGTCGCGGCCGATGGCGCGGTGATCGACCCGTCGAGTCCGGCACAGATCACGCCGAAACACGCCTGCATCACGGTCAGCCAGAACAGGATCGACGTCACGCTTTCGTTCCGGGTCAACCGCTTGGTCAACACCGCCGATCCCGCGAAGCCGATCGCCGCCGTCGCAGCCGCCAGGACGCCCGGCGAGAGCGTGTCGAGGGTCGGGCGGGCCACGATCAGGATGCCGATGAACCCGAGGCCCGCCGCCAGGATCCGCGTCCGCGTGAGCCGTTCCGCGAGCACCAGAGGCGCCAGCAGCGCCACCCAGAGCGGCTGGCTGAATTCCAGGGCAAAGACCTGCGCCAGCGGGATCATCGTGATGGCGAAGAACCAAAGGTTCTGCCCGGCGAAATGGCTGACATTGCGCGCCAGATGCAAATGCAGGCGCCGTGTGTCGATCTGCGGCAGGGTCCCCGTGCCGGCCGCCACGCTCGTCACGATCACGATCCCGATCAGCGAACGGTAGAGCATGATCTCGAACGTATCGAGCTCGAAGCTGACCGCCCGTCCGGCCACCGCCATCGAGGAGAAACTGACGATGGCACCGATCATCCAGAGAGCGGCGAGAACGGGCTGCGACGCGGCGGCAGGCGCGACCGCGCCGGGTTCTGACCGACTCATGCGCGCGGGTCGGCGTCGTGGATCACTCCCATTCGATCGTCCCCGGCGGCTTTGACGTGATGTCGTAGGTCACGCGATTGATGCCGTCGACCTCGCCGACGATGCGGTTCGCGGTCTCCGACAGGAACTGATGCGTGAACGGGAAGTAATCGGCCGTCATGCCGTCGACGCTCGTGACCGCCCGCAGCGCGCAGGCATAGTCGTAGCTGCGGCTGTCGCCCATGACGCCGACGGTCCGCACCGGCAGCAGCGCCACGAATGCCTGCCAGATTTCGTTGTAAAGCCCGTGCTTGCGGATCTGATCTATATAGACCGCATCCGCGCGGCGCAGGATTTCGAGCTTGTCGCGCGTCACATCGCCGGGGCAGCGGATCGCGAGACCCGGACCCGGAAAGGGATGACGCCCGATGAAGCTCGCCGGCAGGCCCAGCTCGCGGCCGAGCGCGCGGACCTCGTCCTTGAAAAGCTCGCGCAGCGGCTCCACCAGCTTCAGGCCCATCTTCTCGGGCAGGCCGCCGACATTGTGGTGGGACTTGATCGTGACCGAGGGACCGCCCGAAAAGCTCACGCTCTCGATGACGTCCGGGTAAAGGGTGCCCTGGGCCAGAAACTCTGCGCCGCCAGCCTCTTCCGCGTGTTTCTGGAAGACTTCGATGAACAGGCTGCCGATGATCTTGCGTTTCTGTTCCGGGTCCGTGACGCCGGCGAGGCCATTGATGAAGAGATCGCTCTCGTCGGCGTGCACCAGCGGAATGTTGTAGTGGTCGCGGAACATCGTGACCACTTCCTCGGCCTCGTTGTGCCGCAAGAGCCCGTGATCCACGAAAACGCAGGTCAGCCGGTCCCCGATCGCCTCGTGGAGCAGGACGGCCGCGACGGAGCTGTCGACGCCCCCAGACAGACCGCAGATGACGCGTCCGTCGCCCACCTGCTGCCGGATGCTGCGGATCGCCTCGTCGCGAAAGCCCGCCATGGTCCAGTCGCCGCGAAAGCCGGCCAGTCGGGTGAAATTGCGCAGCAGCAGACGTCCGTTCGGGGTGTGGTGCACCTCGGGGTGGAACTGCACGGCGTAGAAGCGGCGCGCCTCGTCGGCCACCATCGCGTAGGGCGCACCCGGAGACGTACCGATCACGGTGAAGCCGGGCGCGAGCCGGGTGACCCGATCGCCGTGGCTCATCCAGACCTCCTCGCCGCCCGTGGCAAAGAGACCGGCGAAGATCGAATCCTCCGCGTGGCTGCCCGCAGGGGTCACGAAGGCCCGGCCGAACTCGCGATGATGTCCGCCTTCGACGGCGCCGCCAAGCTGGGTCAGCATCACCTGCTGTCCGTAGCAGATGCCGAGAACCGGCACGCCCCGTTCGAAGACCTCCTGCGCCGCCCGCGGCGAGTCCGCGGCCGTCACGCTGGCCGGTCCGCCCGACAGGATCACCGCCCTGGGGTCCAGGCGGTCGAGAAGTGCGGCATCGACCAGATTGAACGGGTGGATTTCGCAATACACATTCGCCTCGCGCAGCCGGCGCGCGATCAGCTGCGTCACCTGGCTGCCGAAATCGATGATGAGAAGGCGGTCGTGCTGGGAGCTCTCCATTCCGAAGCGCTTAGAAGGCGGCTGGCGCCGGTGCAAGGGTGGCCGATGTCGCTTTCGGGCGCAGGATGGCGAAAACCGGCCCGAAGCCAGCGCGGCCCGGCCTAAGGTGAGACATGGCAATGAATGCGGGCGGATGATGGAACAGACCAGGCGACGGACGGGCGGCGCGGCCCGCAGGGCGGAGCGCAGCGCGATCAGCGTCGAGACCGCGCGATTCATCGAGCGCGCGATCCCGAACCTCGAGATCCTGTCCGCAGAGGCCCTGGAGGTTATCGAAGACGGGGCCGAGACGCTTCTTTCCGATATCGGCGTCAATTTCGTCGAGAATCCGGCCGCGCTGGTGCGCTGGCGAGAGGCGGGTGCCGATGTCGACGGGGAGCGCGTCCGCTTTCCACGGGGGTTGGTGCGCAGTCTTTGCAAGACCGCGCCGGCGACCTTCATCCAGCAGGCCCGCAACCCCGAGCGGAACGTCGAGATCGGCGGGCGCAACCTCGTCCTCGCGCCGGTCTACGGTCCGCCCTTCGTGCATGACCGCGATGCCGGACGCCGCTATGCGACGATGGAAGATTTCCGCCGGTTTGTCCGACTCGGGCACATGTGCCGCTGGTTGCACCATTCGGGCGGAACGGTCTGCGAGCCGACGGACCTTCCGGTCAACGCCCGGCACCTGGACATGTTGCTGGCGCACATGACGCTGACCGACAAACCGTTCATGGGATCGGTCACCGAACCTTCGCGCGCCGCGGATTCGGTGGCCATGTGCCGGATCCTGTTCGGCGAGAGGATGGAGGAGGGGCCGGTCCTGACCTCGCTCATCAATATCAACTCGCCGCTCACATTCGACGCCACGATGATGGGCGCGCTCGAAACCTATGCGGAGGCCGGCCAGGCCTGCATTGTCTCGCCGTTCATCGTGGGCGGTGCGATGGCGCCTGCGAGCGTGGCCGGCACCCTGACGCAGGTGATGGCCGAGGTCATGACCGGCGTCGCTTATGCGCAATTGGTGAGGCCCGGTGCTCCCGTGATCTTCGGCGCCTTCGTCACCTCGATCGACATGAGCAGCGGCGCCCCCACATTCGGAACCCCCGAAGCGTCACTGATCACATATGGCGCCGGACAGCTGGCACGGCGCCTGAACCTTCCCTATCGCTCGGGCGGCGCGTTCACCGGGTCCAAGCGGCTCGATGCGCAGGCTGCGTACGAATCAGCGAACTCGCTGAACACCGCACTTCTGAGCGGTGTGAACTTCATGCTGCATTCCTGCGGATGGCTCGAGGGTGGCCTTGTGGCATCACTCGAGAAATTCGTCGTCGACGCGGACCAACTTGGCGCATTGCACAGGCTGGCCGGCGGTGTGCGGGCGGAAGCGACGGATCTGGCCCTCGATGCGTTTCACGAAGTCGGCCCCGGCGGGCACTTTCTCGGCTGTGCCCATACACAGGCGAACTACAAATCCGCGTTCTGGCGCTCCGAGGTCTTCGATTACCGGCCATACGAGACCTGGTCCGAGGCCGGATCGCCCGCCACCGACGAGCTCGCGGCCGCCCGGGTCGAGCGCTTGCTCGGCGCCTATGAGGCGCCGCCGCTCGACCCGGGCGTCCACGACGGGCTCACCGCGTTCGTGGAGCGGAAAAAGGCCGAGTTCTCAGAAAGCTGACACTGATCATATGGTGGGAACGAGGCGCGGCAACAGGCGCGCCTCGGCAATCAGCGCCACCAGGATCTCGACGTGTTTGGCGGGGCTGTAGGCAGCATCGCCGCGACGCCTTGTATCTTCCAGCCGCGCTTCCTCGACCAGGAGTGTGGACACTGCAGCGCTCGGAGCCATTGTTTCCTCGCTGCGTACAAGCCGCCGCAGGTCCCGGTCACGATTGTAGTCCCGCAGGCCGAACCGCGCGGCACGGATCAGCAGGCGGGGACGGCGCAGCGACGTCAGGGCTCCCATCAGGTCTTTCATTTATCCTCCAGGTTCATCGTTGTTTTTGATGAGCCCAGCATTTCGCAACCTAAACGGGTGTTGCGTCCGTCCGGTTTTTTGCGTTCGGTGGTTTCCAGCAATGTTCACATTCAGGAAACACTCTAGTCTCGCGATGTAAGGTGCCGGCTTCCAGCGTCCCGAATACAACTCTGGATTGCATATCGGCAGCTGCTGAGGCGCGATAGGATGAGGGAGAAAGATGTGATGAAGGCTCTGCTCGCCGAAGACGAGATGGTGTCCCTTCCGCCCTGGGTACCGCCCGCGGCACGTCATTACCTGGCGCACACCGAGGAAGGCCTGTCGATTCGCGAGCTCGCCCGCACTGCGGGTGTTCATGCGTCGACTATCCTCCGCCAGGTGCGCCGGTTCGAGACCCGCCGGGACGATCCTCTCGTGGACGAGGCACTCAAGCGTCTCGGCACGAACTGCATCGCGATCGAGTCCGACGACATCACCAAGGATGCCCCGAACATGACCGCTGCCTTTCAACCTCCGGCCATGCCCAGCGAAGAGACCGTCCATCGCGAGGCGCGACGTGTCCTGCGGCGGCTGATAGAACCGGGCGCCTGCCTCGCGATCGCCCAGGAAATGGAAAAGGCCGTGGTGGTCCGCGAGAGCGTCGACGGCCGCACCGTTCGAACCGCGGTGGTCGACCGGGAGATCGCCGAGGCGATGGCGCTGAAAGAGTGGATCGGTTGTCAGTCGCAAGGCCGTGTGACCCGTTATCACATCACGCCCGTGGGCCGCAGCGCGCTCAAACGGCTGCTTGCCGAGGACGACGGCGTGCCGGCCGGCGAGGCCGCGGGCGAACAGCACCGGGAATATGCCGACAAGGAACGCGTCCGCAGCAACAAGCCTCGCTATAATCTCGCGGAAAGCCCGCTGGCCGCTCTGGCCCGGCGTCGCGACAAGGACGGCCAGCCGTTCCTGACCGCCGAGATGGTCGCCGCCGGCGAGCGCCTTCGGGAGGATTTCGAACTCGCCCAGCTCGGACCGCGCGTGGCCCAGAACTGGGAACGTTTCCTCAGCGGCGATCGGGGCAGCTTCCGTCCCGGCAGCGACAACCAGGGCGGACCGCAGGATGCCCGCGACCGGGTTGCGGCGGCGCTTGCCGATCTGGGTCCCGGACTGGGAGACGTTGCGCTTCGGTGCTGCTGCTTCCTCGAAGGGCTCGAGGCCACGGAACAGCGCATGGGTTGGTCAGCGCGCTCGGGCAAGATCGTGCTCCGGATCGCCCTCGCGCGTCTGAAGCAATACTATGACACCACCCGGGACGGATGGTCGCCCATGATCGGCTGACCTGAAACCCTCCTGCACGAAAAAGGGCGCCCGAGGGCGCCCTTTTGCTGTCTGACGAACGACCCGGCAGGTCAGGCGGCGTTCAGCCGCTGGCCATGAAGGTCGAACCGGTCGTTTTCCATCACCTTGGTCCAGGCCGTCACGAAGTCCTTCACGAACGTCTCTTTCGCGTCCTGCTGCCCATAGACCTCGGCGATCGCGCGCAATTGCGAATGCGAGCCGAAGATCAGGTCGACGCGCGTTCCGGTCCAGCGCAGGTCGCCGGTGACGCGATCGCGCCCCTCGAACTCCTCCTCGGCCTGCGAGGTCGGCTTCCAGATCGTGCCCATGTCGAGCAGGTTGACGTAGAAGTCGTTGCTCAGCGCGCCCGGCCGATCGGTCAGGACGCCATGGCTGGACCCGTCGGCATTGGTGCCGATCACGCGCATTCCGCCAAGCAACACCGCCAGTTCCGGCGCCGCGAGGCAGAGCTGATGCGCCTTGTCGACCATCAGCTGCTCAGGGGTGATGCTGTAGCGCTGCTTCTGGTAGTTGCGGAACGCGTCCGTCACCGGCTCCAGCACCTCGAACGACTCCGCATCGGTCTGCTCCGCGCTCGCGTCGGTCCGTCCCGGCATGAAGGGCACCTCGATCTCGTGACCGCCCTTGCGCGCCGCCTCCTCGACACCGGCGGAACCGCCCAGCACGATCAGGTCGGCGAGCGACACCTTCTTGCCGCCTGTCTGCGCGTCGTTGAACGCGGAGCGGATCTCTTCGAGCTTCTCGAGCACGCGGCGCAACTGGTCAGGCTTGTTGACCTCCCAGTCCTTTTGCGGCGCCAGGCGGATGCGCGCCCCGTTGGCGCCGCCGCGCTTGTCCGAGCCTCGGAATGTCGCCGCCGAAGCCCAGGCCGTCTCGACCAGCTCCTGCACGCTCAGACCCGAGTTCGAGCAGCTTCGCCTTCAGGTCGCGGATTTCGCCCGCGTCGATCAGCTGGTGGTCGACCGGCGGGATCGGGTCCTGCCAGATCAGGTCCTCCTGCGGCACGTCGGGGCCGACGTAGCGGATCTTCGGCCCCATGTCGCGGTGCGTCAGCTTGAACCAGGCGCGGCGGAAGGCTTCTGCGAACTCCTCGGGATTGTCGCGGAACCGGCGCGAGATCTTCTCGTAATCCGGGTCCATCCGCATCGCCATGTCGGCGGTCGACATCATCGTCGGCACGCGCCGCGACGCGTCTCCCGCCGCCGGGGCCTTGTCCTCGTCGCTTATGTCCTTCGGCGCCCATTGCTTGGCGCCCGCGGGGCTCTTGGTCAGCTCCCACTCGTAGTCGAAGAGCATGTGGAAATAGCCCATGTCCCACGTGGTCGGGTTCGGCGTCCACGGGCCTTCGAGGCCGCTGCCGATCTGGTGATCGCCGATCCCCGTCTCGTGGGTGCTGACCCAGCCGAGGCCCTGCTCGGCGAGACCCGCTGATTTCAGGCTCCGCGCCCACCAGCGCCGGATCGCCCGCGCCGTGGCACTTGCCGAAGGTGTGCCCGCCCGCGGTCAGCGCCACCGTCTCCTCGTCGTTCATCGCCATCCGCGCGAAGGTCTCGCGGATGTCGCGGGCCGAGGCCAGCGGGTCGGGCTCGCCGTCAGGCCCCTCGGGGTTCACGTAGATCAGGCCCATCTGCACTGCGGCCAGCGGATCTTCCAGCGCACGGCCCTCGGCGTAGCGGCTGTTCTCCTTGTCCGAGGTCGCGAGCCACTCCGTCTCGGCGCCCCAGTAGACGTCCTCCTCGGGCTCCCACACGTCGGCGCGCCCGCCGGCAAAGCCGAACGGCTTCAGCCCCATCGACTCGATCGCGCAGTTGCCGGCCAGGATCATCAGGTCGGCCCAGCTGATCGCGTTGCCGTACTTCTGCTTGATCGGCCAGAGCAGCCGCCGCGCCTTGTCCAGGTTCACGTTGTCGGGCCACGAGTTCAGCGGCGCGAACCGCTGCTGGCCCGCGCCCGCGCCGCCGCGGCCGTCGCCCGTCCGGTAGGTGCCCGCGCTGTGCCAGGCCATGCGGATGAACAGCGGCCCGTAATGCCCGTAATCCGCCGGCCACCAGGCCTGGCTGTCGGTCATCAGCGCGAACAGGTCCTGCTTCAGCGCCTCCAGGTTCAGGCCCTTGAACGCCTCGGGATAATCGAAATCCTCGCCCAGCGGGTTCGACATCGGCGCGTTCTGGTGCAGGATCTTGATGTTGAGCTGGTTCGGCCACCAATCCCGGTTCGAATGTGCCTTGCGGGGCCGCACGGGGCATCCGCCCGGATTCTCGTCGCTCTTCGCGTCCATCTTGCTCTCCGTTCTTCTGCAGGGGGGGCTGGCTCGGTTTGGAACCGTTCTAACAATCCTGCCGCTCGTGTCAAAGCGTAGGGCCGCGTCGGTTGCGCCCATTGAACGCCTCACCCTTGCCGCGCTAGATACCTCCGGAGAGAGGAGCGCCAATGCCCCGTGACATCACCATCCCCGGCCAGCGCCACCCCGAGAAGGCGCGCCGCCCCGAGACCGAACGCCTGCGCAAGCCCGACTGGATCCGCGTCAAGGCGCCGACGAGCCAGGGCTACCGGGAGACCCGCGACACGATCCGCGAGCATCGCCTCACCACCGTCTGCGAGGAGGCGGGCTGCCCCAATGTCGGCGAATGCTGGAGCCAGGGCCACGCCACCATGATGATCATGGGCGAGATCTGCACCCGCGGCTGCACCTTCTGCAACGTCGCCACCGGCCGGCCCGACACCCTCGACGTGTTCGAGCCGGGCAGGGTGGCCGATGCCGTGAAGAAGCTCGGCCTCAATCACGTCGTGATCACCTCCGTCGACCGCGACGACCTCGCCGATGGCGGCGCCGAGCACTTCGCCCAGACCATCCGCGCCATCCGCCGCCAGGCCCCCGGCACCACGATCGAGATCCTGACGCCAGACTTCCTGCGCTGCGCCCCCGAGGTGTTGGAGACCGTCGTCGCCGCGAAGCCCGACGTCTTCAACCACAACCTCGAGACCGTCCCCGGCCTCTACCCGGAGGTCCGTCCCGGCGCGCGCTACTTCCACTCCCTGCGCCTTCTCCAGCGCGTCAAGGAACTCGACCCGTCGCTGTTCACCAAGTCCGGCATCATGGTCGGCCTCGGCGAAGACCGCCAATCCGTCCTCCAGGTGATGGACGACATGCGCGCCGCCGACGTCGATTTCCTCACCGTCGGCCAGTACCTGCAACCCACGCCCCGCCACCACGCCGTCGCCCGCTTCGTCGAACCCTCCGAGTTCGCCGCCTACGAGCGCGCCGCCTACGGCAAGGGCTTCCTGATGGTCTCCGCGACCCCGCTCACGCGCTCCAGCTACCACGCCGGCGACGACTTCGCGCAGCTCCGTGCTGCGCGGGACAAGGCGCTCGGCGCCCGCTGAAACGACCCGTCCGGCGGGCAGGGCGCTCTCACAGCTCCGGGGAACACACGAAAAAACCCCGCGCCAGGTTCGAAGACCTGACGCGGGGCTTGACCGGTCATTGCCGGGCCGGGGGTGCGGCGGCCCGGAAGGACCTGTCCGCTCAGAAGTCCATGACGAGCGAGACGCCAAGCCGGTTGTCGGTGTTCTCGGCGCCCTCGAACGGGTCGCTGTGATACTCCGTCAGGAGGCTCGTGCGCAGCGCCAGCCGGTCGCTCATCGCCACGGTCACGCCGAGATCGTTGAGTACCGCCGTGTCGCTGTCCGACGTGATGATGTCGGTCTCGTTGGTGAAGTACGTCGTGTCCGAGATGCGCTGGAAGTAATCCGATTCCAGGCTCACCGCAGGCTCTTCGAAATCGTCGATCTGGTTGAGATTGTCCAGCTCGGCGACCCGGTAGCCGACGCCGGCCTGAACGTTCCAGGTCCGGTTCGGTTCGGAAAGAACGTAGTAGCCGACACCGAACCCGACGAAGGTGTCGCTGTCGTAGTTGGAGAACTTGTCCAGCGTTCCCTGCAACTCGGCGAAGCCGTAGAGGCGCGGGGTTAAGTCGCGGGTGTACTGGAGTTCGTAGAGGAAGCTCTCCTCGTTCTTCTCGTCTTCATCCTCGGCATAGTCGTAGGCGAACCGCAATTCGTAGCCGTTGGTGCCGTCATAGTACGCGGCCACCCCGGCGATCCCGACATCGGTGTTGTCGGTGTTGCCGCTCGTCGTGCTCGCCCGCAGCGCCAGCGAGGCGCTGTAGCCCAGCTCGCGGCCGGAATTGCCGAACCGGCGCGCGTCGCGCTCGATGTCTTCCTGCGCGTCGTCCTGAAGGTCCTCGAACCGGTCCTCCGCAGCGCCCGTGCCCGTGAACACGCCCTGGGCGGCGGCGAGCGTCGGCGTGAAGGCCGCCGCGGTACAACCCGCCAGCAAGGCGGCGAGCGTACGGTTGTTAAGAGTGATCATTGATGTGCTCCCATCTGTTCCGCGCGGGCTCCTGCCGTCATTCCAATCGGTCGCCAATGGTCGACCCTGGCGGCAAGTTGCCTCACAAGATCTGCTCATCTAGCGCGATCCCTGCCGAGTTTACCTGCCAGAGTTGCGGCAGTTGCACTTTTTCATCCTATTGGGGCAAAGTGTCGCGGAGCCGTTGACTTCATGACCACTCATGGCGAACCCTGAGATGAAAGCCTGGTCAGAGGCTTGTTTCCCGCGTGCCGAACCGCGGGCGCGCCGGAGGCTGCATGGGCCAGGCCTCGTTGTTGCGGCCGGGTGACAGCGGGATTGCTTTCGGATTCTTCCTGGAACCGGAAATCGCGCCCCGGCCATGGCGCTCCGCGCTCATCGACGCCAGACTTGCCACCATCGCTTCGACGGCGCGCGCGCTTCCGGTGACGGCGTGCGCTCTTCACTCGCCTCCGGCTCCCTTTGTTTCGGTGCCGCTGCCGGCGGCCAGTCGAACGGCCTTCCCAGCCACGGCGCGTCCTCGCGGCTGGGGCGGAGATGGGCGTCGGGATCGCGGTGGCGTTCGTAATGGCCCTGGAAATTGCTCGACACCCATTCGCGACCGAACGGGCGGCCGGTGCTCGGGTCGATGGGGCCGCTGCGCCGCTCGTCCTGCGCGTTCCAGACGAGCTTCAGCGCCTCCATGGAGACCAGCGCCGCCACCTCCCGGTTGTGCGCGGTCAGGATGACGTACTCGTCCGAGCTGCGCCGCACGTACTCGACCCACCTGGTGAGCTCCGGGCGCAGGCGCGAGAGGCTGATCCGTGGCATTGATATTTCCCCCCATTTCTTTTCAGAAGTTTAAAGTGGGGGGGTAATATCTTGCAGGAAGTTGAAAGAAGTTCCTGCGCCGGCGCGCGCTACTCCACCGCCGGAAGCGCCTTCACATAGGCCGCGATCGCCTGCCGGTCCGCGTCCGAAAGCTGCGCCGTGTTGCGCACGACCTTCGCCATGTCGCCGCCCGCGGTGTCGAATTCCGGTGTAAAACCAGTGGCAAGGAAGCCGGCGATGTCCGAGGCCGACCATTTGAGCCCCGCCGGCGTGATATCCGGTATCCGTCCCTTGCCGGACGGATTGGGCGCCCCCGACATCCACCTCGAAATCTCCAACGCTCCCAGCAGGTTGCGCGGCGTATGACATTCCGCGCAATGCCCCAGCGCCTCGACCAGGTAGCGCCCGTGCGCCTCCGGCGACTGAGGGTCGACCTCCAACACCCAGTCGTCGTTGAGGAAAAGAAGCTTCCACAATCCGACGTTGCGGCGGATCGAAAACGGAAACGTCACCTCATGGGCCTCATCAGCCCGGTCCGATTCCGGCAAGGTCCTGAGGTATCCCGCCAGCGAAACCAGGTCGGACAGCGTGGCCCTCTGATATGCCGCATACGGCAGCACCGGGAAATAATGCTGTCTATCCGGGGAGATACCACGCTTGAGCGCATTCACGACATCAAGTGTCGACCATGCTCCGATCCCCGCTTGCGGATGCGGCGAGATATTCGGCGCCACGAACGTCCCGAATGGCGACGAGAAGCGCTGACCCCCTGACAGCACAGGGGACTCCACCTCTTCGGCATCCGGCGCCACATGGCACGACGCGCATCCTGCCGCGTGGAACACGACCTCGCCCCGCGCCAGGTCCGGCTCCAGCCCCGCCAGTTCCTCCGCCGCCAGCGGCGTCGCGCGGGTCAGCCCCCAATAGAGCACGACCCCCGCAACCACCGCGACCGCTGCGGCACCGAGAAGAGTTCTGCGCAATTTCAGTCCTTCGGCTTGCGATAATCCTCATGACACCCGCCGCAGGCCTTGCCCAGATCGCCAACAGCCGCGGCGAAGGCCTGCTGTCCCTCGGGCGCAGCCTGCGCTGCTGCGGTGGCGGCCTCCTGCAAGGTATCGAAGTGGGGATAGAAATCGTCCGGGCTCTCCCAGATCGCGGGAAGTGCGCGACTGTCGGCCAGACTTTCGCTGTCGGACCCTTCGACCCAATAGCTCGTCGTGTCGACGCTGGCGAGCTTGGCGATGTTGTCGGCGTTGCGCGCCGCCACGTCGGCGTCATACTCCATCTCGCCCTTGGCCATCGCGGCCAGCGGGCCGATGTTGTGCGCGAAGAGCGACATATGGGCCAGGCGGATCTGATGGGCCCTCTCCGCGGCCGTCATTTCGCCCTGGCTGTACGCGCCGGACGCGACGAGGCCCGCCGTTGCGGCCAAGATCATGATCTTCTTCATTTACTGTCTCCCGTTCTCAAGTCCACTGGAGGGTACCATGCAGGACGGGCGTGCAATATGGCAAGACTGTCAGTTCGGCGCAGGGCTCATGTGCGAAACCGCACCTTGCCGATGAACGGCAGGTTGCGATTGCGTTGGGCGTAATCGATCCCATATCCCACGACGAATTCGTCGGGAATCTCGAACCCTGTCCAGGTTGCGCGGATGTCGACTTCGCGCCGGCTCGGCTTGTCGAGGAGCGCAATCGTCTCGAGCCGCCGGGGCTCCGCGCGATTTCAACAGGTTGACGACGTGCAGGAGGGTAAAGCCGGTATCCACGATATCCTCGACGACCAACACGTCGCGGCCGGCGATTTCTCCCCGCAGGTCCTTGAGTATCCGCACCTCGCGGCTGCTTTCCATCGCGTCGCCGTAGGAGGAGGCCTCGAGGAAATCGACCTCCACGTTGAGGTCGAGCTCCCGCACCAGGTCGGCGATGAAGACGAAGGAGCCCCGCAGAAGCCCCACGACGACCAGTTTCTCCGTTCCTACGAAATGCGCCTGTATCTCGCGCGCCAGCTCTTCGACCCGTGCGGCGATGGTCTTGGCCGAGATCATCTCGTCGATCACGTAGTCGGTTCGCATCGCCCGTCCCCCAGGATCCGTCGGCGGCGCAGTAGCCGAGGCGCGTCCGGGCGGCAAGGCGGTAGGCTTGCGACGCTCCGGGTGGCGGGCTAGGTCAAGGGCATGGCGACACATTCCGAGATCCGCGAACTGCCCTATACCGCTGATCAGATGTACGATCTGGTGGCCGATGTGGGCGCATACCCCGAGTTCCTGCCCTGGTGCGCGGCGGCGCGAATCCGGAGCCGCGAAGACAGGGACGATCACGAGGTTCTGGAGGCGGATCTCGTCATTTCCTTCCGCGTCTTCCGGGAGCGGTTCGGCAGCCGCGTGACGCTCTGGCCCGGTGAGAAGAAGATCGACACCGCCTATATCGACGGCCCGTTCCGGTACATGGAGAGCACGTGGCGCTTCCGGGAGTTGCCGGCGGGCGGGTGCGAAGTCTCGTTTTTCGTGGATTTCGAGTTCCGGAACCGGATCCTGCAGGGGGTCATCGGAGTCGTCTTCAACGATGCGATGCAACGGATCGTGCGCGCGTTCGAGCGTCGCGCCGCCGCGCTCTACGGCGCGCCGGGAAGTGCGTCCAGAAGCAGGTCGAGCGCGTAGGAGGTCGCGCGCAAGCGCACCGCCGCTCGTCCAAGCGCGCCGAACTCGATGGTTTCGCAGGTCATGCCTGTTGGACCTGACAGCGCAAAGCAGACGCGTCCTTCGGGTTTCGTGGCGGTGCCGCCGGGCCCGGCGATCCCGCTGATGGCAATGGCAAGGTCCGCGCCGGAGCGCGCAGCGGCTCCCGCCGCCATGGCGCGCACCACTTCCTGCGAGACGGCGCCGTGCCTGTCGATCAACTCGGCCTGGACGTTCAGCATGCCCGTCTTGGCTGCGTTGGAGTAGGTCACGAACCCCCATTCGAAGACAGCGGAAGCACCGGCCACATCGGTCAGCGCGGCGGCCAACATGCCCCCGGTGCAGCTTTCGGCGGTCGCGATGCGAAGCCCTGCCGCCGTCGCGCGCTCCACGACGTCCCGGGCGCTCACAGCAGGAGGCCGTGCGCGACCCCTGCCGCGACCGCGACGACGACTGCCGCCATCAGGCCCGCCAGGACGTCGTCGAGCATCAGGCCGATGGCGTCGCCCCTGCGATCAGCCCAGCCGACGAGCCACGGCTTGCGGACGTCGAAGAGCCGGAACAGGAGAAACGCGCCGATCCAGCCCGGCCAGGGAAAGACCCACGGCTCGGCGCCGGCGAACCAGAGGCCTGCCGAGAGTGGCCAGAGCGCGATCCACTGTCCGACAAGCTCGTCGATGACGATCTCGCCCGGGTCGTGGTCGGCCAGTCCGCGCGTCATGGAGGCGGCGGCCCGCCAGCCCGCGAAGAAGATTGCGATCGTCAAGAGACAGAGCAGGGGGAAACCGCCGAGCCCGTGCACGAGCCAGGCCAGCGCCACGGCCGCCGCAGACCCCCAGGTGCCGGGCGCGGGCTTGAGGTAGCCGATTCCGAAAAGCGTCGCGATCGCGCGGTTCACAGCGAGACCAGGGTTACGGTGGCCAGGGCGGCGATTCCTTCGCGGCGCCCGGTAAAGCCGAGCCTTTCCGATGTGGTGGCCTTGACCGAGATCCGGTCCGGCGAGATCTCCACGGTGTCGGCAAGACATTCGATCATTGCGGAGGCGTGCGGACCGATCTTGGGCTGCTCGCAGATGAGCGTGCAATCGATGTTCGTCAACCGGAAGCCGCGGCGCGCCGCGCGGCTGACGGCATGTTCGAGAAAGATCCGGCTGTCCGCGCCGGCCCATCCCTCGTCGGAGGGCGGAAAGTGCCGGCCGATGTCGCCTTCGCCGAGCGCACCGTAGATCGCGTCCGTGATCGCGTGAAGGCCCACATCGGCGTCGGAATGGCCAACGAGCGCATGATCATGAGGAATGTGGACGCCGCACAGGACCACACTGTCGCCCGGACCGAAGCGGTGCACATCGAAACCGTTTCCGCAGCGAACGTCCATTTGCGCCTCGAGCAGCCTCTCCGCCCGGGTGAAATCCTCGGGCAAGGTAATCTTTATATTGCTTTCCTCGCCCGGAACGACCTCCACGTCCAGACCGGCCTCGCGCGCCACCGCCACGTCGTCGAGCGCGCCGCCTGCGTGTCGGCGATGTGCGGCAAGGATCGCGTCGAAGCGAAAGCCTTGCGGTGTCTGGACCCGCCAGAGCCCTGTGCGGTCGACCGGCGCGGTCGCGCCTCCGTCCTCGACCCGCCACAGGGCGTCGGTGACAGGCAGAGCGGGAGTCGCCCCGCAGGACCGGTCGAGCGCCGCGGCCACGCGCGCGATCAGCGTCTGGCTCACGAGGGGGCGCGCGACATCATGGATGAGCACGCGGTCGATCCCGCGATCCGCCAGCGATTCGAGACCTGCGCGAACCGACGCGGAGCGCGTGGTGCCCCCGGCGACGACCTCGACATCCTCATGAGCGGCGTAGCCGGCAGCCGTTCCCATGTCGTCGGGATGCAGCACCAGCACCACGCGAGCGACCGCCGGAGAGGTGCGGAAGGCCCGCAAGGTCCATGCGAGCACCGTTCTCCCCCGGAGATCTCGCCATTGTTTCGGTATGCCTCCGCCCGCGCGCACGCCACGGCCAGCGGCCACAATCACGGCGGCTGTCGTCATCCAAAACTCCCTCACGCCGTTTCTATGTGTTGAAGTCCGGCAGGACAATGCACGCTGATTGCTCATGCATCGCGCCTGAAAACCGGGCGGTCCGATAATCGATGCGGCATTCGCGGGATTGCGGACTGGTCAGAGGCCTCCGCCGAAGATAGGAACGGCTGATGCACAAGGATTGGGCGATTGACTAGAAATCACTCTTTTCCGGTCGGTCGCATGCCGGTCTGGCTGGCTCCGATGGCCGGGATCACCGATCTCCCGTTCCGGCGCGTCGTGGCTCGGTTCGGGGTGGGCTTGACCGTGAGCGAAATGGTCGCGAGCCAGGAGATGGTCCAGGCCAAGCCGGGCGTGCGCGAACGCGCCGCGCTTGGGCTCGGGACGCCCGACACCGCCGTGCAACTGGCCGGTCGCGAGGCCCACTGGATGTCCGAAGCGGCGAGGATGGTCGAGGCCAACGGGGCGCGGTTCATCGACATCAACATGGGATGCCCGGCCAGGAAGGTCGTGAACGGCTATTCCGGCTCGGCCCTGATGCGGGATCTCGATCATGCCGTGAGCCTGATCGAGGCCGTTGTGAACAGCGTCAGCATCCCGGTGTCACTCAAGACGAGGCTCGGATGGGACAACTCTCGGCTGAACGCGCCGGAGCTTGCGCGGCGGGCCCAGACCGTGGGCGTCGTGGCGATCACGATCCACGGCCGCACACGTTGTCAGTTCTACAAGGGGGCCGCCGATTGGGGCGCCATCGCGGCCGTGAAGCGGGCCGTGTCGATACCCGTGATCGCGAACGGAGACATCGTGTCGCCGGCGACGGCCCGGCGGGCGCGCGCCCTTTCGGGTGCGGACGGCGTGATGATCGGCCGCGGAGCGCAGGGAAGACCGTGGATGCCGGCGCTGGTCGGCACCGCACTTTACGGCGCGCCAGCCCCCGTGGTGCCGCAGGGCGCCGCTCTCGCCGAGGTGGTTGCCGGACACTACGAGGACACGCTGACCTTCTACGGCCCCGACCTGGGCGCGCGGGTCATCCGCAAGCATCTGGGCGCCTACATGGACGCGGCCGGGACGCGGCCAGAATTGCGGCGCGAGGTTCTGACAGCGACGTCGCCTCGGGTCGTCCTGTCCTTGCTGGGCCCGGCCTTCGCCTGCGAAGAGGTGCGCGCCGCGTGACGGATTTCGGGGATCGCCTGTGGGCCTCGCTGCCGAGCCCAACCCTCCTCCTCGATGCCCACAACCGGATCGCGGCTGCCAATCCGGCCGCCGAACAATTCCTGAACGTTTCCTTGCGCGGGCTTGTCGGCGAACGAGCCTTCGGGCGCCTCGTTGTCGATCCACCGGTCGTCTCGTCCGTGGATCGCGTGCGCAGCGGCCGTGCGCCGCTCTTCATCAACAATGTCGACGTGCAGGCGAGCGGCCGCGCCGCGATCCCCTGCAACATCCAGCTCGCCCCCCTGGTCGGAGAGGCCGAACTCGTCCTTCTCACGATCGAGATGCGGCTGATCGCGCACAGGCTGGGACGGGCCCGCAATGCGAAATCTGCGGCACGGTCGGCCATCGGAATGTCCGAGATGCTGGCGCACGAGATCAAGAATCCGCTGGCCGGAATTGCGGGCGCAGCACAACTTCTGGGCATGAATCTTGCCGGCGAAGATCGCGAGATGACCGACCTGATCGTCGCCGAAACGCGTCGCATTTCGAAGCTGTTGGAACAGGTGGAGCAGTTTGGCAACCTCAGTCCACCTCACCGTCGCCCTGTAAACGTCCACGACCTCCTTGACAGGGCACGGAAATCGGCCGCCGTGGGGTTCGCGGCCCATATGAAGCTGGCAGAGCGGTATGATCCGTCCCTTCCGGCCACCCTGGTTGACGGGGATCAGATGCTGCAGGTCTTCATGAACCTTCTCAAGAATGCGGCCGAAGCAAATCCGGGGGGCGGCGAGATAACAATTTCAACATTTTACGACCCGTCTCTGCGACTTCATGTAAAGAACGGCGCGCCGAGGGCGCTTCCGTTGCAGGTCGAGATTGCCGACGACGGGCCGGGTCTGCCCCCCGATATAGCGGCCGACATCTTCGAGCCCTTCGTGTCGGGCCGCGAGAACGGAACCGGTCTGGGCCTTGCGCTGGTCTCGAAGATCGTCGCCGAGCATGACGCCTGGATCAACGTCGAGACCCGGCCGGGGCGAACCGTTTTCCGGATCTCGCTGCCGGTCGCGCCGCGGGCCGAACCCACGCCGGAGGAGTTGGACTGATGGATGGCACCATCCTCGTCGCCGATGACGACCGCACGATCCGGACCGTCCTGACACAGGCGCTCACGCGGGCGGGATGCAAGGTCCACGCCACGGCGTCGCTCGTGACGCTGATGCGCTGGATCGACGAGGGGAAGGGCGATCTGGTGATTTCGGACGTGGTCATGCCCGATGGGAACGGCCTCGACGCCCTTCCCCTCATCGAGGAGAAGCGTCCCGGCCTTCCGGTGATCGTCATTTCCGCGCAGAACACGATCATGACGGCGATCCAGGCCACCGAAAACGACGCCTATGATTATCTGCCGAAACCGTTCGATCTTCCGGACCTGCTGAAACGCGCGGCGCGTGCCCTGGACAGCCGACGGCGAGCGCCGCCCCGCAAGGCAGCGGACGGACCGGTGCCGGTCGACGATCTGCCGCTCGTGGGCCGGACGCCGGTGATGCAGGAGCTCTACCGCCTGGTCGCGAAGGTGATGAACACCGATCTGCCGGTGCTTGTGCTTGGCGATTCCGGAACCGGCAAGTCGCTCATCGCGCGGGCCATCCACGATTTCTCCGATCGCCGGAACCTGCCGTTCGTGATCGCAACGGCCTCGGACTTCGAATCCTTCGACGGCCCGGCCGCGATCATCTCCCGGGCGCGGAACGGAACCATCCTCATGGATGAGCTCGGGGATCTGAGCCGCGACGCGCAGGCGCGCGCCGTCAGGATGCTGAACGGGCTGTCCGACAACGGTCCGCGGGTGATCTCGACCAGCCAGTCGAGCCTTGCCGCGAGGATGGAGGCGGGGGAAATCCGCGAAGACCTGTTCTTTCGCCTTAACGGCGTCACGATTGCGGTGCCCTCGTTGCGCGAGCGGGTCGAAGACATACCGCTCCTAGCCGAGCATTTCCTCAACCGGGCCGCCCGCGACGACGGGGTCCGGCGGAAATTCAGCACGGATGCTCTGGAACTGATCCGCGCCTATAGCTGGCCCGGCAACGTGAGGCAGCTCGAGAATGTGGTGCGCCGGGCCGTGGTGACCGGCGGCGACGCCGAGATCGGCCAAACCGAGCTGCAGCAGGTGATGGCGCATCAACCGGCCGCTGAACCGGTGTTGGGCGGCGGCCATACCGACAGGCTCTCTGCCTCGGTCGCCAAGCATATTCGTCGCTATTTCGATCTTCACGGCGGCGTTCTGCCGCCACCGGGTCTGTATCAGCGCGTTCTCAGGGAAGTGGAAATGCCGCTGATCGAGCTCGCGCTGGACGCGACAGGCGGAAACCAGGCCAAGTGCGCCGACCTGCTCGGCATCAATCGGAATACGCTGAGAAAAAAGATCACCGATCTCGATATCCACGTGACACGCCGCCGCAAATTGATGTAAAACCGCAACAGAAGAGTGGCAGAAGGGCGTCAGCCTGAGGTCACCGCGGGCAGTCAAGGCGGATGAAACACGTGAAGGCGCCTCGTCAATCGGCAACCTGGCAGAGGCTTTCGCGGCTTCGGCGCCAAAGGCGTGTCCAGAACGCCGCGACGCTCGGGCTGGTGGTGCTGGGGCCGATCCTGGTGCTGGCCACTTTCCTCGTCCTGGGACCTCTCGACCAGGGTGCGTCGACTCTATCGTTACGGCTCGTTTTGCTGGCGGATCTCGTCTACGTCCTGGTGGTCGCGACGCTGGTTCTCGGGCGTATCGTCGGAATGATCGCGGCGCGCCGAGCGCATTCGGCCGGGTCGCGCCTGCATCTGCGGCTTACCGGCGTGTTCGCACTGATCGCGCTGATCCCGACGGTCTCGGTCGCGATCTTCGCTGGCCTCACCATCAACGTCGGCCTCGAAGGCTGGTTTTCCGACCGGGTTCGGGAGGTGGTCGGGGCGTCGCTGGCCGCCGCCGAAGCCTACGAGGAGGATGAGCGGCGGGATCTGCGGCAGGACGCGAACGCACTGGCCACGTTCATCGAAAAGGCGCGCCAGTCGACGCCGTTTCTCTCCGACGGAGATGTGCGGCAACTCCTCACCCAGGGGCAGAGCCGCATCCAGCGCGGGCTGCGCGAGGCGTTCGTCATCGACGGAACCGGCGAGATCCGGGCGCGCGGCGAACGCTCCTACCTTTTCGATTTCGAGCAACCCTCACGCGAGGACATCGCCGCGACAGCCGCGGGCGAGCCGGTGGTCATCGAGGATTGGGATCGAAACGAATTCCGGGCGCTGGTCTCACTGGAAGGTTTCGCCGACCGGTATCTCTACGTCACCCGCGATGTCGACGGTGAAATCCTCGCGCTTCTCGACGACACGCAGGAAACGGTGCGGCTCTACAACCAGCTTGAGGATGAGCGCGGACGCATCCTGTTCGAGTTCGGGCTCCTCTATGTGGGCTTTGCCGTGATCCTGATCCTTGCGGCGATCTGGGGTGGGCTCTGGTTCGCCGAGCGCCTTTCGCGGCCGGTGGGGCGACTGGCGGGCGCGGCGCAGCAGGTCGGGGCGGGCAATCTCGACGTGCAGGTCTTCGAGGAGGCTGGCGACGACGAAATCTCGATGCTGGGCCGGATCTTCAACCAGATGACCCGACAGCTCAAGAGGCAGCGCGATACCCTTCTTGCCACGAACCGGCAGATCGAGCAGCGCCGCCGCATGTTCGATTCAGTGCTGTCTTCGGTGACTGCCGGAGTGGTCGGACTCGACGCGAAGGGACGTGTGGCCTTCGTCAATCGATCCGCCGAGCGGCTCTTGAAGTTCGAGGACGGCCGCGAGCAGAAGGCGAGCCTGGCGGTCGCGGTGCCAGAGTTCGCGGCACTCTTCGAGAAACTTCGGATCGGCCGCGCTGAATCCGTGCAGGAAGAGATCCGCGTAAGCCGGGGTGGCCGGCTCGAGAACCTTCTCGTGAGGGTGTCCACCCGCCGGAGCGATCAGGGGCGGCTCGAAGGCTACGTGGTGACGTTCGACGACGTTACCGATCTGGTCGCCGCCCAGCGCATGGCGGCCTGGGGCGATGTCGCCCGACGGATCGCGCACGAGATCAAGAATCCGCTGACGCCGATCCAGCTTTCTGCCGAACGCATCAAGCGCAAGTTCAGCGCCGCCGTGGGTGACGAGGCCGGTCGGCTGGGTCAGATGACCGATGTGATCATCCGCCAGACCGGCGATCTGCGCCGGATCGTCGACGAGTTTTCGCGCTTCGCGCGCATGCCGGAACCTGTCCGGCGTCCGGAAGATCTTGCGCGTCTGGTTTCGGATGCCGTCTCCTTGCAGGATGGAGCGCTCGAAGGTGTCCTGGTGCGGGCAGATCTGCCCGGCGGCCGGGTCATGGCCCAGATCGACGCCACGATGGTCGGCCAGGCACTGACGAACCTCATCAAGAATGCGGGCGAGGCAATCGAGGCACTTCGGGTGCGCGGCGCGCCCGAAGGTCACAAGGGTCTGGTGCAGGTCACGATGTCGCTCGACGACAACGGCGTGCGGATCCGGGTGGCGGACAACGGCATTGGCCTGCCGGAAGACCGGGCGCGGCTATTCGAGCCCTATGTGACGACACGCGACGCCGGAACGGGCCTCGGCCTGCCGATCGTCAAGAAGATCATCGAGGAGCATGGCGGTACGCTCACCCTGAGCGATGCCGCGCCACTGGACGGTTCGGGCCAAGTGGGCGCCCTGGCCGAGATCCTGCTGCCGCCGGAAATACTGGTGGAGCGCGAGACCCACGAAAAGCTGGCCGTATGAGGGAGCAGACATGAGCGATATCCTGATCGTCGACGACGAGCGCGACATTCGAGAGCTGATTGCCGACATCCTGCAGGATGAAGGGTTTTCGACCAGCACGGCGGCAAACGCCGACGACACCCTCGAAATCCTGGAGAATGATCCGCCCGCCCTGATGGTGCTCGACATCTGGCTCAAGGACAGCCGCATGGACGGCATCGATATCCTGGGCCACGTCAAGCGCAGCCGGCCCGAGATCCCGGTTGTCATCATTTCCGGCCATGGCAACATCGAGATCGCCGTTGCCGCGATCAAGCAGGGCGCCTATGACTTCATCGAGAAACCCTTCAACATCGATCAGTTGACGGTCGTCATTCGCAGGGCGATGGAAACCTCGCATCTGCGGCGCGAGAACACGGCGCTGCGGCGCGGCGACGGCGCTCAGGTCGAAATGATCGGGTCAAGCACCGCCTTCCGGACGCTTCGCTCGCAACTCGACAAGCTGGCGAAGTCGAACGGCCGGATCATGCTGAGCGGGCCGCCGGGATGCGGCAAGGAGGTGGCGGCGCGGTTCATCCACTCCCAGTCGCCGCGCGCCGGCAAGCCTTTTGTCACGGTCAATTCCGCCTCGGTTGCGTCCGAGCGCATGGAGGACGTGCTCTTCGGACGCGGAGTCGCCTGAACGCGGAATCGAACCCGGCCTTCTGGAGCGCGCCGATGGCGGTGTCCTCTTCTTCGACGAGGTGGCGGACATGCCCGAGGGCACGCAGGGCAAGATCCTGCGGGTTCTGACCGAGCAGACCTTCCTGCGGGTGGGCGGAGCCGAGCCGGTTCGCGTCGATCTGCGCATCATTTCCAGTACCAACCGCAATCTGGCCGCGGAAGTGCAGGCGGGCCGGTTCCGGAGCGAGCTGTTCCATCGGCTCAACGTGGTTCCGATCGCGGTGCCCTCGCTTGCCGAACGGCGTGAGGACATCCCTGAACTCGCCGCGTATTTCCTGCAGTACTTCAACGAGGAGCAGGGGCTTCCACTGCGGCAGCTGAGCGACGAATCTGTCACGATGCTGCAGACGATGGTCTGGCCGGGGAACGTGCGGCAGCTCCGCAATGTGATCGAACGGATCCTGATCCTCGGATCGGACCGCGAGGAGATCGCGGCCTCGGAAGTCCCCTCGGCAGATGTCCGGGCGGAAAGCGGCGACGAGAGGATCGTTCTCTCGGGCAGCCTCGCGACCCTGCCGCTGCGCGAGGCGCGCGAGGTCTTCGAGCGGGAATACCTCCTGACGCAGATCAACCGATTTGGCGGCAATATCAGCCGCACCGCAACGTTCGTCGGCATGGAGCGCTCGGCTTTGCATCGCAAGCTGAAGTCGCTGAACGTCGTGACCTCGAACCGGGCCGGCGCCCGCGTGGCCCATGTCAGCAGCGAGGAAGATGCGTGATTGACGGCCTCCCCGGGGTCTGACAACCCTGAACTCCGTTTCCATGGCGAAGGCGGCGCATGAAGGTCATCATCTGTGGCGCAGGGCAGGTCGGCTGGCAGATCGCGCGCCACCTCTCGAGCGAGCGCAATGACGTCACGGTTGTCGACAACAACCCTGACCTCGTTCACCGCGCAACGGACACGCTGGACGTCCAGGGTATCGCCGGATTCGCGTCCTATCCCGATGTGCTGGACAGGGCCGGGGCCCGGGACGCCGACATGGTGATCGCGGCCACCCATTCGGACGAGGTCAACATGGTCACCTGTCAGGTGGCCCATTCCGTTTTCGCGGTGCCGCGCAAGATCGCGCGATTGCGGGCGCAGAGCTATCTCACCGCGATCTATTCGGACCTGTACCGCCGGGATCACATGCCGATTGACGTGGTGATCAGCCCGGAGCGCGAGGTGGCCGAGGCCGCCCTGCGCCGGCTGAACGCGCCATCGGCGTTCGACACGGAGCAGTTTCTCGACGGACGCGTCACGCTTCTGGGCATCACTCTCGAGGCCGACTGCCCGGTTCTGGACACGCCGTTGCGTCAGTTGACCGACCTGTTCTCGACGTTGAGGACGATCGTCGTCGGGATCCGGCGAGGCGAGCGGCTCTTTTCGCCGGAACCGGGGGATCAGCTGTTCGAGAACGACCAGATATACGTGGTCAGCCATACCGAGGATGTGAACAGGACTCTGGAGATCTTCGGCAAGGAGATCGTGCGCCAGGAACGGGTCGTGATCATCGGTGGCGGCAATGTCGGGCTCGCCGTCGCGCGCACGCTCGAGAACCGGGTCGACCGGGTGCGCGCCAAGATCATCGAGCGCAACCGGCCCTGTGCCGAGCGTGCCGCCGATACGCTGGAGCGGACCATCGTCCTGCATGGAGACGGGCTGGACGTCGAGTTGCTCGGAGAGGCGGGTATCGAGCGGGCGAACGCGGTCCTCGCGGTCACCGACGACGACAAGACGAACCTGCTAGCTTCCGTGCGGGCCAAGGCATCGGGATGCCCGATGGCGATCTGTCTCATCAACGACCCGTCCCTGATCCCGTTGATGAAACCGCTCAATATCGACGCGTACATCAATCCGCGCTCGACCACGGTCAGTTCGATCCTGCGCCACATCCGCCACGGCCGGATCCGCGGCGTCTATTCCATCGGTGATGCCGAGGCCGAAGTGATCGAGGCGCAGGTCCTGTCGACCTCTCCGATTGCCGGGCAGCTGATACGTGACATCGATTTTCCCGAAGGCGTCCTGGTCGGCGCAGTCTCGAAACAGGGGCGCGTCGTGAAGCCCACCGGCGGCACGCGGATCGAGGAAGGGGACGTGATCGTCCTTTTCGCGCTCGCGGCGGACGTGCCCGAGGTCGAGCGGCTGTTCCAGGTCTCGATCGACTTCTTCTGATGTCGAAGCGTCTGCGGTCGTTGCCGTTCGCCGTCGTCCTGATCGGGTGTGGCGCGCTGGCCATGCTGGTGCCGGCTCTCCATGCCGCCGTGCTCGAAGACTGGGAGATCGCGCGCATCTTCCTGCACAGTGCGCTGCTTTTCGGCACGTTGTGCCTGCTGATCGGGGTCGCGTTGGGCGAGACCGTGATCCAGCATCCGGCGCGTGCGCACCTTCTGACGCTGCTCGGCGCGCTGACGATCCTGCCCCTGCAGCTCGCCGTTCCCGTCCACGAAGCCGTGCCCGGCCTTTCGTTCTACGGTGCCTGGTTCGAGATGCTGTCGAGCTTCACGACCACCGGTGCGACCCTGCTCATCGGTCCCGGCGCGGCGCCGCCCAGCGTTCACCTGTGGCGTGCCGAAGTCGGATGGCTCGGCGGCTTCTTCACATGGCTCACGGCGATCTCGGTGCTCGCCCCGCTGAGCCTCGGCGGGTTCGAGGTGGATTCGCCCGAACCCGTCGGTCGCGGTGCCCTGGGCGAAAGCCCGATCACGAAGGTCGCCGACATGTCCGAGCGCCTGCGCCGCTTCGCAGGACAGTTCTTTCCGATCTACGCGGGCCTCACGCTGATCCTGTGGGTCGCTCTCATTCTTGCCGGCGACGCACCGCTGGTCGCGTTCTGCCATGCGATGTCCACCCTTTCGACATCCGGCATCTCTCCGGTCGGCGGAATGGTCGGGGCCGGGTCTGGTCTGGCCGGCGAGATCCTCATCCTCGTATTCCTCATCTTTCGCCCTGTCCCGACAGACCTTCACGTGGGACGAGCGGGTGCGCGGCACGAAGTCTCTCGTCAACGATCCCGAACTGCAGCTGGGCCTCCTGCTTGTGATCACTGTTCCGCTCCTGCTGTTCCTGCGCCATTTCATAGGTGCCTACGATGCCGATGCGGCCGGCGAGGCCGTGCACGCCCTGCGCGCGTTCTGGGGCGGGGTATTCACCGTCATGTCGTTCCTGACGACAACCGGCTTCGAGAGCGCGTCGTGGTCGAGCGCCCGGTTGTGGTCGGCCCTCGACACGCCGGGACTTATCCTGATGGGGCTGGCCCTTGTCGGTGGCGGAGTCGCGACCACGGCGGGAGGCGTCAAACTGCTGCGGGTCTATGCCCTCTACAAGCACGGCATCCGGGAAATGGAGCGACTCGTCCACCCGTCCTCGGTCGGCGGATCAGGTGTCCGCGCCAGACGCATTCGTCGACGCGGCGCCTATGTGGCCTGGATCTTCTTCATGCTCTTCGCCCTCTCGGTTGCGCTTGTTCTCGCGGCGCTGGCGCTCACCGGCCTCGATTTCCAGCAGAGTATCATCCTGACCATCGCGTCCCTGTCCACAACGGGGCCGCTCGCCTGGACGGCCGGTGAGGTTCCCGTGAGCTACGCTTCGCTCAACGACACGGCCCGGGCCATCGTGATGGCGGCGATGGTCTTGGGCCGGCTCGAAACGCTCGCCTTCATTGCCCTCCTCAATCCGGATTTCTGGCGAGGGTGAACTGTTGCTCACTGCACACGCCGGATGGTTTTCTTCCGGGCTGGAAACCCGTCTCGGCTCGCCCTAGTCTCAACCTATTGACGCTCGGCACGTTTCGGGCCCTGAACAGACCGAGAAGAAAAGGCTTGGGACACATGGCTTCCGACCGACAAAATCTGCAGGACGCATTTCTAAATCACGTCCGGAAGACGAAGGTTCCGGTGACGATTTTCCTGATCAACGGCGTGAAATTGCAGGGCGTCATTACCTGGTTCGACAATTTCTGCGTTCTTCTTCGACGAGACGGGCAGTCGCAGCTTGTCTACAAGCACGCGATCTCGACGATCATGCCGTCGCAGCCGATCAGCCTGTACGAGGGCGAAGACTGAGCGTGGAGCACGAGGACAGGCCGACGCGCGCCTGGGTCCTCCACCCCGATCTTCAGTCCGATCGTGACCGCCGGTCCGCACCCGAGGCGCTTGAGGAGGCCGTGTCGCTGGCGCGGGCGCTGCCGGGGCTGGAGGTCGCGGGCGCGGAGATCGTGACGCTGGCGAAACCGCGCCCCGGCTATCTCTTCGGGTCGGGCAAGGCCGACGAACTGGCCGAACGCCTCGAGGCGCATGAGGTGGAACTCGTGCTCATCGACGGGCCCGTCACACCTGTTCAGCAACGCAATCTGGAACGGCTGTGGAAGGTCAAGATCCTCGACCGGACCGGATTGATCCTCGAGATCTTCTCCGATCGCGCCCGAACCCGGGAAGGCGGCCTGCAGGTCGAGATGGCGGCGCTCAGCTATCAGCGGACGCGCCTGGTGCGCGCCTGGACGCACCTGGAGCGGCAAAGGGGAGGACTGGGCTTCGTCGGCGGCCCTGGCGAGACCCAGATCGAGGCCGACCGCCGCGCCATCGACGAGGCGGTCGTCCGACTGCGCCGGCAGCTGGCGAAGGTGGTCAGGACCCGCGAGCTGCACCGGGCTGCGCGCGCCAAGGTGCCGTACCCGATCGTCGCGCTCGTCGGCTATACCAATGCCGGTAAATCGACGCTTTTCAATCGGCTGACCGGGGCCGAGGTTCTGGCCAAGGACATGCTCTTCGCCACTCTCGATCCGACGATGCGCGCCGTCGGGCTGACGTCCGGAAAGCAGGTGATCCTGTCGGACACTGTGGGGTTCATCTCTGATCTGCCCACCCAACTGGTCGCCGCGTTTCGTGCCACCCTGGAAGAGGTGACCGCAGCCGACCTCATCGTGCATGTGCGTGACATATCGCATCCCGACACCGAGGAGCAGAAGCAGGACGTCACCGCGATTCTTGCAGATCTGGGCGTCGCCGCGGCCACGCCGCTGATCGAGGTCTGGAACAAGATCGACCTTGTCGCGCCTGAAGACAGAGAAGCGCTGGCCGCGAAAGCGGAGCGTCTGGATGGCGTGGAGATCCTCTCCGCGCTGACCGGCGAGGGGCTTGAGGGACTGATGCGGACGGTCACCGTGGCACTCGACGAGGAACGCAGCGAGGCCACGGTCGACCTGCCGTTCAGCGAGGGTCGCCGTCGGGCCTGGTTGCACGCGCAAGGGGTCGTGACGTCCGAAGAGAAGACCGAGGACGGGTTCCGCATGTTCGTGAACTGGACCGAGCGCCAGGCCAGCGAATGGCGCGGCATTTCCTGATGCGGTTACGGAGCTCCTGCCTGTAACAGGCTGTCATTCCCTTGGAATGAGACGTGTCGTTCCGACTGCTCCGGCGCGGGCGAGATCCGGATCGAGCGACATCGGGATGTATTCACCCACCCGCCAAAGCTCGCCCAGATCGTCGTAGTGTCGTGACAAGGGGTGGCCCGATTGTCCGGTCGAGATGATGAAGACCGACGAGTTGGGGTCTGCAAAATCATAGACACCGCGATACCCTGCGCCATGGACGTTCAGGAACGGGGCCTCCGGGTCGCCGGAAGTGCGCCCGCGCAGGAGCGTGTTGTCGCCGCCGGAGGTCGACTGCCGGATGTTCACGAACCAGCGGAGAATCGGGATCTCTCCGAGGACCGGATGATCGTGGGTCGCTTCGTGCGCATCCCCCCACCGCAGCGTGTCGAGCGTGCCGCCATATGTCTCGTCGATCCAGAGCAGGGCCTCGTCGAGTGCCGCGCGCGCAATCTCGCTGCAGGTCTCGCTTGCCGATGACTGGACAACGTCGCACCAGACACCTGCACCGTCCACGTCGCGGAATACGCGTTCGATGAATACCGGCTCGACATGGGAGAACTCGTCCGCCAGCGGGCCCAGTTCGTCACGGATCAGGCGGTCCTGCAATGCGCGGAGCCATGCCGCGTAGATCAGCGGCTCGGGGCGATGCTCGCTCATCTCCCCGTTCCATTCCGCGAGCAGATCGAGCGCCTGCTTGCGGCGCCTCTCGACCGTTCCCTCCGCAGCAGCCCCGGAGGTGTACCACAGGTCCGCACCGATCAGCGGAAGCAGCGACCGAGCCGTGAATGAAACCGTGTCGAGCTGGGCCTCGATGAAGCTTTCCCGCGTGTGGACCGCGCGGTTCTGCATCAGCCGGCGCCAGCGCTGGATGCGCTGGGTGTCTCCCCAGTCGAAGCTCACGTGGAGTGGAAAGGGGCGATCGACCATCTTGTTGTTCGTGTTGCCCAGAATACCGCCCTCGGGATCCACGAATTCCGGATTGGCCGCGTAGGCCATGGCGCCTTGCCATCGGTTCTCCGGAAGCCAGCCCTGCGAGGGCATCCGCCCTTGTGTCTGATGGCGGGCGGCGCGGCGCGGCATGGCGCCGACGGTCTTGAGCGCAATGCTGCTGTGATCGACCAGTGTGAGGTTCTGCGACGGGGCGATGAAGTCGCGCGACACGTCCAGCGCCTCGGCGACGTTTTGGGCCTTCATCAGCCGCAGACCGGCCTGAACGGTGGTGTCGTGCGGAGACAGCGCCGTCCAGGCGATGGAGGCCACGTGACCGGGCGGCGTGATCGCGCCGAGGTCGAAGTCGCGGCCTGTCAGGATCGGACCGTTTTGCGACCAGCGCAGCTTGAGCGTCACCGGAGGCTGGCCCTTCACCTCTATGATCGAGGTGCGGGTCCGCAGCGGCTTCCAGCCATCTGGTGTAAGCGCCTCCTCGGGGTTTTCGGGGTTCAGACGCTCGATGTAGACGTCGAGGTCGTCCATGTAGGACGACGTCAAACCCCACCCGAGATTGGCGTTGCGCCCCACGAGGACTACGGGCACGCCCGGGATCGTGCCGCCGATCACTCCGCCCGTGGGAAGATCGAGCCGCGCGAGATACCATATTGACGGCGCCGAGAAGCCAAGATGCGGATCGTTCGCCATCAATGTGCTACCGGTCGCCGACCGGCTCGGACCTGCTGCCCAGGCGTTGGACGCGCCCGCAAGATCGCGCGGTTGTACCGGGTTCAAGGGATCGGACACGGACGGTTGCGCGGCGGCGTAGCGTGATGCGTTCGGAAACAGGGCGGAGAATTCGGGCAAGGCGGCGATGCCCCGGGCCGGGTCGTCGGGCATCAGGTCGCGCAGACGATCCTCGCCCACGACAAGCGAAAGGCGGGCGCGCAGGACCTCGCTGCTCAGATGCGAGGAAAGCTGCAGGGCCATCAGCTTGATGATCGCCACCGAATCGGTGGGTTGCCATGGCGCGAGAGCGTTGGAGAAAAGGAAGAACTCGGGCGCGCCACGTCCGCGGGCGCCCTTGTTGACCTCGTTTATCCAGGCATTCACGCCGGCCGCATAGGCATCGAGCATCGCGCGCGAATCCGGGTCGAGCGCCTCGACCGATTGCCGCGCGGCCGTGTAGAGGTCGAGCCGCCTCAACAGCGTGTCGATCTGCAGTGTGCGCTCGCCAAAGAGTTCAGACAGCCGCCCCTGGACCGTGCGACGAAGCATCGTCATCTGCCAGAGCCGGTCCTGCGCATGGACGAATCCCAGGGCGAAGAAGGCGTCGGCTTCGGTTCCGGCAAGGATGTGCGGGACGCTCGCATTGTCGCGCACGATCTCGACCGGTGCCTCGATCCCGGGCATCCGGAAGCTCGCGTCGTAATCCGGCAGCGACCGGGCCGAAAACCAGTAGGCGAACGCCAGAACGGCGAGCGTGAGCGCGGCAAGGCCGACGAACAGGCGGATCAGCCAGCGAAAGACGAGAGCCATGGCAACCTTCGTTGACCCAGTTTCACGGGCCGTTAGTTACGGTGATAGACTGGAACGATGGAAGGGGACAGTGATGGCAAAGGTGGCATTCTTGGGGCTCGGCGTGATGGGGTTTCCGATGGCCGGGCACCTCGCATCGGCCGGACACGAGGTGAGTGTCTACAATCGCACGGGTGCCAAGGCCGAGGCCTGGGTCAAAGAAAATGGAGGGCGCGCGGCCGCGACGCCTGCCGAGGCTGCCGACGGGGCCGAGCTGGTCCTGGCGTGCGTCGGGAACGACGATGATCTGCGCGAGATCTGCCTCGGCGAGACGGGGGCCCTGAGCGGAATGGCCTCGGGGAGCGTGTTCGTCGATCATACCACTGTCTCGGCGGCCGTGACACGCGAGATGGCGGCCGAGGCGAACGCGCTCGGGATCGGGTTCGTGGATGCGCCGGTTTCGGGGGGGCAGGCAGGGGCCGAGAACGGTCAGCTGTCGATCATGTGCGGCGGCAGCGAAGCGCACTACGCGCAGGCCGAGCCGGTCATCAACGTGTACGCCAAGATCTGCCGGCGCCTGGGCGAGAGCGGGGCGGGTCAGATGACCAAGATGGTCAACCAGATCTGCATCGCGGGCCTGGTCCAGGGTCTGTCCGAAGCGCTCGCCTTCGCCCAGAAGGCCGGTCTCGATGGACGGGCCGTCGTGGAGGTGATCAGCCAGGGCGCCGCAGGTTCGTGGCAGATGCAGAACCGGCACGAAACCATGCTCGCTGACGAGTTCGATCATGGATTTGCGGTGGATTGGATGCGAAAGGACCTCGGGATCTGTCTGCGCACGGCCGACGAGATCGGTGCGCCCCTCCCGGTCACGGCTCTGGTGGACCAGTTCTACAAGGACGTGCAGACAATGGGCGGCAACCGCTGGGATACGTCGTCCTTGATCAAGAGATTGAAATGACATGAATAAAAGCGCCGCTCACATCCAAATGAGCGGCGCTCACTTGTCATGGGATGATGCGGCTGTACTTCGTGCCCTCGATGGTGGCGCCCGCCAGAAGCCCCGCCTGGCCGAAGACCACGGCGATGACAGGCGAAAGGCTGGTGGTGGTCTCGGCGGCGATGTTCCCGCCCCGGTCGTTGACTGCGTATTCGACTTCGGCGCCGGCGGCCCAGCCCGGAGACGTCCGGAAATCGCGGAACGCGTCCTCGGTCATGAAGAACAGCGCATGTGCGAATTGCTGCGCCCCGAGTTGCGGGCCGAGGGTGGCCTGCGCGGCCGAATAATAGTCGACGCTGACTCCGCCCACGCGCAGGGCGCCGCGTCCGTACGACCCACCGACCGTGAGGAACCCTGCCTCGGTGACCAGCGGCATCACCAGAATGCCCACCGCATTCTGGCCCAGTGTCCGCGTGCCCGGATAGGTGTCGTAAAGAAAGGTGAGCGTACGGTCGACGCGCGCGTCGATCGACTGCCCGCCCCGGCTTCCAAGCCCGTTGTTGCAGGCCGCGAGCGCCGCCAGCGCCACCGATCCTGTTACCAAGCTGCGTCGGCTGATGCCCGTCATGGAGGGATTCCCTTGATTACCTGCCTGATCCGTCGGCAACCTTATTCCGGCGGCTCGACCTCGTGACGATACGACAGGCGGGAGAGCAAGTCATCCGCCTCTCGCCAGACGCGAAGTACGCTAGAACGGGATCTCGTCGTCGAGATCGTCGTAGCCGTGCCCGCCGCCGCCGCCACTCGCTCCGCCGGATCCGCCTGACGAGCCGCCGTAGCCGCCGCTGGACCGATCGTCGTAACCGCCGCCCCCACCGCCGCCGCCTTCGCCGCGCCCGTCGAGGAGCGTAAGTTCACCCTTGTAGGGGCGCAGCACGACTTCGGTCGAATAGCGGTCCTGACCGGACTGGTCCTGCCACTTGCGCGTTTCGAGCTGACCTTCGAGGTAGACCTTCGACCCCTTGCGCAGATACTGCTCCGCGATCCGCGCCAGCGGCTCGGAGAAGATCGCGACCGAGTGCCATTCCGTCTTTTCCCGCCGCTCTCCGGTGTTGCGATCTTTCCAGTTCTCGGACGTCGCGATGCGCAGATTGCACACCTTGCCGCCATTCTGGAAGGTCCGCACTTCGGGATCACGTCCCAGATTGCCGACGAGGATTACCTTGTTCACTGAACCCGCCATACGGGGCCTCCTGCGGTCAAAGATCGTTGCCGTTCTGGTAGGACATGCGTCGCGGGATGAAAAGGCGCGAGGGCTGGACCGGTTGCGAGCCGCGCGGCTATCCTCGGGAAAACAAGACCGGGGGGACGGTTTGATTCGGTTCTGCGCGCTCTCTGCTGCATTGGTCCTGTCCGCAGGCGTTGCTGCGGCCGACGGCGCCCTTTCGTCAAAGAACAGGGCCAATCTTTTCGCCAGCCAGACATCCATCCTCGATCGGCGCGCTTCGGTGCAATATTCCAATTCGGTGCGGCTTCAGCCCAAGGTGCCGGAGGTGCCGGGGGCCGGGGCGCTGGCGTATGACGGCCGCTACAGGGGCGAGTTTCTCGAACTCGCCCGGGGTGCTGCGCGGCGGCATGCGGTTCCGGAAGGGCTCTTCCTGCGGCTCGTGCAGCAGGAAAGCGGATGGAACCCGCGTGCGCGATCCCACAAGGGGGCGATCGGGCTGGCACAGCTCATGCCGGCGACGGCCGCGCGGCTGGCCGTCAATCCCCACGATCCGGCGCAGAACCTGGAGGGCGGAGCGCGGTATCTGCGGCGTCAGTACGAGCGGTTCCGGAGCTGGCGGCTGGCTCTTGCGGCCTACAATGCCGGACCCGAGGCGGTCGTCCGGCACAAGGGGGTGCCGCCTTATCGCGAGACCCAGAGCTATGTGCGCCGGATCTGGGGCAGCTAGCCCATCTGACGCGCCTTCGTTTTCAGCCGGTCGGCGAGCGTCTCGATGTCGTCGCCTGCCACTTTCGGGATGATCCGGTACGCGGCGTTGACGAAACAGAAGATCGAAAAGCCCAACAGACCGATGCAGAGCGCGGTGACCAGTACCTGGCCGTAGACCTGCTGCGACAGCCACGAGAATGCCTTGCCCACACCGCCCGCCTGCTGCGGATCGGCGCGCAACGCCGCGTAGACGAACATCAAGCCGACGACGCCCACGATCACACCTTGCGCCATCACGCCGGCTTTCAGCATCCAGTTCCAGTTCGCGGTAAACTCGTTGGCACGCAAATGCTTGCGGTATTTCTCGGCCCAGCCCTTGTGCAGGTAGTAGATGCCCGACCCGATTACGATCAGGCCGGCGATGCCGACGATCCAGCGCCCGCCGGGCCAGCTCATGACGGTTCCGACCGCCTCCGCTATGCTGGAACCACCGCCGCTGCGTTCGCTGAAAAGGAGGGTAAAGGCCAGGACGCCGATGGCGCCGTGTACCAGTCCCGTCGTGATCATGCCGGCCCGGGCGATCGCGCCCTCTCCATCGGAGCCGTAATCCTCCAGGTCGTAGGCGGAGTTGATGAAGCGCCAGATCGCGTAGGCGAACATGCCGAGAAAGATCAGAAAGAGGATTATGCCGCCCCAGGTGGTGGTTTCGAGCTGAGACAGCGCCGACGACGTACCCTGCGCCTGGCCGCCGCGCCACACGGCGTAGAGCGAGAAGCCCGCGACCACGAGATAGACGAGGCCGCGCCCCGCGTAACCGGCGCGCATGACCGGCAAGGTCCAGGAAAGATCGTTTTGCGACATGGGGGCCTCTCGTTTGGTTGAGAAGCCAACCACCCGCGCGCGCGATCGTTCCGCTATTCGGCAGCAATCTGGATAACAGGTTCCATCTGCTGCAGTTTCTCGTCATCCAGCCAGCAGAGCGAGCGGTGACCATCGCCGAGATCGCGGTATGGAGGAATTTCGGTCTCGCATTTGTTGCCGGGAACCTGGCTTTTCCAGCGGCAGCGGGTCTGGAAGGGGCAGCCCGATGGCGGGTTCATGGCCGAAGGAACGTCGCCTTCCAGCACGATCCGCTTCTTCTTGACGCGCGTGTCGGCGATCGGGACGGCCGAGAGAAGCGCCTCGGTGTAGGGGTGATAAGGGGGCGAGAAGATCTGCTCGGTCGTACCCGTTTCGACGATGTAGCCAAGATACATGACCACGACGCGGTCGGCTAGATAGCGCACGATGGAGAGGTCGTGGGAGATGAAGAGCAGGGTGGTCTTCTTCTCGCGCTGGATCTCCATGAGCAGGTCGGTCACGGCAGCCTGCACGCTGACGTCGAGGGCGGAGACCGGTTCGTCGGCCACGACGATGCGGGCGTCGCCGGCAAAGGCCCGGGCGATGCCGACCCGCTGTTTCTGTCCGCCAGAGAGCTGTCGCGGCATCCGGTCGGCAAATTCGCGGGGAAGTTTAACGAGATCAAGAAGTTGCAACATCCGGTCGCGGCGCACCGAGTCCGACTTGCCGATCCTGAAGATTTCCAGCGCGCGCACGATCTGCCGGCCGACGGTCATCGACGGGTTGAGCGTGTCGAAAGGGTTCTGGAACACCATCTGCACGTCGGCGATCGTCTGGGTGTCGCGCTTTTCGATCGGGATGTCCTCGATCGGGCGGTTGTCGAGCAGGATCTTGCCGTCAGTGGCCGTCTCGAGACCCATGAGGACCTTGGCGAAGGTGGATTTGCCGCAGCCGGATTCCCCAACGATGGCAAGGGTTTCGCTCTCGCGCGCTTCGAAGCTGATGTCTTCGTTGGCCTTGACGGTCTTGGTGTCGCCGCCGCCGAAAAGGGCGTTGGCGGCGACCTCGTAGTATTTCTTGACGCTCTCCATGCGCAGGACGGTGTCGCCGATCTCGGTGGCGCCGGTGGAGATGGTGGCCTCGGGCGGGGCCTTCCAGTCGATTTCCTTGTAGCGAAGACAGCGCGTGCCGTGGCGGTCGTCACCCTCGACCGGGAACATCGGGATGTCCTGCGCGTCGCAGCGACCGGCCTCGAAATAGTCGCAGCGGGGGCCGAAGTTGCACCCGGGCGGACGTTCGTGCGGCAGGGGAAAGTTTCCGGGTATCGCCTTGAGAGGATGGGCGAACTTGTTGGCGCCGGGGAGCGGGATCGAACGGAAGAGCGCCTGGGTGTAAGGATGGCGCATCTTGTCGAAGACGTCCGCGATCGAGCCGGTCTCGACCGCCTCTCCGGAATACATGACGCAGAGGCGGTCGCAGGTCTCGAGCACCAGGCCCAGATTGTGGCTGATGAATAGCATCGAGGTGCCGTATTTCTCGCCAAGCCCTTTCACCAGATCGACAATTCCGGCCTCGACCGTGACGTCGAGCGCGGTGGTCGGCTCGTCCAGGATAAGCAGCGAGGCTTCGACATGAGCGCCATGGCGATGACGATGCGCTGTTGCTGGCCGCCGGAGAGCTGGTGGGGATAGGCGTCGATGATCCGCTCCGGATCCGGCAGATTGACGTCGTGGATGACTTCAAGCGCTTGATTTGCGCGCGTCTTTCTGGCTCGTCCCCTCGTGGATGATGGGGACCTCCATGAGCTGCCGCCCGACCTTCATGGCGGGGTTCAGGGAGGCCATCGGCTCCTGGTAGATCATGGCGATCTCGCGCCCGCGCAGGTGGCGCAACTCGGGCTCCGGACATGGTCGAGAGGTCGCGTCCCTTGAACCGGATGGTGCCGCCGACAACCCGACCGTTAACGCCGAGATCCTGCATAACCCCAAGCGCTACCGTGCTTTTCCCGCAACCGGACTCACCCACGAGACCCATCGCCTCGCCTGGCATGACCTTGGTGGAAAAGTCCATCACGGCGGGGATTTCGCGCAGGCGGGTGAAGAAGGAGATCGAGAGATTGTCGATCTCGAGGATCGGCTGATCGGGGGTCCAGTCGGTCATCTCAGAGCCCTCCGCAGGCTGTCATATTCGTGTGCACCCCCTGTACATCCACAGTACATACGCGATCCGCGCACAGAGCCGGGCAGATTGCCGGAGTTCTGTGCGCGGATCCTGCGCGGCATCAGTCGCGCAGGCTCTCTTCGCGCAGGCCGTCGGCGAGCAGGTTGAGGCCGAGCACGAGGCTCATCAGCGCGATGGCCGGGGCCAGTGCGGGGTGGGGATAGATGGAGAGAAGCTTGCGCCCGTCGTTGATGGTGGAGCCCCAGTCCGGGCTCTCGGGCGAGACGCCGAGGCCGAAGAAGCCCAGCGTTCCCAGGAGGATCGTGGTGTAGCCGATGCGCAGGCAGAAATCGACGATGAGCGGGCCGCGGGCGTTGGGCAGGATCTCCCACAGCATGATGTACCACGGGCCCTCGCCGCGGGTCTGCCCGGCGGCGACGTAGTCGCGGGTGCGGATGTCGAGCACGATGCCGCGCACGATGCGGAAGACGGTGGGCGAGTTCACGAAAACCACGGCCACGAAGACGTTGAGCAGGTTGGGGTCCATTCCCCAGATGCCGAGCGGGTCGGCGTTGAAGGCGAGGCCCGAATAGGCCCAGAGGCCGAGAACCAGCGTGAGCGCGACGAGGATGTTGCGCATCATCGGCCGCGTGAAATAGCGGCTGTTGAACAGGATCGTGAAGAACACGACGGGGAAGAGGAAGAGGATCGCCGCCAGATAGGTCGGGATGCCGGTGTCCCGGATCTCGGGCGTGACCAGCAGGTAGAAGAGCAGGATCACCGGGAAGGCGAGGACGAGGTTGGCGAGGAAGGTCAGGAGAGTGTCGAGCCGTCCGCCGAAATAGCCCGCCGGGACGCCGAGCGTGATGCCCACCATGAAGGCGAAGAGCGTGGCGGCGGGCGCGATCGCCAGCACCCGGCGCGCCCCCATCACCATGCGCGAGAAGACGTCGCGGGCCAGGTTGTCGCCGCCCAGCAGGTAATAGTCGTAACCCGCCGTGCCGTCGGGGACCGGGCTGCCGGGGATGGCGTTCTTCATGCCCGAGACCTGGAGCAGGGGGCCGTGGGTGATGATCAGGTCGGCGAAGAGGGCCGCGAAGACCCAGAACATGACGATGCCGAACCCGACCATGCCGATCGGGCTGTCGAAGAGCTTGCCGTAGAGGCCGAGGCGGCGCTTGAACGTGATCGAGAGCGCGAAGACCACGACGAGGCCGACCCAGACGGGCAGGAATTGCTGCGCCATCTTGCCGACGATGCCGGCGGCGGCGCCCATCAGGATGCCGCCGACGATGTAGGCCAGCAGGACCGCGACCGCGAGCATCAGGGCGAAGCGGCCGGCGAGGGCGGCGTAGTCGGCCGGGCCGCGGCAAGCGGTGACGACTCCGTCCTCGCTGCCGCCCATGCTGAGGGTCGAGAGGACGACCTGCGCCAGCGTCGCCAGGACCCAGACGACGAGACCGGCCCAGAGCAGGGGATTGAGGATCGAGAGTGCGCCCGTCCAGCTGAGGTCTTCCATGCGGGGCCTCCCTTACGCGATCCGGATGCGGGGATTGAGGAACACGTAGCCGATGTCGGAGATGAGCTGCGTGACGAGGACGACGAAGACGGCCACGACCGAGCAGGCGAGCAGCAGCTCGATGTCGTTGTTCGAGGCGGCCTGCACCAGCGTCCAGCCGAAGCCCTTGTAGTTGAAGAGGGTCTCGACGATGACGACGCCGTTCAGCAGCCACGGGAATTGCAGCATGATGACCGTGAAGGGCGCGATCAGCGCGTTGCGGAGCGCGTGTTTCAGCACGATGTCGCGGAACTTCACGCCCTTGAGGCGGGCGGTGCGGATGTATTGCGCGGTCATCACCTCGGTCATGCTCGCGCGGGTCATCCGGGCGATGTAGCCCATGCCGTAGAGCGCGATGGTGAGGACAGGGAGGAAGAAGTTCTCGAAATTGGCGCTTTCGGCCGCGGAGGTGGCGGTGCCCTTGAACCATTTCAGGCCCACGGCGGAGGAGGCGAAGACGGTGATGAAGATCACGCCGGAGACGTATTCGGGGGTGGCCGTGGTGGCGATGGAGAACGTGGACAGCGACCGGTCGAGCTTGGAGCCTTCGCGCATGCCCGCCAGCACGCCGATGATGAGGGCGGAGGGCACCATCAGGACCATCACCCAGAACATCAGTTTGCCGGTGAGGCCGAGGCGCTTGAAGACGATCTCGCCGACGTCGTCGCGGAAGACGCTCGACGTGCCCCAGTTCCATTGCAGGACGCCGCAGAAGGTCGACCACTCGTCCGGCGCGAGCGCCGCTCCGGGCGCAGCGGCCACCGACCGCATCGCCGGCTTCGTCTCGCTCCACATGACCGGGCCAGACGCCGAGCCACTGGCCGTACTTGATCGGCAGGGGTGCCAGGTAGCCGCGGCGGTCGAGCCAGGCCTCGACCTGTTCGTCGCTCATGCGGACGCTGCCTTGGGTCTTGGCGAGCTTTTCGAGGTTCGGCCCGAGATTGGTCAGGGCAAACACGATGAACGTCAGGCAGAGGGCCGTGAGGATCATCACGCCGAAGCGGCGGAGAATGAACAGGGCCATCCGCTGTCCTCGTGAGTTCTAGGTTCAGGCGGAAGCGGGGCCGCGACACTGCGGCCCCGACGGAATCACGACGAGAGACCCAGCTTGTAGGGATGGATCTCGAATGTCGGGTGCATTTCGGCGCCGGTGACGTTCTCGCGGTAGTGGCGGAAGGTCGAGCGCCAGTAGGGCTGGATGATGACGCCTTCGTCCCGCATCATCTTCTCGAGCTGGGCCATCACCTCGCGGCGCTCGTCGACATCCGCGATGGAGTTCGCGCGGGCCAGGAGATTGTCGAACTCCTCGTTGGCGAAAGCGGTCTCGTTCCACGGCTCGCCGGAACGGTAGGCGAGGGTCAGCACCTGGACGCCGAGCGGACGCTGGTTCCACTCGGTGGCCGAGAACGGATACTTGTTCCAGCCGTTCCAGTAGGTCGAGCCCGGCAGGATGGTGCGCTTGACCTTGATGCCGGCATCGCGGAGCTGGGCCGCGACCGCGTCGCAGGTGTCGCGCTGGTAGCCGTCGTCGAGCGAGATCAGCTCGTGCTCGAAATCGGCCATGCCCGCCTCTTCCATGAGCTGGAGCGCCCCCTCGGGATCATGCTCCGGCGGCGGGATCTCCGCGTATTCCGGATGGATCGGGCAGACGTGATGGTTTTCGGCGACGATACCGAGACCGGAATAGCCAAGCTCCAGCAGCACCTCGTTGTTGCAGGCGAGTTGCAGCGCGTTGCGGACCCTGGCGTCCTCGTAGGGGCGCTGGCCATCGACCTCGGCCACCTGGTTGGGCCGGATCACGAGGGTATTCGCGGTGACGGCCTCGGACTTGACGAGGTCGAGGCTGTCCATGATCTCGATGAACTCGCCGACGCTCTCGTAGAGCATGTCGACTTCCTCGGACTCGATCGCGGCCAGAAATGCCGCGGGGTCGGTGCCGTAATCGATGTACTCGATCCGATCCAGTGTCGCACCGCCGTAGACGTCCTTGCCCCACCAGGTGTGATCGGTGTTCCTGACCAGAACGCCGCGCACGCCGACCTCATAGGTCTCGGGCAGATAGGGGCCTGTCCCGATCGGGTTGTCGGCCGGGTTGCCACCCGGGAAGTCGGGATGCACGACCGCCGCAGGATAGTCGGCGACATTGGCCATCAGCGCGATATTGGGCGAGGGCAGGGTGACGCGCAGGGTGGCGTCGTCCATCACTTCCAGCGCGCCGTCGCGGATCTGCTTGGTCTCGGCGTCGACCAGGTCGCCCATGCGGCTGGCCATGGAGTTGCCTTCCAGCGAGTCGCGTCGCACCAGAGCCGGAAATTGTGCGCCACATGCTCGGCCGTGAGCGTGTCGCCGTTGTTCCAGGTGACGTTCGGACGGACGTGGAGGACGTATTCCGTCGCGTCGTCGTTCACATCCCAGCCTTCGAGCAGCATGCCGCGGAACGTGCCGTCCCGGTTGTACTCGACCAGGTATTCCAGCCAGCCGCGGCAGAAGTTGGCGATCTCGGACCAGTCGAAGACGCGGGGGTCCTTGAGCGCATGGATCTCCATCTGGATGCGCAGCGTTCCCCCTTCGCCGGCTTCCTGGGCCAAGGCGGGCGCGGGAAGGCCGATCAGCCCGTAGGCCGCGGCCCCGGTGACGCCGAGCGCGGTCGAGCGGGTCAGGAACTCGCGGCGGTCGAGTCTGCCGGAAAGGTGTTCGTCCGCGTACATGCGCGCGGCACGGTGAATCTCCCCCTGCGGGGTTCGATCGGTCATGGAAAAGCTCCTCAAATTCTCCCCCGACGGCATTTCTTCTTGCATTGATGCGCCGCCATACTTGTCACCATTCGGCACTTTCCACCGGCGCGCGTCAACAGGACTGACTGGCGCGGGATAGCCGAAAAACGACATGTTGGCATGTAGAAAAACGACACCTGGGAGGTGGACGCAACCCGAAAGGCGGCCCTCAGCGCGCCGAGACGCGCTGCCAGTTCCCCATCCGGGCGCGAAACCAGGTGCGTTGCCGCTTGGCGTAGCGGCGGGTGGCGACGATCATCCGCGCCTCGACCTCGGGCAGCGGCAATCCGCCGCGGAGGTGGGCGAAGAGTTCGTTCGCACCGATGGCCTTCGAGGAGGGGCGCGCACCCGCATGGGGCAGGTTCTGCCGCGCCTCCTCGACCGCGCCGCCGTCCAGCATCTGCCTGACACGTCGCGCGATGCGGGGGGTCAGCCAGTCCTTCGGCGCGTCCATCAGGAGCGGCTGGGCGCGCGTGAGCGGCAGGAGTGGCGGCGGCGTGTCGTCCTGCCAGGCGGCGAGGCCGCGACCGGTGGCGCGCAACACGCTCCAGGCCCGGCGGACGCGGGCGGGGTTGGCCAGGTCGATGCGGGCGCGGGTTTCGGGATCGAGGTCGCCGGCCAGTGCCGCCGCGCCGGCTTCCGCGAGGCGCGCGTCGGCTTCCGCGAGAACTTCGGATGGCACATCCGGAATGTCCGCCAACCCATCGACAAGATTGGAAAAGTAGAGGCCGGTTCCGCCCACGATGACGGGCGGGGGGCCGTCGAGCAGCGGTGTCAGATCGCGCAGCCAGATTCCGACGGAATACGCGCTGCCGCCCGGAACATGGCCATAGAGCCGGTGCGGGACGCGCGCCTCGTCCGCCGCAGAGGGCCGCGCGGTCAGGATCCGCCAGTCGGCAAAGACCTGCAATGCGTCGGCGTTGACGATGGGACCGCCGGTGCGCTCCGCGATCTCGAGCGCGAGCGCGGACTTGCCCGAGGCGGTCGGACCTGCGAGGAGAACGGGACGCTCGATATCCAGTCGGTCGACGATGGGGTGCAAGCTGGGCTCCTGCGGCGGTTGAACCTCTCGCGCTTTTCCGACATTTTGCGCCGCGACACAAAACCGGGAACTGCCGACATGGACCAGACCGTATCCGAGCAGCCAGCCCCGAAATACTCTCGTGTGATGCTCAAGATCTCGGGCGAGGCGCTGATGGGCGATCGGGGCTTTGGCCTCAACCCGCCGACGGTTTCGCGCATCGCCGACGAGGTCAAGTCGGTGCACGACCTCGGGGTCGAGATCTGCATGGTGATCGGCGGCGGCAACATCTTTCGCGGCCTGCAGGGCTCCGCGCAGGGGATGGAGCGCACGACCGCCGACTACATGGGCATGCTGGCCACGGTGATGAACGCGCTTGCCATGCAGTCGGCGCTTGAGGCGCTGAGGATTTATACCCGGGTGATCAGCGCGATCCCGATGGACCAGGTGTGCGAGCCCTATATCCGCCGGCGGGCGGTGCGGCACCTGGAGAAGAAGCGGGTGGTGATCTTCGCCGCCGGCACCGGGAACCCCTATTTCACGACCGATACGGCGGCGACGCTGCGGGCCAACGAGATGAGCTGCGAGGCGATCTTCAAGGGCACCAAGGTCGACGGCGTCTATGACAGCGATCCGGCAAAGAACCCGGGCGCCAAGCGGTTCGAGACCGTGAGCTACGACGAGGTGCTGGCGCAGCATCTGGGCGTCATGGACGCCTCCGCCATCGCGCTGGCGCGCGACAACAATCTGCCGATCATCGTCTTCAGCCTCGACGAGCCCGGCGGCTTCCGGGGCATTCTGGCCGGGCAGGGCACCTATACAACCGTCTCCGGTTGACGGTATAGACGATCCCGCTGCGCAAGAAGACCGGAAGAGGACGGCACGGGCATGTCAGAAGATTTCGAGCTGGATATCGACGATCTGCAAAGGCGGATGGACGGGGCGATGGCCTCGCTGCGCCAGGAATTCGCGTCGCTGCGCACGGGGCGGGCCTCGGCAACGATGCTCGAACCGGTCCACGTCGATGCCTATGGTCAGCAGACACCGATCAACCAGCTGGGCACCGTCAACGTGCCGGAGCCGCGGATGGTGACCATCAACGTCTGGGACAAGGGCATGGTGGGCAAGGTGGAGAAGGCGATCCGCGAGTTGGGCCTCGGCATCAACCCGCAGACCGACGGGACCATCATCCGCCTGCCGATCCCCGAGCTCAACGAGGAGCGGCGCAAGGAATTGTCAAAGGTTGCCGCGCATTATGCAGAGAACGCGCGAGTCGCGGTCCGCAATGTGCGCCGCGACGGCATGGACCAGCTCAAGCGCGCCAAGGGCGATGGGCTGAGCGAGGACGACCACAAGATCTGGGCGGACGAGGTCCAGCAGATGACCGACAAGCACATCGCGGCTGTCGACTCGGCGCTTGAGCACAAGCAGGAAGAGATCATGCAGGTCTGACCCTGCGCCACGGGAGACGATACTTGGACGGCAGTACCCAACCGATCGGACCGCGGCACGTGGCGATCATCATGGACGGCAACGGCCGCTGGGCTCACGCCCGCGGCAAGCCGCGCCTCTATGGTCACCATGCCGGCGGCAAGCGCGTGCGCGAGGTCATTAAGGCCTGTCCCGACCTGGGCGTGAAGTACCTGACCGTCTTCGCCTTCTCGACCGAGAACTGGAAACGGACCCAGGCCGAGGTTTCGGGCCTGATGAAGATGTTCCGCCGCTATTGCGTGCGCGAGGCACAGGCGCTGGTGCAGGCGGGCGTCCGGGTGCGATTCATCGGCGACCGCATCAAGCTCGACGACACGCTGGTCCAGCTCATGGACGAGCTGGAGCTCATGACGGCCCATAACGACGTGCTGCATCTGACGATCGCGCTCAATTACGGGGGGCGCGACGAGGTCGCGCGGGCCACCAAGCGCCTGGCGCGCGAGGTGGCGGCGGGGCGACTCGATCCCGAGACGGTCAACGCCGAGACCCTGGCACGCTATCTCGACACCTATTTCCTGCCCGACCCGGACCTTGTGATCCGCACCAGCGGCGAGGCGAGGATCTCGAACTTCCTGCTCTGGCAGTCGGCCTATTCGGAATACGAGTTCGTCGACACGCTCTGGCCCGACTTCACCCGCGCGGAATTTGCCCGCGTCGTCGCCTCGTTCGGCCGGCGCGAACGCAGATTCGGTGCCGTCCTGTCATGAGCCTCGGATCCGGACGCTGGGAAGACCTGACAACGCGGATGACGTCGGGCGCGATCATCGCGGGCCTGGGTCTTCTGGCGGTGTGGATCGGCGGCTGGGTCTTCCTGGCGATGATCGCCTTCGTCTGCGGCACGATGATCTGGGAGCTGGTGCGGATGCTGAAGGCGGGGAGCCGGATGGCGCTGCCGCTCGGCCTCATCGCCGCCGGCGTGATCGTGCTCGGGGGCATCCTGCCGCCCGGCTTCGTGCTGCCGTTCCTGCTGGCACCGGCGATGATCGCCATCGGCCAGCTCGAGCATAACCGCACGCTCTTCTCCGTGTTTTCCGTGATGATCCTGGTCGCGGGCTACGGCCTGATCGGCCTGCGCGCCGATTTCGGCTTCGGCTGGATGATGTGGCTCGCGCTGATCGTGATCGTGACGGATGTGGGAGGCTATTTCGCCGGGCGATTCATCGGCGGGCCGAAGTTCTGGCCGCGCGTCAGCCCGAAGAAGACGTGGGCCGGGACGGTGGCCGGCTGGTTCGGTGCCGCGTTCGTCGGCCTGATCTGGGTCGTATGGCTTGACGTCTCGACGCAGCTCATCGGCCTCAGTATCGCGGTCGCGATGGCGTCTCAGCTCGGTGATATCGCCGAGAGCGCCATGAAGCGGCGGATGGGCGTCAAGGACAGTTCGGGCCTTGTGCCTGGCCATGGCGGACTCTTCGACAGGTTCGACGGGATGCTTGGCGCCGCGGTGTTCCTGCTTCTGGTCGAACGGCTGGTCGATTTTCCGCCTGTCATCCTTTGACCCGCCGCATCACGATCTTCGGCAGCACCGGCTCGATCGGGTGCAACACCGTTGAGCTGATCGCGGCCGACCGCGACGCCTATCACCTTGTCGCACTGACGGGCGGTCGCAACATCGCGCGCCTCGCCGAGCAGGCCCGCATCCTGCGCCCCGAGATCGCGGTCACGGCACATGCGGAATGCCACGACGATCTGCAGGCGGCCCTTGCGGGAACCGGCATCGAGGTCGCGGCCGGGGAGCAGGCAGTTCTCGACGCCGCGGACCGCCCCGCGGACTGGACGATGTCGGCGATCGTCGGAGCTGCCGGCCTTGCGCCGGGCCTCGGTTCCCTTCGCCATGGCGGAACGCTCGCGCTCGCCAACAAGGAAAGCCTCGTGGCCGCCGGACCGCTGCTCATGCGCCGGGCGGCCGAGGCGAACGCGCGCATCCTGCCCGTGGACAGTGAGCATTCCGCGGTATTCCAGGCCCTCGCGGGCGAGGACACGAAGGCGGTCGAGCGTGTCATCATCACTGCCTCGGGCGGCGCGTTCCGCGACTGGCCGCACCATCGACTTGCCGCCGCGACCCCCGAAGAAGCGGCGCGGCACCCCAACTGGTCGATGGGCCAGCGCATTACCATCGACAGCGCAACCTTGTTCAACAAGGCGCTGGAGGTGATCGAGACGAAAGAGTTTTTCGGGATCACGCCGGAAGTCCTGATCCACCCCGAAAGCCTGATGCATGCGCTGGTCGGATTCCGGGACGGCGCCCTGATGGCCCATCTGGGCCCGCCGGACATGCGCCACGCCATAGGGTACGCCCTGAACTGGCCGGAACGTGTGCATGTCCCGGTGGAGCGGCTCGATCTCGGGGCGATCGGGCGGCTGACGTTCTCCGCGCCCGACGAGGTGCGGTGGCCCGCGCTGCGGCTCGCGCGCGAGGTGATCGCGACGGGCGGATTGGCGGGTGCGGTCTTCAACGCTGCGAAAGAGGCGGCGCTCGACGGATTTCTCGCGCGCAGGATCGGGTTCCTGCAGATGGCAGAAGTGGTCGAGAGCGGTACTGGATGACGTCGCGGGCGATGCGGCCCTGCGGGCCGAGGTCACACTTGATAACGTCCGGGCCGCGGACCATCTGGCGCGGGAACGAGCGCGCGCCGCGATGGCCGCTCAACGGGAGACGACATGGACCTGATCGGACTGGTGCCGAGCTTCGGAAGCGCGTTATGGACGCTGGCGGCCTTCGTGGTCGCCCTGTCGATCATCGTCGCCGTCCACGAATTCGGACATTATATCGTCGGGCGCTGGAGCGGGATCGACGCCGAGGTGTTCTCGATCGGGTTCGGTCCCGTTCTGTTCAGCCGGGTCGACGGCCGGGGCACGCGCTGGCAGGTCGCCGCCCTGCCGCTCGGAGGCTACGTCAAGTTCCTGGGCGATGCGGACGCCGCAAGTGCCGGCCGCGACGATGCGGCGGTCGCAGCACTGCCTCCGGAAAGTCGACGGCGCACGATGCAGGGGGCGCCGCTCTGGGCGCGCGCAGCGACGGTGGCAGCAGGGCCCGCGTTCAACTTCGTGATGTCGATCCTCGTTTTCGCCGCGATCCTGATGTTTCGGGGCGTTGCTGCGGAGCCGCTGACCATCGACCAGTTGCGGCCGATGCCTGGTGAAGTCTTCCTTCAACCGGGCGACCGGATCGTGTCCATCGCCGGGACCGAGACCCCCTCGATCGAGGCGTTTGGCGATTTCCTTGCAGAGCTGCCGAAGACGTCGCCGCTCGACTACAGGGTCGAGCGCGACGGGCGGTCCATGACGGTATCGGGACCCTATCCCTACCCGCCGGTGGTGGGCGCGGTGACGCCTGATTCCGCTGCCGCCGACGTGGACCTGCGCGCCGGCGACGTCATCGTCGCCGTCGAGGGCGAACCGATCGTCGCGTTCGACGATCTGCGCCGCGCGATCGAGGCTAGCGAAGGCACGCCGGTGACGTTGCAGGTGTGGCGCGACGATACCGTGCAGGACATGGTACTTGTGCCGCGCCGGATGGACCTGCCGCGGGCCGACGGCGGTTTCGAGACGCGCTGGCTGATCGGCGTATCGGGCGGGCTGTTCTTCTCGCCCGAGACACGGACGCCGGGCCTCGGCGCGGCGCTGTCCTACGGGGTGAGCGAGACGTACTTCATCATCCGCTCGAGCCTGTCGGGCATCTATCACATGGCGGCCGGCGCGATCTCGTCGTGCAATCTGTCTGGCCCGATCACCATCGCGCAGACAAGCGGGCAGGCGGCCTCACAGGGCGGGCTGAGCTTCGTCTGGTTCATCGCGGTGCTGTCGGCGGCCGTCGGACTCCTCAACCTGTTCCCGATTCCGGTCCTCGACGGCGGTCACCTGATGTTCCACGCCTACGAGGCGATTTCCGGCCGGCCACCGAGCGACCGGGCCCTGCGGGTGGCGATGACGGTCGGACTGACGCTGATGCTGAGCCTCATGGCGTTCGCACTGGCCAACGATCTGCTTTGCCCCTGATCGCCTTGCGCGCGAGCGCAGCGTCCCGGCAACGGCGGACCGGATTGAGGGCTGAAACGGTGTCGTCGCTTTTGACAAGGCCACATCATGTGGTAGGCCGGTCGCCAACAAACTAGAGGGCGGGACGGTCATGGGCAGGACACGCGAGATCCGCAGGCGCACGGCGCGGCGAGGTCTGAGGGGTATGCTGGCAACGGGGACGGCGCTGGCACTTTTGGCGGTCCCGATCTACGCACAATCCTACAGTTTCTCGCGGGTGTCGATCGAGGGCGCCGAACAGATCGAGCCGGCGACAATCCTGGATTACGCCCGCATCGAACGCGGCGAGACACTTTCCGCGGCGGAACTTAACGACGCCTATCAGCGGCTTGTGGCCTCACGACTCTTCGAACGCGTCGAGCTGGTGCCGCAAGGGAACACTCTGGTCATCCGGGTCGAGGAGTGGCCGACGATCGGCCAGGTCTCGATCGAAGGCAATCGGCGGCTCGACGACGAGACGTTGGCCGCGGTGCTCGAATCGCAGGAGCGGCGGGTGTATTCGCCTGCCGTGGCCGAGGCCGATGCCGGACGAATCGCCGAGCTCTACCGCCAGGGCGGCCGCCTCTCTGCCAGCGTCCAACCGAAGATCATCCGTCGTTCGCAGAACCGGTTGGACCTCGTCTTCGAAGTCGATGAGGCGCGCGTGGTCGAGAACGAGCGGATCTCGTTCGTCGGCAACCGCGCGTTTTCCGATACGCGCCTGCGCCGGGTGCTGGCCACCAAGCAGGCGGGGCTGCTGCGTCGACTGATCCAGCGCGACACATTCATCCCGGAACGCATCGACTTCGACAGACAACTCCTGAGAGACTTCTATCTTTCCAGGGGTTACGTCGATTTCCGCATCCTCGACGTCAACACAGAACTCACTCGCGAACGCGATGCCACCTTCATTACCTGGAACGTGCAGGAAGGTCAGTCCTTCGATTTCGGCCGGATCACGGTGGGGACCGATCTGCCGGGGATCGACACCAGCGAGTTTCTCGGGGTGTCCAGGATCCGTCCGGGCCGGACCTACACCCCGACCGACGTCGAGAACACGATCACGCGGATGGAACGCCTCGCAACCCGGAAGGGCCTCGATTTCGTCCGGGTCGAGCCGCGCGTGACGCGCAACGACCGTGACCTGACGCTGGATGTGCAGTTCTTCATCACCCGCGGGCCGCGAATATTTGTCGAGCGGATCGATATCGAGGGCAATCAGGCAACCCTCGACCGCGTGGTTCGCCGTGAGTTCAAGACGGTCGAAGGCGACCCGTTCAACCCGCGCGAGATCCGCGCCGCGGCCGAACGCATCCGTGCGCTCAACTACTTCAGCAACGTCGACGTCAACGCGGTCGAGGGCTCGTCGGCCAACCGCGTGATCGTGGACGTGAACGTCGAAGAGCAGCCGACCGGCTCCCTTTCGTTCGGCGCAAGCTACGGCACCGATGCGGGACTCGGCCTGTCGCTCGGGTTCTCCGAACGCAACTTCCTCGGGCGCGGCCAGACGCTGCGGTTCGACCTCAATACCGGGGCCGACAACGCGACCTCGCGGCTGACCTTCATCGAACCGTCGATCCTGGCGCGGGACGTCGCCTTCCGGTTCGACGCCGTCTATGCGACCTCGGATCGCGACAACGCCTATTATGACACGACGATCATTTCCGTCAGCCCGGGACTGACCTTCCCGGTGAGCGAGAACGGACGCCTGACGGTGCGCTACAGCATCGGCAGCGAAGAGATCTCGAACGTGGACGAGGACAGCTCGCCGATCCTGAAGGCCGAAGCGGGCACCCGGACGACCAGCGCGCTCGGCTACACCTACAGCTGGGACACGCGGCGCACCGGCATCGACCCGACGCGCGGCATTCTCTTCCGGTTCAGCCAGGACCTGGCGGGGCTTGGTGGCGACAACAAGTATGTGAAAACCACCGCCGAGCTGACCGGCCAGCGCCTGATCCGCAACGAGGAGGTGACATTGCGCGCGACCCTCGAAGGCGGGGCGATCAACATGCTGGAGGGCGACAGCAGGCTGACCGACCGCTTCTTCCTGTCGTCACGCCAGCTGCGCGGATTCGAGCCGAAGGGACTGGGGCCGCGCGATCTCAACGTCGGCAATGACGATGTGCTCGGCGGGAACGTCTATGCGGTTGCCCGGTTCGAAGCGGAATTCCCGCTCGGCGTGCCGGAGGAATACGGCGTGCGGGGCGGTGCCTTCGTCGATGTCGGTTCAGTGTGGAGCCTCGACAATATCGACGGTGGCGCCGACGGAAGCGACGGCCTCGAACTGGTCGACGACGATTTCGCGCTGCGTGCGTCAATCGGCGTCTCGCTCTTCTGGACGACCCCGCTGGGGCCGCTGCGGTTCAACTTCTCCAAACCTCTGGTCAAGGAGGATTACGACGAGGAGCAGAACTTCCAGTTCACAATCTCGACCGCATTCTGATGCGGTGGGCGGGCGCGCTGGTGGTCGCGGCCGGGCTCGCCTGTAGCGGCGCGGCTGCGCAGGAGTTCAAGAGCCCGGTTCTGATCGTCGATCAGGAGCGGGTCTTTTCCGAGAGCCGCATCGGCGAGGAGGCGACCGCCGAGATCGAGGCGCAATCAGCCGCACTTGCCGCGGAGAACCGCGAGATCGAGACGCAACTCATCGCCGAGGAACGGGCGCTGACCGAAGAGCGTGCCGACCATACGCCCGAGGCGTTCCGCGAGCTGGCCAATGCCTTCGACGTCAAGGTCCAGAGTCTGCGCGACCAGCAGGACGAGAAGGCGCGGGCGATTGCCCGAACCCGCGACGAGCGTCGCAAGAACTTCGTGCAGGAGATCGTGCCGGTCCTTTCGGAAATCGTGCGCGAACGCGGTGCACTCGTTGTGCTGGAGCGGCGCGACGTCTTTCTGTCGGCGGAATTGATCGACATAACGGACGCGGTGATCGCCAGGATGGAGGCGCAGGACCCGCCCTCGGGCGAACCGACGGCAGATCCCGAGAACTAGCCGCGCTTGCCCCGGACCGCCTCGATTGGTAGGCAAATGCAGGCTTCAAAAGCGGAGACATGCGATGAGCGACACTGCCCGAAGCGCCGACATCGACCTGATCCGCCGCATCATTCCGCATCGGTATCCCTTTTTGCTCGTCGATCGGGTTGAAGATATCGAGGGCACCGAAAGCTGTGTGGGCATCAAGGCCGTCACCGCAAACGAACCGCAATTCCAGGGGCATTTCCCGGACGTGCCGATCATGCCGGGCGTCCTGATCGTCGAAGCGATGGCCCAGACGGCCGCGGTGATGGTGGGCGTGGCCAAGGATCTCGCCGACAAGGACATGCTCGTCTACTTCATGGCGATCGACAGCGTGAAGTTTCGCCGCAAGGTCGGCCCGGGGGATGTCTTGAGGATGGACATCAGGACGAAGCGTGGGGGCGGGAAAGTCTGGAAATTCTCCGGACGCGCCACGGTGGACGGCGATCTGGCGGCCGAGGCCGAGTTCACCGCCATGATGGACCTGCAAGCCTGACGCCATGGACAATCCGGGCGTCGAGATTCACCCCACCGCCATCGTCGAGTCCGGCGCGGAATTGGCCGACGGCGTGAGGGTGGGCCCGTTCTGCGTGATCGGAAGCAAGGTCCGGATCGGTTCCGGCGCAATCATCAAGAGCCACGCGGTGGTCACCGGAGATACGGAAGTCGGCGCGCAGACCGAGATCTACCCCTTCGCGTGCATCGGCGAGGTGCCGCAGGATCTCAAGTATCGGGGCGAAGACACGCGGCTCGTGGTCGGCGCGCGCTGTCGCATCCGCGAGGGCGTCACGATGAATTCCGGCACCGAAGGCGGCGGCGGCATAACCCGTGTCGGGGACGACTGCCTCTTCATGACCGGCGCGCATGTGGGACATGACGCGCAAGTCGGCAGTCGCGTGATCGTGGCCAACCAGGGCGCGCTCGCCGGTCACGTGGTGATCGAGGACGACGTCATCATCGGCGGGCTTTCAGGCGTTCACCAATGGGTGCGCATCGGACGTGGCGCGATCATCGGGGCGGTCACGATGGTGACCAACGACGTCATTCCCTACGGCCTCGTGCAGGGTCCACGCGGGGCCCTGGATGGATTGAACCTCGTCGGCCTGAAACGCCGGGGGGTCGCGAGGTCCGATATCACGGCGATGCGGGCGGCCTATCAGATGCTCGCGCAGGGCGAGGGCACGTTCCTGGATCGCGCGCGGCGCCTCGCCGGGGACAGCGACAGCGCATATGTGAGACATATCTCCGACTTCATACTCGATCAGAGTGATCGTTCCTTCCTGAACTCCGAGCTGACCGGTGCGGCGGGCGATTATCGGCGGCAGCGGACGACTGCCCGACATTCTCGCGGACCGGTCGGGCGACGCGGCCGTGCTGCGAAGCCCGGAAGGTGTCGGGTTCGGTCAAGGCCATCGGTCGGTGACCGCATTCCGCGTCGAGCGCCTGGGGGAATTGATGGACGACCTCCGGAAGGCCGACGTGGACGAGGTCGTGTTTGCCGGCGCGATGCGGCGTCCGCCCTTCGATCCGGCGCGTCTCGATCCGTTCACCGCGAAAGCGGCGCCGCGATTGTTGTCCGCGCTTCGCGATGGGGACGACGCGACCCTGAGGTTCGTGCTGACCCTTTTCGAGGAAAACGGTTTCGCCATCGCGACGGCCCAGGACATCGCGCCGGACCTCTTGCCGGAGGCCGGGGTGGCGACGGTGAGGCAGCCAGGGCCGCAAGACGAAGCCGACGCCAGACGCGCGCGCCTCATCGTCGAGGCCCTCGGCGCGGTCGATGTGGGACAAGGCTGCGTCGTGGCTCAGGGGCAGGCCCTTGCCGTCGAGGCGGCGCCGGGGACGGACTGGATGCTGCGGCAATTGCAGGAACGCTCGGCGCCGTGGCGACCTGATCCGGCCGACGGAAAGGGGATCTTCTTCAAGGCGCCGAAGGCGAAGCAGGATCGGCGCGTAGATCTGCCCGCAATCGGACCGGAGACCGTGCGCAATGTCGCTGCAGCGGGCTTGGCCGGGTTGGTCGTGGAGAAGGACGGGGTTCTCGTTCTCGATTCCGATGACGTTCTTGCGGAAGCCGAGGCGGCGGGGCTATTCCTTTGGGTTCTGGCCCCGGAAACCTCATGCGCTTCTTTCTGACGGCGGGAGAGGCCTCGGGCGACGCTCTGGGAGCGGCGCTCATCGCGGGACTGCGCCAGCTCGACCCTGATCTCGAGATCATGGGCGTGGGCGGTCCGCTGATGGCGGCGGAAGGGTTGAGCAGCCTTTTTCCGATGGAAGAGCTTTCGGTGATGGGTATCGCCGAAATCCTGCCTCGCTATCGCAATCTGAAGCGTCGGATCGATCAAACTGCGGCGGCGGCCGTGGCGGCGCGCCCGGATGCCCTCATCACGATCGATTCGCCAGATTTCTCGTGGCGTGTTGCACGCACGGTCAGGTCCGCTGCGCAAATTCACACGATTCACTACGTTGCACCCACGGTCTGGGCCTGGCGTCTGAAGCGTGCGAAGAAATTGAAACCGCTCGTTGACCATGTTCTTGCGCTTTTCCCGTTCGAACCGCCTTACTTCGAGGCCGAGGGTATCCGCTGCACCTTTGTCGGCCACCCGATCGCGACGGCGCCGCAAGCCAGCGACGAAGATGTGCGATCATTCCGGGAACATCACGCGACCGGCGATCCGATGGTACTGGTCTTGCCCGGGTCTCGGCACAGCGAGGTTCAACGGCTGTTGCCGATCTTCGGCGACGTGATCGGACGTGCGGCCGAGCGGTATCCACGACTGACCCCGGTGATCCCCGCCCTGGCCTCGCGGAGAGAGGAGATCGAACGCCACACCAGCGTATGGCGCGTACCGCCCGTTCTGATCAATGCCGGCGCGATGAAAGAAAAGCAGGCGGCGTTTCGTGCCGCCGACGTGGCGCTCACCAAATCGGGCACGGTATCGCTGGAATTGGCAGCGGCTGGGACGCCCATGATCGTGGCACACGACATGAACTGGCTCTCGCGCCAGATCATCGCCCGGATGCTGCGCGTCGATACGGTGACGCTGGTCAATCTGGTGACCGAAACGCGGGTGGTGCCGGAATTCCTCGGCTCCGATTGCAAGGCCGAGTTCATCTTTCCTGCTCTGGTATCCCTGCTGGAGGAACCCCGCCGGCAGGAGACGGTTCTCGGCGATACGATGATGAAGCTGGGGCGCGGCGGAATTCCCCCGGGACTTCGGGCCGCGCGCGCCGTTCTGGAGGGAATTGGAGGCCTCTAGCGGCCGCGCCAGATCCAGCCGCCGCCCAGGACGCGCGAACTTCCAGTTTCATAGAATACGCAGGCTTGACCGGGGGATACGCCCTCTTCCGGAGAAAGTAGTTCAACCACTCCTTCGGTGTCGCTCACCGGACGGAGTATCGCCTCCCGCGGGGCATGGGTCGACCGCACCTTGACCGAGATACTGTGCTCAACACTGGCGTTGAACGTGCCGTCGCCAAGCCAGTTCACCTCTCGCACCGGGACGCACCGGGTCGCGAGCAGGGATTTCGGACCGACCACGACCTGGCGCTTCTCCACGTCGAGTTTCACGACATAAAGCGGATCGGACAAGCCGCCGATGCCAAGACCGCGCCGTTGACCGATCGTGTAGTGGATCACACCGTCGTGGGCTCCGAGCTCGCGGCCGTCCACATCTACGATCTGACCTGGATCGGCCGCGCCCGGGCGAAGCTTTTCGATGACACTGGCATAGTTGCCGTTCGGCACGAAACAGATGTCCTGACTGTCCGGCTTGTCGGCGACCGGGAGGCCATGCCTGGCGGCGAGCGCACGGGTTTCCGCCTTCGAGGAGAGGCGGCCGAGCGGGAAACGCAGATATGCCAATTGTTCCGGCGTGGTCGAAAAGAGGAAGTAGGATTGGTCCCGAGCGGGGTCGGCTGCCTGATGGAGTTCCGGCCCCTCCGGCCCGACCTGCCGGCGGATGTAATGGCCAGTCGCCATGCAATCCGCATCGAGATCCCTGGCCGTTTCCAGAAGGTCGCGAAATTTGACCCTCTCGTTGCACCGGATACAGGGGACCGGAGTGGCACCGGACAAGTAGCTGTCGGCGAACTCGTCGATTACCGCGTCGCGAAACACGTTCTCGTAGTCGAGCACGTAGTGAGGAAAACCCATCCGTTCGGCCACCCGGCGCGCGTCATGGATATCGCGACCTGCGCAACAGGCACCCTTTTTCGCCAAGGCTGCCCCATGGTCGTAAAGCTGCAACGTGACGCCCACCACATCGTAACCCTCGGCAGCCAGTTCGGCCGCAACGACCGAACTGTCGACGCCGCCAGACATGGCGACGACCACACGTGTTTCGGAGACCGGCTTCGCAATACCGAGTGAGTTCAGCGGGGCAGAGCTGTCTAGAGGCATGTCAGTTCCATCTGGGATTTGCGCGAAATATAGGAAAATGCTGCATAATCACAAGCAGCGGTTTTACCCGGAAGTAAGGGGGGCGCGGTCATCTCACGTCGTGGGAATTGTGAGGGGTGACCAATGTATCTCAGAAAAGTGGACGGCCCGCGCGCCGTCACGATGCCGGACGGCACTATCATGACGCGTGCCGATTTGCCAGACCCGAAAACACGCCGTTGGGTCGCGAGCCGCAAGGCCGCTGTCGTTCGCGCGGTCGGTGCGGGCCTTATTTCGCGGGTCGAAGCGCTTACGATGTATGCGTTGACCGACGAGGAGCTCGACAGCTGGCACGGTGCGGTCGAACGCCACGGAGAGGTTGCGCTCCGGGCGACGGCTCTGCAAAGGTATCGACAACCTTGAGTTGCAGGGCCCTGAGTTTGCACTAGAGTAACGCATGGTTAACCATTTCTCGTCAGGGTTAACGAACACCGATGGGATGATTGCGGAGATTAACCATGCGCGTACTCTTGGTTGAGGACGATCCAACCACCTCGAAAAGCATCGAGCTGATGCTGACCCATGCCAACCTCAACGTCTATGCGACGGATCTTGGGGAGGAAGGGATCGATCTGGCGAAGCTCTATGACTACGACCTGATCCTGCTCGACCTGAATTTGCCCGATATCAACGGGCACGAGGTGCTGCGTCAGCTGCGCCTCGCCAGGATCGAAACGCCTATCCTGATTCTTTCGGGGAACGACGACACCGACAACAAGCTCAAGGGCTTTGGCTTCGGCGCCGATGACTATCTGACCAAGCCTTTCCACCGCGAAGAGCTGGTCGCGCGGATCCATGCGATCATTCGTCGATCGAAGGGCCACGCGCAGTCGGTCATCCGCACGGGCAAGATTGCCGTGAACCTCGACGCGAAGACTGTCGAGACCGGCGAGGGGGATCCTGTCCATCTCACGGGCAAGGAATACCAGATGCTGGAATTGTTGAGCCTGCGCAAGGGCACGACGCTCACCAAGGAGATGTTCCTGAACCATCTCTATGGCGGCATGGACGAGCCGGAACTCAAGATCATCGACGTCTTCATCTGCAAATTGCGCAAGAAATTGGCGCAGGCGACCGGCGGCGACAACTATATCGAGACTGTCTGGGGCCGTGGCTACGTTCTGCGCGACCCCGATTCGGCGGCTTCCAGCCCGCGCAAGATCGCCGTCGGCCAGTAGACTTCGGTCGCGGCCTTTCTGGCAGAACATTCCGCAGAGCCCGCTAGACGCCGCTTCTGGCCGTATTTATGACGGCCGGAAGCGGAGGGTCGTCTCATGAGCGCGATGCGTGCAACGCCAGTCGAACAGCTCAGCGAAGAGGCGGGGCGGCAGGAACTCGCGGATCTGGCCCTGCTCCTGGCCGACGCCGACAAGGCCTATCACGGCCAAGACGATCCCATCCTGAGCGATGCCGAATACGACGACCTCAAACGTCGCAATGTGGCAATTGAAGCGCGCTATCCGCATCTGAGACGTCTGGACAGCCCGTCCGCCTCCATCGGCACGCGTCCATCGGACGGATTCGCCAAGGTGCAGCATGCCCATAGAATGCTGTCGCTGGACAATGCGTTCTCCCAAGAGGAAATCCGCGACTTTGATCGCGGCGTGAAGAAGTATCTCGGGCTCCCGCTAGAAGAGGCACTCGACTATTATGTCGAACCCAAGATCGACGGCCTGTCCGTATCGCTACGCTATGAGAACGGCGATCTCACCGTGGCCGCCACGCGCGGGGATGGCGCGGTTGGCGAAAATGTGACGGCGAACGTTCTTTCGATCAAGGTCATTCCACGCCATGTGAGCAATGCTCCAAGCGTTCTCGAGGTGCGCGGTGAAGTGTACATGAGCCACGCCGACTTTGCGGCCCTCAATGAGAGGCAGACTGCTGCGGGGGAACGTTCCTTCGCGAACCCGAGGAACGCAGCTGCGGGAAGTCTCAGGCAACTCGATCCCACAATCACCCGTTCTCGCCCGTTGCAGTTCTTTTCCTATGGGCTGGGACAGGTTTCGGACAGCTTCGCCGTTTCACAAAGCGCGATGCTCGACCGCCTGGGAGGCTGGCAGTTTCCGACTAATCCATGGGCGCGCCGATGCACCGGAATCGAGGAGGTTCTAGACCACTATGGAGCGATCGAGAGGGAGCGCGCCGCGCTTGGCTATGACATCGACGGTGTGGTCTGCAAGATCGACAGTTTCGATTTGCAAAGACGGTTGGGCACGCGATCAACGACGCCGCGATGGGCGATCGCCTACAAGTTTCCGGCTGAAACCGCCTGGACCGTGCTGGAGGCCATCGATATCCAGGTGGGCCGTACGGGAGCCTTGAGCCCAGTCGCCCGTCTCCTTCCAATCACGGTCGGGGGCGTTGTTGTGCGGAACGCCACGCTTCATAACGAGGATTATATCGCCGGGCGAGATGCGAACGGTGATCTCATAAGGGACGGCAAGGACCTTCGCGTTGGCGATTGGGTGCAGATCTACAGGGCGGGAGACGTCATTCCCAAGATAGCAGACGTGGATCTTTCCCGGAGGCCGGATGAGGCGCAACCCTTCCGGTTTCCTGATACCTGTCCCGAATGCGGTTCGGCAGCCGTTCGGGAGACGGGTGATGCCATCCGGCGATGTACCGGGGGCATGATCTGTCCGGCTCAGGCTGTCGAAAAGCTCAAGCATTTCGTCAGTCGCGGCGCTTTCGATATCGATGGGTTGGGCGCGAAGCAGATCGAGGCGTTTTATCGCGACAACTGGATCCGTGAGCCTGCGGATATCTTCCGGCTGGAGGAACGATACGGGAAGGGGGTTCGACAACTGAAGAACCGGGAGGGCTGGGGCGAGCGGTCAGCCAGCAACCTCTTCCACGCGATCGAGGTGCGGCGGATGATTGCACTTCATCGGCTCATCTATGCGTTGGGTATCCGTCATGTCGGAGAAGTCGCCGCAAAGCTGCTGGCGAACCATTACGGGACTTGGGCGGCCTTCGAGGCGGGAGCCGTGGCGGCCCGAACCCGTGAGGGTGAAGCCTGGGAAGAGCTTGTCGGCATCGACGGGATTGGCGAAGTCGTGGCGACGTCAGTGGTCACGGTATTCGCACAGGACCACGAAAGGGCGTCGATCGAACGTCTGGTCGAGCATCTGTCGATCGAAGCGGCGGTGTCCGGCCCGGTCGCATATTCCGCACTATCCAATCGGACCGTCGTATTCACGGGCACGCTGGAACGAATGACCCGTGCGGAAGCCAAGGCCAGGGCAGAGGCGCTGGGTGCTCGTGTGTCGAGCTCGGTGTCGCCCAAGACGGATCTCGTCGTCGCCGGTCCAGGGGCAGGATCAAAGGGCAAGAAAGCGCAGGAACTCGGGATCGAGACGGTGGATGAGGACGGCTGGATAGAACTTATCGGCGGTCTATGACGGGCCGTCCCGAGGAGCTGTTTCCGCTGTTCGCAGGCTTGTCCTCGCTCAAGGGCATAGGTCGCCAAGATCGCCGGTCACTTTGAGCAGTTCGGGGCTTGAAGATGCCTCGCGACCTGATGTTTACATTGCCAACGAATGTCATTGACCGTCGGATGAGGTCGAGCGTTCTAGATGTGCCGTTGCCCGGGACCCTGTCCGTCGAAGTCACAGTCGAGGGCCATCAGCCGCCCACCCGTATGGGCCTGCCGTACCGCGTCATCGTCCGCGATGCCAAGACCTCGTTCCGGGTCGTCTTTTTTCGCGCGCGGGAAGCCTGGATCCGGCAAGCGCTGCCGCTTGGCGAGCGCCGGATATTGTCCGGTCGAGTTGAGCTTTACGATGGGGAGGCGCAGATGGCGCATCCCGATCACATTCTGCTCCCGTCTGAAGCGGCTTCGTTGCCGACGTTCGAGCCGGTCTACCCGCTGACCGCCGGCGTGACCCAGCGCATTTTCGCGCGAGCCATCAACGAGATCCTGAATGACGTGCCGGACCTGCCCGAATGGCAGGATCCGCATTTGCGTGCGCGCGAAGGCTGGCCGTCATGGCGGGACAGCGTACTTTCGGCGCACCGGCCTCGGTCGCCAGCAGACCTTTCGTCAGAGTCCCCGGCACGCCGTCGTCTGGCCTACGATGAATTGTTTGCGCATCAGTTGACACTCGCCTTAGCACGTCAGCGGCAGCGCAGACAAAAGGGACGGCCCGTGCGGGGCGATGGTCACATGATCCGAGCCATGCTCGCCGCTCTACCGTATGAGCCGACTGGCGCACAGAACCGCGCGTTCGCGGAGATTCTCTCCGACATGGCATCGAGCACGCGAATGATGCGACTGCTCCAAGGCGACGTGGGGGCGGGGAAGACGCTCGTCGCCGCGCTCGCTCTGGTGACGGCGGTGGAATCCGGAGGGCAGGGCGCCTTGATGGCTCCGACCGAGATTCTCGCACGGCAGCATCTCGCCGCACTCTCGCCGCTGGCGGAAGCTGCCGGCGTCAGCCTCCATTGCCTCACGGGGCGAGATCGAGCCGCCGTGCGGCGCGAAACTCTCGAGGGTGTTGCGACGGGGGAAGTCGACGTCCTTGTCGGGACTCATGCCATTCTTCAGCAGGATGTCGTATTCAGGGATCTTCGGCTCGTCGTCGTTGATGAACAGCACCGTTTCGGCGTCAACGAGCGTATTCGGCTTCGCGACAAGGGCGTGGCGACCGACGTTCTGGTCATGACGGCGACCCCGATCCCGCGTTCGCTGGCTTTGACGCAATACGGCGACATGGATCTGTCCGTGCTCGACGATAAGCCGCCGGGACGACAGAAAGTGATCACCGCTCTAGCATCTTCCCGCCGTCTTGATGAGGTTATCGAACGGCTCCGCAGTGCGATCTCGCAATCACGCCGGGCCTTTTGGGTCTGCCCTCTCGTGGAGGAAAGCGAATCGACTGACCTTGCGGCAGCGGAGGCGCGGGCAGCGGGGCTGCGCGCGACTTTCGGCGAGGACGTAGTCGGCCTCGTTCACGGGCGGATGCTGCCTGAGGAGCGGGACGAAGCCATGCGCGCCTTTTCCTCGGGCGCGATCAGCATCCTTGTGGCGACAACCGTGGTCGAGGTCGGGGTCGATATACCCGAGGCGACAATCATTGTAGTTGAACGGGCCGAAGCCTTCGGGTTGGCCCAGCTTCATCAGCTTCGCGGGCGCGTGGGCCGTGGCGACGAGGTCTCTCATTGTCTGCTCGTCTATGATCCGCCGCTTTCGCAGACCGAACGGCGCAGGCTCGAGATCCTTCGCGAAACCGACGACGGCTTTCGCATCGCGGCAGAGGATCTGGCCATTCGCGGGGCAGGCCACCTGTTGGGCACAGCGCAATCAGGCTTGCCGAAATTTCGCATCGCATCACTGGAACAGCAACCGGGATTGATGGCCATGGCTCAGAACGACGCGCGGACGCTCGTGGCTGTGGATCCGACTCTCTCCACCCCGCGCGGTGCTGCCGCGCGACGTCTTCTCTACCTCCTGAGCCAGGACAAAGCCGTCAGTTTGCTGTCGTCGGGGTGATGTTCCCGGAAAGTTCTTTACACGAATCGACAAGAATGAGAACAAATGGTAAACGCATCGGATGGGAGGACAGGGTTTGAAACGATGGGCACGTCATATTCCTGCGACGCTGGCCGAGGATCTCCTCGGCTGCGCCGCGCTTTCAATTCTTCTCGTCATCGGCCTGCATCTGCCTGTCATCCTATGACTGCCCTGCGGCGGTAGGGCTTTAGCCAACTGCCTTGTCTGGACCGCTCGGCATGAGCAACGCCTGCGAATTTGTCGAAATGCTTTCTGCCGCCGAATTTGCCGCCGTCCACCGTGACGGCGGTTTTTTTTATCCACTCGGATGCAAGGCAAGTCAGCGACTTCGTTCGGACGAGCTCGAGATGGTGAGCCAAGCGTCTCAGGCGCAAGCAGACTGCTCTGCTTCGACCACGGCTTCCACCAAGGCTTCCAGAGCCAGCATGATCGATGCATGACGGTTCTTGTATTCTCGAGCCGGCAGAAGAACCTTCAGATCTTCAAATGGCGGTGCGGGCGGGGGACCGCTCTCTTTCAGCATTGCAAACAGCGCGTCACGCGCCGCCTCCAGTTCGTCGCGCGTCCGGCCAACCGCATGTGAGGCCACGACGGAGGCTGCGGCCTGGCCCAGGGCGCACGCCTTCACGTCCTGGCCCAACGCCGCGACGCGGCCGTCGTGAACCTTCACGTCGACGGTCACTGTCGAGCCGCACAGGGGCGAACGCTTCCGGACGGTTGCGTCCGGATGCTCCAGGCGCGTCGTGAGCGGAATATCCGCCGCCAGTTCGAGAATGCGATCGGAATAGAGCTTGATGAGATCGCGGTCCGCCATGACTTTTCCTTTTCCCCACTCCGCCATACCTAGGCTCATCGACCGGTCAAGAAAAGGAAAGCGCATGGCATTCGACCCATCAAATCTCAGGTTCGATGCAGCCGGCCTCATCCCCGCCATTGCGCAGGACGAAGCGACCGCCGAGGTCCTGATGCTCGCTTGGATGAACGCGGAGTCGCTCAAGCGAACCCTTGAGACCCGACGTGTCACTTACTGGTCTAGGTCGCGCGGCGCACTGTGGGAGAAAGGGGCCACCTCCGGTCACGTGCAGGAGCTTGTCGACCTGCGCATCGATTGCGACCGCGACTGTCTCCTGCTCATCGTGCGTCAGAGCGGGCCAGCATGCCACACCAACAGAAAGAGTTGTTTTTTCCGGGCTCTGCGAGACGATGTCGAGGTAGAACTGATGACGCCTATGGACGGGTGAGACCGACCATTCGCCTGATATCGTCCACGCCAGCTCCAGCTTCGCGGTAGGCGCGAATTGCCCGTGCATCGTGACGCTTGGCCAACCTGCGACCCGAGGCGTCTCGCACCAGACCGTGATGGTGATAGAGCGGAGCGGGCAATCCGAGGGTCAGTTGCAGGACCCGATGAATTGGGGTGGCGTCAAGAAGATCGCGGCCGCGAACCACGTCGGTGACACCTTGAGCTGCATCGTCCACAACGACCGACAAGTGGTATGAAGTGCCGTAATCCCTGCGAGCCAGCACCACGTCGCCAACGTCGCGGACGAGTTTTTCGGCCGAAATGACGACCTCTCCCTTACCATATTCCCTGAACCTGACATTGCCGATTCCCTCAAGGGCATGCCGCATGTCCAGCCGCAAGACGCCGGATGGAAAGGGGCCGTCGCGTCGCGCGCCGCGACAGGTGCCTGGATAGACGGGGCCGTCAGGGCCTGAGGTGGGCGCCGTGCCTTCCTGTGGCGCCGACAGGGCCTCTGCGATGTCTCGACGCGAGCAATTGCAGGGATAGAGAAAACCGCGCCCCCACAGATTCGTCAATGCTTCTCGGTATATGGCCGTGCGCTCGGACTGCCGCATGACCGGCTCCGGCCATGAGATGCCGAGCCAGCGCAGGTCCTCCTTGATCAGCTCCTCCCATTCAGGACGTGCTCGAGTGGGATCGATGTCCTCGATACGCAAGAGGAACGTGCCCTGCCGCGCCTGGGCAAGCTGCCATGCCGAAAGCGCCGAAAGCGCATGCCCCAGATGCAGCGGCCCTGTCGGCGAAGGGGCGAAGCGCGTGACGACGCTCAAGGCCCGACTTCCCTCAACAACAGCGTCCCGATGCACGGGATGGCCACAGATCCCGACCGGCAGCACACGTCATTGGACCGGCGGGTCACGACGTCAGACCGGTCAGGCCGCGTCGCGCTCGGGCCGCCCGAGCCATTCGAGCCAGTCCTCCTTCGCGCGATCCGTATAGGCCTTGTAGCGTTCCCGCCGACCGCGACGGCCGCCACGTGCATCGATCGGTGGAAACAATCCGAAGTTCACGTTCATCGGCTGGAATGTCTTGGCGTCTGCACCGCCCGTGATGTGCTGGACCAGCGCCCCGATAGCCGTCGTCGGAGGAACGGAGGGCAACGACAGCCCGGCGATCTCGGCTGCGGCCAGCCTTCCTGCCAAAAGCCCCATGGCCGCCGATTCCACGTAGCCTTCGACTCCGGTGATCTGTCCCGCGAAGCGGATGTTGGGACGCGCCCGTAGTCGCAGCGACGCGTCCAGCAGGCGCGGCGCATTGATGAAGGTGTTGCGATGGATGCCGCCAAGGCGCGCGAAACGCGCCGATTTAAGGCCTGGGATCATCCGAAAAACCTCGGTCTGGGCCCCATGTCGCATCTTCGTCTGGAAGCCGACGATGTTGTAGAGCGTGCCGAGCGCATTGTCGCGGCGCAGCTGGACCACAGCGTATGGCTTCTGCGCCTGATGAGGGTTGGTGAGACCGATGGGTTTCATCGGCCCGAAGCGCAGAGTTTCGCGGCCTCGTTCCGCCATGACCTCGATCGGCAGGCAGCCGTCGAAATACCCCGCGGTTTCCCCCTCGTAGAATTCCGTCTTGGGCGCCGCTAGAAGAGCATCCGTGAACGCCTCGTATTCTTCGCGCGTCATCGGGCAGTTGAGGTAGGCAGTCCTTTCGGCCTCCGTTTCGCCCTTGTCATATCGCGACTGGGCCCAGGCGACAGACATGTCGACGCTGTCAGCGTGGACAATCGGAGCGATGGCATCAAAAAAGGCCAGGCTGTCTTCGTCCGTGGCATGCCGGATTGCATCGGCCAACGCGCTCGAGGTCAGGGGGCCGGTTGCAACGATCCACCGCCCGTCGTCAGGCAGGGACTTTATTTCAGAGTCTTGAACGCTGATCTTCGGATGAGTTCGCAGCCGGTCGGTCACGGCTTCGGCGAACAATTCGCGATCTACGGCCAGCGCTCCGCCGGCGGGAAGCCGGTGTCGGTCGGCCATCGTGATGATCAGACCGCCCGCCTGGCGCATTTCCCAATGGAGCAGGCCGACGGCGTTTTGTTCGTCGTCATCGGATCGGAACGAGTTCGAGCAGACCATTTCGGCCAGGTTGCCGGTCTTGTGCGCAAAAGTACCGACCTTCGGACGCATCTCGTGGATGACAACGTCGATGCCGGCTTCGGCGGCTTGCCAGGCGGCTTCAGACCCGGCCATGCCGCCGCCCACGATGTTCAGTTTGTCGGTCATGCCGGCCGTGTAGCGCTCGGCGGCTCGGGTGGAAAGGCCCTAGACGTCGTCGCCGCCCTCCGAAGCCTCGTCCGCGGGGTCCGCGGCGTCGGCGGGGTCAGCGATCCAGGCGACCGAGACGACCTCCTCATCGGCTCCGGTGTTGAAGACCTTCACGCCGCCGGCCGATCGCGAGCGGAACGAGATCTGTTCGACCGGAACCCGGATCGACTGACCCCGAGACGTGGCGAGCATGATCTGATCCTCGATATCCACCGGGAACGAAGCGACGAGCGCTCCGCCACGCCGGGCCTTGTCGATCGCCGCGACCCCCCGGCCGCCGCGACCGCGGACCGGATAGGCGTGGCTGGACGATAGTTTTCCCGAGCCCCGCGCCGTGATCGTCAGGATAAGATCTTCGGCAGCCGACATCTCGGCGTAGCGCTCCTGGCTGAAATCGGTGGCGACGGCGACAGGCTCGTCCTCGTCCCCGTCGGCTTCATCAGCCAGTCCCGCAACCGCCCGCCGCATCTTCAGATACGCCGCGCGCTCTTCGGGGGTCGCCTCGAAGTGGCGGATGACGGCCATCGAGACGACGCGATCCCCGTCGGCAAGCCGGATGCCGCGCACGCCGGTCGACGCGCGTCCGCGGAAGACCCTGACGTCCGTGGTCGAAAAGCGGATGGCCCGCCCCAGAGCCGTCACGAGCATGACATCATCCGACTCGGACGCGATCCGCGCGTTCACGAGGCTCACGCCATCAGGCAAGCGCATCGCGATCTTCCCGTTGCGCATCACGTTGGTGAAATCGCTCAGCGCATTGCGCCGCACACTTCCGTCCGACGTCGCGAAGATGATCTGCAACTCGTCCCATTCCTCTTCGGGACGATCCACCGGCATGATGGCGGCAATTGTCGTCCCGCCCGGCATGGCTTCTATCACATTGCCCAGCGCACGACCGCGCGCATTCCTGGTCCCGAGCGGAAGCCGCCAGGTCTTGAGCCGGTAAACCATGCCGTCGGTCGTGAAAAAGAGAAGGCTTGTGTGCGTGTTGGCGACGAAGAGGGTCGTGACCACATCATCGTCCTTGGTCGACATGCTCGAAAGGCCCTTGCCGCCCCGACGCTGCGATCTGAACTCGGCGAGCGGCGTGCGCTTTATGTATCCGGTCTGCGTGACCGTGACGACCATGTCCTCACGCTCGATGAGGTCCTCGTCCTCCACATCGCCGGCCCAGTCGACGATCTCACTGCGCCGGGGCACGGCGAACTGGTTGCGAACCTCGCTGAGCTCCTCGGAGATGATGGCCATGATGCGCTCGCGCGAGCGGAGAATGTCGAGGTAGTCGCGGATCTTCGCGGCCAGATCCTGCAATTCGTCGGTGACCTCCTTCACGCCGATCTGGGTCAGGCGCTGAAGGCGCAGATCGAGGATGGCGCGCGCCTGGATTTCCGACAGGTTATAGGTCCCGTCCTCGTTGACCGTGTGTGTCGGGTCATCGATCAGCCGGATATAGCCGGCGATATCGCCTGCCGGCCAGCGGCGCTCCATGAGCCTGTGCCGCGCTTCGCCCGCGTCTGCGGAGGAGCGGATGGTCGCGACGACCTCGTCGACATTCGACACCGCGACGGCAAGCCCGCAGAGGATATGGCTCCGCTCGCGTGCCTTGCGCAGGTCGTGGGCGGTCCGCCTAGCCACAACTTCTTCCCGGAACGCCACGAAATAGGAGAGGAAGTCGCGCAGCGTGAGTTGCTCGGGCCGCCCGCCATTGAGCGCCAGCATGTTGCAGCCGAAGCTGACTTGCAGGTTGGTGTTTCGATAGAGCTGGTTCAAGACGACATCCGCAGTCGCGTCCCGCTTCAGCTCAACGACAACTCGAACCCCGACACGATCGCTTTCGTCCTGAACGGCCGAGATGCCCTCAACCTTCTTCTCGCGTACCAGATCGGCGATGCGCTCGACGAGCGCCGCCTTGTTCACCTGGTAGGGGATCTCGTCGACCACGATCGCGGAACGGCCGCCGCGGGTCTCTTCGACGTGGGTTCGCGCCCTGATGATGACGCTACCGCGCCCTTCCGTATAGGCGCGCCGCGATCCGGACCGCCCAAGAATGATGCCGCCAGTCGGGAAGTCCGGTGCAGGCACGAATTTCATGAGATCTTCGGAGGTTAGGTCCGGCTCCTCAATCAAAGCGAGAGTAGCGTCGACGACCTCTCCCAGATTGTGCGGCGGGATGTTCGTCGCCATGCCGACCGCGATGCCGCCCGCTCCGTTGACGAGCATGTTCGGGAACCGCGCAGGCAGAACCACGGGTTCGCGGTCCTTGCCATCATAGTTGTCCTGGAAGTCGACCGTTTCTTTTTCGATATCGGCAAGCAACGCCTGAGCGGGTCGATCCATCCGGACTTCGGTGTAGCGCATGGCTGCCGGATTGTCGCCGTCCATGGAGCCGAAATTGCCCTGCCCGTCGAGAAGCGGCAGCGACATCGAGAAATCCTGCGCCATCCGAACGAGCGCGTCGTAGATCGCGCTGTCTCCGTGCGGGTGGTACTTGCCCATCACGTCGCCAACCGGTCGCGCGGACTTGCGATAGGGCTTGTCGTGACTGTTTCCCGTCTCGTGCATCGCGAAAAGGATGCGTCGATGCACGGGCTTCAGCCCGTCGCGCAGATCCGGGATCGCGCGACTGATGATGACCGACATCGCATAATCAAGGAACGACGACGTCATCTCGTCCGAGATGGACACGGTCGGACCCGACGGTTTCGGGGGTAAGGAGCCCGTTGCGTCGTCGGGAAGATCGGGAGTGTCGCTCACGTGTACCTGCCTTTCGGACGAGGAGAGCCCCAGATATGGGTGTCAGCCTTCTAGCAGAGGGCACTTGTTGGGTGCAACGACCACTCTGCCGCAAGTCGCGCAGCCACATCCTGCGAGTGCTAACACACTGGTATATTGCACGGAATCACAAGAAGTGGCTCAATCGAATTCCGATCGACCCAAATGGGGTGCTTTCATGCCGTCCGAGACCGAGTTGATGCTGCGTGGATACGGGCTCACCACAGCAGAGTTTTTCTACCGAATGCCCGACTATACCAACGTCCTCAACTCGTTCGTGTGGCAGGACTACGATCTGGCGCCGGATCATCCGAAGCTGTTCGGGTTTGTCGAGTTCTGGCAGGACAAGATCGACGGCAAGCTGCATTCGGTCTGTTTCGTGCACCGCAGGATGATCTCGAAGGGCGAGTGGCGGCATGTGACGGGCGAATTCTGCCTGCATTGAAGACCGATCGTCATCAGCTGGCCAAATCAGAATGGCCGTCCTCTGTCCCGGGGCAAGGACAGCGCTACGAACCAGAGTACCGCCAGGCAAGCTGAGAGAAGCGCATTCCAGCCTGCCATCGAGAGATGCAGGAATTCCCAGGGGATCTCGTCGCATCGCACAAGAGGTGCATGCATGATCTGGTCCATGAGTTCGTCCGGGGAGAGTTGTGAAACGTCTCCCGACGTGCAGGTATCAGGTCCGGACCAGAGCCCGCGCTCGACGCCAGCGTGAAACACGCCGATCGCTGATGTGACCAAAGCAGCGAGGCCACCCAGGATCACGAAGATGGCCCGGCCGAAGAGCAACGCAAGGATGCCGACAACCACGGCGACGCCATGCGGCCAGCGCTGCCAGACGCACATCTTGCACGGTGCATAGCCAAAAAACTGGAACCCCCACGCAGCGAGAAGCAGAGCCGCCGAACCCGACGCAGCCAGGAGAATTGCAGAGCGGCGAGATCGAAACATACGTTGCATCATCAGAAGAATTTCACCGTGTAGAAGCCGCCGAGAAGAACCGCGACGAACAAGCCGAAGAAAAGGCCTAGACGCTGTTCGACAACTGCGCGAACCGGCGCGCCGAAGCGCCACAGGAGGCCAGCCAGGACGAAAAACCGCAGACCCCGCGCGATGATGCTCGCGGCTATGAAAACCGCAAGGTTCAGATTGGTCGCACCGGAAAGGATCGTGATGACCTTGTAGGGGAAGGGCGTGACGCCCGCGATCAGGACAGCCCAGGCACCCCATTCGTTGTATCGAGCGCTGAATTCGTCGAACTGTGCGTCCTTGCCGTAGAACTCGAGCACAGGCCGACCGACGGTTTCAAACAGGCCGGCGCCGATGGCATATCCCAGAAGACCGCCCAGCACCGAAGCCGCCAGAGCGACGCCAGCGATCGCCCAGGCCCGCGAGGGGCGCGCTACAATCATGGGAATCATCAAAACGTCAGGCGGAATCGGAAAGACCGAACTTTCGACGAAGGACACAATCGCAAGCCCCCACATCGCGTGCCGTGTGTCCGCCAGATGAAGGGTCCAGTCGTACAATCGTCTGAGCATGATCCCTCCTGCCGAGGGAACCCTATGCGCCTGCACCGGCTTTTTCGTCAAGCGACGTCCAACGAGGAGAGAGCGAGTGCGATGGCAAGGTCGGCGAGGAAGTCGCAATATCGAGGATCGGCGTGGAAGAAGCCGGGCTGCCATTGGCGGTTTCGGTGGCATCGGCGCTCTTGTCATCGTCCTTGTAGGCTGGTTCTTCGGCGTCGATCTTTCGCCGCTATTGCAGCAGGGCGGCGGCACCATGCAAGTTGGTGGCGGGGCCCCGCCGAACGCGGCTGACGAACGCGCGGCCGAAATCGTCAGCGTCACATTGGCCGATACCGAAGAGGTTTGGTCCGGGATTTTTGCAGAGCAACTGGATAAAAGATATGATCCGCCGGTGCTCGTTCTCTTCTCCGGAACGATCCGCAGTCCCTGTGGAGGAGCCAATGCCGCGGCGGGCCCGTTCTACTGTCCGACGGATGAAAAGGTCTATCTCGACACCGATTTTTTCGTGACCCTTGAGCGGCAGCTTGGCGCGGGGGGCGACTTTGCGGCCGCTTATGTGGTTGCCCATGAGGTCGCACATCACGTCCAGGATGAACTCGGCATCCTTGGCGAGGCCAATTCGTTGCGGCGTCAGGTGAGCACCGCTGAATCCAACGCCATCAGCGTCCGGATAGAACTTCAGGCGGATTGCTATTCAGGAATCTGGGCCCGCGCAGCCGATGCGCGCTTCGGTAGCCTCGAGCCCGGCGATGTCGAGGAGGCGATGAACGCAGCATCCCGGATCGGTGATGATGCCCTTCAGCGCAGACAGGGCGGCGTGGTTCGCCCGCACACGTTTACCCACGGGACGAGCCAGCAGCGGCAGGACTGGTTCGCGCAAGGCTATCAAAGCCGTGACCTCGGCGCCTGCGACACTTTCCGCGCTGACTCGCTTTGATCCATCAGCAGCGCGGGAGGCGACTGTCTCGCAGCCGCCTTGGATCCTGACGGTCTGAGCAGAGTTCGTCTATGGCTTGGGGACCTGACAGACTTCCTCCCGAGAAGAGCTCTTTTCTTGGCGTTCCGTAGCGGTTAGTCAGAACATGGTAGCCCGAGTGGCGGAATGGTAGACGCAGCGGATTCAAAATCCGCCGGCCATGGGTCGTGCGAGTTCGAGTCTCGCCTCGGGCACCAACGCTTCAAGAAGCTTGTTTGTGAGCAGTGGTCTGCACGAAGTGATTACTGCCCACTCCGGTGTAATCGTCGCTCACACCGAATGCCGCGCCCGCCACGCTGACCATTCTTCTGGAGTATCCAGGTCAGTCATGGCGTGTCGGCCCGGCAACCGTACCAGATCGACCTGATCCATGCGGTTCTGGAGCAACTCTCGCGCGCCGGCGTCGCCTTGAAGTGCCATCAACTGATCGAACATGGATCGGGGGAAAAGAACAGGATTCCCGGGAGACCCATCGTTGGACGCCGCTCTGAGTATTCGGCGAGGGCGCTGCTGATGCGCTTCCAGCATTCTGCCGATGTCGAGCCCGGTGACCTCTGGCATGTCCGTGAGAACCAGGAGCGCCCCGCTCGCTGCGGGAGGTAGCGCGGAGATGCCGGCACCGATCGATGCTGCCATCGACCGAGGTGATTCCGGAGCCGTGATAGCCCGCACGGGAAGGTGCTGTATCGCCCGACGACGTATTGCATTATCGGCGGGCAGAACAACAATAACATTGGACGTCGCAGAGACGGCCTCCCGGGCTATCCGCCGCAACAGAGGTTCGCCGTTCACATGCTCCAGAAGCTTGTCGGCTCCGCGCATGCGGCGTGATGCGCCCGCGGCCAGCAGCACGACGTACGAATCGCGCGGCGTGAAAGCCACTAGCGTTCCGGAATCAAGCCGCGCGGGCTGAAACGCAGAACGAGCAGGAGGATCACACCCATGGTCAGGAGCCTCATGTGAGCAGCACTACCGATCAAGTGCACCTTAAGAGCGGATCCGTCGGGAAGCCCCGCAGTTATGGTCTGCATCAGCCACAGACCGATCGGTTCGACCTCGACCCAGAGAAACCAGATCAGGAGACCGCCCAGCACGGCGCCCCAGTTGTTTCCCGATCCACCGACTATGACCATGACCCAAACCAGAAAGGTGAACCGCAGCGGCTGGTAGGATCCTGGCGTAAGCTGACCATCGAGAGTGGTCATCATCGCGCCGGCCAGACCGCAGACGGCCGAACCGAGGATGAATATATGCAGGTGGCGCCTCGTCACGTCCTTGCCCATCGCTTCCGCTGCAACCTCGTTGTCGCGAATCCCGCGCATCATCCGACCCCACGGAGATTTGAGCGCAGACTGAGACAGCCAGAGCAGCACGAGCAGGACGCAAAGAAACAGGCCCGTATATCCAAGTTTCACGGCAAGGGACGAAGCCGTGACCGGATCAAGACCCAGTGCACCAGCATGTTCGACGAAGCCAGCGTCGTTCTGCAGATCGATTTCGTACGGAACAGGGCGGGGAAGGCCGACCACGTTCTTCACGCCACGACTGAGCCAGTCTTCGTTCTTGAGCAGCGCGATGATGATCTCGGCAATGCCCAACGTCGCGATCGCAAGATAGTCCGCCCGAAGTCCCAGCGCCGTCTTGCCGACGATCCACGCTGCACCTGCGGCAAGAATTCCGCCCACCGGCCAGGCAAGCAGCACTGGCAGCCCCAGTCCGCCCAGATAGCCTTCGGCAGCCGGATTGACGGATTCAATCGCCTCCACAGCCGGATCGAGCAGCCAGCGAAAGATGACGAAGCCGGTCAGGAGGACGCTCAACAGAACGACCGTCCGTCGCAACCTCGAGCTGATGCGTTGCCACACGAGGATGGCGGCCGCGATCGTCGCTCCACCGGCTGCCAGCGCGGCGATGACGCGCGAACCCTCCGGCGGACCAGGCGTCGGGCACGGGTGGCATCGATACGATGACCGCGCCGAGCCCGCCCAGCGCGACAAAACCCATGACGCCTATGTTGAAAAGGCCGGCATAGCCCCATTGCATATTCACGCCGAGAGCCATGATCGCAGAGATGAGGCCCATGTTCAGGATCCCGAGCGCAACATTCCAATCTTGAAGAAATCCTGTCAGCGCAATGAGACCGAAAACCGCGGCGAAAAGAAGAGAACTGCGAATTGCGTCGTTCATGCGGTCTTGCCCCGGAACAACCCGGTCGGCCTGAACAGGAGAACGATGATCAGGATCGCGAACGAGACGGCGAATTTGTAGTCTGTCGAAAGCAGCTGGACGAGCCCCTGGGGCTCCCATGCCTCTGGCAGGATATATCCCAACACCTTCTTGAAAGCATAGGTCACAGTGACCTCGGAGTAGGCAATCACGAATCCTCCGACGATGGCTCCGACCGGCGAGCCCAGCCCGCCGACGATTGCCGCTGCGAAGATTGGCAGAAGAAGCTGGAAATAGGTGAAAGGTTTGAAGGTCTTGTCCAATCCGTAGAGGACGCCGGCCACCGTGGCGAGCGCCGCGACGATGATCCATGTGATCGCCACCACTCGCTCGGGATCAATACCCGACAGAAGGGCGAGATCCTCGTTGTCGGAGTAGGCGCGCATCGACTTGCCCGTTCGGGTCCGGTTGAGAAACCAGAAGAGCAGCGCAACCACGATGATCGCCGTCGAGAGCGTGAGCACTTGCGTCGACTTGATCGCAAGCCCCTCGTTCAGCCCGCTCATCTCGCGGAAATCTCCTGCGCGAAGCACGAAGCGCGCACCATCCGCGAAGGATTGATCGTCAGGGCCGATGATGAACCTGACAATGCCGTTCATTACGAACATCACGCCCATCGAGACGATGACCAGGATCACCGGTGCGGCGCGCTCGCGTCGATAGAAGCGATACACAAGGCGATCCGTGGCAAGCACCAGAAGCGACGTGCCGAGAATGCCGATTGGTAACGCGAGCAGAGCCGTCGGAAGCGGGCTGATCCCCATCCCCGCGCCCTGCAGCCACCAGGTGACGAGGATCGTGACCATCGCGCCGAACGCCATCGTGTCACCGTGAGCGAAATTCGAGAACCTCAGGATGCCATAAATGAGCGTAACGCCGAGCGCGCCCAGTGCAAGCTGCGCTCCGTAGGCCGTGGCCGGCACGATCACGAAGTTGGTCAGCGCCACGATGGCGTTGAGAAGATCCATCCGAAATCCCCGGCCACGAAGGCGGCTCCCGGCGCCTTCTCAAACGGCCCAGGTTATCCGGCCCGGACCGTCTGCTTTGTATCGCGCCATATCAAACGGTCAAGCTTGCCGCAGGGTTCGGAGACGTCTTCCCGAACGATACCGCAAGCTGGCTCCAGTTCCTCGGATCGCGTGGTCTCAGGAAGTAAGCCACGTGTTGAGCAGGACCTTGTGGTCGCGGCAAGTGCCTTGACGTGTTTCCCGAAGTGCATCGGCTTCGCCGACCTGGAGAAGATTGAGGGCCGCAAGGCCATCTTCGCGCAGACCGATGGTGTAGAAAGTCTTGTCGGACGTCTCGGCACGGATCAGAACATCCCGGTCTTCCGTCCTGTCGATCGGCTGCGCCATACCGCGGAACTCGGCCAGACGCGCCGAGAAGCAGCCGGACGCGGAAGATGTTCCCGTTGTCGCGCAGGCTTGGCAGCGAACTCGACCCGATTCTGATCGGTTGCTCGTCGGGCGTCTGGGCCGGAAAGGTGCAAGCGAGGACGCGTTCACTCGGCGCCGCAAGATTTATGATCGCTGAAATCAGAAGCGCAGTGAACGACATGGGCTTAGCCCCCCAAGAATGAGCGTCGCACCTCCGGATTCGCGAGCAGCGCCTTGCCGGTATCGGTGAACGCGTTGCGTCCCTGGACCAGGACGAAACCCTGATCCGCTATTTCCAGCGCCTGACGCGCGTTCTGTTCGACCATCAGGATCGAGATGCCGGTACGGGCGACCTCGATGATCCGATCAAAGAGCTCGTCCATCACGATGGGCGAACCCCTAGAGGCTTGTTGAGCATGAGAAGACTGGGCTTCGTCATCAGGGCACGGCCCACCGCAACCTGCTGGCGCTGCCCGCCGAAGAGGGACTCGCTGCCTGACGACGTTTGTCGCGCAAAATCGGGAGCAAATGGTAAACCTGATCCAATGTTTCGCGAATGTCGTCGCGCCGAAGAAAGGCGCCCCGATCCCGAGGTTCTCCTCGACGGTCATCGATGTGAAAATGTTCTGGGTCTGCGGGACGAACGCCATGCCCTCCTTGACACGGTCCTGTCGGCGAGAGGGCCGTGATCATCGTTACCGCCAATGCGGACCGCACCTTCCCGGAATTTCAGCATGCCGAAAATGGCTTTCATCGCTGTCGACTTGCCGGCCCCGTTCGGTCCGACGATCACGGCGATTTCTCCGGCATTTGCCGCAACCGTGTAGCGGCGGCAGGATGTCGGCGCCCCCATAGCCGCCGGTCATGCTTTCCCCGATCAGGAAACAGTCGCTGTCGGAGACGGGAGAGGCACTGGCTGCCGTCATTTATGAAGCGCCTTGTTCTTGAGACCGGTGCCGAGATACGCCTCGATCACGGCTTCGTTCTGCATGATCTCTGCCGCCTTGCCTTCCGCCAGGACCCGACCTTCGGCCATGACGATGACGGGATCGCAAAGCGGTCCGATGAACTCCATGTCGTGCTCGATCAGGCAGTAGGTGTAGCCGCGTTCCTCGTTCAGTCTCTGGATCGCGTCGCCGATCGTGCCGAGCAGAGTGCGATTGACCCCGGTCCCAACCCGATCAAGGAAGACAACCCGGCGTCGACCATCATGGTCCGCCCAAGCTCCAGCAACTTCTTCTGCCCGCCAGACAGGTTGCCCGCTTTCTGATCCGCCACATGAGAGATCGTGAGGAAGTCTAGGACCTCGTTTGCCTTTTCCCGAAGTGCTCGCTCTTTGCCGCCTGATCTGCCCACGAGCGAACCATGCGTTCCACAAGGTCTCCCCCGACTGCGCAGAAGGAACCATCATCAGGTTTTCCCGCACCGTCATCTCATGAGAACTCGTGCGCGATCTGGAATGTGCGCAGCAGCCCCTTGTGAAAGAGCTCGGTGTGGCGACAGGCCAGTGATGTCTTCGCCCGCCATGGTGACTTTGCCCGATGTTGGCGCAAGCAGGCCTGCTATCACGTTGAAGAGCGTAGACTTCCCGGCACCATTCGGACCAATGAGCCCGGTGATGCAACCATCCCGCATTTTAGCGTTGCACCGTCAACAGCGCGGAAGCCGCCAAAATGCTTGTGAGACGCTATCTGCGACGATCATGTCCCCAAACCTCGCAAGCAAGTTTGCCGATCCGTTTGTCCCCTCTAGGGTGGGAAGCTCGGCGAGCGTTGTTTCGGACCGGGCCCGGGGCGCGGACACCGGGCCGTTTCCTCGTTCGATCAGCGGAACTTGACCGTCCTCCCAGGCGCTGTCCTTCACATCGTATTCGCGGTAGGTACCCGCGGCTTCTCCAGGACCGATCAGCTCGACGTTGGTAGCGCCGACATAATCGACCTCGCCCCCGTCCTTGAGGATCTCGAGCGCCTTGCCCAACTCGCCCGGCAGGATCTTCTACCCCCCCGCGTTGGCGACGTTGAGGATATTCGCGGCCGCAGCCTGGCTGGAATGTTGGCCTCCGGCTTGCATCGCCAGTGCGAGCAACGCAGCTGTGTTGTAGCTTTCACGCGTGAACGAGCTCTGGCCATTGATCCCGGCAGATTTTGTCAGATCGATGAACGCATCCGACCCTTCTCCTTCGGACGAGGGAACCGCGCCGTAGGAACCTTCGATCACGTCGCCGATGTCGCCGACCAGAGCATCGGAATACATCCCGTCACCCATTACGAAGGTATCGAAAGCGCCGCTGTCGGTAGCCGCCTGCATTATCCCGTTCTGCTTGTCGGAATAGCCGAAAACCGCCAGGAGCTCGCCGCCTGCTGAATCCAGTGCCGCGACTTCGGCCGAGTAGTCGGCCTTGCCGTCCTCGTGGGGGACACTGATCGTGACAGTTCCTCCGGCGGCTTCGAAGTTTGACGTGAAGCTGTCTGCCAGACCTTTCCCGTAGTCGTTGTTGGTATAGGTCACGGCGACATCCGAGATGCCGCGATCGTTCAGGATCGCGGAGAGAACTTCGCCCTGACGGGCGTCCGACGGCGAGGTGCGGAAGAAGAGGTCGTTGTCTTCGATGGTGGAAAGCGCCGGCGAGGTGGCAGACGGCGAGATCATCGGAATGCCGTTCGGAAGGGCGACGTTCGCAAGGACTGCCGTGGTCACGCCCGAGCAGTCGGCGCCCACGATCGCGACCACGCCGTCGGCCGAAACCAGCCGTTCCGCCGCGGCTGTCGCGGCCGAGGAGTCGATGCACGTCGAGTCCGCCCGAACAGCCTCGAGCTGACGACCATCAAGGAATTGCCCGCTCTCATTGATTTCCGACAATGCAAGTTCGGCCGATTGGGCCATCTGTGGCGTGAGCAATTCGATCGGCCCGGTGAAGCCGAAGATGATGCCGATCTTGACCGGTCCATCCTGGGCGAACCCGGCGCTTGCGCCGAGTGCGGTAAGCGCCGTCGCGGTCAGCAGTCTTTTCATGATTTGCTCCCTGTCCTGTCTGGTTTTTCCGGAGGGAGACTAGGGCCGCGAAAGATGAAAGGGAACATCCTTCCCCCGGTTCCGGGGCCCGTGTCGCAACGGAATGCACGACGATCAGACCGACAGCCGGGCCGACTGGACGCCGCGCTCGCGATAGGGCGTCGTGGCGTAATGGGTCCGATAGCACTTGGAGAAATGCGAGGGCGAGGTGAAGCCGCAGGCGAGGGCCACGTTGATCACGCTCATGTCGGTCTGCAGCAGCAGATTGCGCGCCTTCTGAAGTCGCAGTTCCATATAGTATCGCTTGGGCGACCGATTGAGGTAGCGCCGGAAAAGGCGCTCCAGCTGGCGAGTTGACAGGCCGACATCCATGTGCGAGAACGGCCGGGCTGATCGGCTCTTCGATATTTTCTTCCATCAGGTGGATGACCTGCGCCAGCTTCGGGTGGCGGACGCCGATGCGCGACGGCACCGAAAGGCGCTGGGTGTCCTGGTCGGTCCGGATCGAAGAATAGATAAGCTGGTCGGCGACGAGGTTCGCCAGTTCGTCGCCATGATCCTCGGCGATGAACTTCAGCATCAGATCGATCGAGGACGTTCCACCGGCGGTCGTGAACCGTGTCCTGTCATATGTGAACACCGACTTTGTGAGTTCGACGTCGGGGAATTCTTCGGCGAAACTGTCCTGGTTCTCCCAGTGAATGGTCGCCTTGCGGCCGTCGAGAAGACCTGCCCGCGCCAGAGTCCACGCGGCGGTGCAGAGTCCCCCGATCATGGGGCCGCGACGCGCTTCCCGGCGCAGCCATGCCACGATGCCACGGGTCGTGGCGTCGGCCACATCGACACCGCCGCACACAATGATCACATCCTCCCTCGCGACTTCTGTCAGCTCGCCATCTAGCGCAAACTTCGTACCCGCCGAACACCGCGCCTCGACGCCGCCTTCTCCGATCAGCCGCCAGGCGTAGATCTCGCGACCCGCCATGCGGTTCGCGATGCGCAGCGCCTCCAGCGCACACGCGAAGCTCAACATTGTGAAGTTGGAGAGCAGCGCAAAAACAAACCGTCGAGGAGGGCTTTCCCCGATCCGGGTCCTCACGGAACTGTCGCCACCCTGCATCGACCGGCCCTTCGCACTTACTTTGGCAGCGAAACAGGTTTCGCGAAGGCGATCAAGGCGGGGAGAAGTGGGCTTTCATCAACAGGTCTCACCGCCTATACCTCCGACGCGATTCTTGCCGAGGGGACTATGTGCGATGAGTGACTGGCAGAAGACTGATTGGCGCACCAAACCTCGCGTGCAGATGCCAGATTATCCGGATGCAGCGGCACTGGACGCGGCCGAAAAGCAGCTGGCCAAATACCCGCCGCTCGTGTTCGCCGGCGAGGCCCGCAAGCTCAAGACCGCTCTGGGCGCGGCGTCGCGGGGTGAGGCCTTCCTGCTGCAGGGCGGGGATTGTGCGGAAAGCTTTGCCGAGTTCGGGGCCGACAATATTCGCGACACCTTCAAGGTTCTTCTTCAGATGGCGATGGTCCTGACCTACGCCGCAAAGGTGCCCGTCGTGAAGGTCGGGCGTATGGCCGGTCAATTTGCCAAGCCCCGGTCGTCCGCGACCGAAATCGTCGGTGGGACCGAGCTTCCATCCTATCGCGGAGATATCGTCAACGACATCGAGTTCGATGTGGAGGCGCGGCGCCCCGATCCGGCCCGAATGCTGCAAGCCTACACCCAGGCCGCAGCTTCGCTGAACCTGCTGAGGGCATTTTCCACGGGCGGCTACGCGGACATCCACAAGGTGCATGCGTGGACGATGGGTTTCACCGACCGGGAAGAGGCGGAGAAGTATCGCGAGATGGCGAACCGCATCAGCGATACTCTCGATTTCATGCAGGCGGCCGGAGTGAACCAGGATACGGCGCATACGCTCAGCTCGGTCGACTTCTACACCAGCCACGAGGCACTTCTGCTCGAATACGAAGAAGCGCTTTGCCGGGTGGAATTCGACAACCGGCAAGTGGGTCGCGGGGTCGGGCCACATGATCTGGATCGGGGATCGAACGCGCCAACCGGATGGGGCGCATGTGGAGTTCTGCCGCGGCGTGCAGAACCCGATCGGCCTGAAATGTGGTCCGTCCCTGACTGTCGACGACCTGAAGCGTCTGGTGTCGCGGTTGAACCCTGAGAATGAAGCAGGTCGCTTGACGCTGATCGCTCGATTTGGCGCCGGGAAGGCGGGAGATCACTTGCCGCGTCTGATCCGCGCCGTCGAAGACGAGGGTGCGCGTGTGCTGTGGTCGTGCGATCCGATGCACGGCAATACGATCAAGTCGGCGTCCGGCTACAAGACTCGCCCGTTCGAAAGCGTCTTGCGCGAGGTGCGAGAGTTTTTCGAGATCCATCGCGCGGAAGGCACAGTGCCAGGCGGCGTCCATTTCGAGATGACGGGCAAGGACGTGACTGAATGCACCGGTGGAGTCCGGGCGGTGACCGATGAGAGCCTTTCGGACCGGTATCATACCGCCTGCGACCCGCGCCTGAACGCAAGCCAGGCTCTGGAACTCGCATTTTTGGTAGCCGAAGAACTCGACGTGTCGCGCAGAGAGAATCCTAGCGCCGCGGCAGTCTGAGGCAGCTGCGCACTCGGGCTTAGGACATCGCCTTCCGGGGGTCTGACGGGAATACCCGGCCCGCATCCCCTTGGCGGTTCAGGCGCTGGTTCCCGTACGAACTCTTCGTGAGCGCCCGCCACAGCTCATTTGGCGGAGTGGGTTCCCCTGCGCGATCGCGTTGATCTCAAACATCGCAGTCTCTTGAAAAGAGGGACGAGAAATAAGCGCTAGTCTCTGGCAAACCGCGGGCAAACCGGCACTGACCATCAGGAAGGAAGCGGCGCCAGTTGTGCTTCGCCGAGCCAGAACGCTTCGAACGTGCCGCAATCGGGCGCGAGGGGCACCTACCAAACCGCCTTCGCGACCGCTTGTGGCAAAATGCTCAGTCGGACGTGACCAATCGAAGATGCGGAACGCGGGGGCTTGTCTCAGTCGGGGCGAGAGCGGCGGTGTCTTCACCGAATGTGGTTTCGAGGTCCTCCGTCTCGGCTGCAGCCGGAGCAGAACGCACGTCCCCATATCCGATCAGGGTGCGGCGAGATTCCTCGACGACATCGAACCGCCGCGGCGCGCGGCCCATCTTGCCATCGGAGACGAGACAACCGAGCACACGGCTTACATCACCCAGATCGCTCCGCAGCGGCAGAAGAAGCAGCTGCGCCTCCAAGGGCGGACGACCCATCGACGCGGGCGACCGAAGGGTCATTCGAACGATCGCCGGTTCGTCGAATACGCCTTCCAGGGCGTCGCTGACGGCAGCGCGGGACTCGGGCAGGATCATCGCCGTGAGCGGCATGCCGCGAACTTCCATGCCCATGAGGTCATTGAGGTGCATGCCCGCAAGCCGAAAACGCCCGAGACCCTTCGCGACGCGCTCCAGGATGAAAGCGTATTCCAGCGATTGCGAAATCGCACGCGGATCAATGTCGGCACGGGCCGGGACGAGCCGCGATCCGCGCAGGCCTGTCCAGTAATCCTCGATCTGGGAGAGGGCGACATGTACCGGACGGTTCCGGTAGTCCTGCATGGATACGACGTTGCGCGTTTCGATTGTCACTGCTTGGCCTCCGGTCGGCTGGCGCGAGGGCCTTAACCGCTCATTAACAGGTTGCGTCTCGATCATTACTGTTTTCTTAACATGCCACGAAACGCGCAGACCGCTACATCGAAAATAAACGAAAGGTTAACTCCATGACGCGCTCGATGACGGGATACGCGTCTGGAACGGACCAGGGCGGGGGCTATGCCTGGACCTGGGACGTTCGCTCCGTCAACGGACGCGGGCTCGACCTGAGACTGCGCGTTCCTGATTGGATTGAAGGGCTGGAACCGGCGGTTCGTAGCGAAATCCAGAAGCGCGTCGTACGTGGCAGCCTCTCTCTTTCATTGCGTGTCGAACGCGAGAAATCCCAGAACCCGGTTCTGGACCTGGAGGCGCTGCAGGCCGCAATCGCCCTCGTCCGGCAAGCGGAAGACGAGGCAGCGTCCGGAGATCTTGCGCTGGAACGGGTCTCGGCAGCCGATCTGCTGCAAATGCGCGGTGTTTTGACGATGGAAGCAGCGCAGGACGACACCACGGAACTGCGCACGGCCTTGCTGGAGGATCTGGCAGCGCTTCTGGATTCATTCGAGGCGAGCCGCGCGCAAGAGGGCCGAAAGCTTGAACAGGTGCTCCGCGAGCAGTTCGACGAAATCGCGACCTTGCTCGTCGATGCGCGACAGGCCGCGGCAGACCGGCAATCGTCGCTGCCGGAACGGCTTGGCGCGGCGCTCGAACGGCTGAAGGGAGCCGCGGGCGACGTCGACGAAGTGCGGATGCTGCAAGAGGTGGCGGTCCTTGCCACGCGCGCCGATGTCACCGAGGAACTGGATCGTCTGGACACCCACCTCGTGGCGGCGAGAGAGCTGGTGTCGGCGGAGGGCGCGAAGGGACGCAAACTCGACTTCCTGATTCAGGAGTTCAATCGCGAGGCCAACACACTCTGCTCCAAGAGCCAGTCGGCGCCGCTCACCCAAGTCGGTCTCGCACTCAAGGTGGTAATCGATCAGGTTCGCGAGCAGGTTCAGACATTGAGTGAAATGAAGCGACGCGGGCTGCTGATGACACTCCCGTCACCATCGGGGGCCGGAAAGTCGACGCTGGCCAGGCCCTGCGGAGTTGGGATATCTCAATCAGTTTTTCCGTCTCCGCCACGACACGCACCCCGCGAGATGGAGAAGTTGACGGCGAGGACTACCATTTCGTCAGCGTCGAAGCCTTCAGACACTGGGTCGACGAAGGCGAGATGCTCGAGCACGCCAATGTCTTCGGAAACTTCTACGGCTCACCCAAGGAGCCCGTGCGCAAGGCTATCGAGGATGGACGCGACATCCTCTTCGACATCGACTGGCAGGGCGCGCAACAGATCAAGAATGGCGAGTTGAAAGACTTCGTCCTCTCGATCTTCATCCTCCCGCCCTCCATCGGAGAACTTCGCCGGGAAGAGTCCAGGCACGCGGGCAGGATGCTCCAGACGTCATCGCTAACCGGATGGTCAAGAGCTGGGACGAGATAAGCCGCTGGTCGGAATACGATTACGTGCTCGTCAATGATGATCTGGATGAGACGGAAGCGCGACTGAAAGCCATCGTCAGCGCAGAGCGGCTGCGGCGCAGTCAGCAACCGGGGCTGCTCATGCACGTCCGCCAACTGCAGACGGAATTCGAGGACAAGACATGACCTTGTACGCTCTGGGCGCTTGTCGGCCCGCCTTGCCCGATGACTGTGACTTTTGGGTCGCCCCCGACGCGAACGTCGTCGGGAACGTGATCCTGCAGAGTGGCTCATCGATCTGGTTCGGCTCGACGCTGAGGGGCGACAACGAATCGATCACCATCGGCGCGGGGTCGAACGTGCAGGAGAACTGCGTATTTCATACTGACATGGGGGCGCCCCTCACCATCGGCGAGAATTGCACGATCGGACACAAGGCGATGCTCCATGGCTGCACAATAGGCGAGGGGAGCCTGATCGGCATGGGCGCCACGGTTCTCAACCATGCGCGGATCGGGCGCTTCAGCCCCATCGGTGCGGGCGCGCTGGTGACGGAAGGCAAGGAGATACCGGATTTCTCGCTGGCGAACTGGGCGCGCCCGGCAAGGTGGTGCGACAACTCGGCGAGGACATGCGGGAGAAGCTGCTCGCATCAGCCGCGCATTACCGCGAGAACATGCGGTGGTTTCCGACGGAATTGACGGCCCTGCAATGAACGATACCCCCATTCGCCGCACACCCTTTCCGACCAGTGTCAGTCGCCCCGTGGTCACGCCGCTGATGCCGTCCGTGGTCTATGCGTCCGAAAGCCCAGACCAGCTCGATGCTCAATACGAGGGCCGGGAGCACGGCTACACCTATGCGCGCGAAGGACATCCCAACGCCGACATTCTGGCGCAAAAGATCGATGCGCTCGAAACCGCCGAGGACGGGCTGATCGTGTCATCGGGGATGGCGGCAGTATCTGCGGTGTTGATGGGCTTCTAAGAGCGGAGACCATGTCGTTGGCGGAAATCAGCTTTATGGCCGATCCTTGCGCATGATGAACGAGGAACTCCCGCGCCTGGGGATATCTTCAACACTTGCAGATCCCACAAACGCGTCAGCCATTGCCCTGGCTTTCCGTGACGAGACGCGCCTCATACTGATCGAGACGGTTTCCAATCCGACCCTCCGCATTGCCGATCTGAACGGAATTGCGCGCTAGCGCGTGAACGCGGGATCCTGTTGGCGGTAGACAATACCTTTACCACACCCCGAGCCGTGCGGCCGTTCGATCACGGCGCGGACATCGTCATCCACTCTGTGACCAAGATGCTGGCCGGGCATTCCGATGCGACGCTTGGATATGTCACAGCCAAGGATCCCGCGCTGCGGCAGCGACTCCGCACCTTCGCCGTGACAACCGGTTTGACCCCAAGCCCATTCGACTGCTGGCTTGCCGAACGGGGCCTGTTCACATTCGAGATGCGCTACGACCGTGCCGAACAGAATGCGCGTGACTTGGCCGAGCATCTGAACGGATTGCCGGGAATACGTCAGGTGCTCTATCCCACGCGACCCGACCACCCGGATGCCGCACGCGCGGTCGAGCTGCTCGGCGGGCGCGGCTCGCACATGGTGAGTTTCTCGATAAAGGGGGGGCGAAGCGCCGCCAACGCGCTTGTCCGCGCCGTGCCCGACATGGCCTTTGCCCCCACACTTGGCGACGTCGGCACGACGCTCAGCCACCCTGCGACGTCATCGCACCGCGCACTGACGCCCGAGGCCCGGCAGGATCTGGGAATTGACGAAGGGTTTTTCCGCATCTCCGTGGGGTGCGAGGACATCGTCCTCCTGAAGAGAGAGTTCGAGACTGCGCTAGCTGCGGCGCGCGATGCCTAGCTTGCGAAAGGGGTTGGTTGACCGATTTCGACGGAAAGATCCGGAAATTGCGTCTGAATCTCGTTCAGGACAATCTGCGGGCGCGGGATGCGTCCGGTGAGGACCTGAAGACATCCGTCATAGCCGGCCGCATCGAGCCGCGCGGCGATGTCGATGCAGTCGAAGCTGTCCGAAACGAGAGACGTCATTATCACGCGTGGCCGTATGCGTCCCAGAAGATCCGGCGTCACATCCTCGATATTCACGCACAGAACGCCGCTGCCATCAGGAAAGGCAAGAACCCGGCACTCCAAGCCTGCACCTGTCCCTACGATCAGCAGAGAATGACGTCGGTCCTCAGTCGCGACAGCATCCGTGCTGCGGATCCATGCTCTGGAAACACTACCCACCAGGGCCACGCGAATTTGGCATTCCATTCCTCCCCGATCGATTGGCGCAGGCGCCTTGCCGGTGGTCAATTTTCAATCTCAGCTGCGAGGCTACGGCAAGCAGATTCCTGCTCAACACGCCAAAAATGGGGAGTGCATGATGCAGCCAAGCATTGATTTTCATATCCATATTTCCGCTCACCGTGAAAAAAGGAAGTCATGGAGGCCGTGACGACCGAACTCCTGGCTGGATCACCAATCCCTCACGTTCTGATCGGTTCGGACGAACGTATCGAGGCGATCAACTCCGCCGCCGCACAACTCTTCGGAACGGGGGCGTTCGGCCGGCACTATATCACGATCCTGCGTCAACCTTCCGTGCTTGATCAGGTCGAGGCCGTTCTGGCCGGCCGGGAAAACCGGGTCACGGCGCCCTTTGTCAGCACGGGGGCGGGGAGCGACACCCATTGGCGGGCAACTGTTGCATCCGTCAAGCTTGGCAACGCGCGTTATGGAGCCTTGATCAGTTTCGAGGATCTCACGGCTGAGACCGGAGCCGAGCAGGTGCGCCGTGATTTCGTCGCGAACGTCAGCCACGAACTGAGAACACCGCTGACGTCGTTGCTCGGTTTCGTGGAAACCCTGCGCGGAGCGGCCGCCGAAGATCCCGTGGCGCGTGAGCGCTTCCTCGGGATAATGGCGCAGGAAGCCGTCGCATGAACCGGCTCGTCGACGACCTCCTCTGGCTGAGCCGGGTCGAGCAGAACGAGCGCGTGCGCCCGACCGGCACCGTCGATACCGCTGCCCTGGTGCGGGAAACGGCGCAAACGCTCAAACCACTGGCCGACGGGGTCGACGTGGCTGTCGAGGTGATCGTCGATGACGCGGCTCCGGCAGTTTCCGGGATCGCGACCAATTGGCGCAGGTCCTCTCGAACCTGGTGGAGAACGCCCTGAAATATGGTCGATCGGCGGATCGTACGTCTGACGCAAAGCCATGTCGCGCGCGAACCTACCCTTCGCGGCCCAGCGATCCGCATCGACATCGCTGACAGGGGACAGGGCATCGATCCGGTCCACATCCCCCGGCTTACCGAACGGTTCTCTCGTGTGGATCCTCACCGGTCGCGCGAGCTTGGCGGAACCGGCCTCGGCCTGGCGATCGTCAAGCACATCGTGAGCCGGCATCGCGGCCGGTTGCGGATTGTCTCCGAACCCGGCGTCGGCAGTATCTTCACGGTGCTCCTGCCGTTGGAGGCCGATTGCCATTGACCTCAGGTCGGGCCCGGATGTTGTCACGTGCCTGTTACAAACCTGTCGCAAAAGCCAAGCAGGCGGAGCGCAGACTCCGCCTGCGAGGGCCGCACCGAGTGGCCCGGCAGGAAAGGAAGCAACTGAGATGACACCGACGAAGTTCGCGGCATCGGCCGCGATTTGCACGATGGTCGCGACATCTGCCGTGGGGCAGGGGCGCGAGCAGATTCAGGTAGCCGGCTCGTCGACGGTCCTGCCCTACGCCGCGATGGTGGCCGAGGCCTTCGGCGAGAACTTCGATTATCCGACTCCGGTCATCGAATCCGGCGGCTCGTCGGCGGGCCTTAAGCGGTTCTGCGAAGGCGTCGGCGAGACCACGATCGACATCGCCAATTCCAGCCGCCCAATCCGGGAGAGCGAACTGGGTCTGCGCCGAGAACGGGTTCGCCGAGATTATTGAGGTGCGCTTTGGCTATGACGGGATCGTTTTCGCGAACGGCATCGACGAGCCCGCCTATGAATTCGCGCCCAGACTGGTATCGGGCCTGGCGAAGCAGCTGCCGCTGGACGGCCAGATGACAGACAATCCCAACCAGAACTGGCACGACGTCAATGGGAGACGCTGCCTGAACAGGAGATCCTTGCCTTCATTCCCGGCACCAAGCACGGCACGCGGGAAGTATTCGAGGAGAAGGTGATCCTTCAGGGCTGCAGGGACAGCGGCGCCATCGACGAGATCCTCGCCATCAACGGCGGCGACGAGGATGAGGCCGAGGCGACCTGCATGGAAATCCGCGACGACAACCGCGCGATCGACATCGACGGCGACTATACTGAAACGCTGAACCGGCTCGAAAACGACCCGACGGGGATTGGCGTCTTCGGCCTTTCTTTCTATGAAAACAACATGAGCCGCCTCAAGGTCGCGCCAATGGGCGGGTCGAGCCTTCCACCGAAACCATCTCGTCGGGGGACTATCCCGTCTCGCGGCCGCTTTTCTTCTACGTCAAGAAAGCGCATCTCAACGTCATCCCCGGGCTGAAGGAGTATGGCAGTTCTTTGTCATGAACGAAGTGGCCGGACCGAACGGCCCGCTTGCCTCCTATGGGCTTGTCCCCGATCCGGCACTGGAAGAAACACAGCAGCAGATCGAGGCCGAAACCGTCATGGACATGCCATCCTGACAGGCATCGCGGAGGCAGCGCGTTGTTGCCTCCGCGAGCACCACCTCACCCAACCTGGCAGACGACACCGGATATCTCATGAATACGCCCTGGTTGCTCGCCATCATCGCCGCTCTTGCACTTTGCGGCTACTTCCTGGCCCAACATCGTGCCGTCGCCGCGGTGGCGGGAAAGACCCAGAGGCTTCACTCGCGACCCGTCTATCACGGGTTTCACGCGGCGCTCGCGGTGACGCTACCTTCGCTTGTTCTTCTGATTGTCATGTCGGTCCTTCAACCAGTCTACGTGAACACGCGCGTCGATGACGCGATGCCTGATACAGCGGGCGCTGACGCAGGAACGAAAAGCCTGGTTCAGATAGAAATACTGCAGGTCGTGGAAGATGTGGACACCGCCATCGAACGCGGCCTTCTCACGGAGCGCGAGGCTGACGCGCTGCTGGCGGGCGAAACAGAAGGTGACACCCGCCTCGAGGAGCTAGGAATTCCTCGTCCGGACACGGTGGCAGGCGTGCTCACGGCCGCGGCGGTCTACCGCGATGCCGCGAGTACGGCAGAGCGCTTTCGGCTCGTCCTGGTGTTGATCGTCGCGGGCGTTGATTTCGCCTGGGCCTCTATCGCGAGCGGGCGGAACTTCCGCGCCCGCAACGCGGTCGAGCGAATGGTGACCGCCATTCTGATCGCTGCGGCGTCGATTGCCATTTTCACAACGATCGGGATCGTGCTCTCGATGTTGTTCGAGACGATCAGCTTTTTCGATGAATATCCTTGGCAGGATTTTCTGTTCGGGCTGAACTGGTCCCGAATTTCCGCGGCGGCTCGAACTGGGTATTGTTCCGCTGCTGTGGGGAACCCTCTAGGTTCGTTTGTTGCGCTCTGCGTGGCAGTGCCGGTCGGCCTGATGGCGGCGACATATCCGGGCGAATATGCCAGCCCGCGCAACCGCGCCATCGCTAAACCGCTGCTGGAAATCCTCGCCGGAATCCCCACGATCGTTTACGGCATCTTCGCGCTCATCGTTGTGGGACCACTCTTGCGGGACTATTTCGCGGAACCGCTGTCGCTCAGCTCGTCCAGTTCATCGGTCATGACCGCCGGTTTGGTGATGGGGATCATGCTCATCCCGTTCGTATCGTCGCTGAGCGATGATGTGATCACCGCGGTTCCGCAAGCCATGCGCGACGGCTCTCTCGGTGTGGGCGCCACCCAGTCCAAGACCATCGGCAAGGTCGTGCTGCCTGCGGCGCTGCCTGGCATCGTCGGCGCGATCCTTCTCGCCGCAAGCCGCGCAATCGGCGAGACCATGATTGTCGTGCTGGGGGCAGGGGCGGCAGCCCGGCTCAGTCTCAACCCCTTCGAGGCGATGACAACCGTGACCGTCAAGATCGTCAGCCAGCTGACAGGGGATACCGACTTTGCCAGTCCCGAAACTCTGGTCGCCTTCGCGCTTGGGTTCACGCTGTTCCTGATAACGTTGGGATTGAACGTCTTCGCGCTCTGGATCGTGCGTCGTTATCGGGAGCAGTACGAATGACCGACGCCGCGCCTCGCGACGATTCCATGTCACGCCGCGGTGGATCGCTGATGGCCCCCGACAGGCGAATGAAACGGCGAAACGCAGCCGAAGCCCGGTTTCGGCTATATGGCAAGATCGCCGTAAGTGTCGGGATCGCAGCGCTTGTCTTTCTGGTAGTTTCCGTTGTGGGCCGCGGCATCAGCGCGTTCGAGCAGACCTACCTGACCCTGCCTGTCGACTTGCCTGCCGAAACAGTGGATCCCGCAGGCAATCGCAACCGGGACGAAATGGCGCGGGTTTCGACTTCCGGCTATGGCCCGCTCTCGACCAGGCACTTGCGACGCTGATCGCGACGGATCCGCAACGCCAGGTCGAAGGTCTCGAAATTGCGGATGTCAAAGGCATGATATCCAAGGAGGCCGTTGCTCAGCTCCGCGCCGACGTTCTCGCGAACCCGGACCTTGTCGGGCAGACAGTTGTCCGCGAAGTGCTCGTCAACGGCCGTATCGACGGATATCTGAAGGGCAGGGTCAGCATGGAGTCCGCCGCCCTAGACGGGAACGTTACACCTGCGCAACTTCGCCTGGTGGATGTGCTTCAGAGCCAGGGGCTTCTGGTCAAGAATTTCAACTGGGACTTCATCACGGCGCCCGATGCATCGGATCAGCGTCCTGAAGCGGCGGGATTGGGCGTGGCCATTCTTGGATCGGCCTACATGATGATCGTCGTGCTCGTCCTCGCGCTTCCGATCGGTGTCGCCGCGTCGATCTACCTGGAGGAATTTGCATCCCGGAACCGCTTCACCGACACCATCGAGGTCAACATCTCGAATTTGGCTGCCGTGCCTTCGATCGTCTTCGGAATCCTTGGTCTCGCGATCTTCATCAATTTTGCGGGCCTGCCACAATCAGCGCCGGTGGTGGGCGGACTTGTCCTGACATTGATGACGCTGCCAACCATCATCATCTCGACACGGGCCGCGTTGAAGGCGGTGCCCCCGTCGATCCGCAACGCGGCTCTTGGGGTCGGCGCATCGCCCATGCAGACCGTCTTCCACCACGTCTTGCCCTTGGCGGCGCCCGGCATCCTGACCGGCACGATCCTTGGGCTGGCGCAGGCGTTGGGCGAAACTGCACCACTCCTGCTGATCGGGATGGTCGCGTTCGTGCGAGAATACCCTGGCGCGCCGCCGGATGGCTTGTTCGACCCCGCGTCGGCGCTCCCGGTGCAGATCTACAACTGGACACAGCGAGCCGACCCAGCTTTCGTGGAGCGAGCCTCCGGGGCGATCATCGTCCTGCTCGTCTTCCTCGTGATCATGAATGGAGCAGCGGTCTTCTTGCGCCGACGCCTGGAACGCCGCTGGTGAGGAGGGCGGCCAAATGAGAGACATGCATCTCGCCAACGGAAATCCAATGGTTTCCGACGTGAAGATTTCGGCCCGCGACGTGAACGTCTTCTACGATCAGACCCATGCGATCAAATCGGTTGATGTGGACATCGCCGACAAGACAGTCACAGCCTTCATAGGCCCGTCTGGATGTGGGAAATCGACCTTCCTGCGTTGCTTCAACCGGATGAACGACACGATTCCGGGCGCTCGTATGGAAGGCGAGATCCGCCTCGATGGCGAGGACATCTACGACAGGCGGGTCGATCCGGTTCAGCTTCGGGCAAAGGTCGGGATGGTCTTCCAGAAGCCTAATCCGTTTCCCAAGTCGATCTACGACAATGTCGCCTACGGCCCGCGGATCCACGGAATGGCGAGCAACCGAACGGATTTGAACGAAATCGTCGAACGTTCGTTGCGACGCGCCGCGCTCTGGGACGAAGCAAAGGACCGGCTGCGCGCGCCCGGCACGGGCTTGTCCGGAGGCCAACAACAGCGCCTCTGCATCGCTCGCGCCATCGCGACGGAGCCCGAGGTTCTGTTGATGGACGAGCCTTGCTCCGCACTTGACCCGATCGCCACGGCGCAGGTCGAGGAGCTGATCGATGACCTCAAGCAGAATTACTCGGTCGTGATCGTCACCCATTCGATGCAGCAGGCGGCACGGGTGAGCCACATGACAGCGTTCTTCCACCTGGGAACTCTCGTGGAGTACGGGGAAACCGGTCAGATTTTCACGAATCCACGAGATAGCCGGACGGAAAGCTACATTACCGGTCGGATAGGCTAAGGTAGGATCATGCCCGAACATCACATCGCCTCGGCTTTCGACCGGGACCTGCAGGACATCCAGACGCTGATCATGAAGATGGGCGGACTGGTGGAATTGGCAATTCTCGACGGGGCGAAATCGCTCGAGGAACGAGACGAGGAACTGGCGCAGCAGGTCCGTGCCGCGGACAAGCGGGTCGATGAACTGGAGGAAGAAATCAACCGACAGGCCGCGCGCGTGATCGCGATGCGCGCGCCGACGGCTTCCGACCTGCGAACCGTCCTGACGGTCATCAAGATCAGCGCTAACCTTGAGCGCTGCGGTGACTATGCCAAGAATATGGCAAAGCGGACGAGTGTGCTCGTCCAGCTGCCTCCGGTCGGCAGTTCCGCGAAATCGCTCCGCCGTATGGCCCGCGAGGTGGAGCTTATGCTGAAGGACGCGCTGAACGCCTATGTGCAGCGCGATGCCGAGCTGGCCGAGCAGGTGCGTCAGCGCGATGCAGAGATCGATCAGATGTACAATGCGCTGTTTCGCGAGTTCCTCACCTTCATGATGGAGGATCCGCGCAACATCACCGCCTGCATGCACTTGCATTTCATCGCCAAGAACGTGGAGCGGATGGGGGATCATGTCACGTCGGTCGCCGAACAGGTCATTTACCTGGTCAACGGTGTGATGCCCGACGAAAGTCGCCCGAAAGAGGACGTCACATCGTTCGTCGGTCAGGAGCGGAGCGCAACCTGATGGCGCTTGAGCGACCGAAGATACTTCTGGTCGAAGACGAACCGGCGCAGAGAGAGATGCTGGCCTACAATCTCAGGGCGGAAGGCTACGAAGTCGTCGAAGCCACTGACGGTGACGATGCCCTCGTCCTGGTAGCCGAGGAAGCGCCGGATGTTCTCCTGTTGGACTGGATGATCCCCGGAACGTCGGGAATCGAGGTTTGCCGGCAACTGAAGGCCCGGAGCGAGACGCACGAGTTGCCCATCATCATGCTTTCGGCGCGGACCGAGGAGACCGACCGGGTGCGCGGCCTCGATATCGGAGCCGACGACTATGTTGCCAAACCATATTCGGTCGCGGAGTTGATCGCCCGGGTTCGCAGCCAGTTGCGTCGGGTCAGTCCCGCAAAGGCCGGGCAACGCCTCGAATGTGCGGGTGTGTTGCTTGATCCTGACCGGCAGGAGGTTACGCGGGAAGGCCGACCCGTGAAGCTCGGACCAACCGAGTTCCGGCTGCTGGCGACGCTGATGGAGAAACCCGGAAGGGTGCTCAGCCGAGAACAGCTTCTGGACCGCGTGTGGGGGCGCGACATCTATGTCGATACTCGGACCGTAGATGTGCATGTTGCGCGCTTGCGCAAGGCGCTGGGTTCAAGTGGAGACGCAGACCTGATCAAGACTGTAAGGGGTGCCGGGTACGCACTGAACGATAGCGTGTAAGCGGAATTATGTGCTCTAAATAATTGCGTGCTCAACGAGCTGATCCCGCCGCTGAAGGCGCTGCGGACCGAATGGCGAAAGGTCGATCGTAAGAAATCGGTTCGCCGTGACGAGTTCCGCAATGCCTCGCCCCATGGCCGGTGCTTGTTGAAGTCCATGACCGGAGAACCCGTTCAACACGTACAGTCCGTCAGATCCAGGCCAGAGGCCGACTACGGCGTTTTGATCAACCGTATTGTAGTCGTAATGCCCTGCCCAGGAACGCAACACTTTTAAAGTGTCGAAGCCTTGCGCGCGCGCCGACAGTCGCGGCCAGAGTTCGCTCTCGAACTGGGAGTTCGTCTGGAACGAAATCGTCGACCTCGACTTCGACATCATTGATCGGCGTGATTGCGGTAAGCCATAATCCTCCCTCGGGCCGCGCCCAGAAACCCGTCGGATCGACGAGCAATGGTGCCTCTACCGATCTCAAGCCTGGCGCGTCGACGACGAAAACCGTCCTTTTTCGGCGCTCAACGGGAATGTCCTCACCTAGAGACCCAAGAAGCGCACGGGTCCCCGTCCCGGCTGCCAGCACCACTTTTCGCGAAGTCATCCACAGATCAGGTTCGAGCGAAACGCACCATGCGCCGGATCGTCTCTGCAGGCGGGTCGCCTGGGCGCGCCGCTCCGAAACGCCGGTTCGGAGCGCGGCACGGCGCAGGCCAGCGAGCAACCCCATATTGTCGAACCACCCTTCATCCCGGCGGCCAAGCGTTCCCATGCGGATATCCTCGATCCGCATCCAGGGGAACTGCCTCTGCAATTCGGTCTGGTCTAGCACCTCCGTAGCCGCACCCAGCTGACGCTGCATGGCGGCGGCGCGGCGCAGCTGGCGCTCTTGAATGTCGGTCTGCGCGAGGAACAGGTAGCCGTTCTCGATAAATCCGAGATCGATCTCTTGGAGCACCCATTTCTCGAAATTCCTAATGAATTCAATACCGAACTTGGATATCTCGACGTTCAGGGTCTGGCTGAACTGTAGCCTGATGGAAGCGGCCGAGAGAGCAGTTCCACTCCGCGTATGCTCCGGTGCCGGTTCAAGAACCGTGATGGAGAGACCCGGATCAAGACGTTTGAGCCAGAATGCACTCGACCAACCCATTGCACCGCCGCCGATGATCAGAACGTCGGATTGCTCCATAGGCACTCCTTTCCTTGACACTTTGTGCGCGCCCCCCGGTTCGACCGACTTCGACGTCTCGACAAAGGTCACTTGCCGCGGCTACCCTTGATCACGGGGATGCTAACATGTTGTCTAGCCTGATTTCGAATGGGCCCAACCTCAATCTGATGGGCCGGTGGCGGCCGAATTTTCGCGGCCGCCAGACCGTTGCCGTCATCGAATTCGCTTGCGGTGAAGAAGCTGACGCTCTGTCGGTGAAGATGGATTTCTTCCAATGCAGTCAGAAAGGAGCGCTCATCGACCTGAACCATGGCGCGCAAGAACGACTGCATGGGATCGTGCTGACCGCCGCTGCCAGACATCAGAACCGTGGCCTCTGCGGTCGAACTTCCGGTTACCGAGAAGCATCGGCCGAACATCCACGTCCGCCAAGACGTGCGATGCCGTTCGCTTGTCGCGCCAATGGCACAGAGGCAAATCAGTCGTTTCAGCGCAGTCATCTCCTGGCGCTGTGTGCCCTGCAAGAACTTCCGGGCGCTGAATGAATGACCTCGTCCAATATCTCGATGCCGTGACCGAAGCCCGAACGGTCGAGGAAGTCTGGAGTCTTCACACCGATGCGATGAGCAAGTTCGGGTTCGACCGCCTGATCTATGGTTTCACACCGTTTCTGACACGCAGTTCATTTGGTGACATGGACGATATGCTGATCCTCAGCAATCACGATGCGCCCTATGTCGAGCGGTTCGTGAACGAAAAGATGTATCTGCACGCGCCCATGGTCCGCTGGGCGGCGGACAATACGGGGGCTTGCAGTTGGCACTGGATCGCTCAGAACTACGAGCGATTCACGGATCGTGAGCGCAATGTCATTCACTTCAACCGGCAAAGTGGCGTGACCGCCGGGTACTCGATCAGCTTCCGGGATACTTCAGTCCGCTCGAAAGGTGCGATCGCACTGACAGCCCGCCGTGGTATTTCGCAGGACGAGGTGGAAGCCGTCTGGGAAACTTCCGGGCGAATGATCGAGGTCATGAACCGCCTCGCCCATCTCAAGATCATCAACCTGCCTCATTCTGGCAAGCGACGCCTTACGCGGCGCCAGCGCGAGGCACTCGAATGGGTTGGCGATGGCAAGACGATGCAGGACATCGCCTGCATCATGGGCCTTACGACGGCGACCGTCGAAAAGCACCTGCGTCTCGCGCGTGAAGCCCTGAATGTAGATACGACCGCCCAAGCTGTTCTGAAGGCTTCGATCCAGAACCAGATTTTTCTGGTTCCGCAGCTTTGACTATACCTGTACTTTTCGACAGGTACGGAAATCCCCACTTCCCTAACGTTACGTAAACGCGCATCTTTGGAGCGTTCCGTGAGTGGTGGCATTAGCCAAGGAACGGCGATCAGGGACCATCTGTAATTTCAGGTGGAATCGAATCGCTCCGGTCAATCCGGTCAGTCGGTCTGCCATTGCATTATCTTTTGCGCAGACCGACACCTCGGGACCGCACCCGATCCTCATCCCCATCGGCGGGTGCGGTCACACAAGGCAGAGAACGGTGCGGGCATCGCTGCCCGCACCGTTCTTCTTTTGATCAGCCCTGAACCGCCTTGGCGACTTCGGCGGCGAAATCTTCCTGTTTGCGCTCGATGCCTTCACCAACCTCGAGCCGGACGAAACCGGTGATCTCGATCCCGGCATCTTTTGTCGCTTGTCCGACGGTCAGATCCGGATTCACGACGAACGCCTGGTTCAGCAACGTGACTTCCGAGAAGAACTTCTTGATACGCCCCTCGATCATCTTCTCGATGACCTGCTCGGGCTTGCCGCTTTCGCGAGCCTGCTCGGAAAGGACCTGTTTCTCGCGCTCGACAATCGCGGGATCGAGATCCGCCTCAGACAGCGAAGCCGGGCTTACGGCCGCGACATGCATTGCGACCTGGCGCGCGGTGACTTCGTCGTTGCCCGAGTACGCCACCAGAACGCCGATCTTGCCCATGCCGTCTGCGGCGGCGTTGTGGACATACGACACAACGTTTTCGCCTTCGAGCAGAACCATCCGGCGCAAGGACATGTTTTCGCCGATCTTGGCTATCTTGTCAGTCAGCGTATCCTCGACCGACTTGCCGTCGATGGTCTTCAATCGCAGATCGTCCAGATCTTTCGCGTCAGTCGCAACCTCGGCGATCTGACCGACCATCGACTGGAACTCGGCGTTCTTGGCAACGAAATCAGTTTCGGAGTTGATCTCAACGGCCACGCCACGACCCTGCGCGACACTGACAGCCACGAGTCCCTCAGCCGCCGTGCGACCGGATTTCTTCGCCGCCTTGGCCAGGCCCTTTGTGCGCAGCCAGTCGACGGCTGCCTCCATGTCGCCATTGCTTTCGGTCAACGCCTTCTTGGCATCCATCATGCCGGCGCCGGTCTTTTCACGCAGGTCCTTCACCTGTGCAGCGGTGATTGCCATCTTGCGGTCTCCTGGATTCTCGGAACTTCGAATACCGGGCGCGCTCAGTGTCGCGCACCCGGTCCGGCTGATCTTGCTATCAGCCCTTGTTTTCAAGCTCGTACGGAGCGTCCTTGGCGATCGCATCATTGTGCACCGCTTCGTCGCTGACCGGCTGCTCACCAGTCTCGGCCGGCGCGGCAGCGGCCGCGGCCTCTTCCAGCGCAGCTTCTTCCAGAGCACCAACATCGACACCAGCAGCGCCCAGTTGTGCCGACATCCCGTCGAGGGCCGCTCGGCTTACCAGATCGCAGTAGAGCCCGATGGCACGCGCCGCGTCGTCATTGCCCGGGATGATGTAGTCGACGCCGTCAGGCGAACAATTCGTGTCAACGACCGCAACCACCGGAATACCGAGCTTCCTGGCCTCGGCCACTGCCAGGTCTTCCTTGTTGACGTCGATGACGAACAGAAGATCCGGAACGCCGCCCATTTCGCGGATACCGCCGAGCGACGCCTGCAGCTTCTGCTGTTCGCGCTCCATGCCGAGGCGTTCCTTCTTGGTCAGACCCTCGGCTCCGAGCGACATGCGCTCGTCGATGTCCTTGAGCCTCGCGATTGACTGGCTCACGGTCTTCCAGTTGGTCAGCGTGCCGCCGAGCCACCGATGGTTCATGTAGTATTGCGCGCACTTCTCGGCCGCATCGGCGACCGGCTTCGCCGCCTGACGCTTGGTGCCGACGAAGAGGATACGGCCGCCCTTGGCGACAGTGTCACGTACCACCTGCAAAGCCTGGTCCAGCAGCGGAACGGTCTGGGTCAGGTCGAGGATGTGGATCCCGTTGCGATCGCCGTAGATGTATTCGGACATCCGCGGGTTCCAGCGCTGGGTCTGGTGACCGAAGTGGACGCCGGCTTCGAGAAGCTGACGCATGGAAAAATCTGGCAGTGCCATCTGCAATGTTCCTTTCCGGTTTCTGCCTCGGCGGTGCGTCAGGGAATTGTCCCAACCGGCGGACTCGCGGGGATGTCTCCCCCGTGAGCCCAATGCTCCGCCTGCGAAGTGAGCCGGGCCTATACGCGAGCACGGTGCCGTTGGCAAGGCCGATCCGGCGCTGAAACACTCAGGTGATGAAGGCCCCAGGCCCACGGCTCCGGCACAGGCATGACGTTGACATCGGAGCGCGTCCAAGAGTTCTTGATTGCCGGAGAAAAAGCCGCGTAAACGCCCGTCATGACTGAACAGGCAGACATCCTCTGCGTCGGCTCTCTCCTCTGGGACGTGATCGGACGTTCGGGCGCGGTCATGCGCGTAGGATCCGATGTGCCGGGTCGCATTTCTCGCCTGCCCGGCGGAGTCGCGATGAACATCGCCATGACCTTGAGGCGCTTCGGATTGCGCCCGGCGCTCCTGACCGCTCTCGGGCGGGATTCCCAGGGCGATGAGCTTCTTGAGGAAGCCCGGCGCATGGGCCTTCTGACCGATCATGTCTATCGCTCGGACGACCTCCCCACGGACCGCTACATGGCGGTCGAAGGGGCGAACGGATTGATCGCCGCGATTGCCGACGCCCATTCCCTGGAAGCGGCGGGGAAAAAGATACTCCGTCCTCTCATCGATGGCCCGTTCGGAACGTCCGAGCGCCCGTTCGCCGGAATCGTGGCGCTCGACGGCAATCTCACGGAGAAACTTCTCGCGGAGATCGCTCGGATGGAGGCTTTTTCGGCGGCCGATCTTCGGGTGGCGCCAGCTTCGCCGGGCAAGGCGGGGCGCCTGCTTCCGCTCCTTGGACATGACGGCGTCACCTTCTACCTGAACCTGGAGGAGGCCGGCCTGCTGCTCGGCACACGGGTCGATGACAGCGCCGCGGCCGCAGAGACTCTCGTCCAGAGGGGCGCCCACCGCGTTCTGGTAACCGACGGGGGCCGCGCCGTCTCTGATGCGACGTCCGACGGCGTTCACACTGCCACCCCGCCCGAAGTTCTCGTGACTCGCGTCACCGGGGCCGGCGACACGTTCATGGCCGCTCATATTGCAGCCGAGATGCGAGGCGAATCTCCTCGAAAGGCCCTGGATTTTGCTCTGCAGGCGGCGGCGGCGCATGTTTCCGGCGACACCCATCTCTAGGATCACGCACATGCCAAGCTTCACCGCCTCTCCCGAGGTCGCTCGTGCCTTCGCAGCCGGAGACCCCGTTGTCGCTCTGGAAAGCACAATCATAACGCACGGGATGCCCTGGCCACGCAATCTGGAGACCGCGCGCGGGCTCGAAGCGACCATTCGCGAGGAAGGCGCCGTTCCGGCGACAATCGCTGTCATTGATGGAGCCTTGCGGATAGGTCTGGACGATGATGCGCTCGCGGATCTCGCCCGACGGGACGAGGTGGCCAAGCTGTCCCGGGCCGATCTCGCGGCCTGCATTGCGCGCGGGGGCACCGGCGCGACCACGGTGGCTGCGACGATGATCGGCGCCCATGTCGCCGGGATCGAGGTCTTCGCCACCGGCGGGATCGGCGGGGTGCATCGCGGCGCCGAAACGAGCTGGGATGTCTCGGCCGATCTGCAGGAGCTGGCGCGGACACCGGTGAGCGTTGTGGCAGCGGGTGCCAAGGCAATTCTGGATCTTCCGCGCACACTGGAAGTCCTCGAGACCCTTGGCGTCCCGGTCATCGCTGTCGGACAGGACGAGCTTCCTGCCTTCTGGTCACGCTCGAGTGGGATCCCCGCGCCACTGCGCCTCGACAGCGCAGCGGAGATTGCCTCCGCACACATGGCGCGAACCGGTCTTGGAATCCAGGGCGGTCAGCTGGTCGTCAATCCGATCCCCGCCGCCGCCGAGATACCTGCGGCGGAGCTCCGGCCCGTCATCGAAGCGGCTGTTGCAGAGGCCGAGGCCCGGAGCATCAGGGCAAAGGACGTCACTCCTTTCCTGCTTTCCCGCATCTTCGAGCTGACGGAAGGACGCTCGCTCGAGGCCAACATCGAACTCGTTCTGAACAACGCAAGGCTCGGAGCGCGGATCGCGGTGGATCTTGCGCGCCGCCGGCGTGGCTGAGCACAGTCCAGCGTTCGGTTGTGCGCGCGTCGCGGAGCGAATAACCTGAAGGTCGGGATGACGCCGGGGTCCTCAGCGACATGACAACACCTTTCGACGACTCCCCGGTGGTAAAGCCGCCGCGACGGACGTTCCTCGGCGGGCTTCGCAACAACTTCCTAACCGGTCTCGTCGTGATCGCGCCCATCGGCCTGACGGCCTGGCTTGTCTGGACCCTCATCGGATGGGTCGACGGTGTGGTGCTGCCGCTCGTGCCGTACCGTTTTCAGCCGGAACAATATATCGGGATCAATCTCCGCGGCGTCGGGGTGATTTTCTTCTTCTTTTTCACCATCGCGATCGGGTGGCTCGCGAAAGGGCTGATCGGGCGGTCGCTGATCCGTTGGGCGGAAAGCCTCGTGGCGAGAACGCCGATTGTCCGCTCCGTCTACAGCGGTCTCAAGCAGATCGCCGAGACGGTTTTCGCGCAGACAAATTCCTCGTTCGATCAGGCCTGCCTCGTAGAATATCCGCGGCGGGGGATCTGGGCCATCGCCTTCATCTCGACCACCGCGAAGGGAGAAGTCGACGCCCGTATCCTTGCACACGAGGAGGTCCTGGCGGTTTTTCTACCCACCACTCCGAACCCGACCTCCGGCTTCCTGCTCTTCGTGCCGAGACACGATGTCATCATGCTGGACATGTCGGTCGAAGACGCGGCCAAGCTGGTGATCTCTGCCGGGCTCGTCTATCCCAGCAACGAAGAAACCGAGGCTGCCGGCGCGCTGCGAGCACTGCGGAAAGAAGGCGTGGACGCCTAGGAGAACAGCTCCTCGAGTGTCACGCTGCCCTCGACGCCAATCTTTCCGGCGTCACCGCTCAGGAAATTCTCGGCCGCCAAACGTCCGGCATCGCGAAGCTGGCGCAGGACCGATGCCGAGGGCATCAGCTTCGTCGCTACGCTCAGATCGGTCATCAGCGCGTCATCGGCGACGAGATGGACGCGGACATCCTTCATCGCCCCTTCCGGGACCCTGCCCTCTGCCACCAGGCGTTTCACGAACGAGATCGCCCGCAATTCGCGCAACAGCGAAGAATTGAAGCTTATCTCGTTGATCCGGTTGGCAATCTCCTGCGGCGTTTTCGGGATCGCCTCGCGGAGCAGCGGGTTGATCGCCACCACCACCACGTCAGCGGGCAGCTCACGGTCAAAAAGCGGAAACAGCGCGGGATTGCCAGTGTACCCGCCATCCCAGAACGCCTCCGTCACGCCCGTGACGGGATCATCGATCTCGACCGCCTGAAAAAGCGTCGGCAAGCAGGCGGAGGCCAGGACCACGTCGGTCGAAATCTCTGCGCCGCTGAAGACCCTTATCTTGCCGGTGCGTACGTTGGTGGCCGAAACGAACAGCTTCGGCTCATCCTCGGCACAGACGGCCTCGTAGCGGAACTGCCGCGCGATGCGCTCCAAAGGGTTCTTGTAGAAAATCCCGTAGGCATAAGGAGAAATCGCACGCGTCGCCGCTTCCAACCAGGTGTAGGGCAGCGAGAGTTCGATCGCTCGGCTCATCGCGGCCGGAGTCGGCCACAGCGCCGTCATCCAGCTCGTAAGGCGCAGATCATTGAGGGCACCGACCTGGTGCCACAGCCAGTCAAGATTGGCACGCGCGCCATCGGCACCTCCGGCGACCATTCCGGCCTTGAGTGCCGCTGCGTTGAGGGCGCCGGCCGATGTGCCGCTGATCGCGGCAATCTCCAGGTCGCTTTCCTGCAGGAGCCTGTCGAGGACGCCCCAGGTGAAGGCGCCGTGAGCGCCACCGCCCTGCAGCGCCAGATTGATCCGTCGTGTCATGAGATCAAACCTAGCACGACCCGACCCGGTGTTTCGGTTCTTGCGCGGGTCAGAGCGCTGTCCAGCCGCCGTCAACGCTGATCGTGGTGCCGGTGATCTGCGTCGCGGACTCAGAACACAGGAACACAACGGTTCCCCCGATCTGCTCGACTGTGGCGAATTGCTTGGACGGTTGCCGCGCCAGCATGACCTCGCGCACGACGGTGTCCCGATCCATGCCGTGCGTCTTCATCTGGTCGGGAATCTGCGCTTCGACCAGCGGCGTGAGCACATAGCCGGGACAGATGGCGTTGCAGGTGATCGGCTCCTCGGCCGTCTCCAGAGCAACCGTCTTCGTCAACCCGACCACCCCGTGCTTTGCCGCCACATACGCAGACTTGTAGGGCGAGGCCGTCAGTCCATGCGCCGAGGCCACGTTGATTACGCGACCCCATCCCACCTGCCGCATAATAGGGAGAGCCGCCGCACTCGTGTGGAACGCACTCGACAGGTTGATGGCGAGGATCGCGTCCCATTTCTCGATCGGGAACTCATCGACGGGAGCAACATGCTGGATTCCGGCATTGTTGACCAGGATGTCGCAGGCGCCTGCTCGCTCGATCAGAGCGCGGCACTGGTCGGGCTTGGACATGTCGGCCTGGATGTATCGTGCCTGGGTGCCTGTTTCGCGACCCAGTTCCTCGGCTAGCGCGTGATCTTCGTCCCGATCGGTGAAGCTGTTGAGAACGACGTCGGCCCCAGCGGCGGCCAGCGCCCTGGCCACGCCGAGCCCGATGCCTGAATTGGACCCGGTAACAACTGCCGTCTTTCCCGAAATCGTCATGCCTCTCCCTCCCGTACGAAATACCCTGCCCCCATCTCTCATGCTGCGCATACGAAGAACAGGGGGCGACGTGCCTCAACCTGCGGTCATGCCGACATAACGCGAGACAGCGATCCACTCCGCTCGCCGTAGCTCTAGGCTGGACGGAAGGTCGTGCGGGTTTCGGAACCTGCACGACCTCCAGTGGCTTGTCTTCCCGACGCAGGATCAGGAGTTGTCATGAGCGGATTTCTCGCCCTTCTCGATGATGTGGCGGCGCTCGCTCGCCTTACGGCCGCTCAGGTGGACGATATCGCAGCCCACGCCGGCAAGGTCGGCGGCAAGATCGGCGCCACCGTGATCGATGACGCCGCGAAAGCCGGCACCAAGGCCGCCGGCGTCGTCATCGACGACGCCGCCGTGACCCCGAAATACGTCACCGGCCTGCCCGCGACGCGGGAACTGCCGATTATCTGGAAGATCGCCAAGGGGTCGGTCTTCAACAAGCTGGTGATCCTGCTCCCCGCTGCCATCCTGCTCAGTCTCTTCGCCCCATGGTTGCTGTCGCCGCTTCTCATGATGGGCGGGGCTTTTTTATGTTTCGAAGGGGCCGAGAAGATCCTGCACGTCTTCGCGCCGTCTACCGATCATGGTCCCAAGCCGCAGACACTCGACGCTGCGCATCTGGAACAGCAGCGCGTCAAGTCGGCGATCAAGACGGATTTCATCCTGTCGGCCGAGATCATGGCGTTGTCGCTCGCCTCGATCGAAACCGAGAATACCATCGCGCAAGCGGTCGTTCTGGCGATCGTGGCCGTCGGCATCACGGCACTGGTTTACGGATCCGTCGCGATACTTGTGAAGGCCGATGATGCCGGCTTGAAACTTACGCAGATCGGCCGTCTTCCGCTGACCAGGCGCATCGGTCATGCGATTGTGAAGGGAATGCCAGCCTTCATGCAGATTATCGCGACAGTCGGAACTGCGGCGATGCTTTGGGTTGGCGGGTCGATCATCCTGCACGGGCTCGACAACCTTGGCTGGCATGCACCCTATGAGGTGATCCATCACTGGGCAGAATCAGCAGGCCATGTCCTGCCGGCCGCCGAAGGTTTGGTGGTGTGGCTGGTGATCGCGTCCCTCGACGGGCTCGTCGGATTGGCCATCGGCTTCGCGCTAATTCCCGTGATCAAGTACGTCGTCGCTCCGGTTGTCGGTCTTTTCGGCGGCGGGAAGCGGAACACCCACGCCTGATGCGCAAGCTGTCTCCGCGTGAGGCCGGGCTTGGAAGCCAGGTATCCTGCGACGTGTGCTTGTCTCGCGATTTGAAAGACCGATCGCTCGGGCATGACGCGGCGCGCGTGTCATATGGTCCGGCCGAGATCCTCAAGACCCAGCTGGACGCCCCGCCAAAAAAAACGCCCGCACGAAGCGGGCGTTGAGTTGTTGAGGCAGGTTTCATACAGGCAAGAAACCTATCGAGCAGTGCCATCGTTATACGCGCTCGTCCGCCTTCGGCCAAGCACAAAGTTTGAACCTTTGCCGGGGGATCCCTAGGGTCGCCGATGATTGCTCCCCCGTTCCAAAGGATCTGCAGCACGATGCACGTCTCCCCCGCCCGGACCCTCTTTGCCTTCATCGCCTGCCTTCTCTCGGTCGGAATCACGGCCCCGATCGCCGCAGCGCCCCAGCACGGACTGGCCATGTACGGCGAGCCGGCTCTGCCTCCGGACTTCGCCGCCCTCCCGTATGTGAACCCCGACGCGCCCAAGGGCGGGCGCATCGTGTTCGGTGAAGCCGGCGGCTTCGACAGCCTCAATCCGCACATTCTCAAGGGGCGCGCGCCCTACGGCATCGGGGTCTATGTCTTCGAGACGCTCATGGGGCGCTCCTGGGACGAGCCCTTCACGCTGTACGGCCTGCTCGCCGAATCGGTTGAGGTCCCCGAGGATCGCTCTTGGGTCGAGTTCACCCTGCGCCCACAGGCGAAGTTCTCGGACGGTAGCCAGGTAACCGTCGAAGACGTCCTGTGGTCCTTTGAAACGCTCGGAACTCTCGGCCATCCCCGCTACCACGCAACCTGGAACAAGGTGACCCGGGCCGAAAAGACAGGCGACAGGACAATCCGCTTCACTTTCTCGACCCCAGACCGGGAACTGCCGTTGATCCTCGGCCTGCGTCCCGTCCTGAAGAAGGCTCAGTACGACGGCCGGTCGTTCGACGAGAGCGGCATCGACCAGGTACCGATCGGGTCTGGACCCTATGTCATCGGAGACTTCGAGCCGGGACGCTTCCTCGAACTCGACCGCAACGCCGACTGGTGGGGCGCGGACCTCGCCTTCAACCGCGGGCAGTACAACCTCGACACGATCCGGTACGAATATTTCGGCGACGGCGACATCGTCTTTGAAGCCTTCAAGGCCGGCGAGATCGACAGCTATCGCGAGAGCAACGCCGCACGTTGGGACACACAATTCGATTTTCCGGCCGTGCGTGCTGGTGATGTGGTGAAATCCGAAATCCCGCACCAACGCCCCTCCGGCATCACGGGTCTGGTAATGAACACCCGCAAGCCGCCCTTCGACGACTGGCGCGTCCGGGACGCGATGCTCCATGCCTTCAACTTCGAGTTCGTCAACCAGACGCTGAACGGCGGCGAACAACCCCGCATAACCTCTTACTTTTCGAACTCCGAGCTGGGCATGCGCGACGGACCGGCGACGGGTCGGGTCGCCGAGCTGCTGGAACCCTTCACCAGCGAGCTCCTGCCAGGCGCGATCGAGGGATATACCCTGCCCGCCTCGGATGGTTCCGAGCGCAACCGAAAGGGTATCGCCGCAGCGCTCGATCTCATGGCCGACGCCGGCTGGACGGTGCAGGACGGCGTGATGCGCGACGTCGAGGGCCGGCCCTTCGCCTTCGAGATCGTACTCTCCCAAGGCGCCACAGAGACGCAGCAGATCGTTGACATCTTCGCCTCTGCCCTGAAGCGCATCGGGGTCGAGCCGCGGATCACGACCGTCGACAGCGCCCAGTACAAGGAACGGACGAACGCTTTTGATTTCGACATGGCCTGGTACACTCGTGGGCTCTCTCTGAGCCCGGGCAACGAACAGCTGCTCTACTGGGGGAAGGAGGCCGCCGACCAACCCGGCTCGCGCAACTGGATGGGCGTGAAATCCGACGCGATCGAGGCGATGATCGACGAGCTGCTCACCTCGCGCAGCCACGAAGATTTCGTCGCGGCCACCCGCGCTCTCGACCGCGTCCTGACCACGGGGCGCTACATCATCCCCATCTGGCATTCGCCCGTCAGCTATCTCGCGCATGATGCGAACCTGCATTACCCTGAAAGATTGCCTATTTACGGGGACTGGATAGGATTTCAGCCCGACGTCTGGTGGCGCGAAAACTCCGACTGACGCGCCACAGGTATTTCAGGACCAGGACCCTTTCGCGATGGCGTGGAACTGGACGTTGCGTAATCCCGAGTGACACCTAAACTCGATTCATGTCCCACAGGTTGTGGGGAACCTGCTTGCCTCACATCGCATTGAAACCCGGTACGACGACGCGGAGGACAACATGGACTGGCATACCGTCGAGAGAAACTGGCCTGCTTTCGTGACCAGTATCGAACAGCGCTGGCCGACCACGGACGAGACCGACCTGATCGGGCTCGAGGGCGACCGTCGACGGTTTACCGACTATCTCGCCAAGGTCAGCGACCTGACGCGCGAGGAAGCGAACGAGGAGATCGAAAGCTGGCTGCTCGGCAGCGTTCCGGCGGATGTCGAGATGAACGAATTCCGCGACAACGCGAACATTCGCGACAGCGCCCGCCATATCGCGCCCGGAGAGGACGTCTATTCGGACGACAAGGATTTCGGTGACGACAATCTCTCCACCGCACCCGTTGGCCGCGCCGGTTGAGCCAAGCGCAAATGCAGGTCCCGCGGCTCCTCCAAATTTGGGGCGGCGTTGCCTAGGTTTCCGTCCATGACCATCAAGCTCGACATCTTGTCGGATCCGATCTGCCCCTGGTGCTATATCGGGAAGGCGAACCTGGACCGCGCGCTCGAAGCGCGCCCCGACCACCCCTTCGTGATCGAATGGCACCCGTTCCAGCTCAATCCCGAAATGCCGCGCGAGGGGCTGGATCGCCGGAGCTACCTCGAAGGCAAGTTCGGCGGTCGCGACAAGGCTGTTGCCGTCTACGCCAGGATCTCCGAAGCGGCAGAGGCGGCCGGACTTCAGCTCGATCTTTCAGGGATCGAGCGCACGCCCAATACGCTCGATGCGCATCGACTCATCCACTGGTCGGGTCTTGAAGGCCGCCAGACAGCGGCCGTCTCGTCGCTCTTCCGCGCGTATTTCAGCGACGGACGCGACATCGGATCTACCCGTGTGTTGCTCGAGATCGCAGAAAAGATCGGGCTTGATGTGGCAATGGTCGAGCGTTTGCTGCAAGGCGATGCCGATGTTGAGGAGATCCAGGAACGCGATGCTCATGCACGCGCCCGCGGCGTGACCGGGGTGCCTACCTTCGTGATCGCGCAGCGCCACGTCGTGGCCGGGGCGCAACCGCCTGAACTCTGGCACTCCGTTCTCGACGACCTGGCCGCTCACGCCGAATGAGCGCGTCCCTGTGGCTCGGGCTAGGCGCCGCACTGCTCTGGATCCTCGTTCTTGCCGTGTCATCCGTGCGCCCCGAAAGACGTCTGTGGCCACCTCGGAACGGAAACCTGCTGACGGCTCTTTCGGCCTGGATCCTTACCATCCTGATCTATGTCGGCCTCTTTCGGACAGTATCGGCAGATTGGAATGCAGGTGGCCTGCCCGCCACATTGCGCTGGGGTATCGGCGGGCCGGTGTCACTGCTGGGCTCCATTTGTCACAGCTGGGGCACGTTCGATCTGGGGCTCAAGGGCACCAGCGGATGGCCGGTCGGCCTTCGGACAACCGGGGCCTATGGCATTCGCCGGCACCCGCAATATCTCGGACAGATCCTGATGCTCGCCGGAATCGCTCTCATCGCTGGCACGCAGGCAGGCTGGTGGATCGTGCTGGCAGGTTCCACTGCTCTGGTCTATGCGGCGCGGGTGGAAGACGCCCACCTGTCTGCGCGAGAGCCCGGATTTGCCTCTTATGCCGGGCGGGTGCGATTTTTCGTCTAGCAGAGGCCCGATGCCCAAACGCCTGTCCCAACCCGAATTCGTGGCGATCATGGCAATGCTGGTCGCAACGATTGCGTTTTCGATCGATGCAATGTTGCCGGCCTTGCCGGACATTGCCGCCGCGCTTTCGCCGGATGCACCGAACCGCGCCCAGCTCGTGCTCACCAGCTTCGTGCTTGGCATGGGCGTAGGGACCCTGTTCACAGGTCCGCTCTCGGACGCATACGGGCGCCGACCAATCATCCTCGCCGGAGTTCTTCTCTACATTGCGGGCGCCGTGGCAGCAGCACTGGCACATACGCTCGAACATCTCCTGATAGCACGCGTCGTGCAGGGATTGGGAGCTGCAGGCCCCCGCGTCGTGGCGATGGCCATCATACGAGATCTCTACACCGGGCGGCAGATGGCCAAGCTCATGTCGTTCGTCATGCTGATCTTCACGCTGGTGCCCGCTTTCGCGCCCAGCCTCGGCGCGGCAATCGCGGTCTTCGCCGGCTGGCGCGGAATTTTTGCCGCCTTCGTCGTCTTCTCTCTGACTTCGGCGATCTGGCTTTTCCGGCGTCAGGACGAAACCCTCCCGCCGGGGCAGCGCAGGCCGTTCAGGTTCGGCATCCTTGCCCGCGGGATCGTCGAAGTCCTGACGAACCGACAAGTGGTGCTGTCGATGGTCATCCAGTCGCTGTCTTTCGGCATATTGTTCTCGATGCTGGTGTCGACCCAGCCCGTCTTCGACGTCGTTTTCGGTCGCGCGGCAACCTTCCCGCTCTGGTTCGGCGGCATCGCGCTCGTCGCAGGATCTGCGAGCCTGCTCAACGCGGCCTTCGTCGAGCGCCTGGGGATGCGTTACCTTGTCGCCACGGCGCTCATGGCTCAGGTGGCGATCTCGGGCGTGATGTGCGTGCTCCTCGTGTTCGGATTGCTCGAAGGGTCACTCTTGTTCGCGGGTTTTGTCGTCTGGACGACGAGTGTCTTCTTCCAGGCCGGACTGACCATCGGGAACCTCAACTCGCTGGCGATGGAGCCGATGGGGCATCTGGCCGGGCTGACCGCATCGATCGTGGGATCGGTGGCGACGGTGGCGGCCGTGCTGATCGCCGCGCCCATCGGTCTGGCCTTCGACGGCACGCCGCGACCGCTCGCGATCGGCATCTTTTGCCTGGCCGTGCTCGCAAGTCTCGTCATGCGGGCACTGCCTGACAGACACGCAACCGAAGCCAACGCAGAAAGGGCCTTCTAACCCCGGTTTAGGTCTCGTCATTGGATAACCCCCCCCCAAAGGCGATGAAACTGACAGGCACGGAGGGTCGTGCCAAAGACATCGGGTCCGGCGCAGTCGGGCCGCTCCGTTCCGGATGTATCGGGCGGGGTCAGTTTAAAGGGTTGGGATTCCGGGCAGCCGGATCCAGAGTATCTTCAGTCCGGCATGGTCGTCGGGCCCGGTGTCCCACGTCTTCTTGCGAGCGTAGCTTCAGCGAACAGTTTCGGCGGCTTCGCCGGAGCGTTTGACCTTCGCTGCCAGGTCGCGCGCAATGGCGAAGGCACCCTTGATCTTGTCGCTGTCCCGGCTCCACTCGCGCAACACGATGATCTTGTTGTCCTTGACCTTCGCCTGCCCGTCCTGCTCCCGGATGAATTCCACCAAGCCGGCTGGGTTGGCGAACTTGTCGTTGTGAAACTGGATCGTGGCCCCCTTCGGACCGCCGTCCAGCTTGGCGATGCCCGCCCGCTTGCACTCAGCCTTGATACGCACGATGAGCAGCAACATGTTGACCTCCTTCGGCAGTTTGCCGAAGCGGTCGATGAGTTCGGCCGCAAAGCCTTCGAGCTCGACCTTGGTGTCCAGCTCGCTCAGGCGTCGGTAGAGTCCGAGCCGCACGTCGAGATCCGGCACATAATCCTCCGGAATGAGAACCGGCACCCCGAGGTTGATCTGAGGCGCCCAGGTGTCTTCCTCGTCCGGCAGCCCGGTGAGCTCTCCGCTCTTCAGTTTAGCAATCGTCTCCTCGAGCATCGATTGATAGAGTTCGTAGCCCACTTCCCGGACGTGGCCCGATTGCTCTTCGCCCACGAGGTTGCCTGCGCCGCGGATATCGAGGTCCTGGCTGGCCAGGGTGAACCCGGCACCCAGACTGTCGAGGCTGCCCAGAACACGCAGACGCTTCTCCGCCGTAACCGTCAGCTTGGTCCGCGGCTTCGTCGTCAGGTAGGCGTAGGCGCGGGTCTTGGCACGGCCCACGCGCCCCCGGATCTGGTAGAGTTGCGCCAGTCCGAACATGTCGGCCCGGTGCACGATCAGCGTGTTGGCCGACGGAATGTCCAGACCGGATTCCACGATCGTCGTCGCCAGCAGGACATCGGCCTGCCCGTCGTAGAACGCATTCATGCGCTCGTCGAGATCGCCCGCGGCCATCTGCCCGTGAGCGACTATGACACTGACCTCGGGGACCTGTTCGCGCAGGAACTCTTCAATTTCGGCGATGTCGGTAACGCGCGGAACGACGTAGAACGACTGGCCCGTGCGGTACTTCTCCCGCAGAAGCGCTTCTCGTATCGTCACCGCGTCGAATTCGCTGACATATGTCCGGATCGCCAGGCGGTCGACGGGCGGCGTGCCGATGATCGAAAGGTCCCGCACGCCAGTAAGCGACATCTGCAGCGTTCTGGGGATCGGCGTCGCGGTCAGGGTCAGAACGTGCACATCCGTGCGCATGGCCTTGAGTTGCTCCTTGTGGGTCACGCCGAAATGCTGCTCCTCGTCGATGATCAGCAGCCCGAGGTTCTTGAACCGGGTCTGTTTGGATAGCAGAGCGTGCGTGCCAACCACGATGTCGCAGGTGCCGTCCGCCGCCCGCTTGCGAGTCTCGGCCGCCTCTTTCTGGCTGACGAAACGGCTGAGCTGGCGCACTTCCACCGGGAAGCCGCGGAAGCGTTCGGCGAAGCGATTGGTGTGCTGCCGTGACAGGAGCGTCGTCGGCGCGATCACCGCGACCTGCAATCCCGACATTGCCGCGACAAAGGCCGCCCGCATTGCCACCTCGGTCTTGCCGAATCCCACATCGCCGCAAACCAGCCGGTCCATGGGCACCCCGTTGTGGAAATCCGTGAGGACGTCCTCGATGGCCGCGAGTTGATCGTCGGTCTCTTCGTACGGGAACCGCGCCGAGAACGCGTTCCACATCTCGGCTGGCGGCTCGAGGATCGGCGCCGAGCGCAGCATCCGTTCGGCAGCGATGCGGATCAGGCGATCCGCGATCTCGCGGATACGCGCCTTCATGCGCGCCTTCTTGGCCTGCCACGCGCCGCCGCCGAGCTTGTCGAGCATGCCCTCCTCGTGACCGTAGCGGCTCAGAAGCTCGATGTTTTCTACCGGCAGGTAGAGTTGGTCGCCGCCCTGATATTCCAGATGGATCATCTCGTGCGCCGCGCCGAGGGCCGAGACGACCTCGAGCCCGATATAGCGTCCGACGCCGTGGTCCACATGCACCACGAGATCACGCGGACTTAGGCTTTCGTGTTCTCTCAGGAAGTTGTCGGCCCGCCGACGCTTTTTCCGGCTTGTGCGCACCAGCCGGTCGCCAAGGACGTCCTGCTCAGAGATGACGGTGAGATGTCCGGCCGCGCCTCCAGGTCCCTCGAAACCGTGCTCCAGTCCCCAGATCGCGAGATGGAGGCCGCCCTTTTTCTCGGCAATCTCGCCTATATCCCCCACCGCCGTCGCATCAGTGATCTCCTGCTCGGCGAGCAATCCTCCCAGACGTTCCCGCGCACCGTCGGAATAGCTCGCGACGACCACTGCGCCTTCTTTTCTTTTCTTGCGAATATGGTCCGCCAGCGCGTTGAAGAGGCTTACGTTTTCCTGCTTCCGTTCAGGCGAGAAATTGCGACCGATGCGCCCGCCGGCATCGATGACGCGAGGCCCCGTCGCCTGCGGAAGGGCGGCGAAATGCAGCACCCGTCGTCCGGCGGTGGCGGTCTGCCAGCCTTCCTCGTCGAGATAGAGGAGATGCGGCTCGGCGGGCTTGTAGACGCTGTCGAGGCGCGCCCGCGCCTTCATGGCTTCGCGGCGATTGTCGTAGGCGTCGGCGACCAAGGTCCAGCGCGCTTCCCGCACGGCCGTCGCCTGATCGTCGAGACATATGGTGGCCGCTGGAAGGTAGTCGAACAGCGTCTCGAGATTTTCGTGGAAGAACGGCAGCCAATGCTCGACGCCCTGATGCTTCTGCCCGGCACTTACCGCCTCGTAGAGCGGATCGTCCGACCCCGCGGCTCCGAACGCGCCGCGATAGGCTTGGCGAAAGCGCGTGATCGATGGCTCGTCCAGGATGACCTCGCAGACAGGCGCGAACTCTACCACGTCGAGCGCCGAGGTGGTCCGCTGGGTGGCCGGATCGAACCGCTTCGCAGCATCGAGCGTGTCTCCGAAGAGGTCGAGCCGCACAGGCCCGCCCTCTCCCGGCGGCCAGACATCAATGATGCCCCCGCGGATCGCATAGTCGCCCGGCTCCGCGACCGTTGGCGCCTGCACGAAACCCATCCGGACGAAAAAGGCCCGCAAGCCGGCTTCGTCGAGCCGGTAGCCCACCCGCGCAGTGAACGCCGCCTCCTTGAGCACGTCGCGCGCTGGGACGCGCTGGGTCACTGCGTTCAGCGTAGTCAGAAGGACGAAGGGCCCCAGCACGCCCTGCGCCAGAGCGGCCAGCGTTGCCATGCGATTGGCCGAGACGTCGTGGTTCGGGGAAACCCGATCGTACGGAAGGCAATCCCAGGCAGGAAAGCTGAGGACCGGCACGTCGGGCGCGAAAAAGGAAAGGGCCGCCCGCATCGCGACAAGACGCTTGTCGTCGCGCGCGGCATGGATCACCGGGCGACCTGATTTTTTCAATTCGTTGGCAATGAGCCTGGCGTCGAACCCTTCCGGGGCGCCGCTGACCGTGATGTGCTCTGAGTTTGCCATTGCGGTCAGGTAACGGGTGGGGGGGCGGTGTCAACGCCGACGTCCGGGGCGACTCTCACGGCGCGAGCGGATTCGTGGTCAGAACCCACCACGCCCCCCACATCGCTGTGAAAAAGATCGAGACCAGGCCGACGAACTGGGTCCGCCAACGTGCACGGATCAGGCGTCTGCACAGATCGTCCGCCGCAGGCCCGCGCGCGGCCATCTGACGCGCGACTTGTTGATCGAGGATCCAGACCAGCAACAGAGGCGCCGTGAGCAGAAATACCGCCTGAGCCAGTTCGAGCCAATAGAGGAACCCCAGCAGCGCGAGGGCCGTCATCAGCCCCGACAGCGTCGCGGCCCCGATTGCGCCGGATGCGCCGCCGAGCTCGAGCCGACGGCGGACAGTGATCGACACAAGGCGTTCCACGTCACGCAACGCCATCTCGTCGCGCAGCGCTCGGCGAACCAGGTCGTACGGAGCCCCCAATCGCCAGTGGATGACGCCTGACCACAACCCGGCAAGAGCGAGCCAGTACCAGATACTCGCAAACGAACGCAGGCTGATCAGTTCCAGAACCGTCGGCGCCACCAGGGATCTCCGCGGGAAATTCGGCCGTGACCCTAATCGGCGGCCTCGCACTTGGCCAGACGGCCTGCGACCTGCTAACGGTTCGCGATCATCTTTCCGAGGTTCTCATGTCGCTCGCCCCTTATCCCCTTGCCCGCTTCCGCCGCCTCCGCCGGACTGAAACCCTGCGCCGGTTGACACGCGAAAACGCGCTGTCCGTATCGGACCTCATCTGGCCGATCTTCGTGACCGAAGGGGATGAGCCGGAAACACCGATCTCGTCGATGCCAGGCGTGTCGCGGCTCAGCGTGCCGCGCGCAGTCGCCTGTGCACGGGAAGCAACAGCTTTGGGCATTCCCGCAATTTGCTTATTCCCCCACATCGATCCGGCACGGAAGACGCCATCCTGCGAAGAGGCCTGGTCCCGCGACAACCTCTCGAATCGCACGGTGCGCGCCATCAAAGACGCGGTTCCCGATCTGGCGGTGATGACCGACGTCGCCCTCGACCCCTACAACAGCAGCGGACATGACGGCATCGTCCGCGACGGCATCATCGTCAACGACGAAACGGTCGAGGCCCTGTCGCGCATGGCAGTCGCACAGGCCGACGCGGGTTCGGATATCCTCGGGCCGTCGGACATGATGGACGGGCGGATCGGTGCCATGCGCAAGGCGCTCGAGGCGGCAGGACATCAGGACACGCTGATCCTGTCCTATGCCGCGAAATACGCCAGCGCGTTCTACGGGCCGTTCCGGGACGCCGTGGGCGCGTCCGGCGCACTCAAGGGCGACAAGAAGACCTATCAGATGGATCCTGCCAATACGGACGAAGCGCTGCGCCTGGTGGAACGCGATCTTTCCGAAGGCGCCGACATGGTCATGGTCAAGCCGGGAATGCCGTATCTCGACATCTGCCGGCGGATCAAGGACCGTTTCGCTGTTCCGACCTATGCCTATCAAGTGTCCGGCGAATACGCGATGCTCATGGCGGCGGTCGAGAATGGGTGGCTTGACGGCGAAAAGGTAATGCTGGAGAGCCTGCTCGGCTTCAAGCGGGCCGGTTGCGACGGCATCCTCACCTACTTTGCGCCCAGAGTTGCGCGGATCCTCGAAAGCTAGGTCGCGCGGGCGCGAAGTTCTTCGTCGAGAAGCGTGCAGATAACATCGAGATCGACGTCTTCGGCCACGAAGGCGTCGCCTATGCCGCGCGCGAGCACGAATCGCAGTCGCCCCTGGCGAACCTTCTTGTCCTGCATCATCAGTGAAACGAGGGTCTCCGCCGACGGGAGAGATCCGGGTATATCGCTCAGCCTCGCTTTCATGCCGATCCGATCGAGATGCCGAACGACGCGCTCGGCTTCTTCTCTTCCGCAATGACCGAGGCGGGCCGACGTCGCGAAAGCGAGCGCGCAGCCGATGGCCACGCCCTCGCCATGCAGAAGCCGTGCCGAATAGCCCGTCGCCGCCTCAAGAGCGTGGCCGAATGTATGTCCGAGGTTGAGAAGTGCGCGCTCCCCCTGCTCCGTCTCGTCGCGCTCGACGATGCGGGCCTTCATCTGGACAGATCGATGAACCGCGGCGAGCCGAACGCCGGCATCACCCGCGATGAGCGACGATCCGTTCTCCTCCAGGTAGGCAAAAAAGCCGGCGTCGCCGAGCAATCCGTATTTCACCACCTCGCCGTAGCCGGACAGGAGATCCCGCTCCGGCAGAGAGGACAGCACATCGACATCTGCCAGGACCAGCGACGGCTGATGGAACGCCCCGACGAGGTTTTTCCCGTGCCGCGCGTTGATCCCGGTCTTGCCGCCCACTGAGGAGTCAACCTGCGCCAGCAATGATGTGGGCACCTGGACAAAACGCATGCCGCGACGAACGACCGATGCCGCGAACCCAGCGAGATCGCCTATGACGCCGCCGCCGAGTGCGACAATCACATCATCGCGCTCCACCTTCTTTTCCAGCAACCATTCAACAGTGGTCTCGAGAGCGGACCAGCTTTTGGACTTCTCGCCCGGCTCGAGAATCAGCACATTGTGATCGATGGAAACATCGTTCAGAGCTGTTTCCAGGCGTGCGAGCTGCGCATGCGCGACGTTCTCTTCGGTGACGATAGAGATTCGGTCTCGCTTAAGCAGTGGCCGGATCAGCTGACCTGCTTGCGAAAGCAGCCCTGGTCCGATGCGGACTTCATAATCGCGCCCGCCGCCGAGCCTGACGTCCACGGAAACCGTCATGCCGACCTCTCGAACAGTTCCGGGTGGGAAACCAACGCGTCCTCGACCCGACCGGCCATATGTGCCGCCGAGATGCCAGGCTTCGCGTCGACCACCAGATCGGCAAGGGCATATACGGGTGTCCGCACGCGCATGAGTTCCTCAAGGGTCTGACGGGGTCGAGGTGTCTGCAGAAGCGGTCGGGTGGGCTTCGATTTGACACGATGCCAAAGCAGATCAGCGCTCGCCCTGAGCCAGACGGACACACCGCGCTCGGCGATCATGCGTCGATTGTCCGCACTCACGAAAGCTCCGCCTCCAATCGCGAGCACATGCGCCGAATCCTCGAGCAAGCGTGCAAGCACCTGCGCCTCCTTTTCACGAAAGAACGACTCCCCGTCCCGCTCGAAGATCTCTGCAACAGTCATGGCGGCCGCGCGCTCGATCTCGGTGTCGCTGTCGAGAAACCGAACCCCGAGCCGCCGCGCCAGCGCCGTGCCGACAGCCGTCTTGCCCGCACCCATCATGCCCACGAGCACGATCGTTTTCTTCAGTTTCGTCATACGACCGGCAGTGTCCTGCGCATCCCTTCCGGTTTCCCTGAATGGCGTGCTTTCCCGATGAAGACCATATATAAACCCGGGGAACGGTCGCCGGAGATGCGGTCGACACGGTGGTAATTGCCGCCGGACGAGGTGAACGAGGCAGAAGGACGAGACCGGATGGCGCGGCTTTTCAAGGTATTGCTTGTCCTTGTGGTGCTGGGATTTCTCGGTTTGACGGGCTACGCCTATCTTGGCGATCTGGCGCCGGAGAGAGTCGAGGTCATTCAGCCGGTGACGCTGGATGCGCAGTAGACTGGCGTTTGCACTAGCGACAAGTTTCGGCGTGCCGGCTTCGGCCGAGGCGCCTTTGTCCGCGATCGAATGGCTTTCGGACAGCGTGATGATGCCGCAAGTTGCGGTCTCGGCACCGCCCGCGATCGACGTGGCTCCTCTCAAGGGTTTGCGTCCGGCCATCGGCATGCGAGACCCCGAAGCTGCGGGGCTGCCGGACAACCTCTGGTCAGGATCCCGTTCCGAGGACGTTGCGCGGTTGCTGGAACGCCTGCCGAAGGACCTGTCGCCCCCACTGGCAGATCTCATCGCACGCGTGCTTTCGGTGGCTGCAGATCCACCTGAGGATGATTCCGGCGCTTTCCTCCTCGCGCGAATCGACCGTCTGATGGCGATGGCACGCCTCGAAGACGCGCTGGCTCTCATCGAAGCCGGCGAACAGGTCGATGACGCCGATCCGGAACTTTTCCGTCGGCGATTCGATATTCAACTCCTGACGGGCACGGAAGACCTCGGATGCAGGGAACTGGATCGCAGGCCGGGCATATCGCCCACCTATCCCGCCCGGATCTTCTGCCTGGCTCGCGGCGGCGACTGGCCAGCCGCTTCGCTAACGTTAGAATCAGCAGACATTCTCGGCGCCCTCGAAGAGGGAGAGAATGCGATTCTCGCGCGCTTTCTTGAAGATGGCTTCGAAGACATACTGCCGCCGCCGAGTCATCGCGCCGAGGCCGCAACGCCGCTCACATTGCGAATTTTCGAGGCGATCGGCGAGCCACTTCCAACGCAGAACTTGCCGCTGCCTTTCGCTCACGCGGAACTGAGGGCGAATGTCGGCTGGAAGGCTCGCCTGGTTGCGGCCGAACGTCTCGCAAGAGCGGGAGCGCTGCGCGGTCCGGATCTGGTCCAGCTCTATGATGAGCGTGCACCTGCGGCGTCCGGCGGCGTTTGGGCACGTGTGAGCGCTGTTCAAGCCGTTCTTGAAGCCCTCGAGATGCGCGATGACGAGCGTCTCAAAATCGTGCTCCCCGACGCTGCGGTTTCGATGCGAAGGGCCGGCCTGCTCTTTGCCCTTGCAGAGGCCGTTGGCGCGCAGCTGGTTGACCTTCTGCCCGACGAGGATCTGGCCCGCGAACTCGCCGGCCTGGTCCAGACCGGGAGCGCGGACGCGCCCATGCCCGTCGTGCGGACCGCCCAGACCGACGCAGCCTTGCGGGGTGCGATCGGGACCGGATGGACCGCTTCTGCTTCCGACGGCGCAAAGATGCTGATCGACAGCGGCCGCGCCGGAGAAGTCATTCTCGCTGCTGTCGACACGATCGCTCAGGGATCCGGGGCCGATCCCGAAGATCTTGCCGAGGCGCTGGGCGCGCTGCGCTACCTCGGCCTGCATGAACCGGCACATCAGGCCGCCCTCCTGCTCCTGGTCGGCTCCGCCTGATGGGATCGGCCGGCCGCATTGAGTCATTCCTCGAAGCGCAGGCCGCAGAACAGGGTGCAGCCCTTAATACGCGGCTTGCTTACGGTCGCGATCTGGCCGACTTTGCTCGATGGGCCGCGCGGGAATGCGGAGACGTCCTCGGCGCCACCCGGGATCAGATCGAGGCCTATCTCATCTCATGTGACGAGGGCGGTCTGTCGCGGGCTACCCGTGCGCGGCGACTGTCGTCGATCCGTCAGTTCTTCCGTTTTGCGTTCGAGGAAGGGTGGCGAACGGATAATCCCGCCATACAGATCCGGGGGCCGGGGCGCGAGAAGCGGCTGCCGACAACCCTGAGCGAAGCCGAAGTCGATCGTCTCCTCGAGGCAGCGCGGTCGACTGGGCGCACTGAACCCGACAGGTTGCGCCACACGTGTCTTCTCGAGTTGCTCTACGCGACGGGCATGCGCGTGAGCGAACTCGTGACCCTTCCTGTATCGGCCGCGCGCGGCAACCCGCACGTTCTTCTGATTCGCGGCAAGGGCGGACGCGAACGCCTCGTCCCGTTGACACCTCCCGCGCGGGCCGCGCTCGCGACATGGGTGAGCACGCGCGACGCCCGGATGGGCAAGGCCGGAACCGAAGGGGTCGCGACGCGATTTCTGTTTCCCTCTCATGGTCGTGCGGGGCATCTGACGCGTCACAGGTTCTACGTGCTGATCAAGGAGATCGCGGTGGCTGCAGGCGTCTCGCCGGGCAAGGTCACGCCACACACATTGCGCCACGCCTTCGCGACACACCTTCTGGCTCATGGCGCGGATCTTCGGGCGATTCAGACGCTTCTCGGTCACGCCGATGTATCGACGACGGAGATCTACACCCACGTGCTGGAAGAACGTCTGCGCGATCTGGTCCTGCGCGGGCACCCGCTGGCCGAGAACAAGGCTTGCGCGACCGACCCCCCCTCCATATGACGCCGGACAGCTAGCATACGGATGGAAAGCACCACGATGTTCGATACGGCGTTCTGGATCGCCGCGGGTTCGATCCTGGCGCTACTCGTGCTTTCGGCGTTCTTTTCGGGCTCCGAGACAGCGTTGACCGCGGCCTCCCGCGGAAAACTGCGCGCGCAGGCTGACAAGGGCTCCAAGGGCGCGGGTCAGGCCTTGCGTATTACCGAGGACAACGAGCGCCTGATCGGCTCCGTCCTGCTGGGCAACAACCTAGTCAACATCCTTGCGACATCGCTGGCGACCGCCCTCTTCACACGCGCGTTCGGCGAATCCGGAGTGGCGCTGGCGACCTTGGTAATGACGGTCCTCGTTCTTGTTTTCGCCGAAGTGCTGCCCAAGACCTACGCGATCACGAACGCCGAAACAGCGGCGTCACGCGTGGCGCCGGTCATCCACGTCGTCGTGCTCGTTTTCGCGCCTGTCGTCGCTGCGGTGCGACTGCTGGTGCGACTGGTCCTGCGGCTTTTCGGAGTCACGACAGACCCCGACAGCCAGATCCTCGCCGTGCGCGACGAGATCAAGGGCGCGATCAAGCTCGGCCATTCAGAAGGGATGATGAAGAAGGAGGATCGCGATCGAATCCTCGGAGCGCTCGATCTGAACGAGCGGACGGTCGAGGAGATCATGCGGCACCGCAGCCAGATCGAGATGATCGACGCGAACCTTCCTCCATCGGAGATCCTGGAGCTAAGTCTGCAGTCGTCGCACACGCGCCTGCCGCTGTTTCGCGACGACCCGGAAAATATCGTCGGGGTCATCCACGCCAAGGATCTGCTGCGTGCTGTCTATGCGCGGCGGGATGCCGGGAAGGAAATTGGCAACTTCGACGTGATGGACGTCGCGATGGATCCGTATTTCGTACCCGAGACGACAACGCTCGCCGAACAGATGCGCCAGTTTCTCCGGCGTCACACCCATTTCGCGTTGGTGGTGGATGAATACGGCGCTCTTCGGGGGCTCATCACCCTCGAAGACATCCTAGAAGAGATCGTCGGGGAAATCACAGATGAGTTCGACCTTGATCCGGCGCATCCGCTGCGGCGGACCGACGCCGGGGACTGGATCGTCGATGGGGGCATGACGATCCGCGACCTCAACCGGGAGACTGACTGGAACTTGCCGGACGAGGAGGCCAACACAGTCGCTGGCCTCGTCATACACGAGGCGCAGTCGATCCCGACGGCGGGCCAGGTCTTTTCCTTCCACGGGTTTCGTTTCGAGGTGGCAGCGCGCAAGGAGAACCGTATCACGCGGTTGAAGATCCGCCCCCTGCGCTGAAGGCGGATCCACCGTGAGCGCGACCTCGGGCCTCAGGCGTTTAGATCGACGACCACGCGTCCGCGCATGCGCCCGGACAAGATATCAGCGCCGAGCCTGGGCAGATCGCTGAGGCTGGCCGAGTGGATCATCGCTTCGAGCTTTTCCATCGGCAGATCCGATGCGATGCGGGTCCAGGCCCGGACGCGATCGTCATAGGGTCGCATCACGCTGTCGATCCCCAGCAGATTGACGCCCCTGATGATGAACGGAATGACCGTCGCCGGCAACTTTGGTCCACCGGCAAGACCGACAGCGGCGACACTTGCGCCATATTTCATCTGGCCGAGTACCCGTGCGAGCATGTCGCCCCCGACCGCATCGATGCAGCCTGCATAGGTTTCCGCCTCCAACGGCCGCTTTACCGTCTCGGAAAGCTCCTCGCGCGGCACGATGCGCGCGGCGCCCAGATCGCGCAGATAGGCCTCCTCCTCCGCCTTGCCGGTGACCGCCGCGACCTCGTGGCCGAGCCGGGCGAGGATGGCGGTCGCCACCGAGCCGACACCGCCGGTCGCGCCGGTGACCAGAATCGGACCGTCACCGGGCTTCAGCCCGTGATCCTCGAGTGCAATCACCGCCAGCATCGCCGTGAACCCGGCCGTGCCCACCGCCATCGCCTGGCGCGTCGTCAACCCGTCGGGCAGCGGCACGAGCCAGTCGGCGTTGACGCGCGCCTTCTGCGCATAGCCACCCCAGTGGATCTCTCCCACGCGCCAGCCGGTCAGAATCACCTTGTCGCCCGGCGCATAGCGATCGTCGGTCGAGCTCTCGACGGTTCCGGCGAAATCGATGCCCGGCACGTGTGGGTAAGTCTTTACCAGTCCCCCGCCCGGACCGATGCACAGGCCGTCCTTGTAGTTCAGTGTTGAAAATTCGACGGCAACCGTCACGTCTCCCTGGGGCAGATCAGTCTCTTCGATCTGGCGAACCTGCGCCACCGTCTTGCCGTCGTCGGTCTTCTCCACCACCAGCGCGTCGAACATTTCTTTCCTCCCTCGGTTGTCGATGGAAGCCTGCCGTCCGTCGGTGCGGCGGGCAAGTCGAGACATCAGGCGTCGGGCATCAGGAAAATGTCGGTCGGTCCCGGCTTGGCGCCTGCGGCGGTTAGCATGGCATGGATCTGTCCGCGGTGATGTGTCTGATGATTGAAGACATGCTGCACCAGAAGGTCGCGCGGCTGCGTGATCTCGCGGCCTTCGGCGCCTGAAAACCAGCTCATTTTCCCTTTCGAGGGCCGAGCGAATCCAGTCCGTTGGCCCACCGCGTCATGCGCGCGTCGGTGATCCGCCGTTTGGACTTGAGCTCGCTCCAATCAGCGACCCAGCTTGCGCTGTCTGCAAGACCAACTCGTGGCGCGTCCCACCCGTCGAAGCGATTCATCCAGACATGGTCAGCCCAGAGGAGATGGCAGAGCGTGGCATGAATGCTGCCGAAGAATGCGCCGCGGTCCTGACGGCGCGACTCCTCTGACACTGTATCAGCTGCGCCGAATCAGGCTCTTGTTTTGCCACGAATTGTATCGGGCCATGAGGCGAACGAAGGCGGGATCAATCATGGACGGTGCCTTGCCCGTTAAACGCGCCGAGTCAATGCCCTTGCCGCCTTCGCGGCTACGCCATAGCGTTCCGCTCCGAACCTTCCACAGGGAGACCATCGTGAAGCGTTACTTGTTGCCGGCAGCCGTGCTAGCCGCCTCGACTGCCTCCGCTCAGGACAGCGATCTTCTCGTTTTCGACTATTCTGGCTTCGAAAACCCTGAATTCCACGCAAGCTACGTCGAGGAGCACGGACAAAGTCCCCAATTCGCCTACTTTGGCGACGAGGAAGAGGCGTTCCAGAAATTGCGCTCGGGTTTCCGCGCGGATGTCAGCCATGTCTGCGCGGGTTCCGTCAGCAAATGGCAGGAATCCGGCCTCATCGAGCCTTGGGATACGAGCCGCATTGCCGCCTACGAGCGATCTCGACTTCGAACCTTACCGACAGCGACGTCACCGTTGGCAGCGCGGAGACCTACTTCATCCCCACCGATTTCGGCTCCACCGCCATCGCCTACAATTCGGACGAAGTTCCGGAGGAGGACGTGGCCAGCCTGAACGTCTTCACCAACCCCGCCTATGCGGGCCGCATGACCCTGCCCGACAACGTCGACGACGCCTATGCACTAGCCTATCTGGCGACCGGGACGACCAACTGGACCGACGTCGACGATGCTGCGTTCGAAGCGGCGACCGCATGGCTGCGCGAGGTGCATCCGAATCTGCGGACGTACTGGACCGACCCTGCCGAACTGGCGCAGCTTCTGGCGACCGGAGAGGTCCTGGTATCGTGGGCCTGGAACGAGACCCTGCCGACGATGGTGGAACAGGGCTTTCCCATCGGATTTCAGCGTCAGGCGACCGAGGGCTCATCCCTCTGGCTCTGCGGCTACGTTAACCTGGCCGATGGCGAGGGGTCGGAGGACAAGGCCTACGACTACATCAACGCGATGCTGGATCCGGCCTCGACAGCACCGCTCCTCGCTGAAGGTTTCGGGCATTCGAACGCCGCGGCAATGGCAGAAGTCGGCGAAGAAGAGCTGACGGCTTCCGGCCTTGGCCTGATAGCGGCGCCGATCCTGGCACAACTGCCGATCCCGAGCGCGCAGCGTGAACGCCAGAGCGAGGCGTTCGAGCGGATCAAGGCAGGCTTCTGAGCCTTCCCCCCACCGGAGCGAGCGCCAGGCCCGCCCTCTCCAGCAGATGGATTACACCAAGATCGAGCCGCATGAGTGCGGTGCCGCTTGTACGTGCCGGGCCGCGCACGTATATTCGGAATGCTTCTTCGGGAGCTATGGACATAAACGCGCACGGAATAACCGGATCGGACCCGGGGGCGGTACCCGGCGGCTCCACCAAACGTCCTTCATTGGGGGCAGATGGGGCCGAAACAGGATCGACGAACGTGTAAAGGTGTTTGCTTTGTCCCGGTGAGGTACCACCGTTATCGGTCCGCAAAGTACAGTTGCCAATGACAACCGTGCTCCGGTGGCGATCGCTGCGTAAGCAGTGCGAACCATCGAAACTTAAGCCCTTGCGCCTAGCAGCGTAAGGCGGGGTTCGCAGGCACCTGGCAACAGAAGCCTGCATTTCCCACATCCCAGAAAATCCGCATCTTCCCCTTTGGTCAACCTGTGGTAGTCTCGCCATATCGGACACTTCCGGTTGGCAAGGCACTCGGCCTCGTCATGGCCGCCGGTTCGCGATCGCTAAGCTCCTCCCCAGGCGGTTGGAGATCGGCGGCCTAAAACGTTTTCGATCTCGGCTGGCTGTCCTGATGTATCGCGCAAACGATGCGATGGGGGAGATGCCGCGCGTACTTTTCATCCCTGTCGAATCTTCTATGCTGACCGGGCGGAAGCCAAGCAACGAGTTGTCCCGTATGACGCGCACGATCGACTACGGAAATCTGATGCACCGGGCGATGCGCCGGTTGATCCAGCAAGTCCTGGTGGATGTGGCGGATGGCGGCCTGCCGGGGGCGCACCACTTCTTCATCACTTTTGACACGATGCATCCGGATGTGGAAATCGCCGACTGGCTGTCAGATCGCTACCCCGACGAGATGACCGTGGTCATGCAACATTGGTTCGACAACCTTGAGGTGACAGACGAGGGATTTTCGGTCACGCTCAACTTCGGCGAAACACCCGAGACGCTCTACATCCCTTACGACGCGATAAAGACCTTCGTCGATCCATCGGTCGAGTTCGGCCTGCGCTTTGAGACACATGATGTCGACGACGCGGACGAGGAGGTCGAGGTCGGGCCACGAAGAGGTCGAGCCGGAGCCTCAGATGGACGCCGAAATCGTCAGCCTCGACAAGTTCCGCAAGTAGCTGACCCACCGGCCCGGTTGTCTTGTTGGCATCGTCCGTCGAAACGGCTAATCCCGCCGCAATCAGACGAGGGAAAGCCGATGACCCAGACCCGCACCGAAACCGACAGCTTCGGACCACTTGACGTAGCCGCCGACCGCTATTGGGGCGCGCAGACGCAGCGTTCGTTGCTGAATTTCCCGATCGGATGGGAACGACAGCCGGTCGCGATCGTGCGGGCCCTGGGCGTCATCAAGAAGGCTTGCGCGCAGGCCAACGTGACGGCCGGCAAACTCGATCAGGAACTCGCGAATGCGATCGCGACGGCCGCGGGCGAGGTCATCGACGGCAAGTTCGACGATCATTTTCCGCTGGTCGTCTGGCAGACAGGGTCGGGCACGCAGTCGAACATGAACGCAAACGAGGTGATCGCGAACCGAGCGATCGAGCTTCTTGGCGGTACGATAGGTTCCAAGGACCCGGTCCATCCGAACGATCACGTGAACATGAGTCAATCATCGAACGACACCTTCCCCACCGCGATGCATGTGGCGACCGCAACCATGGCGCGCGACGTGCTGTTGCCGGGTCTGCGCGCCCTGCATGAGGCGCTGGAGGCGAAGGTGCGGGCATTCGACGACATCATCAAGATCGGCCGGACCCACACGATGGACGCCACACCGCTCACACTTGGCCAGGAATTCGGCGGCTACGCGCACCAGGTAGCAAAGGGTATCGAGCGGGTTGAACACGCCCTGGGCGACGTCTACGAACTCGCGCAGGGTGGAACAGCCGTCGGCACCGGCTTGAACACGCCGGACGGCTGGGGCGAGACCGTTGCCGCGAACATCGCACAGATCACCGCCCTGCCCTTCGTGACCGCGCCCAACAAGTTCGAGGCGCTGGCAGGCCACGACGCAATGGTGGCGATGAGCGGGGCGCTCAAGACAGTCGCGGCAAGCCTTTTCAAGATTGCGAACGACATCCGGCTCCTCGGCTCCGGCCCGCGCTGCGGGCTTGCCGAATTGCTGCTGCCCGAGAACGAGCCCGGCTCTTCGATCATGCCGGGCAAGGTGAACCCCACTCAGTGCGAAGCATTGACGCAGGTTTGCGCGCATGTTGTCGGAAACGACGCGGCAGTCGGTCTGGCAGGCACACAGGGGCACTTCGAACTCAATGTGTACAAGCCAATGATAGCCTATAACGTCCTGCAGTCGATGCAACTTCTGGGTGACGCTGCGCAAGCCTTCACCGATAATTGCGTCGTCGGCATCAAGGCCAACGAGGAACGGATCGACAAGCTGATGCGCGAGAGCCTGATGCTGGTCACGGCCCTGGCGCCGGAAATCGGCTACGACAATGCCACGAAGGTCGCGAAGACCGCCCACAAGAACGGCACGACCCTCCGCGAAGAAGCGGTAGCGCTGGGCTTCGTCGATGCCGAGACATTCGATCGCGTCGTCCGCCCCGAGAAGATGATCGGATCGTCATGAACTCACCCGTGAACCTCAATCGCGCCCGCAAGCAACGGGCGCGAGACGAGGCACGGCGGCAGGCCGAGATGAAAGCAGCGCGCTTCGGACGCTCGAAGGCAGAGAAATCGGCGGAGGATGCGAAACGTGGGGCCGAGGACCGCAAACTCAACTCCCATCGACGCGAGACGGAATGAGTGTACCGCAAAAGAGATCGCTGACCCTCAGTGGGCATCGCACAAGCGTTTCCCTCGAGGACGAGTTCTGGGAGGCGTTTCGCGAGATCGCCGCATCAAGGGGAACGGCTCTCAACGCACTCGCCGCCGAGATCGACAGCACGAGAGGCCTTGAAACCAACCTCGCCAGCGCAATCCGGCTACACGTACTTCGGCACTACCGTGAAGTCTTGAACCTTCGCCTTCGCAGGGTTGAGCCGCTCTGGACAATCTGCCCGGCTCTTCCTACTGCCGCAGAATGGATGCAGACGACGATCTCGACGCGACCGGCTTGCTATGCCCGCTTCCGGTTCTGAAGGCGCGCAAGCGCTTGCGTGCGCTCCGGCCGGGGGCGGTCCTGCGCATGCGCGCCGACGATCCGGCGGCAATTGTCGATGTTCCGCATTTCTGCCGCGAAGCCGGCCATAAATTGCTGGAAGCTACGGTCCAGGGAGACCAGAGCATTTTCGTCATACGCAAGGGAGGCTGAGGCGAGGGCATCCCCTCGCCTCGCCTAACGTTCAGCCTCCGAAGGACCACCAGCCGCGACGCTTCGGCCGGGCCGGTTCGTCGGCGACTTCGGCTGGCGCAATCGGTTCGGCGGCCTCGTCGGAAGGCGTGGATTCCGCTTCCGCATGCGTCACCGCGTCCGCTACCCTATCCTCCTCGCCTTGCTTCTCGGGGTGATCATGCTCCGCGGAAGACCCTACGAGATGAATGGCGTTTTCGGCCGGAGCGTCCGCCGGCACAGACATAGATGCATCGGCGTCCTTCGGCGCGTCCGACCCGTCAGGATCTGCGGCATGCTCCGGCACGTCTGATGCGGCGACCTGGACAGGCGCCTCCAGTTCGGCGGATCGAAATTGCTCGCCTTCTGCCGTTGCATCGGCCGGTCCGCCATCCATCGGCGCATATTCCGCCACGACGGGTTCGCCATCGGCCTCAGCGAGGTTGCCTGGTCCGGCATCCTGTTCCGCAACTTCCTCCGCTGGCTTGCGGCGAGAGCGAGAGCGCGAACGGCGGGGCCGGCTGGGCTTCTCCTCGCGCGGCTCCTCTTCGGCGGCGGCAGGCGCCGTGGCGTCGGGCTGATCGTCCGACATCTCCGATCCTCCGCTGTCGCGGGCGCTTTCGGCTTCGCCATCCTCGCTGCCCGCCTCGACATCCCTCTGTCCACCCTTGCGGCGGCGGCGACGGCGGCGACGCTTCTTGGAAGGTGCGCCCTCGTCACTGCTCGATGGTTCTTCGGAGGTTTCCTTGGCTTCGACCGCTTCGTCAGCCTCGCTTTCGGATTCAACCTCGGTCTCTTCCTCGACCTCAGATACGGCGTCATCGATTTCCTGCATCAGCGACGCATCGACCGAGACCACGGGCGCAACCGTTTCAACAACTCGGGTCTGGGTCTTGAACTTCTCGATGACGAAGTTCGGGCTGACCAGAGACGGATCGCCTTCGATGCGCACGGACATGCCGTAGCGCGCCTCGATGCCCGCCACGTGTTCCCGCTTCTGGTTGATGAGGAAATTGGCGACCTCGATCGGCGCCTTGATCAGAACCTCGAGCGTCTTCCGGCGCGTTCCCTCTTCTTCCACCTGTCGCAGGATCTGCAGACCGAGACTGTCGGTCGAGCGCAGAAGGCCAGTGCCATGACAGGCCGGGCAAGGTTGGGTCGACGCCTCGAGCATGCCGGGACGCAGCCGCTGACGGCTCATCTCGAGCAGACCGAAGGCTGAGATGCGCCCGACCTGGATGCGGGCGCGGTCAGTCTTGAGCTTTTCTTTGAAGCGCTTTTCAACGGAGGCGTTGTTCTTGCGTTCCTCCATGTCGATGAAGTCGATTACGATGAGGCCCGCAAGGTCGCGCAGTCGCAACTGGCGCGCGATTTCTTCGGCCGCCTCTGTATTGGTCTTGAGCGCGGTGTCCTCGATCGACCCCTCCTTGGTGGAGCGGCCAGAATTCACGTCAATGGCGACCAGCGCTTCGGTCACGCCGATCACGATATAGCCCCCTGACTTCAGCTGCACGGTCGGGTTGAACATCGAGCTAAGATAGCTCTCGACCTGATAGCGGGCGAAGAGCGGCAGCGCTTCGCTGTAGAGCTTCACGTTCTTGGCGTGGCTCGGCATGATCATCTTCATGAAAGTCTTCGCCGTCTTGTAGCCGGCCGTCCCTTCCACAAAGACTTCATCGATCTCGCGGTTGTAGAGGTCGCGGATCGACCGCTTGATGAGGTCGCCTTCCTCGTAGATCTTGGTCGGCGCGATCGACTTGAGCGTCAGTTCCCGGATCTGCTCCCACAGGCGCTGAAGATACTCGTAGTCGCGCTTGATCTCTGACTTCGTGCGCTGCGACCCTGCGGTGCGGATGATCAGGCCAGCGCCTTTCGGCACATCGATCTCGGCCGCTATCTGCTTGAGTTTCTTACGATCAACCACATTGGTGATCTTGCGGCTGATGCCGCCACCGCGGGCCGTGTTCGGCATCAGGACGCAGTAGCGACCGGCCAGTGACAGGTAGGTCGTCAGCGCCGCGCCCTTGTTGCCGCGCTCTTCCTTGACGACCTGCACCAGAAGGATCTGGCGAACCTTGACGACTTCCTGAATCTTGTAGCGGCGCGGACGCGGCTTGCGCGGCTGACGGATTTCTTCGGCAACGTCCTCATCGGCGACGGATTCTATCTCGCTGTCACGCGACGAGGCATCATCCATCGCGCGATAGGGATCGCCCTCCTCCTCGGAGGAATCGTCCTCGTCGTCCATCGAGTCATCATCGGAGTTGCTTTCAACGCGAAGATCGACGATATCCATGCCGGGAATCCCGGCGATCACGGCAGCGGTCCTGGCTTCGGCGATTTCGCTCGACGAAGTGTCCTTCGCCCCATCCCCTTCTCCAGCCGTGCTGTTCTCGGAAGACGACGTATCGCCAGAAGCCGCGACTTTTGCGTCGCCGCGCTCAGAATCCGTGTCTGCGGTTTCATTTGCCTCCTGCGGGGCAACTTCGGATACCACGACAGAATCGTCACTCTTGACGGATTCGGCGCGCGACTTGCGGCGCCTGCGCCCCTTGCCGTTCGCCTGCGGCTCGTCATCGTCGTTGTTCTCGGCCAACGCCGCCTCTTCGGCGAGAAGGGCTTCGCGGTCGGCGACCGGAATCTGGTAATAATCAGGATGGATCTCGGCGAAGGCGAGGAATCCGTGACGATTTCCACCGTAATCCACAAAAGCCGCCTGAAGCGATGGCTCGACCCGTGTGACTTTCGCGAGATATATGCTGCCGGCTAGTTGCCGTTTGCTCTCCGCCTCGAAGTCGAACTCTTCGACCCGATTTCCATCCACCACGACCACGCGCGTCTCTTCGGCGTGGGTGGCGTCGATAAGCATCTTCTTTGCCATGTAAACTCATTGCATCCGGCCGACCTTCTGCGCGAGCGCGCAAAATAGGCGGGTCCGGGATGTCCAGCAGGAGCGAGGAAAGCGGCGACGACGCGGTCTGCGGCCCGAGGATGATACATCCCCTCGGCCCTGACCTCTTCGAACGCTCGCCTCATCGCGGTTCTTCTCCGACGCTTCGGGGGAAGCGCCCATTCATGACCCGGCATCGAATTCGAACGCGGGCAGGTGTCCGGCCCTCGGGCCAATCAGTCGCAACAGGGACAGCGGATGATACCGCATCCAGGGCGCCAAAACTTTCAGGTGCACGACGCAATCGGTAGCAGCACCTCGTGCGGGACCATACCGGTGATAGCCGACGAAATTCAATGCAAGAATTGAGATGGCGCCGCACAATCACAGGTAGTCGGAACGACTGAGCCCGTATTTCGCCATTTTCTCGTTCAGTGTCCGTCGCGGCAGGCAGAGTTCGTCCATCACGTTCACGATCGAGCCACGATGCCGGCGCATCGTATTGTCGATCAGCATCCGCTCGAATGCTTCGACATATTCCTTCAGCGGCTTGCCTTCGGTCGTGATCGCCGGCGTCGCGCCCTCGTCTTCCGACATGAGCAGCGACGCTATGGAACCGCTGCCGCGCCGGCTTTGGAGAACCGCGCGCTCGGCCACGTTCTGCAACTGACGGATATTCCCCGGCCACGGCGCCTGGAGGAGCTGCGCAGCTTCCTGCGCTGTCACTTCTGGCGGCGGGCTGCCATATTCCTCGGCCGACAGCTCGGCGAAACGGGTGAACAGCGTCAGGATGTCCTCCCCGCGCGACCGCAGCGGCGGAAGGGTAATCTTCATCGCGGCCAGGCGATAGAAGAGATCCGGCCGCAAAGCGTCTTCGCAGGTCCGTCCCTGCTCCTGCAAATTGCAGATCGCGACGATGCGGGTTTCGGGGGGATTGCCCTGCTCGTTGATCCAGGTGAGGAGCCTCCCCTGGTTCGACGGCGACAGGGCCTCGACACTTTCCAGAACGAGTGTTCCGGAGCGAGCCTCTTCGAGAAGCGGCAGCCTGTCGTCACCGCCGAACAGTCGCGCGGCGACCTCATTCTCATCGCCACTCGCGCAGGAATAGAGGACGAACTTGCGACCGGGTTTGGCGCCGACGGCATGGAGCGCATGGGCCACAAGAGTCTTGCCCGTCCCCGTCTCGCCATCGATGAAGACGTGACCCTCGGCCTGCCCGAGATCGAGGATGTCTTCGCGCAAACGTTCCATCACCGCCGATTGCCCGACCAGCTTCTTCATGAGGCCGGAGCCGTCCGAGAGCTCGCGCCGCAGCGCACGGTTGTCGAGCGTGAGTCGCCGGGCCTGGGTCGCCCGCTTGGCTAGTTCCGTCATCCGATCCGGGTTGAACGGCTTTTCGAGGAAGTCGAACGCCCCGATCCGCATTGCCTCCACGGCCATCGGCACGTCGCCATGTCCGGTAATCATGATGACGGGCAGAGTCGAATCGACACTCATCAGCTTCTTGAGAAAGGTCATGCCGTCCATGCCGGGCATGCGGATGTCGCAGATCACGGCGCCGGCAAAGTCGGCGGTGACCGCCCTGGCCGCGTCTTCGGCGCTGGCGAACGTCTCGGTCTCGAAGCCCGACAAGGCGAGCCACTGGCCGATTGACTGACGCATGTCCTTTTCGTCATCGACGATCGCGATCTTCATCGCCTGTGCCATTGTTCTTTTCCTTATTCGGCCGCTGCCTTGGCGCCGTCCATCAGAGGCAGATGGAGTTCGAAGACGGCACCACCATCCTGCCCGTTGCGTGCCATGAGACGTCCCCCAAGGTCAGCCGCAATCGAAGATGATATCGCCAGTCCCAGACCCACCCCGTCGCCGGGCGCCTTGGTGGTATAGAACGGCTCGAAGAGCTTTTTAAGGTCCTCGATGCCATGTCCGTTGTCTCGGACCGACAGTACCACGCGGCCCGTCCTTGGAACGACCGCGATCTCGATTTGCGGTGTCTCGACACCCTTCGTCGCATCCATCGCGTTGCGCAAGAGGTTGATGATGATCTGCTCAAGCCGGATCCGGTCTGCCAACAGCATCACCGGTTCGTTGGGGACGCGGCGCACGACGCTGACTTCGCGCGCCTTGAGCTGAGGCTCCATCATTTCCAGCGCCGTCGACGTCGAGGCCACGAGGTCGACTGGCTCAAAAGCGTCGCCTCCCTTGCGCGCATAGCTCTTGAGTTGTCGCGTGATCGCGCCCATCCGCTCGATCAGATCATCGATGCGGTGGAACGATGACAACGCCTCTTCCGGACGGCGTCGCTGCAGCAGCAGCTTGGCACCCGCCAGGTAGGTCTTCATCGCCGCGAGCGGCTGGTTGAGTTCGTGACTGACGGACGCCGACATCTCGCCCAGCACGGCCAGCTTGCTCGACTGCGCGAGCGTTTGTTCGGCCACCTGGAGGTTTTTCTCGACCTTCTCCCGCTCCGCCATCTCGCGCTGCAGGGCCTCGTTCAGGGCCCGAAGCTCCGCCGACTCGCGCTGAAAGAAGAGCGAGCGCGATAATGCCTTGCGGCTGCGCAGGTAGAAGGCCGCCGTCAGGATCAGCGCGAACCCCATGATCTCGATGGCGAGTATGCCGTTCACCCGCTCGCGCACGCCCGAATAGGTGGTGAACGAAGTCAGCCGCCAGCCCTGGAACGGGATGCGCGCCTCCTGCCTCAGAACCGCCTCGCCGCCGAGATAGACATCGGCAGGGAGCGCGGTCCAATCGACGCTCGCCTGAATTGCGCGCTGGATGGCCGACGGCGCCGATCGCGCCGCCAGGGCCTCTTCCTCGGTCCGGCCGCGCCAGCGGCCTTCGGTGGCCAGGATGACCTGACCTTCGCTGTTGGTGACCATTACGGCGTCCGAGAACCCCGCCCAGGCCTGTTCGAACTTCTGCAGATCGACACCGACCACTATCACACCCAAGACATCGCCGGGCAGTTCGATCTTGCGGGAATAGGTGAAGGCCGTGCCGCCGCTTTCGGTCTGGAAAGCCGAAAAGACTGTCTCGGACGATCGCTGCGCCTGGACGAAGAACGGTGCCGAACGGTGTTGTTCCCCGATCCGGTTGCGCTCGGTCGCGGCGACGACCCGGCCGTCGGAGTCCAGCAGATATAGCGAGGCCGCGCCGATCTCGTCCTTGTATCCGATGAGCCTCTGGGACGTCTGCGAGTAATCCTCGGACGTGAGCGCACCGATCAGGGAAGGATCGCGAGAGAGCAGCAACGGCACGATCGATGCGCGCTGCAACTCAGAAAGGAGATTTCCGGTATAGAGCGCGAGCCGTACCTCGGCGCGGTTTCGAAGCGCCTCGGTGAAGCGTTCGGTCAGCAGCCGATTGGTGACCCACACGGTCGCGATGGCCACGACGACGATCACGGCCAGAACGATGCGCAGGCTCCAGGACGCTGCCCTGAAGGGCCGATCGCGTGACGCGCTGCCGGACTGGCCAGTCATGTCTCAACGATAGGACCGGCCGCGTATCCGCTCAAGATGCGACCACAAGCGCCTCGACGGCGGAGCGGAAGAGCGGCAGACCATCGGAAGACCCCAGCGCAGCATCGACCGCGCGTTCCGGATGCGGCATAAGGCCCAGAACACGGCGGTTTGGCGACAGGACGCCGGCGATACGGTCGACCGATCCATTGATGTCGCTGGCGTATCGGAATGCCACAAGGTCTTCGTCCCGAAGCCGGCGCAAACCGTCGTCGGTCGTTACGTAATTGCCGTCGTGATGTGCCACGGGGACGCGCAGGCGGGCCGTCGGACTGTACCCGGATGTAAAGGCGCTGTCGGTTGTTCCGATCTCCAGATCGACCGTGCGGCAGATGAACCGGATTCCGGAGTTTCGCATCAGCGCACCGGGAAGAAACCCGCCTTCGAGCAGGATCTGAAAGCCGTTGCAGATACCCAGGACGAATCCGCCGCGTTCTGCATGTTCGCGAACGCTCGCCATGATCGGAGCGCGCGCGGCCATCGCGCCGCAGCGCAGATAGTCGCCCCAGGCAAACCCCCCAGGCAACGCAACGAGGTCCGTTCCAGCGGGAAGCGTCGTTTCCTTGTGCCAGACCGGATCCACATTGGCGCCCGCCTGCCGAAAGGCCACGGCCAGGTCGCGATCGCAGTTGGATCCGGGAAATTCGATGAGGGCGACCCTCACAGGACCTCGACCGCGTAGCTCTCGATGACCGTATTTGCCAAAAGCCTGTCGCACATGGCGCGCGCCGCGGCTTCGGCCCGCTGCGGGTCGTCCTCGGAAAGATCCAGTTCGATCACCTTGCCCTGTCTGACAGACCCGACGCCGTCGAAGCCGAGCCCGTGCAATGCGAGCCGAATGGCCTCGCCCTGCGGATCAAGCACGCTCTCCTTGAGCATCACGGTGGCCCGAACCCTCATCAGTTGATCAGGGTCGGCTTCGTGGCGTGCATGACGTTGGACGGGAGTACGCCCAATCGCTTGGCCACTTCGGTGTAGGCGTCCGACAGACTTCCGAGATCGCGGCGGAAAACATCCTTGTCCAGCCTGTCACCCGTGGTCCGGTCCCAGAGCCGGCAGCTGTCGGGGCTGATTTCGTCGGCGACGACGAGACGCTGGAAATCGCCGTCCCAGATGCGGCCGATCTCGATCTTGAAGTCCACGAGCTGGATGCCCACCGCAAGCATCGTGCCTGACATGAAATCGTTTACCCGCAGGGCGAGCGCCACCATGTCGTCGAGGTCCTGCTGCGCGGCCCAGCCGAAGGCGATGATGTGCTCTTCGGTCACGAGGGGGTCGCCGAGCTTGTCGTCCTTGTAATAGAACTCGACGATCGGGCGCGGCAGCGGAGAACCCTCTTCCAGTCCGAGCCGCTCCGAGAGCGAGCCGGCCGCAATATTTCTCACGACGACCTCGAGCGGGATTATCTCAACGGAGCGAATAAGTTGTTCGCGCATGTTGATGCGGCGGATGAAATGAGTCGGGACGCCGATTTGCCCCAGTCCCTGCATGAAGAACTCGCTGAGGCGGTTGTTGAGAACGCCCTTGCCCTCGATGACCTCGTGCTTCTTGGCGTTGAAGGCGGTGGCGTCGTCCTTGAAGTACTGTACCAGGGTTCCCGGCTCCGGGCCCTCGTAGAGGATCTTCGCCTTGCCCTCGTAGACCTTCTTGCGTCGTGCCATCTGCGCTCCAATAGGATAAGGGCGCCGCAGCTCGCCACTCGACGCCGATTGCCGTCCCTATATGGCAATCACGGATGCCGCACAAGACGAGGGGTCTTGGCATCAAGCTCGTCGCACAGCATATCTGAAACGACGTCAGCCCGAGGAGCCGCCATGACAACCTTCGACGACCGCGAGCACGCTTTCGAAAACAAGTTTGCCCACGACGCGGAAATGCAGTTCCGTGTGGAGGCGCGGCGGAACCGCCTGCTCGGCCTCTGGGCGGCCGAAATGCTCGGCCTGCCGGGCGATGAAGCAAACGGGTATGCGATTGAGGTGATAAAAGCCGATTTTGCCGAGGCTGGAGATCAGGATGTCCTGCGCAAGGTCTCCGACGATCTCGGCGACAAGGCGTCTGACCAGGAGGTGCGTCAGAAGATGGACGAACTCCTGGTGGCCGCAAAGGCGCAGATCCACGATGAGGTCACCTGACGGAGGGTTCCGGCGCCCCGGAACATGGCTAAATCGTAGTGATTGCGCCATGGCTCGGCACGTGGCAGGTAGCGCGCCATACCCCATCCCAAAGCTGCCGGATCCGCGATGACTGACGCCCTTCAGACCCTTCTCGTTCGCCGCGACTGGCTTCTCGCCGACGGGGCAACGGGCACGACGCTGTTCAACATGGGGTTGTCCGCCGGTGACGCGCCCGAATTCTGGAACGTGGATCATCCCGACCGAATCCGTGCGCTTTACCGCGGCGCGATCGACGCCGGCAGCGATATATTCCTGACCAACACGTTCGGCGGCAACGCGGCGCGGCTCAAGCTACATGACGGTCAGCGACGTGTGCGGGAACTCAATCGCGCCGGCGCAGAAATCGGGCGCGAAACGGCGGATGCCGCCGATCGCTCGTTGGTGGTCGCCGGCTCGATGGGCCCGACGGGTGAAATCATGGAACCGATGGGCACACTGAGCTTCTCCGATGCCGTCGAAATCTTTCACGAGCAGGCCGAAGGGTTGAAGGAGGGGGGTGCCGACGTCCTGTGGGTCGAGACGATCTCGGCACCTGACGAGTACCGCGCAGCCGGGGAAGCCGCCCGCCTGAGCGGCATGCCTTGGTGCGGCACGATGAGCTTCGACACGGCGGGCCGCACGATGATGGGCTTGACGTCGCAGGGTTTCGTCGACCTCGTCGAGGGACTGGAAACGCCGCCCCTCGCTTTCGGGGCCAATTGCGGCGTCGGCGCGTCCGATCTGCTTCGCACCCTCCTGGGGTTCGCGGCACAGGGCTCTGAGCGCCCCATCATTGCCAAGGGCAATGCAGGCATTCCCAAGTTCGTGGACGGGCACATCCATTACGATGGCACGCCCGAGCTCATGGCCGAATATGCGGTGCTGGCGCGCGATTGCGGGGCAAGGATCATCGGCGGTTGTTGTGGCACCACCCCGGACCACCTGCGCAAGATGCGCGAAGCGCTGGAAACCCGTCCATCCGGTCCGCGCCCGACACTCGATGCCATCGCGCAGGAGATTGGCGGTTTCTCTTCTCCCGCCGACGGGACCGAGGGCGCAGCGGTCCCCGCGAGAGTGCGCCGCAGGCGCCGCGGGTAGTCGCTCCCGAAGCCAGTCCTTAGAAAAGCGAAAGCTGATCCCCTTTTTGCGCGGGGACTCTGAAAAGGTCTGTTCGGAGTGGCGGCAGCGCCACCGCTACGCTTGCCCTGCGCGCGGCCACCTCGAAGCGACGGGCGAAGAGGTCCGCTTGAGGTCCCTGCCCCTTCATCCGGCGCCCCCAGGCAGGATCGTAGTCGCGCCCACCATGGACTTCGCGCACCTGCGTCAACACGCGCTGCGCCTGGCCCGGTCGATGTTCCGCCAACCATTCGCGAAATAGATCCGCCACCTCGAGGGGAAGCCGCAACATGGCCCAACTTGCCGAGCGGGCACCGGCGGCACTGGCGGCTTTCAGGATCTGTTCGATCTCATGTCCGGTCAGACCTGGGATCACTGGAGAGATCATGACGCGCACGGGGATACCTGCCTCGGCCAGCCTTCGAATCGTGGCGAGTTTGCGCCGCGGCGAGGGGACGCGCGGCTCGAGCGCGCGCGCCAGACGGGCGTCGAGCGTCGTCACCGTTACCCCCACATTCACGAGACCCGCATCGCCCAGATGCCGCAGCAGATCGAGATCGCGCTCGATCAGCGTCCCTTTGGTCGCGATGCTGATGGGGTGCTGAAAGTCGCAGGCGACCTCGAGAACGCTGCGCATGATCCGGTAGCGCGCCTCGATGGGCTGGTAGGGATCGGTATTCGTTCCCAGTGCCAGAGGTTCCGGCACGTAGCCCGGACGCCGGAAGGCGGTGCGAAGCGCGTCGGCCGCATTGGGCCGCGCGATCAGCCTCGTCTCGAAATCCAGACCGGGCGAAAACCCGAGCCAGGCATGGGACGGTCTCGCAAAACAGTAGATGCAACCATGCTCACATCCCCGATATGGATTGAGGGAGCGATCGAACGGGACATCGGGCGATGTATTCCGGGTCAGCGCGTTCCGCACTCGTTCAAGCGAAACCTCTGTGCGCAGCGGCGGTAGCTCTTCCTCGACGTCCCATCCGTCGTCGAAGGCCGCACGGCTCGAGGCCTCGTAGCGCCCTGTCTGGTTCGAGACGGCTCCGCGTCCCTTCGGCTGTGATTCCACGTCTGAGATCCTGCTGGGCAATGCCACTCTGGAACACAACAAGAACATGTTCAAGGTTCGACGCCCGCGAACGCGCTTCGAGACGTCGCGCCAGCCGGGCGGTCTGTCGCAATCCGCTATGAAACCGCCCCAGTGCCGTTATATCGAGAGGTAGCGGGTATCTGGGCAGGCACCAAAGCCGGAGTTTCAAATGGCTGAAGACGACGAGATCATTCTGTCCGAACTTCCGGACGACGAGTTGGTCCAGCAGATGCACGACGACCTGTACGACGGTCTTCGCGAAGAGATCGAAGAGGCCGTGCGCATCCTGCTCGACCGCGGCTGGGCCCCCTACCGGGTCCTGACGGAGGCACTGGTCTCCGGCATGAAGATTGTCGGCGACGACTTCCGTGACGGTATCCTGTTCGTGCCAGAGGTACTTCTGGCGGCGAACGCAATGAAGGGCGGCATGGCGATCCTCAAACCGCTGCTGGTCGAAACGGGTGCGCCGCGGATGGGCAAGATGGTCATCGGCACAGTCAAGGGCGACATCCATGACATCGGCAAGAACCTTGTCGGCATGATGATGGAAGGCGCGGGCTTCGAGGTTGTCGATCTGGGCATCAACAACCCCGTCGACAGCTATCTCGAAGCGCTGGAACGTGAAGATGCGGACATACTTGGCATGTCGGCCCTCCTGACGACGACGATGCCCTACATGAAAGTCGTGATCGACACGATGCGTGAAAAGGGCATTCGCGACAACTATATCGTTCTGGTCGGAGGCGCGCCGCTGAACGAGGAGTTCGGGCGTGCCATCGGGGCCGATGCCTATTGCCGCGACGCCGCTGTCGCGGTCGAAACCGCCAAGGGTCTTGTGGCCCGGCGTCACAATCAGGTCCGTGCCGGTTGAACTCGCACAAGAGGAAGCCGTGACAATGCCGCTCGCCCGTTTCGTCCTTATCGTCGTCCTCGTCGTGTCTGCCGCGGGATTGAGCGTCTGGCTGGCGGCAGCACTCTCGGCCGCGGTAGGCCATCCCTTGCTCGGGCTGGCCGCCACCCTCCCTGTGCTACTGCTGGTCTACCTGTTGTGGCGGGTGATTTCCGACAGGATGCGCGACAAGGATGAGGCGCGGTATGACCGGATCGGCAAGTGATCTGATCCTCGCCACGAGCGAGGGGATCGCGGGTCGCCGCGTGATCGAGACGCTCGGTCTCGTGCGCGGGTCAACTGTACGGGCCAAGCATGTGGGCGCCGATATCGTTGCCTCTCTGCGAAATCTTGTCGGTGGAGAGGTGCGCGAATACGCGGCGCTTCTTGCCGGCGCGCGCGAACAGGCGTTGGACAGGATGGTGGCCGAGGCACAGCGGCTCGGGGCCGATGCGGTGATTGCCGTACGCTTCGAGACGTCGCAGATCCAGCTCGGCGCTTCGGAAGTGGTCGCCTATGGAACGGCAATCCGGCTCGGCGACGCATGACGGAGCCGCAGCGCACTCTCGTACTCGCCTGTGGCGCATTGGCGCGTGAGATCCTCGTCCTGATCGAGCGAAACGACTGGCGCCACATGACCTTGAAGTGTCTTCCCGCGCAACTCCACAACCGGCCCGATCGAATCCCGGCGGCCGTCGAGGCTGCGGTGCTAAGTCACCGTTCGGACTTCGATCAGGTTTTCGTGGCCTATGCCGATTGCGGCACCGGCGGTCGGCTCGCCCGGCTTTGCGAACAACTGGGGGTCGAGATGATCGACGGCCCGCATTGCTACGCCTTCTACGAAGGTCTCGCCAGCTCGGAACAACGGGCGGACGAGGACATGACCGCGTTCTATCTCACCGATTTCCTGGTACGCCAGTTCGATGCGATGGTCTGGCGCCCCCTGGGACTCGACCGCCATCCGGAACTGCGGGACATGTATTTCGGCAATTATGATCGCCTCGTCTATCTGTCGCAGACGGACGACTCGAAGCTGACCGACATGGCGCGGGACCAGGCGGATCGCCTGGGTCTCGTTTTCGAACGTCGACATACCGGCTACGGAGAATTGGCGACGTCGCTCGCATCACTCTGAGATGCGCCGGCAAGGGTTCGAATCCGCTCCACCATCGCACGCAAGCCGTTCGACCGCTGCGACGACAGGTGATCGCTCAACCCAAGACGGGTCAACTCCGCTTGCGCATCCACTTTCAGTACGTCCCGCAACGACAGCCCGTCATAGAGCGCGTTCAGGATCGCAATCAGACCGCGCACGATCATCGCGTCGCTGTCGCCCCGAAATGTGAACTTGGCAGAGGGTCCATCGCCATGCAGATCGGGCACGATCCAGACCTGGCTTGCGCAGCCTTCCACCTTGGTGGCCGGGATCCTGAGCTCCGCATCGAGTGGCTCCATCGCCTTGCCCATGTCGATGACATGACGATAGCGTTCCTCCCAGTCGTCCAGGAACTCGAAGGTCTCGACAATATCCTCGAAGGCAGCGGTGGCCATGTTATCGTCCTTTCGCGACCGTGACCTAAGATGCCGCGGAACGCCTGTCCAGAGGATCGCGCCGACCTTTTCAGGGCCGGCCTCTTCGGCTAAGCCGTGGGAAACGCGGTTGAGGGGACAGCTCAAATGAACAGGCGAACGGTTCTGACGGGGCTTGCAGGCCTCGCGGTTCTCGAAGGGTGTGGGCGGGTCCGATCGTCGCGCCTCAATCCGTTCAACTGGTTCGGACGCTCTTCCAGCAGTGAAACACTCCCGGAAACCACGGTTGAAGCTGTCGATCCGCGCCCGTTGGTCGAAACCGTCGCGGTGCTTCGGGTCGAACCGACGCCCGGAGGCGCCATCGTCCGGGCGACGGGCCTGCCACGCACCCAAGGATGGCATACGGCCAGTTTGGTGACGGCTCCGACCGAAGATCCAGCGGAAGTTGAGTTCCAATTCCGCGCGATGCCGCCCGCCCGTCCCGAGAACAGCGGATCACCGGCCTCGCGGGAACTTGTTGTGGCCGCGCACCTGACCCGGCAGGAACTCTCCGGCGTGCGGCGCGTCCGCGTCGTCGGAGAACGCAATATCCTGACCGTCAGCCGCTAGAGTTCAATCACCCGCACGCGTGCGCCATCGGCCGCAAGGGCTATGCGGCCTTCGCAAAGCCGCAGGGCTTCACCTCCAAACACTTTTCGCCGCCATCCGGTCAGGGCCTGGATGTCGCGTTCGCCGGACGCGATGGCATCGAGATCGGCAGCCGACGCGATCAGTTTCTGCGCCACCCCGACCGTCTCCGATTTCGATTTCAGCAGAACGCGCAGCAGGTCCGAAAGGGCCGGGCTCTGCTGGCCGCGTTCTTTCGACTGTTCGACCACGGGGCAATCCTGCGCCTCATATGCCTGCGCTGTCGCGACAGCGGCGATGATGCCCTCGGAGATCGGTCCGCGCCGAGCCTCGCGCAGAAGTAGCCGCGTGCGCGAAAGGTCGTCCGTTGTTCGAGGTTTGAGCGAGGCAAGCTCAAGCAGCGCATCATCCTTGTAGACCCGTGAGCGCGGAATGTCGTTCTCCTGTGCGTAGATCTCGCGAAACCTTGCAAGCTCCTTGACGACAGCCAGAAAGCGACCGGAATTCGTGCGCGTCTTGATCCGCCGCCAGGCCTCTTCGGGATGGACGACATAGGTGGCCGGGTCGGTGAGGATGGACATCTCCTCCTCAACCCATTCGCGCCTGCCGGTCTTCTCGAGTTCGGCCGACAGATGTTCGTAGATCAACCGCAGATGCGTCACATCGGCCAAGGCATAGGTCTTTTGCGCATCCGTCAGTGGCCGCCGCGACCAATCCGTGAAGCGGGACGTCTTGTCGAGCGAGGCGCGCGCGATCTTTCGAACGAGCGTCTCGTAGCCCACCTGTTCGCCAAACCCGCAGACCATCGCGGCGACCTGCGTGTCGAAGAGCGGTTTCGGGATGAGTTTGCCCTGGATGTAGAAGATCTCCAGATCCTGACGGGCGGCGTGAAACACCTTCGTCACGCTCTCGTCGCGGAAGAGCTCGTAGAGCGGGTCGAGGGACAGGCCTTTGGCCAACGGATCCACGATGACCGCGCTGCCCTCGCCCTCTTCGGGAATCGCGAGCTGAACCAGGCACAGCTTGGAGTAATATGTCCGCTCGCGGAGGAATTCCGTATCGACCGTCACGTATGGCTGTCGTCTGGCAGTCTCGCAGAACGCCGCGAGACCTTCGGTTGTGGTGATTGTGATCATACTGCCCAAGCATTTAGCGGATGCCGCCGTCTTTAGGCGATGACGGGGCGAAAGGGAAGTTCAGGAAAGGAACAGCGGATCGTGTCGTCCTTCGACTACCCGCCGCACCACCGCCGGGTAGAGCCGGTGTTCCATGGCAAGAACACGCGCGGAAAGGCTGGTCTCGTCGTCACCGGGCAGGATCGGCACTCGGCCCTGGCCACGGATCGGGCCGTCGTCGAGCGCCGGCGTGACCTCGTGGACTGTACATCCCGCTTCCCCGTCACCCGCCTCGAGCGCCCGCGCATGGGTGTGAAGACCGCGATACTTCGGCAACAACGAGGGGTGGATGTTGAGCATCCGCCCGGCCCACCGGGACACGAAATCCGGTGTCAGGATCCGCATGAACCCGGCAAGACAGACGAGGTCGGGTCGCGCGCCGTCAAGGTGTCGTGACAACGCTGCCTCGAAAGCGTCGCGATCCCTTCGGAAGATTTCGGTGATCCACCGCCGCCGTCGGGAGGCCCAGAGACGTTGCGCGCTGAAGCCCCCCGGCCGCCGGGTCGCTCGACAGGACGAGGACCGGCCGGGCCGGATGATTGCCAGTCATACTCTGCGCCAGCGCCACCATGTTCGAGCCGCCCCCCGAGATCAGGATCGCGACCCGCACCGTCAACGCAGATTGCCCGTGAACCGAAGCCCCCCGCCTTCGACCACACGTCCAATGATATCGACGGCCAGATCATGCCGGCGCAGCAGCTCGATCTGTTCTTCGGCATGATCCTTCTTGACGGTGAGAACCATGCCGATACCGCAATTGAAGGTTCGCAGCATGTCGTCGCTGCCGAGACCGGCGCGCTCCATCAGCCAGTGGAAAACGGGACGCATCTTCCACGCGCCGAGATCGATTTCGGCCCCGAACCCTTGCGGAAGAATGCGCGGCAGGTTTCCCGGAATGCCGCCGCCTGTGATATGGGCCGCGGCGCTGAGCCCGTCCGATCGGTGCGCCGCCAGAACGGCCTTGGAATAAAGTCGTGTCGGTTCCAGCATGACCTCGCCGAGGGTCCGGTCGCCGGCCTCGAAAGGCGCGGGATCGTTCCAGTTCAGCCGCTCCTGAGCCACGATCCGACGGACCAGCGAATACCCGTTCGAATGGATTCCGCTGGACCGCAGTCCAAGTAGAATGTCATCGGCAGCGACACCCGACGGGATCATCCGGCCACGTGCAACCGCACCCACCGCAAAGCCCGCCAGATCGAAATCCCGACCCTGGTAATGGCCAGGCATCTCGGCCGTCTCGCCGCCCAGCAAGGCACAGCCCACGGACTTGCAGGCCGCGGCGATGCCGGCGATCACGACTTCGGCCGCCGCGACGTCAAGGGCGCCAGTCGCGTAGTAATCCAGGAAGAACAACGGCTCCGCGCCTTGGCATACGAGGTCGTTGACACACATTGCCACGAGGTCGACACCGATCGTCGACAGATCCCCCATCTCGATCGCGACCCGCAGCTTGGTTCCGACGCCGTCGGTCGCCGCGACCAGGATCGGGTCCGAATATCCCGCCGCCTTGGGGTCGAACAATCCGGCGAACCCGCCCAATCCGTCGAGGCTCCCGGCCCGCATCGTGGTGCGCGCAAGCGGTCCGATCCGCTGCACCAGTGCATCCCCGGCCTCGATATCGACGCCACTCGCCTCGTAGGTGAGGCCCGGACCCTTGTCACTCATGCCGCCGCTCTCCATTTTCCGGGACGGCTAGCAGCGACTCCGACCCTTGTCCATTGAACCTTCCTTTGGGGATGCCGCTCGGTCTGCCAGGATCTTCTGACCGCCTGGACTTGAGATCGAATGCGTACTTTTATCGAGCCGGTTCGTGCGTCTGACCTCGCGCCGCTGGCCGGGATGACCGGGTCCGCATCTCCATCAGCGAACTCGGGGCTCGGAGAAGGTTTCCGATTTTTCCGGTCCGGATCATGTCGATCTTGTGCCCAGGCGGATCATGAATTCCTCACCACCCGGGGGCCCGACTGTCCATGCGCCGACCAACACCCGGCCGCGACAGTCCTCGTCGCGCAACAGCATGTCCCGGTTTCCCCATGCCATCTCGTTCGTCAGCGCGACGGCCACGACAGGTATCGGCTTGCGCTCCAGCATCCGCGCCAGCCATGAACCCGCGGGCGCACGCCGACATCAGGCCCCGCGGATCACGGCTGTTGCCCCGATGACCAGCAATCGCCGGATATCGGCCCCATCCTCGATGTCTTTCCCGATTTCTGCTGCCGCCTGAGGAAGGCTGCAGCAGCACGTCGCATCCATGTCATCTACAGTCGGACGGTGTTGACCGGTTCGGCGGTTCTGGTAAGGCGAGGCTCGGGCGGGCCTGTAGCTCAATTGGTTAGAGCAGAGCGCTCATAACGCTTTGGTTGGGGGTTCGAGTCCCTCCGGGCCTACCATGTCCTTTTGCCCATGCTTCCAGAGGCTTGTTGCTGCGCGCTCTTTTCGCCATGATGTGGCACGATCCCGGACGATGGATACGTGCTCGGCGGGAAATCCCGAAGGAGACGTTCATGGAAGCCGAGGCGGCCGCAACCCTTTCGCCGGTGATGGCGATCGCACTTGTCGGCGGGCTCGGCGTGGGGTCGCAATGGCTGGCCTGGCGTCTGCGGGTGCCCGCGATCGTGCTGATGCTGGGCGCCGGCGTGCTGGTGGGACCTGTCCTCGGGATCTTCGATCCCGCCCGTGATATCGGCGCCCTGACCGGGCCGATCATCTCCATCGCGGTTGCCGTGATCCTCTTCGAAGGCGGATTGACGCTCAACTTCCGAGGGCTCGCCGATGCGGCAGAAGGCGTGCGACGTCTGGTCGTCGTGGGCGCGCCGTTGGGCTGGCTTCTCGCGGCGCTGGCACTGCATTTCGGTGCCGGCCTCTCGTGGGAAAGCTCTGCTGTGTTCGGTGGCATCCTGATCGTGACCGGACCCACGGTCATCGCCCCGCTCCTGCGTCAGGCCAGGCTTGCCCGCCGTCCGGCGCTGCTGCTGCAATGGGAAGCGATCGTGAACGACCCGATCGGGGCGCTGGCGGCCGTCCTGGCGTTCGAGGTCGTGCTGGTCCTCTACACGGCCGAGAGGTTCTCCGAGGCGATGATCAACCTGGCGCTCGGCGTCGGAACGGCGATCGTGCTCGGCGCCTCGGCCGGGTTCCTTCTCGCACGCAGCTTCCGCGGTGGCGGCGTGCCGGAATACATGAAGGTTTCGGTCCTGTTCACGACGCTCCTGATCGTTTTCGCTGTCTCGAACTTCGTCCTGCACGAAAGCGGTCTTCTGGCAGTCACCATCATGGGCATCGTGATCGCGAATGCGGACCTGCCTTCGTATGAGGAATTGCGCCGCTTCAAGGAGCACGCGACCGTTCTGCTGGTCTCGGGGGTGTTCATCCTGCTGGCGGCGTCGCTGGACTTCTCGGCCCTGGGTCAGCTCACATGGCGCGCCGCGCTTCTCGTGGCGCTGATCGTTCTGGGCGCCCGGCCCATTACCGTCTTTGCGTCACTCGCCATGACGCGGGTGCCGATACGCGAACGCATCCTCGTGGCGCTGACCGGGCCGCGCGGTGTGGTTCTGGTGGCGGTAGCAGGCCTGTTCGGCGACCGTCTCACGGCGTTGGGGGTGGCGGACGGTGCATTGATCGGCCCGCTCGCCTTCGTCCTGGTTGCGGCGACGGTGGTCGTTCACGGCTTCTCGCTCGGCCCATTTGCCCGCGCTCTGGGCCTGACAGGGGGCGAGACGCTGGGTGTCCTGATCGTCGGCGGCTCGCCGTGGGCCACAGCCTTCGCCCGCGCCCTCCAGCGTGCGGACGTGCCGGTGCTGGTGGCCGATACCAACCCCGGCCACCTCCACGCGGCGCGGGACAAGAGCATCCCGACCTTTCATGGCGACATCTTGTCAGAGGCAGCGGAGCACACGGTCGAACTCGTCTCCTTCGGCAGTATTGTCGCGGCGACCGGCAACGACGCCTACAACACCCTCGTCGCCACTGATCTCGGTCCCGATTTCGGCCGTGACAACGCCTTCCAGGTCGCGCGTATCACGCCGCACGGAGCGAGGCACGCGCTCCCGGCCAGCCTCGGAGGTCGCCGGTTCGGCGCCGCCGAGACGATCGAGACGTTGAACGACAAGATCGAAGCAGGCTGGTATTTCACGATCGACAAGCTCGCCGAGACCGACAAGCTCGAGGATTGGCGCAAGGCCCATCCCGACGCCATTCCCATCGCCCAGATCCTGACCCAGGGCGAGATGCGAATGGTAACTGCCGGGGACCAGGCGGACGACAAAGCGGTGGCACAGGTCATCGCAATGAGTTCCGCCGGATGACACAGAAGAGACGCCGACGCCCGGAACCGAGAACACGCAGTCGGCGGCCCTCGTGGATCCCGCTGCGGGGCGTTGACAGCCAGGAAGGCGCGGAACATCCTTCCCCCAGTCCACATCGGTCGTGGGAAGGTGGGATTTCACGAATGTCGAAGAAGGAAGCCGTCCGCGTGAACGGACCGCTGCTGAAGCTCGACACTCTGTCGCTTCGTCTCGGGACGACGGGACCCGATCTGGTTCAGGACGTCAGCCTGTCGGTGAACCCCGGCGAGACGCTCTGCATCGTCGGTGAATCGGGCTGCGGCAAGAGCATCACGGCCATGGCGCTGATGGGGCTCCTGCCGCCGGATGTGCTTCAAGTCAGCTCGGGAACGCTCGATTTCGAGGGCAATCACTACGACCTGACCTCGTTCGACCGCTTCCGGTCGCTGCGCGGCGACCGGATGGCGATGATCTTCCAGGAACCGATGACGTCGCTCAATCCGGCCTTCCGGGTCGGCGATCAGATCGCCGAGGCGGTTCGCTGTCACAGGCGCTGCTCGAAATCCGAAGCCGAAGCACGTGCCCTCGACATGCTCGAACAGGTCGGCATTCCGGCGCCGCGACAGCGGCTGCGCGAATACCCGCACCAGCTTTCGGGCGGAATGCGCCAACGGGTGATGATCGCGATGGCGCTGGTCAACGATCCGTCGCTGCTCATCGCCGACGAGCCGACGACAGCGCTCGACGTGACGATCCAGGCCCAGATCCTCGACCTGATCCGGACCCTGCAGGACCAGACCGGAATGGCCACGATCATGATCACCCACGATCTCGGCGTCGTGGCCGAGATCGCAAAGGATGTCGCGGTCATGTATGCCGGGCAGATCGTCGAGAGCGGTCCCGCCGGAGAGATCTTCGCCAATCCGCAGCATCCCTACACGATCGGGCTCATGAGTTCCGTACCGCGTCTCACCGGGCCGCGCACGCGCCTGACGACAGTGCCGGGTTCGGTGCCGTCAGCCACGGACATGCCGCCCGGGTGCCGGTTTTCCTCGCGCTGCCCGTTCGCCGCGCCGGTCTGCGCGACCCGACCGGTATTGGCCGAGCTCGCGCCGAACCATCAGGCGGCCTGCCACTTCGCTCCGCTCGAAGATCTCGCGAGGCGGCCGGCGTGAGTGACACGATCCTCCAGGCCCGCGACCTCGTACGGCATTTCAGGGTGGGCGGCGGAATTCTCGAACAGGCGCGCATCGTGCGCGCCGTCGACGGCGTCTCGTTCGAAGTCCGGCGCGGCGAGACCTTCGCCATCGTTGGCGAATCGGGCTGCGGCAAGTCCACGCTCGCGCGGCTGCTGATGCGGCTTCTCGCCCCCACTTCGGGCCGGGTGCAGTTCGAGGATCGCGACATCTCGCATCTCGAAGGGCGGGAGCTGACCGAATTGCGCAAGGACATGCAGTTCGTCTTTCAGGACCCGTTTTCGTCGCTCAATCCGCGCATGACGGTCGGCCGGCTCGTGGGCGAGCCGCTGGAGACGCACGAACCCGGGCTGAACGCCGCAGCGCGACGCACCCGCGTCGCGGACCTGCTGGAACAGGTGGGCCTGCGCCCGGAACATGCGGGACGCTATCCACACGAGTTTTCGGGCGGCCAGCGACAGCGCATCGGAATCGCACGGGCGCTGGCATCGGGGCCACGGCTCATCATCGGGGATGAACCGGTCTCGGCCCTCGACGTTTCGGTGCAGGCACAGGTGATCAACCTTCTGGGCGATCTGCGCGACGAGCTTGGCCTCACACTCGTGATCATCGCCCACGATCTGGCGGTGATCAGGCACATGAGCGACCGCGTCGCGGTCATGTATCTGGGCCAGATCGTCGAGCTCGGCGATACCGACACGATCTTCGAGCACCCGTCGCACCCTTACACGCTCGCCCTGCTCTCGGCCATTCCCGAGCTCGAACCCGGATTGCGGCGGGAACGCGTGGAGCTGACCGGCGAGATGCCGTCTCCGGTCGCGCCGCCCCCGGGCTGTCGGTTCCACACCCGATGTCCCTATGCCCGCGATCTCTGCACGCAGGTCGAACCGGAACTGAGACCGGCATCGGGATCGGGACATCAGACCGCCTGCCACTTCTGGGAAGAGATTGCCGCCAACCATCCACGCAAGCCAATGGACACGCCGGCTGCCCGCGTGCCGCAGGCCGAAGCGCGTTTTGAGCTATACCGCGACGCACTTGCCGCCGCGCCCCGCGAACGACACGACAACAGCCGAGGAGAGTGAGGATGAACATGAAACGAACGACGCTGCTTGCCGCATTGCTGAGCGCCACAGCGCTGGGCGCGCAGGCTCAGGACCTGCGCATCGGGCTTCAGGACGACGCCGATATTCTGGACCCCGATCAGTCGCGGACGTTTGTGGGGCGGATCGTCTATGCATCGCTCTGCGACAAGCTGGTCGACATCACGCCACAGCTCGAGATCATTCCGCAGCTCGCGACCGGCTGGGAATGGAACGATGACGGCACCGAACTCACCATGACTCTGCGCGAGGATGCGACCTTTCACGACGGCGAGCCCTTCAACGCCGAAGCAGTGGTGGCCAACATCGACCGCAGCCAGAACCTCGAGGAGAGCCGCCGCAAATCGGAGGTTGCCTCGATCACCGGCGCCGAGGCAGTGGACGAGTTCACCGTCAAGATCACCTTGGCCCAGCCTGACGCGACGCTGCTTGCCCAGTTCGCCGACCGTTCGGGCATGATGATGTCGCCCAAGGCGACGTCCGAGGCGGGCGCGGATTTCGGCCTCGGGCCGGTCTGTTCCGGCCCCTTCAGGTTCAAGGAGCGCGTGCAGCAGGACCGCATCGTGCTGGAGAAGTTCGACGAATACTGGAACGCGGGCGAGATCAACTTCGACACCGTGACGTTCCTGCCGATCCCGGACACGACGGTGCGGCTCGCCAACCTGCAATCGGGCGACCTCGACATGCTTGAGCGTCTGGCGGCGACCGATCTGGCGGCGGCCGAATCCGACGCGAACATCAAGGTCGAGAAGGCCACCTCGCTTGGCTATCAGGGCATCACGATCAACGTGGGCAACGGCGACAATGCGGCCAACCCGCTGGGGGAAAGCCCGCTCGTCCGTCAGGCCCTGAGTCTCGCGATCGACCGCGCGACCCTGAACCAGGTGGTCTTCGAGGGCGCCTTCGCGCCGGGCAACCAGCCGTTCCCGCCCGACTCGCCCTGGTACGACACGGACCACCCGATTCCCGAGCGGGACGTGGAAAAGGCCAGGGCACTGCTGGAAGAGGCCGGCTATCCTGACGGCGTCGACATCACCATCCAGGTCACCAACAACCCTGTCCAGATGCAGGTGATGCAGGTCGTTCAGGCGATGGCGGCGGAGGCCGGCATCAATATCGAGCTGGAAGCCAAGGAATTCGCGACACTTCTCAGCGATCAGACTGCCGGCGCCTATCAGGGCAGTCAGGTCGGCTGGTCGGGCCGCGTCGACCCCGACGGCAACATCCACCAGTTCATGACCACGGGCGGCGGGATCAACGATTTAGGGTTCTCCGACGCGGAGGTGGACCGCTTGCTGGACGAGGCGCGCACCTCGAACGATCAGGCCACCCGCAAGGAAAGCTACGACGCCGCGCGTGACATCCTCAACGAGCAGCAGCCCATCGTCTATCTCTACCACCCCGTGTGGATCTGGGCGATGGACGCGGCGATCGAGGGCTTCAAACCATACCCCGACGGGATGATCCGGCTTGAAGGAGTCTCCAAGACCGAATGAACTTCCGGCACCCCGCCCACCGCGGCGGGGTGCCTCACCTGAAAGCACGCGCATGTTCTCGTTCATCCTCCGCCGGCTGCTCATCGCGATCCCGACGATCATCCTGATCTCGGTCTTCGTTTTCGCGTTGCAAAAGCTGCTACCCGGAGACCCGGTCCTGGCCATGGCGGGAGAGGAGCGCGACCCGGAAACGCTGGCCTATCTGCGCGAGAAATACCGGCTGAACGATCCGATCCCGATCCAGTACTTCACCTGGATCGGCAATGCGATGATTGGTGATCTGGGCATTTCGCTGCGCACCAACCAGCCGGTGCTGGAGCTGATCCTGCAGAAGCTGCCCGTTACCATCCAGCTCGCCTGCATGGCGATGGTCTTCGCGCTCGCGATCGGCATTCCGGCAGGAATCCTGTCAGCGGTCAAAAAGGGCACCGCGACGGATTACGCCGCCAACGTGATCGCGCTGTCGGGACTGTCGATTCCCAATTTCTGGCTTGGGATCATGCTGATCCTGCTGGTATCCGTGCGATGGCGACTGTTGCCGGCGTCGGGATACGTCCCGCTCTCCGAAGACGTCGCGCAGTCTCTCAAGACGATGATCATGCCGGCCTTCGTGCTTGGCACGGCGCTCGCGGCGACGCTGATGCGCCATACTCGTTCGGCCATGCTGGGTGTCCTCAAGTCCGATTATATCCGCACTGCCCGCGCCAAGGGGCTGCGCGAACGTGCGGTGATCCTCAAGCACGCCCTGCGGAACGCGCTGACCCCGATCGTGACTCTGACCGCGCTCCTGTTCGGCGAGCTGATCGCCGGCGCCGTTCTGACCGAACAGATCTTCACGATCCCTGGCTTCGGAAAGCTGGTGGTCGATGCCGTCTTCAACCGCGACTATGCGGTGGTCCAGGGCATCGTCCTCGTGACGGCGGTCGGCTTCATCTTCATGAATCTGCTGGCCGACGTGCTTCATGTCCTGCTCAATCCGCGACTGAAGCCTCAATGACGACCCCGGTCAGCGATCCCGCCACAGCGGAACCGGTCCTTTCCGCGCGACCCGAAAACCGGGTCTGGAAGAAATTCCGCAGCCACCGGAGCGCCATGCTCGGTTCAATTCTGGTGGCGTTCTTCCTCCTGATCGCCCTCGCGGCGCCCCTGCTCCCCATCCCCGACCCCGCGGCGACCGATTGGGGAGCGGTGCGCAAGGCGCCGTCCGCCGCGCACTTCTTCGGCACCGACGAGATCGGGCGCGACGTGCTTTCACGGATGATCTGGGGGGCACAGGCATCGCTTCTAGCCGGTGTCGTCTCGGTCGCGATTGCGGTATGTCTCGGTGTGCCCTTCGGCATTCTTGCAGGCTATTTCGGCGGTTGGACCGACGCCATCATCTCGCGCTGCACCGAAGCCCTTCTGGCTGCTCCCTTCCTCATCCTCGCGATCGCGCTGGCTGCCTTTCTCGGGCCAAGCCTGACCAACGCGATGATCGCCATCGGCATTTCCGCGACCCCGATCTTCATCCGTCTGACCCGCGGGCAGGTGATGAGTGTCAAGGCCGAGGATTACGTGGACAGTGCCCGCGCCATCGGCCTCTCCACGCCGCGCATCCTGACGCGGTACATCTTTCCGAACGTCCTTCCGCCGGTGCTGGTGCAGGCAACGCTCACCATCGCCACAGCCATCATTGCGGAGGCGTCGCTGTCGTTTCTCGGCCTCGGTCAGCAGCCGCCCGCTCCGTCGTGGGGGTCGATGCTGAACACCGCCAAGAACTTCCTGAACCAGGCGCCGTGGATGGCGCTATGGCCCGGCATCGCGATCTTCCTCGTGGTGCTTGGCTTCAACCTTCTGGGCGACGGGCTGCGCGATGCGCTGGACCCGCGCGAACAATGACATGAGGCACGAATGCAGTTCACCACCCGACCCGAGATCCGCGGCACGTTCGGTGTCGTCACTTCGACCCACTGGATTGCCTCGGCGACCGGATTTGGCATCCTGGAACGTGGCGGCAACGCGTTCGACGCGGCGGTGGCGACGGGCCTCGTCCTGCAGGTGGTCGAGCCGCATCTGAACGGGCCCGCGGGCGACTTGCCTGCTATTTTTCACACGGCCAAGGACAGCCAGACCCGCGTCCTCTGCGCCCAGGGTACCGCTCCGGCCGCGGCGACGATCGAACATTACAAGGGTCTGGGGCTCGACCTGATCCCGGGGTCCGGCCTCTTGGCGACTGTCGTTCCGGGCGCGTTCGACGGCTGGATGCTGATGCTGCGCGACCACGGTCGTCTGACCCTTGCCGAGGTGATGGGCCCGGCCATTGCCTATGCGCGCGACGGCCACCCGATGCTGCCCCGCGTGGCGCACACGATTGCCGGTCTCGGCGACTTCTTCGCTACAGAATGGCCGAGTTCGGCCGAGACGTGGCTTCCGGGCGGCGCGGCGCCTCAGGAGAACGTGCTGTTCCGCAACCTGGCGCTTGCGGAGACATATCAGCGCATCGTCGAGGAGGCCGAAGCCGCTGGCGCGGATCGTGCTGCCCAGATCGATGCTGCGCGGTCCGTCTGGAGCGAGGGGTTCGTGGCCGATGCGATTTGCGACTATCTCTCCGGGACCGAGGTGGCCGACGTATCGGGAAAGCGTAATCGGGGAGTCCTGTCGCGCAATGATCTGGCGGATTGGTCAGCCACTTACGAAGATACGCTAAGCTATGAGTATAACGGCTGGACGGTGCACAAGACCGCTCCGTGGAGCCAGGGGCCGGTTATGCTCCAGACGCTTTCGATCCTGAAGGGCTTCGATCTGTCGGCCATGGATCCGAATGGAGACGAGTTCGTTCACACGATCATCGAAGCCATGAAGCTCGCCTTTGCCGACCGAGAGGCCTATTACGGGGATCCCGACCACGCTGAAGTCCCGATGGACCACCTGCTCTCCGAGGCCTACGCCGCTGAGCGCCGGGCGATGATCGGCGCCGAAGCCTCCCACGAGCAGCGCCCCGGCCGCGTTCCCGGGTTCGAGCACCTGGCGGACGCCTACATCGCCCGAGCGGCCCGTGCCTTCGCCGCACCCGAGGGCGCCAGCGCTGGGGAACCGACAATGGCGCACCTGACGGAACGCCGGGGCGACACGGTGCATCTCGACGTGATCGATGCCGAGGGGAACATGGTCTCGGCGACGCCTTCGGGCGGCTGGCTGCAATCGTCGCCTGTGGTCCCGGGCCTCGGTTTTCCGCTCAACTCGCGCGCGCAGATGTTCTGGCTGGAAGAGGGTCTGCCCACATCGCTTGCGCCTGGCCGCCGCCCGCGCACGACGCTCACGCCGAGCCTTGCGGAAAAGGACGGCCGTCGCCTCGCTTTCGGCACGCCAGGCGGTGATCAGCAGGACCAGTGGCAACTCGTCTGGTTCCTGCGGTTCGTCCATCACGGCCTCGACATGCAGGAGGGAATGGATGCGCCGCTGTTCCACTCGATGCACTTCCAGAGCTCTTTCTACCCGCGACAGGCGCAACCCGGCGCGATGATGATCGAACCCGGCGTCGGAGAGGCCACCATCGAGGCATTGCGGCGCCGCGGCCACCTGGTCACGGTCGCCGAACCGTGGTCGGTCGGACGCCTGACCGCCGCCCTGCGCGAAGCCGACGGAACCATGCAGGCCGCAGCGACCCCGCGCCTCATGCAGGCTTACGCCGTGGGACGATGATGGTCTTGTGTCACGTGCCCCAAGGGCGATTGGCGGCATGACCGGCCTCGATCCAAGCACGGTCGCCCTGCTCGTGCTCATCGCCGCGGCAGCCGGCATCGGCGGCGGCGTACTGGCTGGCCTGCTCGGCGTGGGAGGGGGCATCGTCATCGTCCCTGCCCTCTACGTTGCGCTCAACTGGGCGGGTATGGACGCCGGCATCACCATGAAGACCGCCGTGGGCACATCGCTCGCAACGATTGTCTTCACGTCGCTGTCGTCGAGCTTTGGCCATCATCGGCGTGGCGCGCTCGATATGGCGCTGCTCCGTCTCTGGGCGCCTTCGATCCTCATCGGGGTTCTGGGGGGCGCGCTGCTCGCCGGGTTTGTGAGCGGCTATGTGCTTGTCGCTGTCTTCGCGATCGTCGCGGCGCTGGTCTCGGCCGACATGATCCTGCGCCGCCCGGCTGATGGTCCGGCCGAACGCAGCTTCTCGCGCCCAGTCTGGGCTGCGCTCGGCGTACTTGCCGGCGGAGTCTCTGCAATGATGGGCATCGGCGGCGGCACCGTCTGCGTCCCGCTTCTGAACTTCCTCGGTTACGACATCCGTCGGGCCGTTGGCACTTCGGCGGCCATCGGCTTCGTGATCGGCCTGCCCGGCGCGCTCGTTTACGCCGCGACCGGCTGGGGCGCCGAGGGGCTCCCGCCGTTGTCGCTGGGCTACGTCAACCTGCTGGCGGCCGCGATCATCATCCCGCTTTCCACCACCTTCGCGCAACTCGGCGTCCGGATTGCCCATACCATCGAACGACGCACACTGCGTCTGGCCTTCGGGGTCTTCCTCGCGCTGACCTCGCTCCGCATGTTCGCAGACCTGCTGACAGGCGCCTAGGGATCGTCGCCTGCGGTTGCGCGACGGGGCATTCCGTACGACCGACGTGGTTGGGGGGCAGCCTGGTGCCGGTGGCGGGCAAGACCACTCGCCGACAACGAGGGCCGCGCGCGAGACCGCCGGACCCGTCAGGCTTACGGCTACTGGACAACAGCGGCGCGTTCGAAAAGAACGGCTTCGACAGATGGAGACGCACAGATGACTTTCGATCGCTCGATCAAGATCGCCCCTTCGATCCTCTCGGCAGATTTCGCGGATTTCGGCCGCGAATGCATCGCGATCCAGGACCAGGGCGCCGATTGGGTCCATGTCGATGTCATGGACGGTCATTTCGTTCCGAACATCACGTTCGGTCCGGCCATGGTCAAAGCCGTGCGTCCCCATGTGCGCACCGTCATGGATGTTCACCTGATGATCGCACCCGTCGATCCCTACATCGACGCGTTCGCCAGCGCCGGCGCGGATATCATCACGGCCCACATCGAGGCGGGACCGCATATCCACCGCACGCTCCAGGCCATCCGGGCCGCCGGAGTTCGAGCTGGCGTGGCGCTGAACCCTGGGACGCCCGCAGAGCACGTCGCGCATCTGCTGGACATGGTCGATCTGATCCTCGTGATGTCGGTCAATCCGGGGTTCGGCGGGCAGAAGTTCATCCACGCTCAGATCGAGAAGATCGCCCGATTGCGCACGATGATCGGCGATCGCCCGATCCATATCGAGGTCGATGGCGGGATCGATGCCGACACCGCGCCACTGGTTGCGGCGGCGGGGGCAGACGTGCTTGTCGCCGGTTCGGCGGTCTTCCGGGCCGGCTCGGTTGCCGATCCGGCGCCGTACGGGCAGAATGTCCGCAAGATCCGCCAGGCGGCCGAGGGTGCGCGCCGCTCCGCCGCGTGAACCGCAGGGGACATTGCCATGGCCGCCTCACCGCCCGTCTGCGATTTCGGCTGGAAAGCCCCCGACTTCCGACTTCCGGCAACCGACGGTCACGACTATTCGCTGTCTGACATCGCCGGACCTTCCGGGGTGCTCATCATGTTCATCTGCAATCATTGCCCCTACGTTCTTGCGGTGATGGACCGGATCGTGCGCGACGCGCGCGACCTGCAAGATCTTGGAATCGGCGTCGCGGCAATATGTTCGAATGATGCGACTGCCTATCCTGAGGACGGCTTCGCGCAGATGCGTGAGATGGCGCGAGGGCGCGACTTTCCCTTTGTCTACCTGCACGACGCAGATCAATCCGTCGCCCGTGCCTATGGTGCCGCCTGCACGCCGGATTTCTTCGGCTTCAACTCAGAATTGGGCCTCCAGTATCGCGGCCGCCTCGATGCTTCGGGGCGGGCGCCCGCTCCGGCCGGCGCGCGCCGCGAGCTCTTCGAGGCCATGAGGCAGGTTGCAAAGAACGGCGAAGGCCCGCGAGATCAGGTGCCCTCGATGGGCTGCTCGATCAAGTGGAAGGGCGACGCCTGAGCCAACGCGCTCGGCCCCTCGGCGAACGGCGCGGCAAATCCAGCCTGTCTGTGCCGTCTATCTTCGACACGGATCCCGGTTGCCGCTTTTGTCGCCATTTGCGTGACCCCGGACGCATCGCGCGTTCGGCCGTCCCCGGAACCGCGAGAACACAGCAGGAGTTGCCTTCGAAAGATGCACGAGGGAGGAGGACACCATGTCACCGAGCACGATCATGCCGGTCGTTCAGCCGGTCGAGGGAGAAATGCATCCCGCCTCGCTGGCACATCTCCATCAAGCCATTTCCGACGCCCGACATGCGACGGAATCGTTCGCAGAACGCGCGGAAGGGGATGTGCGTCCGGTGCTCGAGGAGTTCGGCAAGCTGCACGAGCGCCACGATCGGGAACTCGTGGCTTGCATGGCCGGCCACGGTCATCATCCTGATGACGAAGGGGGATTCACATCGCTATTCCACGACGGCATCGCCCGGTTGAAGGACGTGTTCGGCGGGGTCGACACCGATATCGTGCCGAAGGTGATCGACGGTGAGCGCGAGCTGATTGCAGCGTACAATCATGCGATGACCCATGGAGGCGCCGACGACATCATCGGGCTGCTGCAGCGTCAGGTCGAGGAGCTCGAGAAGCACATTGAGCGCCACGACGTCGGCGCCCGGACCGCCGGCGCGCACCCCTGATCAGTCGCGGCGAAATCCGGTGGCTACCACGAACTTCTCGGCGCTGTCAGATCGGCTGGCCGGGGGCTTGACGTTGGCGACCTTGTCGAAACGCTGCTTCAACAGCGCCTGAAGGCCTGTTTCCGTCCCGCCCTGCAAGACCTTGGCGACAAACGTACCACCAGGATCGAGCACGTCGAAAGCGAGTTCCGCAGCAGCTTCGCAGAGGGACACGATCCGCAGATGATCCGTCTGCTTGTGTCCGGACGAGGCCGCCGCCATGTCCGACATCACTACATCGGCGGCGCCGCCGAGCCATTCCTTGACCTGGTCGTCCGCACCCTCCGCCATAAAATCGAGTACATGTATCTCGGCGCCCGGGACCGGCTCAACGTCGCGCAGGTCGATTCCAAGCACGCGGCCTCGCGGGCCCTTGCCGCTGCCGAGCGCGTTCACGCGCGCCGCCGCGACCTGACACCAACCGCCCGGCGCGCAGCCCAGATCAACGACGCGAGCACCGGTCCGGAGAAAGCGATACTTGTCGTCGAGTTCCAGGAGCTTGAAAGCCGCACGTCCCCGATAGCCCTCGGCTTTCGCACGCTTGACATACGGGTCGTTCAGTTGGCGATCCAACCACCGCGTCGAACTCGCCTTGCGCCCGCGCGCGGTCTTCACACGGGTCCTGAGATCGCGCGCCCCGCGCCCGCTCGTCGGTTTCGCCATCAGGATATCCTCAATACGGCACGTCTTCGAGCACGCCGTCTGCCGACATCAGCGAATAAAGCAACCCCTCGCGCAGTCCACGGTCCGCAACACTCAAGCGATCGGTCGGCCAGAGCCGCAAAAGCGCCTGCAGGATTGCGGCACCCGACATGATGAGCGCCTGCCGGTCGCGTCCGATTCTGGGGTCTCGCCGACGCCCCTCGGGTCCCATGACGAGGTAGTCGCGGATCACCTTGTCGATCTGGTCGCTGGTCATGCGCAGACCGTCGACCTTGTTGCGATCGTAGCGGCGCAAGCCCAGATGGCTCGCCGCCACCGTGGTGACGGTCCCGCTCGTGCCGATGATCTGGAATCCCTGGCGCGCCTGTTCTGCGAGGTAGGGGGAAAATTCGCTGAGATTCTCCTCGAAAAACCAGCTCATCAGGGCGAAACGCGCGGAATCGTCGGTCACGTCGCCAAACTGCTCGCGCAGCGTCGCTACGCCGAGCGGAACGCTGATCCAGTCCACCACGCGGGCATTGGGAAACGGGGACGCCGCATCGGGGACGAAACCCGTGCGCAGCCGCATGATGGCACGTGGCCGTTCGATCCGCGGCACCCGCGTCAGGTCGATCCAGACCAGTTCCGTAGACCCGCCGCCGATATCGACCACAAGCAATTGTTCGGTCTTCGTCGAAACCAGGGGCGCGCAGCTGATGACGGCGAGGCGGGCCTCCTCCTCCGGCTGGATGATTTCCAGCCTCAGGCCGGTTTCCCGACGAACGTAGCTCAGGAATTCCGAGGCGTTGGTAGCCCGTCGGCACGCCTCCGTCGCCACAAGCCGCATTCGCTGGACGCCGTGCTGGCGCAGCTTCTTCTTGCAGACCCTGAGCGCGGCGATGGTGCGCTCCATCGAGGCGCGCCCGAGCCGACCGGACGCTTCGAGGCCGGATCCGAGGTGAACCGACTTCGAGAAGCTGTCCACGACGTGAAACTGGTTGCCCTTGGGTTGGGCGACCAGCATGCGACACGAATTGGTGCCGAGATCCAGCGCCGCGTACAGGGCGGCGGGATCGGAAGGATGCGGCGCGGTAGGCTCGACCGGCAACAGGAGCGCGCCCGCACCGCCGGGACGCTTGGGCGCCATGACGGCCCCTTTCATCTCTGCTTGATCAACACCCTAGGGCGCACCCCGACGTCGCGCAAGATGCGGCACCGACGCCGCGCGAAACCGTCGCATTTCGTATGCCCTGTCGCTGGGGAACCGCGGGAGGTCGTCCCTGTGCGTCGCAGCCGCATGGCGGCAGGATATCTCTTCGCGGAACGGCACGGGGCGGACGGCATGAATCAGGTCAATGTGGTCTTCTGGCGCGACATTCCGGCTCAGGTCATCATCGGGCGCGGGCGGTCCGGCGCGAAGGTGCCGCTGCCCGAACGGTTCGAGCAGGCGATCGACCGCGCCGCCATGCGCGCCGGGATGGCCGGTACCGACGCCTATCTGTCCCAGTGGCGCAAGGAGGCCCAGCCAGGTCCCGAAGGGCCTCCGCAAGAGGCCGCAGAGGCCCACGCGAACGCCTTGGCCGCGCGTTACGACGCCACCCGCCTTCACGAGCTTGTCGAGAATCTGGGCTGGTCCCTGTCTGGAGAAACCGCATGACAATTCTTCCTTTCCGCCGCTCCGAAAAGTCCGACGCGTCGGCCGATATCCTGACCGCGTGCTCGATCGAGGTGATGCCCCGCACGGCCGCCAGGATCGACGATTTCCGCCCGCTTCTTCCCGCCGGCACGCGCGTCTACGTCGCCCATATCGAGGGTACCCCGCTCGACGACATGGTTGCGACGGCCCGGCGCCTGGGCGACGAAGGCTTCGTTGCCATGCCCCATATCCCCGCCCGTCTGGTTGCTGACCGGACAAGCCTGGCCACATGGGTCCGCCGTTACGCGGACGAGGCCGGCGTGACGGAAGCGCTCCTCCTCGCCGGCGGAATTTCCCGACCGGCGGGTGACTTCCATTCCTCCATGCAATTGCTCGAAAGCGGGCTGTTCGACGCAGCCGGCTTCAGGCGCCTTCACGTCGCTGGCCACCCCGAGGGCAATCGGGACATCGACCCCGATGGTTCCGATCGCAACGTCGGAGCCGCCCTGCGCTGGAAGAACGCGTTCGCCCAGAGGACCGACGCCGCGATGGCGCTGGTCACCCAGTTCGCGTTCGATGCAGCCCCCGTCATCGCCTGGGCCGAGGCGCTGCGCCGTGCGGGCATTGGGCTTCCCATCCATGTCGGCGTGGCGGGCCCCGCCAAGCTTCAGACGCTGATCAAGTTTGCGGTCGCCTGCGGCGTCGGCCCATCGCTGAAGGTCTTGCAGCGGCGAGCGCTCGACGTCACTCGTCTCGTGCGCCCGCACGAGCCGACCGACATCGTCGCCGCCCTCGCCCGCCACAGATCCGAACAGCCTGACACGCTGATCGAGGGGGTGCATCTCTTTCCCCTTGGCGGTATCAGGGCGGCGACCGATTGGACCGCCGCACAGATTGCGCGCCCGGATCCCGCGAGCAGAAGGATCTTTTCTTGACCCGTACCGTCATCGCCTCGAAGTCCCGCACCGTCACCATCGGCTTCGATGAGCCGTTCTGCGTGATCGGAGAACGCATCAACCCCACCGGACGGAAGAAGCTGGCGGCCGAGCTCGAGGCGGGGGACTTCTCCACGGTCGAACGCGACGCCCTCGAACAGGTCGCCTGCGGGGCCATGGCTCTCGATGTGAACGCCGGCGTGGTCTACAATTCGAACCCCGATCCCAACCAGACCGAACCGCCGCTGATGCGCCGGATGATCGAGCTGGTGCAAGGCCTGGTGGATGCACCGCTGGTGATCGACAGTTCCGTTCCGGGCGCCCTCAAAGCGGGACTGGAAGTGGCCCAGGGGCGGCCACTTCTCAACTCCGTGACCGGCGAGGAGGAACGGCTCGAAAGCGTGCTGCCCCTCGCCAAGAAATTCGACGTCCCCGTCGTCGCCATCTCGAATGACGATACCGGCATCTCCGAAGATCCGGATGTGCGATTCGCCGTGGCGAAGAAGATCGTGGAGCGCGCGGCCGATTTCGGCATTCCGGCCTGCGACATCGTCGTGGATCCGCTCGTGATGCCCGTGGGCGCCATGGGAACTGCCGGACGCCAGGTCTTCGCCCTTGTGCGCCGGCTGCGCGACGAGCTTGGCGTCAACACGACCTGCGGCGCCTCAAACATCTCGTTCGGCCTGCCCAATCGGCACGGCATCAATGCGGCCTTCCTTCCGATGGCCATTGGCGCCGGCATGACAAGCGCGATCATGAATCCCGTGCGGCCCGTCGAGATGGAAGCGGTGAACGCAGCGAACTTCCTGATGAACAACGATCCCAACGGCGCGACCTGGATACGCTTCGCGCGGGTTCTGGAAGCGGTCGCGGCCGGCGAAACCTTTGCCGACGCGGCGCGCGCAGCAGGCGCTCCGGCGGGCGGACGTTCTGGTCGCAGGCGACGGCGCGCCTGATCCGCATTAATCAAGAATACAAGCAAAGCTTTACGCAACGAGCCGTTCAAGGGCATTGCGGTCGGGGCGGGAGTTGCCTGGATGCGTCGTGCATCAGACAGATCCGGCGTCCGACTGTAATTGTATGAGGGCTGAATGGCTGTACGTCTCAAGAGCATTGCGCTCGCCGTCTGCGCCTGCATCTGCGGTACTGTTGCCGCCAATGCAGCGCTGCTCGACTTCACCGACAACGCGACTCCGTTCGCGACGGGCCCCTTCGCGAGCACGCAATACACGGTTTCCGGGCTTCCCAAATCGCCCAATCGGAACCAGTCCTTCGACGGGGACGCATCGCTCGTCTCGGCGCCGTTGGCGCTCGACAACGACGGCATCGGCATCGGAGATGACGAGATCACCTACCGTACACCGAGCACCGAGCTTCTGACGGTTCGGTTCGATGACACGGTCCGCCTGACGGGGGTTCACTTCCTTGACCTCTTTGAAGCGCCGGACAGTGCCACCGAAGAGGTCGCCATGGTCACGGTCGACGACAAGCCCATCGTGCTGACCTTCGGCGCCTTCCAGCGCAAGATGGGTGACAATCCCGGATACGCATTCGCCTCGACCGATGTGACAGGTCGGACCTTCAGGTTCAGCGTCTTGAGCACCAATGACGCATACGGCGACCCCGATTACGCGCTTGCCGCCCTCGATGTCGCGCCAGTGCCCGTGCCGGCAGCAGGCCTGCTGCTCGTCGGCGCCATTGGTGCGCTGGGCGCGACGCGGCGACGTCGGACCTGAACCACAGGTTCATCCAAGAATTGGGATTAGCATGCGCGGCCGTTCTGGTCGCGCATGTTCCAGTGCCGTTGTCGACACGCGCCTCCCATGGCCCCGCACGTGGCGCGGCAATCTATCCGAGCGGCGGACACCCGCGATCACCGATGCCGCTTAGGATTTGAATTCCCAAAAGGGGTCGGATTCTCGGAAAGGTCGATCCGCTTCTGCAGGGAAAACCCGGCAGATCCGGCACAGCGCGACAGTGCATCCCGCATCATTACCACGGCATGCTTTCGACGGCGCGCGTCGCCATCGAACGGTCGTGACTTCAGCCGCCCCGCGACGGTTACATCGAAGTTCAGCTCGGAAAAATTGCGAGGCCGCGCCGCACAGGCCCGCCGCAACCCCACACCGACCTTGAGCCCGTCCGCCGCATGCCGTTTGCGTCGAAGCAGCGCGCTTGCGGAAAGATGAAGCAAATTCGTTAGATGCAGCCACTTTTCAACTTCTTGGACACCTTTCGCAATCCAGTCCCCGGGTCGCAACCGTCGGGACCGTTTGATCCGGGAAATAGCTGCCGAGAAAACAGCGGCGGAGATCGCGCTCCAGAAATTTCGTGATTGCCATCGGTGCGGCGCCGGCGAGCTCCGGGCTCGCCGCGCCTGATGAAGTGGCTGCCGATCAGCCACAGCCAGTCCTTGGTCGATATCCGACCTCTCGCGATCGCTCTCCGCGTCCGGGCCTGCCGACAGCCTCACATTGCCCCCGACCGGATAGCCAGAACGGAGCCCAAAGCTCTCCCCTTGCGGCATCCGGCGGTCAATCGCAGCCGTTTCGTCGCAGTTCAGGAACAGGCTGCGCTCGCGGGCGTCGCCGCGAACATTTCCTTGTGGACCGGCTCATTCACGACGGCGAAACGCTTGCTTTTCATGGAAGGCCGGCGTGACAGTTTTCATCGAGCCTTGCCATCGCCATTTTCGGCAACCTGCGTCAAGGCAACGCGCAACGTCCCTTTTCCAGCGCCACCGCGCCGCTATGCTGCGCCGCGCCGTTTCCGAAAGGTTGTTCATGTCCGACCCGCTCGTCATCTTCACGCCTTCCGGCCGCCGCGGGCACGTCGCAGCAGGCACCACGGTACTGGCTGCCGCGCGCCAGATCGGGGTCGATCTCGACAGCGTTTGCGGCGGACGCGGCATCTGCTCCAAATGTCAGGTAGCGCCCGCTGTCGGCTTCCATCCCAAGCACGGCGTGACCATGCGGGACGACGCCCTTTCGGCTTGGAACAGCGTCGAGGAGCGCTACGACGAGAAGCGTGGGTTGAAGGCGGGCCGTCGGCTCGGCTGCCAGGCGCAGATCCTTCGGGACGCCGTGATCGATGTTCCGCCCGAAAGCCAGGTGCATCGCCAGGTGGTTAGAAAGGAGGCCGATTCCCGCCCGATCGAGATGGACCCTGCCACGCGTCTCTACCTGGTAGACGTTGCGCAACCCGACATGCACGAACCTTCGGGTGATGCGCAGCGTCTCGCCGCTGCGCTCGAATCACAATGGGGCATTCCGAACGCACAGAATCGGGCTGGGGCTGCTGCAGCGGCTCCAGACCGTCTTGCGCGAGGGCAAGTGGACCGTCACCGTCGCGGTGCGCCGCGATGCGCGTGATGCTCATGTCCTGGATCTGTGGCCCGGATTCCATGATGGGCCGCTCTACGGATTGGCGATCGATCTCGGTTCGACGACGATTGCCGCTCACCTATGCGCGCTCGACGACGGGCGCGTCGTCGGGTCGGCCGGAGTGATGAACCCACAGATCCGCTTCGGCGAGGACCTGATGTCCCGTGTCTCCTACGCGATGATAAATCCGGGCGGAGCGGCCGAAATGTCCGAAACCGTGCGGCAGGCCCTCAACGAACTGGCCCGCAGCCTACTCGCCGAGGCCGATCTGGACCGGCGGAGCGTCGTCGAGGCCGTACTCGTTTGCAACCCGGTGATGCACCATATCCTTCTCGGGATCGATCCTTCGGAACTGGGGCAGGCACCGTTCGCCCTCGCCACGTCCGATTCGATCTCGCTCCCGGCGGCGACGCTCGGTCTCTTGTCGCTGAACGCGGAGGCCCAACTCCATATCCTGCCCTGCGTCGCGGGCCATGTCGGGGCCGACGCAGCCGCTGTTGCGCTGTCCGAACGGCCCGACCTGTCAGAAGCCCTGACGCTCATTGTCGATGTCGGCACCAACGCGGAGCTCCTGCTGGGCAATCGGGAGCGCGTGCTCGCCTGCTCTTCGCCCACGGGCCCCGCGTTCGAGGGCGCGCAGATCTCCTGCGGTCAACGGGCGGCGCCGGGAGCCGTCGAACGGGTGCGCATCGACCCGCAAACACGGGAACCCCGCTTTCGCATCATCGGGTGTGAGCACTGGTCCGACAGTGCGGAATTCCGGGCATCACCCCCCCCGATCACTGGCATCTGCGGATCCGGCATCATCGAAGCCGTCGCCGAAATGCGGCTTGCCGGGCTGCTGGATCCCTCCGGCCTGATCGGCTCGGCCGAGCAGACCGGAAGTGAAAGATGCGTGCCTGACGGCCGCACCCATTCCTACGTGCTTCACGATGCCCGCCCGGATGGACCGCTCATCATGGTCACGCAGGGCGACATCCGGGCCATACAGCTCGCCAAGTCCGCCCTCTACGCAGGCGCACGACTGCTGATGGACGAACTTGGAGTCGATCGGGTCGAGAAGATCGTCCTCGCCGGCGCGTTCGGTGCCCACATCTCGCCGCTTCATGCGATGGTGCTGGGGATGATCCCCGACGCGCCGCTCGAGAATGTCAGCTCTGCGGGGAACGCTGCGGGCACAGGCGCGCGGATTGCATTGTGCAATGCGGCGGCCCGCAGGGACGTCGAACGGCTGGTGCGCAACATCCACAAGGTCGAGACCGCAATAGAGCCGCGATTCCAGGAACATTTCGTCGCAGCCAACGCAATTCCCCACGCCACGGCGCCCTTCCCGAACCTGCTCGGCGCAGTGACCCTGCCAGACGTTTCCTTCGGGAACACCGGCTCGCGGAACCGCCGGCGACAGCGCCGCTGAACATGGCGTCGCATGAGGGTACCTGGCCCCTGCCCCATCCGCGCCAATCGGCATTGATCGGACGGCAACAGGTCCGCTTGACGCCTTTCTTCCGTGGGTCTACCAAACGGGCCGGCGTGCGGGTGTAGCTCAATGGTAGAGCAGCAGCTTCCCAAGCTGACGACGAGGGTTCGATTCCCTTCACCCGCTCCATGTCCCGGCACTGGCGTCCCGCTGTCGCGGCAGAGCTGGACAGCGCCCTCGCCTCGCGCCCATGCTCGGCTCATGTTTCGCATACTCGCCCTGCTTCTCGTTGCATCACGGCCCACGCTTGCGGATCTGCCGCCGCCGGTCACTGACGAGATGTATGTCCCGGTCGATCCCGCCGAGGCCGCGCTGGGGCGCCTGCTCTTCTGGGATCCGATCCTGTCGGGCAACCGCAACATTTCGTGCGGAACCTGCCATCATCCACGCTTCGGCACGGCGGACGGCGTGTCGCTCGGCTTGGGCGAAGGCGGCGTTGGCCTCGGCCCCGAGCGGGAAATCGATCCGGAAGATCCGCCCGAGCAGAGGGTGGCGCGCAATGCGCCGGCGCTTTTCAACCTTGGGGCACGCGAATTCACGAAGCTCTTCCACGACGGGCGGATCGAGACGGACCCGACGCGACCCAGCGGCCTGCGCACGCCCATGGAGGACGAGATGGTGGCGGGTTTCTCCGGGGTCCTGTCGGCTCAGACGATGTTTCCGGTCCTCTCGCCCGACGAGATGGCGGGCCATTATGGCGAAAACGAAATCTCCGTCGCGGTCCGCTCCGGCCGCATAACCGGCACCGGTGGTGCCTGGGATCTGATCGCTCACCGGGTAAGTGATCTGCCCGCCTATGCCGATGCATTCGCCGAAACCTATCCGCACGTCAAAGCGGGTGCCCCTATCGCCTTCACCGACATCTCCAACGCGATCGCGGCCTTCGTCGCCGCCGAATGGCGCAGCGACCGCTCCGCTTTCGACGCACATCTGCGAGGAGAGGAGCCATTGCAGGGCCGCGCAGCCAAGGGACTGGATCTCTTCTATGGCTCGGCCGGCTGTGTGACCTGTCATTCCGGTCCGTTTCTCAGCGATCACGCCTTTCACGCCATGAGCGAGCCGCAGTTCGGACCCGGGAAGGCGGAGCGCTTCGAGACCCATCATCGCGATGTCGGGCGCATGCGCGTGACCGGCGACGCGGCGGATGCCTACAAGTTTCGCACACCGTCGCTCAGGAACGTGGCGCTGACCGCACCATACGGACACGCCGGCGCTTTCGCGACGCTGGAAGGCTACCTGCGCCATCACATCGATCCACGCGCGGAACATGTTGCCTCGCCGGTCTTGGCCGTTCCCGACGCATTCGACGATCTCGGTCCGTTGTCGGATGCTGACGAGCAGAAAGCCATCAACGCCGCGAATACACGGGAGGGTCAGCGACTCGATGACGCGGAGATCGCAGCGATCCTCGCCTTCCTCAATGCCTTGACCGACCCGCATGCGCGTCAGTCAGAGATCCCGGAGGAAGTTCCGAGCGGACTGGCCGTCGATCGATAAAACCGATTTGCGACAACTTCTTGTACACAGTTCTTGCTTGCGCTTCTAGTTCCCTGGCTTGACCCGCCGGCGTTCGATCGTTCCGCGATATCCGGCAGGGAGGCGCACCCACGCGGATGCTGCGCCATCCGGCCAGTGGACGCGGACATCGGCGGCTTCGGCGCTGCCCAGTCCGAAGTGCTGCGGCCCGGCGTGCCCGCCGCCATGCCCCCCGCCCACCGTCACCTCGCGCCAATGGACGCGCCCGGCGATGCGCGCCTCGATCCACGCCCCCACGGCGCGCGTGTTCGCTCCACTTTGGCGTATCTCCACCTCGATGGCTGCGCCGGCATCTGCCGTCACGTTCTGCCAAAGCTCCATGGGGGCGCGGCGGTTTACCACCACGAGATCGAGAAGGCCGTCATTATTCAGATCGGCAAGCGCGGCCCCGCGGCTCCGTGCGGTGGTGGCGAGCCCGGCTTCCTGCGCCGCTTCGGCAAATCGGTGGTCAGCGCCCTGCATCAGCAGGTTGTTGGGGTCCTTTGCGGCATTCGACGGCATCTGATCGACGTTGCCCTTGGCGATGAAGAGATCATCCAGACCGTCATTGTCGACGTCCCCGAACTCCGCGTGCCAGCCGGTCGACGGTCGCCCGTCGTCGCCGAGAAACGGGCGTTGCGCATAGGTACCCCACGCGAAGGGCGCCGCGACATATCCTTCTTCGGTCCAGATCTGGAGCAACTGGTCGCCCATCGAGGTCGACATCACTTCGGGGCGACCATCGCCGGTCAGATCGCGCGAGGCCACGCCCATGCCCCAGAGCGAGACCCTGGGCCAGCCGTCCGCCTCTCCCAACTCGGTCATTGTGTCGAGCCGGATCATCTGCTCGTAGCCACCGCGCACGTAATAGTGCCGATCGTTGGAGACCCGCAGATCCGCGCGCCCCTCCCGCCGCCAGTCGGATATCAGCATCGAAAGTGCGCAGTAAGTCTTGAACCGACGGGGCGCATCGTAGCGACCATGTTCCGGACGATAGAGCAGGCTCTGGTCGCAGGTCCCGAACGGTCCGTCAGGATCGGTCCGGTCCACATATGTGCCGATCACGAATGTCGGCAGATCACGCCCCGCCTCCCATGTCGCGGAGAAGGCGGTCGACCAGGCATCGGACGACACGAAGCCCAGGTCGAATGGTTCGAACGCACATCCGCCCGTTCCGCGAAGGATCAGATCCCGTCCAACCCGAAGCACCGCCAGGTCGAGCGTCCCGTCGCCATCGATGTCGAGGGGCCACGCGCCTGTCGTCCCCGCGATCGCGCGCAGGTCCATCAGTTCGAACGAAAGCCGCCCGCCGGGAAGGCTCGTGTTCCTGAAGACCCGCGCCGGGGCCGTGCCCCCCGCCGCGAAGAGATCCAGTCGCCCGTCGGCATCGCAATCGAAGACCGCAACACCCCCGCCGACGAAATGCTCCCAATCGCCGCTATAGACATGCTCGACGGGGAGCGAGTCCGAACGATCCTCGAACGACGGCCCGGCCATGGCAGGTTGCAAGGCGAGGAGCAGGAAAACCAGGGCGCGGATCATGGGTTCCGTTTCATGGAGCTTTCCTCCGAACTGACACGCATCGAAGCCGCGAAACCGACCGGCGAGGCAGATATCGAGACAAATGGCAGCGGTAACACATCCGGATTTCAATGCTCTGGCGAAAGTCGTGACAAGTCCTGAATCTTCAGCCAAGGTCGCAGCCGCAGATGCGAGAACTGGATCGCCCGAGGGAAGGGCGATCTGCAAGGGAGGATTACATGCGATATGCACTTTTGTCGGCCGCGGCGATGTCCGTTGGCCTTACTGCGACAGCGTGGGCGCAGGATACATTGACCGTTGGCGTCAGCTGGTCCAACTTTCAGGAAGAGCGCTGGAAGACCGACGAAGCGGCCATCAAGGGCGCTCTCGAAGAGGCCGGCGCGGAATACCTGTCCACCGATGCCCAGTCGTCCTCGGCCAAGCAGCTTTCCGACGTGGAAAGCCTGATTGCCCAGGGAGCCGACGCGCTCATCATCCTGGCCCAGGACACCCAGGCGATCATTCCGGCCGTGCAGGCCGCTTCCGACGAGGGGATCCCGGTGGTGGCCTATGACCGCCTCATCGAGGATCCGCGCGCGTTCTACCTGACCTTCGACAATGCTGAAGTTGGCCGGATGCAAGCTCGTGCGGTGCTCGATCTGGTGCCCGAGGGCAACTACGTGATGATCAAGGGGTCGCCCACCGATCCGAACGCCGACTTCCTGCGCGGCGGCCAGCAGGAAATCCTGCAGGACGCCATCGATTCCGGCAAGATCACCATCGTCGGCGAAGCCTACACCGATCAATGGCTACCGGCCAACGCCCAACGGAACATGGAGCAGATCCTGACCGCCAACGCGAACGAGGTGGATGCCGTGGTCGCTTCGAACGACGGCACTGCCGGCGGGGCCGTGGCCGCCCTGACGGCCCAGGGCATGGACGGCATCCCCGTCTCCGGCCAGGACGGGGACCATGCTGCGCTGAATCGGATCGCTCAAGGCACCCAGACCGTCAGCGTCTGGAAAGACGCGCGGGATCTCGGCCGCGAGGGCGGTTCGATCGCCGTCCAGCTCGCCGAGGGCACCGCGATGAGCGACATCGAAGGGGCCGAAGAGTGGACTTCGCCCAGCGGCACCACGCTCACGGCCAAATTCTTGGAGCCCGTGCCGATCACCAAGGACAACCTCGACGCCGTCGTGGATGCAGGATGGATCACGAAGGACGCGCTTTGCCAGGGCGTCCAGAACGGTCCCTCTCCCTGCAGCTGATTTCACAGGCGCCAGCCTGGCCGTGGCGGCATTGATCGCCGCGGCCTCTCATACCGGGGGGCATCATGGCCGAAACTTCTGAGACCACGAAGCGGGCACGCAAGAATTTCTTCGCCGCTCTGGAAGTCGACATGCGATTGCTGGGGATGGTCGGTGCCTTCCTGGTGCTGGCGCTGGTCTTCAACTTCGTCACCGAAGGGCGCTTCCTGACGCCGCGCAACGTCTTCAACCTGACGATCCAGACCGTCAGCGTCGCGATCATGGCGACGGGCATGGTCTTCATCATCGTGACCCGACACATTGATCTGAGCGTCGGCTCGCTTCTGGCCACCTGTTCGGCCATGATGGCGATGACCCAGACGTTCTTCCTGCCACAATGGCTCGGGCTCGACATCGGCAACCCGCTCATCGCGCCAATTGCCATCCTGGTCGGAATCGCGACCGGCATCGCGATCGGCGTGTTTCAAGGCTGGATGGTCGGCTATCTGACGATCCCCGCGTTCATCGTGACGCTGGGTGGATTGCTCGTCTGGCGCAACGTCGCCTGGTATCTGACGAACGGTCAGACGATCGGCCCGCTGGACGAAACCTTCCTTCTGTTCGGCGGCATCAACGGGACACTCGGAGAAACCGGAAGCTGGATCCTCGGCGTGCTCGGCGTGGCGGCGGCCGTGGTCGGATTATGGCAGGCCCGCCGCGCCAAGATCAGCCACGAATTCCCCGTCAAGCCGCTTTGGGCAGAGGTCCTCGTGGGTACGATCATCGCGGTGGCCATTCTGGGTTTCGTGTGGATTCTCAACAGCTACCAGGTTCCCGACGCCCGATTGGAGCGCATGTTCGCCGCGCGCGGCGAGGTCATGCCAGACGGATATTCCGAAGGATACGGCATTCCATATTCCGTCGTGCTTCTGCTTGCGATCGCTGTCGCCATGACCATCGTGGCGCAACGCACCCGGCTCGGGCGCTATATCTTCGCCACCGGCGGAAACCCGGATGCCGCCGAACTCTCGGGCATCAACACGCGCCTTCTGACGGTCAAGGTCTTTGCCATAATGGGCTCGCTCTGCGCCATTTCCGCAGTGGTCGCTTCGGCCCGTCTGTCGTTTCACTCCAACGACATAGGCACCCTCGACGAGTTGCGGGTCATCGCCGCGGCAGTCATTGGCGGCACCGCGCTTTCCGGAGGCATCGGAACCATCTACGGCGCCATTCTCGGAGCCCTGATCATGCAATCCCTGCAATCGGGCATGGCGATGGTCGGGGTCGATGCGCCGTTCCAGAACATCGTGGTCGGCGCCGTGCTGGTCTTTGCCGTCCTCGTCGACATCATCTATCGCCGCCGGCTGGGAGCGAAATCATGACCATCGACCGCAGCGGAACCCCTCTTGTGGAGATGCGCGACATCTCGATCTCGTTCGGCGGCGTCAAGGCAGTCGACCACGTGACGGTGGATCTCTATCCGGGCGAGGTCGTGGGACTGCTCGGTCACAACGGCGCGGGAAAGTCCACGCTGATCAAGTGCCTGTCCGGCGCCTATCAGCAGGATTCGGGCGACATCTACGTGAACGGCGAGAAGGCCGTGATCGCCAACCCGCGCGACGCCCGGCGCTACAACATCGAAACGATCTACCAGACGCTCGCCCTGGCGGACAATCTGGACGCGGCCTCCAACCTGTTTCTGGGGCGGGAACTGACAACCGGCACGGGCTTCGTCGACGACGCCGCCCAGGAAGCCGAAACTCGCAAGATCATGGGGCGGCTCAACCCGAACTTCCGCAAGTTCTCGACCCCCGTGGCCGCGCTCTCGGGCGGCCAGCGGCAATCGGTGGCAATCGGTCGGGCGGTTTACTTCAACGCGCGCATCCTGATCATGGACGAGCCCACGGCGGCGCTTGGCGTGCAGGAAACCAAGATGGTCGCCGACCTGATCCAGGAGCTGAAACGCCAGGGCATCGGCATCTTCCTGATCGATCACGACGTCCATCAGGTCATGACACTCTGCGACCGGGCGAGCGTCATGAAGAATGGACAGCTCGTCGGGACCGTCAACGTGAACGAGGTCACCGAGGACGACATCCTGGGAATGATCATCCTCGGCAAGAGCCCGGAAAAGGCGGCCTGATGCATCTCGGACTCGACCTCGGAACATCGGGTCTCAAGGCGGTTCTGATCGACGAAGCCGAAAACCCCGTCGCGGAGGCGCACGCGCCTCTCGACGTCTCGCGCCCGCACGACGGCTGGTCGGAACAGGATCCGGCGGACTGGATCGCCGCGGCGGAATCGGTTCTCGATCGTCTTGCCACCATAGGTGATCTCCGTCGGGTCGATGCGATAGGCCTCTCAGGTCAGATGCACGGGGCGACCTTGCTCGACGATCAGGACCGGGTGCTGCGTCCGTGCATTCTGTGGAACGATACGCGCGCCCGGGCCGAGGCTGCCGAAATGGACTCCGATCCGGATTGGCGCGCCATATCGGGTAACATCGTATTTCCCGGGTTCACCGCGCCGAAGCTTGCCTGGGTCCAGAGGCATGAAACCGAAACCTTCAGAAAGATTTTCAAGGTGCTGCTGCCGAAGGATTATCTTCGTCTCTGGCTCACCGGGGAATCCGTCAGCGACATGTCAGATGCGGCAGGAACGGCCTGGCTCGACACACTTGCCCGAGACTGGTCTGACACGCTCCTGCAAAGGACCGGGTTGTCGCGCGAGCACATGCCGCGCCTGGTTGAAGGATGCGCGCCCTCCGGCAACCTGCGGGCACCTCTGGCCGAAAGATGGGGGTTCCGTGCGAACCTGCCGGTCGCCGGTGGGGGTGGTGACAACGCCGCTTCAGCTATCGGTACAGGGGTCGTCTCCGAGGGCGCTGCCTTCGTTTCCCTTGGCACGTCGGGCGTGCTCTTCGCCGCCACGGACGGCTACCGACCCGCTCCCGAAGCGGCTGTCCACACATTCTGCCACGCCTTGCCGGATACATGGCACCAGATGGGCGTGATCCTGTCCGCAAGCGATGCGCTGAACTGGTTCGCGCGCCTGCTGGGCCGGGATGCCGTCGCTCTGACCCAGGATCTCGGCGAGCTCAGGGCTCCCGGCCAGACGACCTTCCTGCCCTATCTCGGCGGCGAGAGGACCCCACACAATGATGCCGCGATCCGCGGGGCCTTCATCGGCCTGGAACATGCCACCGACGCACAGGCGGCCACACGCTCTGTGCTCGAGGGGGTCGCGTTCGCCCTTCGCGACTGTCGTGATGCGCTGGCGGCGACAGGAACGACGCTCACGCGCGCGCTGGCGATCGGCGGGGGCGCGCGTTCCGCCTACTGGCTGGAGACCATCGCCTCGACGCTTGGCATCCCGCTAGACGTGCCGGTCTCCGGGGATTACGGCGCCGCGTTCGGCGCGGCCCGTCTCGCCCGTATGGCCGCGACAGGCGACCTGACCGCGGCGCCGCCGCCTCTGTCCCACACCGTCGAACCGCGCGCCGACCTTGCGGACGCCTTCGATCACGCTCACGCACGCTACCGAGCCGCCTACACGGCCCTGAAGGAGATTCCATGAGCTATTTCGCGGAGATCGATCCCGTCAGATATCAGGGCCCGGACGCAGGCAACGGGCTCGCCTTCCGCCACTACGACCCCGATCTGAAGATCGACGGCAAGCGGCTTGAAGACCACCTGCGCTTCTCGGTCGCCTGGTGGCACAGCTTCGCATGGCCCGGTGGCGATCCGTTCGGAGGACAAACCTTCGAGCGCCCCTGGTTCGGAGAGGACCTCGACTCGGCGCGTGCCAAGGCCGACGCCGCTTTCGACCTTTTTGCGATCCTCGGCCAGCCGTTCTTCTGCTTTCACGATGCCGATATCCGACCGGACGGCGCGAGCTTTGCCGAAAGCGCGGCCAACCTCGACGCGATGGTCGATCATATCGGAATGAAGATGGAGGCCCAGGGGACCCGCCTGCTCTGGGGCACGGCGAACCTCTTCACGCACCGCCGCTACATGGCAGGCGCGGCGACCAACCCCGACCCGGAGATCTTCGCTTACGCGGCCGCTACGGTGAAGACCTGTCTGGACGCCACGCACCGTCTGGGCGGCGAGAACTATGTCCTCTGGGGCGGACGCGAAGGCTACGAAACGCTGCTGAATACCGATCTTGCCCGCGAAGCGCGAGCTGGCCGGGAGATTTCTCTCCAAGGTCGTCGACTACAAGCACAAGATCGGGTTCCCGGGCGCGATCCTCATCGAACCCAAGCCGCAGGAACCCACCAAGCATCAGTACGACTACGACGTCGCAGCCGTACACGCCTTTCTTCAGCGGTTCGGGCTCGAGGGGGAGGTCAAGGTCAACATCGAAGCCGGCCATGCGGTTCTGGCGGGCCACAGTTTCGAGCACGAGATCGCGGTCGCGGCGGCGCTCGATCTGTTCGGCTCGATCGACATGAACCGGAACGATTATCAATCGGGGTGGGACACGGACCAGTTTCCCAACAACGTCCCCGAAGTCGCGCTGGCCTATTACGAAGTCCTTCGCGCGGGCGGCTTCACGACGGGCGGGACGAATTTCGACGCAAAGCTGCGGCGTCAATCGCTCGACCCGATCGATCTGGTGGCCGCGCATGTGGGCGCCATGGACGTGTGCGCGCGCGGCTTCAAGGCGGCGGCGGCCATGCTGGAGGACGGCGGACTGGAGCGGGCGCGCGCCGAACGATACGCCGACTGGGACAACGACACGGCGCAGACCATGCTCGATGCCGAGGGTCTCGACGATATCGCTGACCGCGTCATCGCGGACGGAGTCGACCCTCAACCGCGTTCCGGGCGTCAGGAGCGGCTGGAGAACTACGTGGCCCGCTTCGTCTGACGCCGGCGCGGCGGTTGACGCGGCCGGCATCGTTCCGGGCCTCGTCATGGCCGCACGCGTCGCTGCCGTCGCGCCGCTTACGGCGCTCCGGTGATGTGGATGGCATCGCTCATCGGCATCGCGCTCAACTTCCTCCCGGAGTAGCGCCGTACGCTTCCGGGCGTTGTCTTCGGCGTCGTGCTTCCATCTGGCGGTGCGGGGCTGATCTGCGGAGTCTCGGCGGCCATGGCGACTGCCACGCAACGAGCGCTCTGATGAGTCGAAATGGTCGCGGACGCCGGTTTCTCGATCAGCTCCGACACCGGGGAGTCCGCTCAATTGGGTCGTGGCCTTGCCGGCCTTCGTCACTGAAGCGGCCGGCTGGACATCACTGGGGGGACGCTGCTGACAACGGTCGCGGCAGTCGGAATGAAGACGCGCCTGCGCGAAAGAACTGGCCGTTCGGGGAGGTCTTATCGCCGTAGCAATGCTCTTCCTTGCACTGTTTGTCGACGGGAGTTCGGACTTGGTCCGCGAGGCAAGACGGCCAATTCAATAGATATTGAATTAAAATTGCGCTATACTCGCAATGGTTGATAAAGTCATTGCCTGAAGGAGCCACCCCCCATGCGCATCCTTGCCTTGCTTGTTCTTGCCCTGCCGATTTCCGCGAATTGCGTTTCGGCCCAGAGTGTCGCGCAGGTTTGCGACGAAACCAGAGCGGCGCCCTGCACTGCCCCGTCTGCGCCCGGCCGCATCGTCTATCTCGATCCGGAAACCAACGAGATTCTGACGGGCGAAGAGGCAGCCCGCGCGCGTGCGGCGGAAGATCGGTCAGACTTCGTCGAAGCCCTCTCCGACCAGGCGCGCCAGTCCTTCAGTGTGGAAGGCCTGGTCGAGCAACGAACCGAAACGGGTGCGATCGCGCTCGATCTCGAGGGACGTTTCCAGTCACCTCTGGTCGCCACGATCGGAAACGACGGTACGGTGCAGGTCGAACATTTCCAACTCCCTGCCCACGATTGAGCTGAAGGCGCGTCACGGCGCGCCGGCCTTTTCACTGTTTTTCAAGTGAGCGATCCGATGTCCATTCTCCGCACATCCCTTTCAATTCTCGCAAGTATTGTAACGCTCGGCTTCGCATCCGAGGCCGATGCCCAGGCCACGATCACCATCATCAACAATGACGGGCCCGGCGAGGGCATCAATGATCCGACTTCCGTCGCGCCCGTGGCGGGCAACACCGGCACCACATTGGGCGAGCAGCGGATGAACGTCTTCCAGGCCGCCGCCGACGCCTGGGAGGGCGTCGTCAGCAGTGGGGTCGAGATCCGCATCGACGCGGCGATGGATCCGCTCACTCCCGTGCAGCGCGACGAGCGGCGTGCTCGGGCGCGCGGGAACCAATCAGGTATTTCGCGACTTTACCAACGCGCCACAGCCGAACACGTGGTATTCCGGCGCCCTCGCCAACGCGATCTCGGGGTCCGACAACGGCTCCGGGACGGACGACATCCAGGCGCGCTTCAACTCGAACATCGACAACAACAACGCCTGCCTGAACCAGACCAACTGGTTCTACGGCATCGGCGTGGACGCACCCAGCGGCACGATCTCGTTCTTCGATACGGTCAAACACGAACTCGGACACGGACTCGGCGTGCAGTCGTTCGTCGACATCGTGACCACGGGCGCGCTGCTACAAGGGCGCAACGACGCCTATACCAACATGCTGCACGATCACAGCAGCGGCGACACCTGGGCCAACATGACCAATGCCGAACGGCTGGCCTCGGCCGCTGATACGGGAGACCTTCACTGGCTCGGCCCGCGCGTGAACCAGTGCGCCCAGACCGTCCTCACGGCCGGGATGGCTGGAGGGCATGTGCGCATGTACGCCCCCTCGCCCATCGAACCGGGCTCCTCCGTTTCACACTTCGACACGGCGCTTACACCTGACGAACTGATGGAGCCCTTCGCCACCGATACCAGCGATCAGCGGCTGACCGACCGGCTGCTGGCCGACATCGGCTGGGACGTGAACTCGCCGTTCTGCGGGACGATCCATATCCCCGCGATCTCGCTCGGCGGGCATATCGCGCAGTTCTCGCTGATCAACCACCAACGGCCGTTGTCGATCATCCACCGGCAACCGCTTTCCCCTGGCCACTGGCCCATTGGCTCGATCCACAGGCCCGCCGGCTCGTTCCACAGCGTGATCCAGTCCCCGGGTCATAATGTGTTTGTGTCCCAGGGTCATAACGTGATCCAGTCAACTGGTCACAATGTCTTGGTGTCTCAGGGACATGGCGTGATCCAGTCGACTGGACACAACCTCCTCCTTTCGCAGGGGCACAATCTCGTCGAGTCGAGCGGACACAATTCGGTCGCGTCCCGCTTCGGGGGAATTCCTATCCCCGGCGGGCCTGGAGGCGATCCATTCGCGCAAGGAATGCCACCCTCGGCCGAGCATGCCGTTCAGAACTCCATCCAGCACAGCCAGATCGTCTCGTGGAACCACAATACGTTCTTGTCGAGCGGCACGATCCACGACCTGCCGTCGTCGATTGGACACCTGACGGTTGTGTCCCGCCACAATCCGATCGTTTCGAACTGGCACTCCCCGATCACCTCGGGGCACAACACTTTCGTTTCATCCCACAATCCGGTGCTTTCCGGGCATAATCCGCTGCTCTCCGGACATAACCCGACTTCCGGCTCCCTTGCTCGGCCATAATGCGATCGTTTCCGGTCACAGTCCGATCCTGTCCGGCCACAATCAGATCGTTTCGGGACACAATCTCGTTGTCTCCAGTCACAATCCGATCCTGTCCCAGCATCTGCCCGTACTGTCGCAGGGCCCCCACAACCAGATCCTCTCGAACCCGCCCCACAATGTCGTCGGATCAAACATTCCATTGCCCGGCGACCCGGTCATCAATCCCGGTCAGATGCCGGACGCGGGCGGCGCCGAGAGCGGCATGCTGCCACAGACCGAGGACGAGAACGGAAACATGCTCGAGCGTGTTCCCGGCAACAGGACCGGGACCAGCTATGTGCCGCTTCCGCCGGGAGACCCCTACACTGTTCCGCAGCAATAATTCCAATGTCGCCGTCCTTCGACAGGGCGGCGACTTTCCTCGAATTTCCGTGAAAACAGGTGTCTCATGCCCGCGACCTCCCTCGCGTTCCGCCTTCTCCTGTCGTCTCTTGCCGTCATGCTCTCGGTGCCGGGCCGCGCCCAGGAGGGCGACAGCATTGCGTTCAACCAGGCCTGGATCGAGCACAAGGCGGAGGAAATCGAAGTGGATGACCCGATGGTGGTCTTCGCCAACATCTTTGCCGCTCTGCCCGAGCGCGCGACCGTGTGGCCCACCGAAAATTACTATTACTTCAAGTTCACTGGAAACGGCACTGATTATTCCGGGAATTTCAGGCTTCATCCCGACGAGCGGGAGGAAGGCCTGATCAATTTCGCGTACTTCGATACAGCCGATCCAGGCTGGTTTCGCCATCTGCTCCTCGGTTCGGAGGATGGCGTCGCGGTGGAGAAGAAAGATCCGATGACCTACGCCGTCACCTTCGAGGAAAGGACGGTGACGTTTTCGTTCAACCCAATTTCCCAGGAGCCTCCGGACGCCTCGTTTCTCCTGCCAGACGAGGCGTTTGTGGGTCGAAGCTTCGACGAATCCGGCATCACATTCCTGCTCGTGTTCAGCCAGTCGGGCAATTCCTTCCACTGGCTCCTTGACCCGGACCAGCCGGCTCCCTTGGTTCTGGCACCGCTCGCGGCCAATCTGAGCGTGCATGTCCAGAGCGGTTTCGTCTTCTATCAGGCCGCCAGAACTCGATCGGCAGATCCTGATCGGCGTCGACAGCAACGAGGTCGTGCGCAACACGTGGCATGATGGCCCGTTCGACCAATTGCCCGACAACTGGCTTCCCGAGACGCGGTTCCGCGAGTTCGCCGAGCTCTACAGCCCTGAAGTGCAAGGGCTGATCAACGCGCGCGGCGAATTCGAGGGCGCACAAGCCCGGATGGCGGTTACGCCCTATCTCCAGTACCGCGACCTGACCGAAGTCTGGCAAGCCGCGACCGCTTGTGCAGCAATGCCGGACCTCGCCTCAAGATTGATCTGCATCCTGCGCCCGCAATTCTGACGACACTTTTCTCCTTGTTAACCGGCGCCGAGGTAGCAAGACCCGTCAGGCGCCCCTACCGCGCGATCCGACAGCCCTGCTGCTCGTGTCGGACGCGCTTGCAAGGTCGGGCCCTGGCATGTCGCATGCCTGGGGGTCAGCCGTGAGCGAAGCAAGAGCCTACTCGACCATCACGTCCTGGTTTCGGTGGATTCTCGAGTATTTCCTTCCCGACAGCCTGACAAACGATCGTGAGGCAACGAACCAGGCGCGCATGTTCCTGGTCAGTCATACGGTCGGTCCGATCCTGGGCGGAACCGTGCCCCTTTCGCTCTTCCTCTTCGACCCGACGCCGCACTCCGACGTGTTCGTGCTCGCTCTGAGCATTTTCAGCTTCTGGCTTTTCCCGTTCCTGCTCCGGGCGGGCATCGCCTATCACCATCTGGTCATACTATCGGTGATAAACCTGAACTTCGCGATCCTCTGGAGCTGCTATCATTACGGTGGCGTCGCGTCGCCGACGCTGACATGGGTCCTGATCATTCCGATCCTTTCGCTGTTCTATGTGGGCGGCGAAAAGCGCTACCAGCCGCATCTGCTGGCCGTGACCGGAGTGTCGTTCTCTCTCTTTTTCCTGCTTTACCTCTTCGTCCCGCCGCCGGAGAACGACATGCCGCAGGTAGCCATGGTGGGCCTCGGCGCCGTCTCGACCGTGGCAACACTTGCCTACGTGGCCACGATGGCCGTCTACTATGCCCGGATCTTCGACGCCGGAGTCGACCTCGAGCACGAAGTCGAGCGACGTCGCCACATGAGCGACGAATTGCGCAAGGCCGTGATCGCCGCCGACCGCGCCAGCTCGGCCAAGGCCGAATTCCTCGCGCGAATGAGCCACGAATTGCGCACGCCGCTCAACGCCATCATCGGCTACGGCCAGATCCTGCGCGAAGACGCGATCGACACCGACGACGAACTTCTGAAGCAGGATATCGACCGCATTCTTGACGCCGGTCACTATCTGCTGCGTCTGATCAACACGATCCTCGATCTGTCGAAAATTGAGGCCGGCCGAATGCGTTTCAATTTCCAGGCGCACTATCTCCGGCCTCTTCTCGACGGAGCGGTCGAGGCGCACCGGTCGGAAATCGACGAACAGCGCATCGAGGTCGAGGTCGACGTCGAACCGGGTCTGGAAACGATCGAAGTGGACGACACACGCCTGATGCAGGTGCTCGACAGCATCATCGAGAACGCCGTCCGCCATACGCCTGCTGGCAAGATCCGGCTCGAAGCCCAACAGGGTATCGCAGGCGGTCATCGCGTCTTTTCGGTCAAGGTGACGGATACGGGCTGCGGCATCGAGCCCGATGTCCTGCCGACACTTTTCAAGACATTTGCAACCACTCGTCACGCGGCCAACGGCCGCTACGGCGGCACGGGTCTCAAGCTTGCCGTCTGCAGCAAGCTTTGCCAGGCCATGGGCGGGGAAGTCCATGCAGAAAGCGTTCTCGGCGAGGGCAGCACCTTTACCGTAACGCTACCCAAGCAGCCGCTGTCGGGCCGGGCCCCGGACGCCGTCGATCAGGAATGGACCGGCCAGCGATCGGCGGAAAGCGTCATCGCCTGACCATCGTTTCCTTCCCGACGGTTGCCATCTCGCAGCCCCACCAGATCCCCCAGCAGGAGCCGGCGCATCACGTCGGCTCATCTCGTTGATTTAGCGTGGCGCTTCACAATATGTGGATGCGGCAAAGCCTTCTGACGAGCGGAAGATACGTGACCACCACGTGGCACGGTCAACACTCAAACTACGCGATGCGCGGCAAATCCAACACGCTGCAACTGCCCAGCCCGCTTAACAAATCTTCCCACACCGTCCGCCACATATATCGCACGGCGCGATACCGGGTGATTGGCAGGATGGGTTTCGCCGGGGCGCACTTTGCCCTCACGACGTTCAAGCAGGACGACCGTGGCGGACCACATCGTCCATTCCCCGCGAATACGGATCGAGTGGACTGGAGGGCACTCTTCGGCGGGTTGCCAGATGCGAAGCAGGGCCTCGGCAGGGCCCCCGATGAGGAAAGCGGCAGCGGTTCGTCGGGGTAAATTTGACCAGTCCGGAGCTTCAAGAGCAAACTTCCGACACAAGAAAGCCCCGGAGATCTTTCTCCGGGGCTCGCACCGCTGGTATCGCTGAAGGTCAGCCGGCACTTAGCAAAAGACTGTCCGCCAGAAACTTCCGAGCTTCCACAGCAGGCATCGGCTTGCTGAAATAGTAGCCCTGCATCTCGGTGCAGCCGTGGGAGCGTATGGCCATCAACTGCTCTTCGTTCTCCACGCCTTCGGCGGTGGTATCGACGCCGATCGTGACGCCGAGCTGAACGACCGCCTGGATAATCGCGGCACTGTTGGGACCGCGCGACAGACCGTCTACGAAACGCCGGTCGATCTTGATCTTGTCGAAGTCGAACTGTTGCAGGTAAGCCATCGAGGAATAGCCAGTCCCGAAATCGTCCATCGACACGCGGATGCCCATATCGCGGATCGAGCGCAGGATATCGACATTGTGTTCGCCCGATTCCAGCAGCGCGGATTCCGTGATCTCGACCTCGAGACGTTTCGGATCGAGGCCACTGATGGTGAGCGCCGCTCGCAGCGTTTCCAGCAGGTTCTTGTCGCGGAACTGAACCGGAGAGAGGTTGACGGCGACCCGCACATGCGACGGCCAGCTCGCCGCTTCGGCGCAGGCCTGATGGAAGACCCACGCACCCATCGGGATGATGAGGCCGGTATCCTCGGCAATCGGAATGAACCGGTCCGGTCCGATCATGCCGTGATCGGCATGCGGCCAGCGCAGAAGCGCTTCGAACGACGTGATCTCGCCAGACTTCGAATTCATCAGCGGCTGATAGTGGAGTTCAAGCGTGCCGGACTGGATCGCCTTGCGCAAATCCACTTCGAGTTTGCTGCGTTCCTTCTGCTCTTCAAGCATCGCCGGTTCATAGACGACGTGACGATTACGGCCGCCATGCTTGGCTCCGTACATGGCAAGGTCGGCGCCCTTCATCAGAACGTCGAAATCCGCGTCGCAATCCGTCAGCCACGACATGCCGCAGCTCGCGCCGACCTGGAAGGTTTGCTCCGCGATCTGGAAGGGCTCGCTCAAGGCTTCCACGATCGCCCGCGCGCGGCCGGCGCCGCTTTCCCGGCTCATTTCATAAGGGAGAATGACGGCGAATTCGTCACCGCCAAGACGGGCAACGAGGGCACGATCCTCAAGGATCTGCGTCAGGCGTCCGCCGACAGCCTTGAGAAGCCGATCGCCCGCCTCATGGCCGTGAACATCGTTCACTGCCTTGAACCGATCAAGGTCGATGAAGATGACCGCCAGATCGCGGTCGGCGCTGCGGGCCACACGAATCTCTTCGCGCAGATAGTCTCGAAAGGCGCTCCGGTTGAGCAGCCCTGTCAGGCCGTCATGATAGGCAAGATAGCGCAGGCGCTCCTCGGATTGTTGGCGCTGACGCGACTCGCTCTCGAGGCTCTCGGCCGTGCGGCGGAGTGTTTCTTCCTTTTCCGCCACCGTCTCGGTAAGTTTCGCGGCCTTTTGGGCGAAGGTATGCTTTTCTTCGCGTTCCGCATCCGCGGCCCGTTTGCGCGCGACCTGCGTGGTGATGCGGGCCATGGCGACGGCAAAGTCCACTGGCTTGGTCACGTAGTCGTTTGCGCCTAGCTCCAGGCTTTCGACCACATCCTCGCTCTGGCTCTTGGCGCTGACCATGATGATCGGCAACTCGGTATCGCTGAGGGTTTCGCGGATCTTGCGCAACACTTCGTTGCCGCTGAGATCGGGCATCATGATGTCGAGCAAGACCACGTCGAAAGGCTCCCGGCCAACGGCTTCGAGGGCTTCGATCCCCCCGCCGGCTTCCACAACCGTGAAACCGCGGCGCACGAGGCGCCTGGTCAGGACCTCACGGTTGTCGGGAACATCGTCGACAACGAGGATCCGCGCACCTTGCACCTCCTCGGCAACACCCTGATCTGCCGCAGCTTTCGCGCGCATGGTGGGGTCGATCGCGTTCATTGGTCATTACCTCCGCGTGGTGCGAGCCTCGGCAGAGCGCTCGCAGAGAAATTCATCATGCCGAAAGGGCTCGGCCAGCGTCGCAGGCCAGATCTCCATCTTCGGCGATCGGCAGACCCCGCGTTTCCGCGGTCTCGCTCCGGATGTGGAGCTGCGCCGGCACCGTGATGGTGAAGCACGAACCGCGCCCCGATGTGCTCGTGACGTTGATCTCGCCACCCAGAAGGATGCTGAGCCGACGCGTCAGGGCGAGTCCGATGCCGGTGCCACCGTAAGTCTTCGAAACCGTCGCGTCGGCCTGTTCGTAGTCCTGGAAGAGCCGGGGAAGAGCGTCGGGCGCGATGCCGATCCCGGTATCGGTGACGACGACGCGGAGCTGGTCATCCGAGGGGCGGATCTCGATATAGAGCTCGAGCTTCACCGTGCCGTCCGAGGTGAACTTCCCGGCATTGCTCAAAAGATTCAGGACCATCTGACGCAGCTTCTTGGAATTGGTGAAGAGCTCGTAGTCCCGGCGCGGGCAAATCACGACGAAACGGTTGCCGTTCTTCTTGACCATCGGCAGGGCATTCGCGACAGCTTCGTCGCAAAGCGCCCCAAGGGAGAAGGTCGTCGGCTTCACGTCGAGCGCCTCGTTCTCGATCTTGTCGGTGTCGAGAACATCCGACACCAGAGACAGCAGATGCTTGCCCGCGGCGTTGATGCGCTGGATGTCCTTGGACCGGCACTCGCTTGCCGATGGGTCACTTTGCCAATCTTCGAGGAGGATATCGGAATAGCCGATGATGGCGTTCAGCGGCGTTCGCAGCTCATGGCTCATCTTGGAGAAAAAGCGTGAGCGGGCCTGGCCCACCTCGAGCGCGACGGCACGGGCCCGTTCCAGTTCGCGCGACGTGGCGCGGCTGCGTTCGGCCTCGAGTTCGAGCTCGCTGCGCAGGCCCATCATCCGCGAATAGTAGAGGGCCATCCACGCCATGTAGACAGTGGCAGAGCCGATGGAGAGCCAGCCCAGCATCCGCAGATCCTCAAGCGGGATGTAGGACGGCAGGCCGAAGATCGCGACGGCAGCGAGGAATATCATCACGCTCGTGGCGAACAGAGCCAGCACGAGCCGGACATAGCGCGCCAGATAGAACAGTCCGAGCAACAGGCTGACGATCAGCCAGGGCAGGAACGGTGAGCTGAATCCACCGTAATTATATGCACCAAAGAGCGACGCCGCCGCGAGAAGCTGGAATGAGAAGAACGCGACCAGCGTCATGTCGCCGGTCTTGCGGAGGATGAACGGCAGCGCCCAGAAGCTGCAGATCATGACGCTCATGATAAGAAACGGTGCGTTGATCTCGGGCGAGGCAAGGTAGAGATAGATCGACATCGGCTGCGCGATGAGCGGGCCGAAGATGTGCGTGAAGACAAAGATGCGCGCGAGTTCCCAGTCGGTACGGCCGCGCGAGGCCGCGGGGCCTATGAACCAGAGAATAATCTTGTCGATCATGTTCATCACGCGCTTTCGCTTGGGCTGCGCCCGGTCCTGCTCAGGCATAGCGTCGTGGATCTAACAAAGCGTGAACTGACGACTTCTCCGCGAGCGGGAGGGTCGGCGGGCCCGATTGCCATCGACGATCGGGCCGGAACGTTTGGCTTAGCCAGCGAGCGCGAGCGGCGCGGCGGAGATGACGGCCCCCTTCTGGAGGTTGTCCCGGGCGATCGCCATGGCGGCATCGAGGATCGCGGCAGCCGCCTCGATCTCTTCGGCCGTATGGTTCGCCATGACCTGCAGGCGGAAGCGCGCCTGGCCCTTGGGGACGGCCGGGAATTCGACCAGGTTCGCGATCAGGCCCAGCTCGGGCAGTTCGCGCGCCATCATCCTGGCCAGCGATTCCTCGCCCATCTTCACGCAGACGATCGCCGACGGATCGCCGTACACTTCCATCCCGCGCGAGCGGAGTTGCTCGCGGAGCGTCAGCACATTGTGCATCAGCTTGTTGCGCAGCTCGGTACCTTCGTCGCTCTCGATGATGTCGATGGCCTTGGTCACGATCGCGACCTGGGTCGGCGACAAAGCGTTCGAGAAGGTGCAGGTCGGGCTGTAGAAGCGCAGGTACTCCTTCACCGCGCGGCTGTTGGTGGCGACGAAACCGCCATTCGAACCGAAGGTCTTGGAGAAGCTGCCCATGACCAGGTCAACCTGACCCAGCATGCCCTGCATCCCGATGTGGCCCTTGCCATCACGGCCGAGATTGCCGAGATCGTGCGCCACGTCCACCATCAGCGTGGCGTTGTAGCGGTTGGCCAGATCCTGCAACGCACCGATGTCGGGCGTGTCGCTGTCCATCGAGAACAGACCCTCGGTCACGATCATGATCCCGGCTTCGGGATCCTTTTGACGGATCGCGGCGAGCTTCTCGCGACAATGCTCGGTGTCCAGGTGGCGGAACAGGTGGACGTTCTTCGTCGATGCGGCCGCACCGGTCTGGAGACAGGCGTGTGCCAGCGCGTCCATGACGATGTAGTCGCTGGAGCGCACGAGACCCTTGATGACGCCGAAGCCGGCGGCCCAGCCCGTCGGGAACAGGACCGCTTCCTTCATGCCGACGAAGCTGGCCAGGCGCTTTTCCAGCTCGACCGAGGTCGAGGTGTTGCCGACCAGCGCCGGCGAACCGGCCGAATGGACGCCGATCGTGTCGATCGCTTCCCGCGCCGCCTCATGAACCCCCGGGTTCGCGACCATGCTCAGATAGTCTTGCGAGGCAAAGTTCACGCCGTCGGACAGGATGCCGCGATCGTCGCGGATCGAGCAGCTTTCGGCCACGCCGTCTTCCGTCGAACGCGAAAACGGCCAAGTGCCGCTCTGTCGCCGCGTGTCTTGCCAGTCGTAGAATTTTTCACAGCGCGCGAGCATGTCGCGCCCCTTGATGTTCCGGAAGTCGCGCATGCTCGATTGCAGCGCGTATTCGGGAACCCCGGCTCCATTATGCGGAGTAACCATTTTCAACACCCCTAGGTAGATCACAGGGTGAAGGAATGGAGTGCAGGTCCTAATGCCGGGTGAACCGACGTCGCTCGAACCAGCCTATTGTGAAGCCATGGTTAACGGGCGGTTAGAACGCGAAGTTAACGCCGATGCGCGCCACGTAGCCTGTGTTCTGGAAGTCGTAGGAGATGCTGTTCGCGCCAAAGACCGCTGGATCGGTCGCTTCGACGTTCACGTCGTCGAGATCAAAGCGCATGACGTCGGCCGAGATGCTCATCCGGTCGGTGAGTTTCTGCTCGACGCCGGCGCCAAGGACATAGCCCATCCGCCAGCCGTCGTCGCCCCAGGCGTTGGAATAGGCGCCTCCGGCAGCGGCAGGAAGGTTCGGAAGCTCAAGGGTGAACGTATTCTCGACGTCGCCGTACGCAAGTCCGCCCGTGGCGTAGAAGAGCGTGTTCCCCGAGGAATAGCCCGCCCGCAGACGGGCAGTCATGAACTTGTCCACGTCCGTCTGATAGCTGGTAACGGTATTGACGCCATTGAAGATCGGGCTGGGATTCGGGTCGATTTCCTCGAAACCGGCCTCTCCGTTCAGATCGGAGAAGCTGACGTCGAGCTCGAAACCGCTGACGAAGTTGCCGCTTTGCCGGTTTCGACCATACCGAAGGCCGACCATCGCCGCCCGCTCGTTGTCGTCGATCGAGGGCGGGAAGAGCCCGTTCTGCACGTCGAGTTCGAGCAAGGCCCCTTCGAAATCCGACAATTCGGCTTCTGAATTGGTAGCAATGCCACCGAGGAGCACGCCGCCGTATGACCCGGACCAATCCGCTCCGATTGCCGCTGGAGCAACCGGTTTTGGCGCCGGCGCAGGCTCAAGACCATCGGAGAGCGCCGGCGAAGCTATTGCGAGACCCAGAATGGTGGCCCGAACAAGCATGATCATCCCTTTCGGTTTCCGGATATCCTGCAACGGCCTCACAGCCGCGATCATCCAATGTTGGTGCACATCATCTGAAGATCTGACTAACGTCGGTCGGCATTCAATTCAATTACCTCCCCCATTTCAAGGCGCAAGACCCCGAAAGTGCGGCGCATCTGCCACGTCGGGTTGCATGGCAAGTAGCGCGCTTTCCGTACCAAGTCGATATTCCGTCTTCGGATTGGTCAACGCGTCACTATCACAGTCTCGGTCCTTGACGCGGCCCGGTGCACGCAGAGGGTGATCGTTTTCCGGTCAGCGACCCTGGAGCGACGGTATCGACTGCCCTGCCCCAAGGCCGTCATTCCGGCCTCGGTTCGGGAACGGTGCGGCGCCGTGCGGCACGCAGGTTGCGCAATGTCCCAGCCCGGATCGCAAAACCTACCGACATCAGAATTACAAGGCACGTCTCAACTGAGCGCCGAAGTTCTCGCCACTTGCGAAGTTCTGCCCTCAATCTCCTGATGTCATGGTGATTCAGCAACAAATCGGAACGCATCCCCTACCCTTTCAGCCATCCCAATCCCCGGATACGGCAGATGGAATCCCAGGAGAGGCATCCCCGAAGATGCCAGATCGTTCAGCAAAGCGCGCCGCGTTGTCGCCGCCAGCCCTGGATCATGGTCGCTGGGCCCGGATATGTCGGGATAGACAAACGCCAGATGATCGTCGAGCAGCGCATCACCCACGACCAGGAGCCGCTCCTCGCCCTGTGTGATCAAGAAGGACGTGTGACCCGCGGTATGACCCGGCGTCGCCCGCGCGGTCACTCCCGGCAGGATCTCGTCTCCGTCCTCGAAGAACCTCACACGGTCCTCGATCAAGGGAAGGCGACGTTGTGCTCCGGCAACGAACGCCTTGCGCGCCTCCGGCGTCGCGTCGAGCGTCTCGGGATCAAGCCAGTAATCCCATTCCGTCCTGGAGATGAAATGCGCGGCTTCAGGAAATGTCAGGTCGTCGAAATCATCCAGCACACCCCAGAGATGATCGGGATGACCATGCGTGAAGACCACATCCGTCACATCCGCCGGAGCGACCTCCAACGCGGCCAGCGCGTCGAGCAAGTCGCCCGCGGAGGGCATGAAACCGCTCCCGGAGCCCGCATCGAAAAGGACAGTCCGATCTCCGTCGCGCAAGAGCGTGAGGTTGCAGTCTCTACGCACGGTTTCTCCCGAAATGCCGGCCTCCGTGAGCACCGCCCGCGCTTCCTGAGGCACGGCGCCGTAGAGGTAGTCGGTCGGAAGAATGAGCGCGCCATCGCTTACGGCATCTATGCGAACCCCGCCCATCTCGACCGTCGTGGCCGCCCAGAGCCTTGCGCCCGGTGTCCAGAGAGCCGCCCCGGCACCGCCGGCCAGCGCAACAATCATTCTCCGCCTCGTCAGCATGCGAATCCTCCCCATGTTTGTCGAAGCCTAGACCAGGCACGGCAGATGATGCCACGGTTGACAGGTACATCCATTCCAGCACCCCGCAATGCTCGCTGGATCACTGTTGAACGCGATGCAGAGGTGGCTGGTTCTGGTCATCAGGGGGCCGCGGGATCAGGGACCATGAGTTGCTGCATGCGCGACGGTCCGTTTTCCTCGACCCTCCGGGAGGAGGCTCTCGTGAAATTCACATTATCCAGGAAAGAGGCCGAAAGCGGTCAGCCTCAGCCGTGTCGATGCGTTCATTGCCGTCTGTTTCGAAAAAATTGGAAAGGAATGCACACGCTTGACGGCCGCAGAGGTTATGCAATCCGACATGCTGATCCGTCAGCGGAACGTTCCCGGACGACCGCATCGGGGCGGACGCCCGGACGGAGACCTCAGGTATCGCGGCCTTTGTCGGCTGCAAGACCCTCGGCCATCACGCAGAGCATCTCGAACATGATCGAGACTCCGAGATAGGCTGTTCCGCCGACCGGATCGAATGGTGGCGATACTTCCACCACGTCGGCACCGGCTATGTTAACGCCCTGCAGCAGCCGCGCGACCAGAAGAGCCTGGAAGGAGTTGGGGCCGCCGATTTCAGGCGTGCCGGTTCCAGGTGCAAAGGCGGGATCAACGAAATCGATGTCGTAGGTGACATAAGTTTGCCGATCGCCTGCGATCTCGCGGGCCTCGGCCATCACGTCCTCGGGTCCGCGAGCGTGAAACTCCTCAATTTCAATCAACCGAATGCCTTCACTTTTGGCGAAGTCTCGGTCTTCCCGATCGTACGTCGTCCCCCTGATGCCGATCTGGACCATGCGTCGCGGATCGAGCAAACCTTCCTCGACCGCTCGGCGGAACGGCGTGCCGTGGGTGTACATTGTGCCACCGAAGTAGCTGTGAAACAGGTCGGTGTGGCTGTCGAACTGGATCAGCCCCAGTGGCCCGTCCGCCGCCAGCGCCCGCAGGATGGGCAATGAGCACAGGTGATCTCCTCCGGCGGTCAGCGGCACAATGCCCGCCGCTCTCACCTTCCCGAAGAAATCGGTGATCCGCGTCATGCTATCGAGCAGGTCGGCCGGGTTTGGCGCGACGTCTCCAAGATCGGCGCAATTCATGAGTTCGAACGGTCGTACACCGGTCGCGCCATGCTCGGCGCGGATCATCGTCGACATGTCACGCATCTGACGCGGCCCGTGGCGCGGACCCGGTCGGTTCGTCGTGCCGCTGTCCCATGGCGCGCCTATGATGCCGATCTGTACGTCGCTCAGGCGCTCATCCTCGAGCGCCACATGCGGCAGTCGCATGAATGTCGGGATGCCCGCGAAACGCGGAAGATCGAAACCCGACACCGGATGAAAATATTCGTCGCTCACGCTGTCTCACTCCTACCAATCATGCCAGCCATCGCAGACACTCGTTTCCCGTTTGAAGCTTGAAGGACATCCTTTCGCTCGGCCGCATCTATCCCAGCTTCAGCATCACCATCCCAACCAGGATCAGACTTATGGCAGCCAACCGCACCACATTCACCGGTTCCCCGAAGAGCACTATGCCGACGACAAAGGCGCCGACGGCCCCGATACCTGTCCAGACCGCATATGCGGTTCCCAGCGGCAAGCTGCGCATCGCCAGCGACAGGAACGCAAAGCTTGCCACCATGCCGAGGACCATGACGATTGCGTAATCCGGCCGTGTCAGGCCGAGCGAACGCTTCATGGCGTAGGCCCAGACGATCTCAAAAAGGCCCGCAAGGGCCAGATATAGCCATGGCACTGCCCCGCCGGTCATACGCGTCGCCATCGGAACTGCTCGCCGGGTCCATTCATAACACCTCGATCTCGAACAAGTCTTTCGGAGTTTGCTGCAGAATTTCCGCTCCCGTCGCCGTGACGAGGATGTTGTACCCAAAGATCACGGTTGTGCCGTGATATTGTCCAATCGACGGCTCGAGCGAGAAGACCATGCCCTCTTCGAGAACCTCCTCGTCACCGAGGAGGATGTCGGGACGGCCCGCCCAGACAGGTGGATAAGCAAGTCCCATGCCGAAACCTGCGCGGGCCGGTATATATGAGTTCGTATTCGCTTCGAATTTCCCGGCTCAGTCGGTCGAGTTCCGAGACCGGGGTGCCGGGGCGGATCAGCTCGAAGGGCCGCCAGAACGCCTCAGTGGCGATCTTCCACAGTTCTTTGAGCGCCGGAGTGGCCTTCCCGGCGACGACGGTACGGACGATGTTGCTGTTGTAGCGCTTCCAGGAGCCGGTGATCTCGATCATGACGGGATCCCCCCGCTTCACGCGCTTGCCCGTGGGAACGCCGTGGAACAGACCGCTTCGCGCGCCGGAATTGATGATGAAGGGAAGCGTCGGGTATTCCGACCCTTCCGCCGTCATCCTGGACTGAACGGCGGCCAGAACCTCTGTCTCTGCGATACCGGGCCGCCGCAGCGCCTCAATTGCGGCCGCAAAACCGATGTCGGAAAACCGCGCAGCCTCACGCATGTGCGCGACTTCCGCCGACGACTTGATGGTTCTCAGTCGCAGGACATCCTCGGTCACGTCGACGAACTCGACGCCGGGCATGGCATCTACCAGCCCCTTGTAGGTGGAGGCCTTCAAATACCAGTTGTCCATCTCCAGCCCGACCCGGCTGCCCTCGCGGACGCCGAGCTCCCGAAGCTTGGCCACAGTCATCCGCAGCGGGTCGTCGCCGTGCTGCCAGACGAGGATCTCGTCGATCCAGCACTGCGTGCGCGCCAGTTCCTTTTCGCACTTGTGGGTCAGAAGGGATGGTGCGTCCATGCCCGGTGCGAAGAAGAGGTGCTGATAGAAATAGAGACCCAGCGGATCGAAACCGGCAAAGTAGTTCAGGTTTTCCGGCGTTGACCCAAGATAGGCGTCGATCCCGAGAGACTGCAGCGTTTGCTCGAGCCTGCGAATACGTTCGGAATAATCCGATCGGGAAAAAACCATCGCGGATTTGTCGGCCAGTTCTTCGAAGCCGAAGAGATTGCTTGCCTCACTCATGGAGCGTATTCCTTGGCTGAAGGGGCGAGTTGGGCCGGCAGCGGCATCCGCATCGGGCTACGTCGGGGGAAGTTCAGAAGCCGCCGATGACCTGGCCACCGTTGATCGACAGCGTCTGCCCGGTCATGAATGCCGCCTCCGGCGATGCGAGATATCGCACGAGGTAGGCGATCTCGTCCGGCTCGGCGTAGCGCCGGAGCGGCACTTCGAGATATTCCTTGGCCAGAGCTTCCTCGTCGAGTTCCGCCGTCATCGCCGTATGGACGCCGCCAGGGGCGACGGCGTTGACCGAAATCCCCTTTGGCCCAAGTTCCTTCGCCGCATTCTTCGCGAAGGCCATCAGCGCCCCCTTGGCGGCGCAATAGGCATAGGAATGACCGATGCCGGACTGCCCCCAGATTGAACTGATGAAGATCATCCGTCCTGACCCCGAGCGCTCCAGCCATGGCAGGCACGCGCGGGACGTGTGCAGTGCGCCGTCGACATGAACCGCAAAGGTCTTGTGCCAAAAATCGTCATCGGTCTCGGCCAGCAGTTCATTGCTATGGATCAGGCCGGCGTTGCTTACCAGAACGTCGATTCCACCAGCCCATTCTGCGACCGCCGCGACTGCCTCTTCGACCTCAGCTCGCTGAGAGACGTCGACCTTCAGGGCGAGAGCACTCCCGCCTGCCGCCGTTATCGTGTCCGCCGTTTCCTGGGCCAGGCTTTCATCCACATCCGTGACGCCGACGTTGTATCCGGCCTCGGCCAGCACCTGCGCATGCGCGCGGCCCATGCCGCGGCCGGCGCCGGTGATAAAGGCGGTGCGTCTTGCCGTTCCGTTTGCCGTGCCTGTCTTGCTCATACTTGTTCCTGTTCGTCCTTGATCATGGTCGGTGCAGCGTCTGCGACGCACCCCTGGCTATTCCGCGTCGTATCGGACGGTCATGCCGCCATCGACGACGATGTTCGCGCCGGTGATGTAGCGAGCCCGGTCGGAGCACAGGAAGACGGCCGCCTCAGCGATGTCCTCCGGCTGGGCGATGCGGCCAAGAACGCTTAGCGCCGCGTTGAAGGCGATGACTTCGTCTACATTTCGTCCGCCGGAGGCGTAGTTCCGGCGCAAGCCCGGCGTGTCTGTCACGCCGGGTGAAACCACGTTGGCGCGGATGCCCCGACTGCCGAAATCCACCGCGATCGACCGTGCGATGCCGATGACGGCATGTTTCGACGACAGATAGGCGGGATAGGCTGCGCTGGTCCTCAGGGCTGTATCCGAGCCGGTGAAGCAAAGAGCGCCGCCCTTACCGGCGAGCATGTGCCGAAGGCAGGCCCGCGCCGTGAGGAACGCGCCCCGCGAATTGATGGCGAAGGTGCGGTCCCACTGCTCAACCGAGATTTCCAGAACGTCGCCGCCAGGGATCATTGTCGAGGCGTTCACGTGGGCCATGTCCAGTCCACCGAAGCGCTCAACCGCCTGAGCGGCCGCGGCCTCAATCGAGGTTTCGTCGCTGACATCGGCGGCAATGGCATCTGCGTGGCCGCCCGCTTGCCGGATCGCGTCGGCCACGCGGCGGGCCTCGGCCCCGTCGAGATCTGTCACGGCCACGCGAGCCCCGCGTGCGGCAAACAGCATCGCGCTTGCCTCGCCTATGCCGGATCCCGCCCCCGTCACCAGAACGCGTTTGTCCGAAAGCGTCTCGTCCACTTCGTTCACCTCATCGTATGTCATGCTCACCGTCGGCCCAGCGTCGCGGCGTGTCGCAACGGCAGCGCCGCGTGGTCACAGGTTCGCGTCGGGTTCGGTCAGCGTGCGCGGCTCCAGCTTCTGCGCTCGCACATGCGCCGCTATCTCCTCCATCGGAGCGAGCCAGACGTCATCGCAGGACTTTACGTACTCGATGAACTTCTTCAGTGCGGCTGCGCGACCGGGACGCCCGGACAGGAAGGGATGGCAGGTCAGGACGAAGAGGCCGCCGTCCGCGCGAAGTGCATCGAATTCCGCCTGGAAAAGCTCGACTGCTTTCCGCGGTGTCTCGACCAGACCCGATCCGGAGAAGCCCGGGATGAAGGCGTATTGGTTCCAGTCGTCGAGAATCCAGTTGATCGGAAGCTCGACTATCGACTTCCCGTCCGAGCCGTAGCGGAGCTCGTACGGCACATCGGCGTCCATGAGGCTCGAATCATAGAGGAAGCCGGCCTCGCCGAGAAGCTCGGGCGTATGCCAGTTCAGCTCCCACAGCGGAGCGCGGTATCCCTTCGGCTCCACGCCGACGACCTTGCGCAGCGCCTCAAGACCGCGGTCGAGGATTTCCTGCTCTTGCTCGCGCGTCACGCCGGGCAGTTGTTCGTGAAGATGCCCGTGATGGCCGATCTCGTGTCCGTCCGCCACGATCTGCTTTATCTGGTCCGGGTAGCGCAGCGCGATGTAGCCTGGCACATAGAACGAGCTGCGCACGCCCGTCTCGCGAAGAACCTTGAGTATGCGGGGCACACCCACCAGAGGCCCGTAGGCCTGATGAGACATCAGCCCCATCAGCTTGCCGAACTTCGGGTCTGCGGTAAGCAGGGGGACTCGCCATCAACATCGAACGTAAAGGCGGCTGCGGCCTTCTTGCCGTCCGGCCACGCAATCGGTGCCGCGGGTGTCGGTATCGCGTTCATCTCTAACTCTCCTTGCGACATGGGGGGTTGGCCTGGACCTGCCGGATTGAAGGCAAGGTGCCTGCTGCTCTGCCGGCCCCGCAGGGGCGGGACCGGCGGTCGCGGCAGTCTACTGGCGCGCTTCCATCGACTGTCGATAGCCGCTGTCGGCGAGCTTCTGCATCAACGAGCAATCGGTGATCTCGTCCGGGTCGAACATCTCCTCGACGACGCCCAGCTTGACCCACCACTCGTTCACGAGCCGACCGGCCTCCCGCATCCCGTCGTGGGCCAGACCGAGCGGCGGCTCCCCATCGAGCGCGCCGCAGAACCGGGCGGACTCGTCGAAGTCCATCATGTACATGCCGCCTTCAATGAACTTCCCGTTCGTACCCATGACGGATTCCACGTCCGCGACCGGCCATTGAAGGAAGTCAGCGAAGAACTGGTTCGCTTCCTCGGTGTTGTCGTGCCAGTACTGCAGCGCGTCCCAGCGGGCCTGCAGCATGTCCAGAGCCACGTCTGGGCGTTCGTCGATGAAGTTCTGGTTCATGAACAGCGCATCCGCGAGGATGCCGGTCGACACGAAATCGGGGTCGGCCGAAGAGGCAACGTTGCGGGCGCCTTCCATGTTTTCGGTCAGCTTGCTCACCCACGGCTCATAAAGGTACGCGGCCGCGAGGTCGCCTGAGAGCATCGGCCCGACGGCCTCGTCAGCATTCAGGTTGACCCAGTCGACATCGCCGGGCTCGATGCCCTCCCTGTCAAGCCACATGCCCATCAGAATCTGGCCGATATAAGCCTCAGGCGCCGAGACCTTCTTGCCCTTCAGGTCTTCAGGTTCGATGCCCGGGGCCAAGGTCACCTTGTCGACGCCGTAGGACGGGTTATTGAGCGCGACCAGCGTGTTCGGAAGTCCGTTCTCCAACGCAATCGGCGCGTATTCCATCGTGCCTTCAAGAATGTCGACCTGGCCGGTCGCCAGCATGCTTTGCGCCGCCAGCGGGTCCTCGAAGTTCGTGACTTCGATCTTGTAGCCCGGCGCCAGATTCTTCTCGGCCGCGAGAGCGTAGAAGCTCGACCCGGGCCAGGACAGGATCATCCCCACCCTGACTGTCTCTTCCGCCTGGGCGCCCGACGACAAGCCGAGAACGACGAGCGGCGCCCCGAGGACGAGCGCGCGACCCATGCGGCCGGCGACTTGGGTGTAATTCTTCATGTATTGGATCTCCCGATGTTGGTGATAAGTGCTTCGCCGGGTTATCCCGGTCTTCTTGGCCGAAGGCCTGCGTCGCACGACGCGGTACTCAGGCGGCGCTGGCGATCGTCTGCTGGCGCATCAGATGCATGATGTGACGCTCCACATCGATGTAGCCGTCGAGCGCAAAGAGCTCTTCCTTTGAACTGATCCTGGTGCCCTTCTTGAAGTCGGCCTCGATGTTCTCGGCCACAGTGCCGGGGTGGCGGCTCATGAAGATGATGCGGTCTCCCAGGAAAAGACCCTCTTCGATATCATGCGTGACCATGACCACCGTGCTCTGCGAGCCCTCGAGGATCGACAGCATGAGCTCCTGCATCTGCCAGCGCGTTTCGGCGTCCAGAGCACCGAAGGGCTCGTCCATCAGGATAAGCGAAGGCTCGTTCGCCAGCGTGCGCGCAATGGCCACCCTCTGCTTCATGCCGCCGGAGAGCTGACTGGGATAAGCGTCGCGGAACTTGGTCAGTCCGACGAGTCCGATGAAGTGTTCCGCCCGGTCGCGCCGCTCATTTCTGGGAACGCCGTTCAGCTTCATGCCGTATTCGACGTTCTTCTGCACGCTCAGCCAATCGAACGAGGTGTAGCTCTGGAAGATCATACCGCGCTCGCGGTGCGGCTCTCGGATCGGATGTCCATCCAGGGTCAGCGTCCCGCTCGTGGGCTTTTCCAGTCCGGCGATCATCCGAAGCACGGTGGACTTGCCGCAGCCGGACGGCCCGAGAAGCACGCACATCTCGTTTTCGTGGACATCGAAGTTGATATCATCCAGCGCCTGAATGGGTTCGTTGCGGCCGACCGTGAAGGTCTTGCTCACCCCGCGGATGGACAGCTTGGCAGCGGGTGCCGTGGCGGCTGTATCGGAAGGGCCCATGATCTCACCTCGCGTCGTCATTTGTCGTATGGGAAGAGGACGCCATGGGCCTTGCGGAACATGATGTCGAAGAACAGGCCGAGGATGCCGATGACCAGAATCCCGGCCATGATCTCGTCGGTGTGCAGGAAACGCTTCGCGCGCATCATCATCGCGCCGATCCCGGTGGTCGAGGCGACGATTTCGGCGATCACCAGGTAGGTCCAGCTTACCGCGAGCATCTGGCGCATCGCTGACATGACAGAGGGCATGACTGCGGGCACAACGACCGTCCAAAGCACCTGCCGCTTGTCGCCCCCGAGCGTCAGGGCGGTTTCCAACAGCTCTTTCCGCACGCCGCGCGTGTGATCCATGATCAGGGTGATCAGGAAGAAGACAACGCCGATTGTCAGAAGCGCGATCTTCGGAGCCTCGCCGGTCCCGAGCCACATCAGCAGAATCGGGATGAATGCCGGTGCCGGAAGATACCGCCAGGCCGATACGAAGGGATTGGCGAAGGCTTCAACGGCCTTGAACGTACCCATCAGGATGCCGAGCGGTATGGCTATCGCGCACGCGATCAGAAAGCTGAACACGATACGGAAGATGCTGATACCGATGTCATAGAGGAACCCGTCGTTCACGATCAGGTCGTAGAGCGCAACGAGCACCTGGTGCGGCGCCGGCAGCAGCAACGGGGACACCAATTCCGCCAGAACGATGGTTTCCCAGACCGCGAAGAAGACCACCCAGACCGCGGTGCCCAAGAAAAGCGTGCGGCCCATTCCCAGGGGCTGCCGGATAGCGAACCAAGGTTCACGCTCGTCGGTCGGCTTCGGACGGGCGGTCTCTCGGCTGGACGATACGGACATGGGCTTTGCTCCTGTCTCGCGTGTTGAAGCGGGTTCGACAGTGGTTGTCATTGCGCGGTTCCCGGAGGTGCAAGGCGACTGAAGACGCGTTCGAGCAGTCGGGCCACCGAAAGGACCGCGGGATCGCCGTAACGGGGCCCGACCAGGTGCAGGCCCACAGGAAGCCCCGCATCGTCAAGGCCGCAGGGCATCGACGCGGCCGGCTGCTGCGTGAGGTTGAACGGATAGGTGAACGGCGTCCAATCGGTCCACCGGCCGTAGGGACCGTCGAGCGGTACGTCTCGACCTGCCTCGAACGGGGCGATTGGCATCGTCGGCGTGACAAGGAGATCGAAATTCTTGTGGAAGGCGGCCATCTGCGCCGTCAGCTCGTAGCTCCGCCGCCCGGCCTCGAGATACTGCGCCAGGGTTATACTGCGCCCGGCCTCGGCAATCTCCCGGAAGCCCGGATCCAAGCGCTCCTTTTGGTCGGGCGTCAGATCATCCAGGATGCGGGCGGCACCGGCGAACCAGAGAGTTTCGAACGCCGCGATCGGATCCGCGAAACCGGGGTTGATCTCGACCACTTCGGCGCCAAGATCGCGTAGCTGGTCGACGGCCGCGTCTACGACAGCGGCGATGTCAGAGGCGACTTGCACGTAGCCGAAATCACGACTGTAGGCTATGCGCCAGCCGGCAAGTGTATCGAGCGGCGAGTCCGGCCCCTGCGGATACGCCGGCCCGGCATAGCCATCGCGCGCGTCCGGCCGGGTGATGACCTCCATCATCAATTGTGCGTCGGCAACTGTTCGCGTCATCGGACCAAGATGGGACAGGATGGTCATTGCGCTTGGCGGCCACTGCGCCACGTGGCCGAAGGTGGGCTTCAAGCCGAATGTGCCAGTGAAACTGGCAGGAATGCGGATCGACCCGCCTGCATCGCTTCCCTGATGCAGCAGACCCAGGTTGAGGGCGGCCGCGACACCAGCGCCCCCCTGACGAGCCGCCGGCGGTGAGGTCGGGATTCCATGGGTTGCGCGTGACCCCGTGAAGCGGATTGTCCGTCACGCCTTTCCAACCGAACTCGGGCGAAGTCGTCTTTCCCAAGACAACAGCACCGGCCTCGCGCATCCGCGCGGTGATCGGGGCATCGACCTCCCACGGCCCTTCGGCCGACGTCGTGGCGGAGCCTTTCCGCGTCGGCATGCCGCGGGTCAGCGTCAGGTCCTTGATCGTGACGGGGATGCCGTCCAGCACTCCTGCTGGAGTTCCCCTGTTCCAGCGGGATTCCGCAGCGCGCGCCGCGGCGAGCGCCCCCTCAGGATCTACGTGACAGAATGCATTCAGCCTGGGATTTTGAGCATCGATCCTCTTCAGGCAGTCCTCCAGCAGATCGACCGGCGAAATCTCTCGGCGCCGGAAAAGCTGCAGTGCGTTGACCGCTGACAACTCGGCAAGTGACGTGGGGATATTATCGGGCAGCGGCCGCGATGCGGAGGTATTGGACATGGACGTGCTCATCTGCAGCTTTCCAGGGCGGACCGGAGGATGCCGAATAGCTCTTCGATCTGCTGAGTTTCGATGATCAAGGGCGGCGAAAGAACGATGATGTCGCCAGTCACACGGACCAGCGCGCCGTGGTCAAAGCACCACTTGACGACATCATGCCCGCGGGCGCCCGAAGCTCCCGGCCGCGTCTCAAGTTCAATCGCGCCGATGAGACCGAGGTTGCGGATATCGCGCACGTTTGGCGCATCCTTCAGGGCGTGCAGAGCATCGGCCCAGACGCCTGATATCTCTGACGCACGGGTAAGCAACCCCTCCTTTTCATAGATGTCCAGCGTCGCCAGACCCGCGGCGCAGGCTGCCGGATGGCCGGCATAGGTATAGCCGTGGAAAGGCTCTATCGTGCCTTCCGGTCCATTCATCAGCGCGTCATGGACGGCGCCTTGCACGAAGACCGCGCCCATCGGCAGCGTGCCGTTTGTCAGGCCCTCTGGCGGTGGTGAAGATGTCGGGCGTCACGCCGAAGAAATCCGCGGCGAAGGGCGCGCCGAGACGGCCGAAACCCGTGATGACCTCGTCGAAAACCAGCAGAATTCCGTGAGCGGTACAGGTCTCGCGCAGGCGCTCGAGATACCCCTTCGGCGGCAGCAGCATGCCCGTCGATCCAGCGATCGGCTCCACGATCACGGCGGCAATGGTTTCTGCTCCATGCAGCGCCACCAGATTTTCGAGGTCGTCCGCGAGATGGGCGCCCCACTCTGGCTGTCCCTTGGTAAAGGCCGTGTGCTCATGCGAGTATGTGTGCGGCAAATGGTCGACGTCCGGCAGAAGCGGCCCGAAACTGCGCCTGCTGTTGACGATGCCGGCGGCGGAAATCCCTCTCGAAGTCGACGTCATGATAGCCGCGTGCCCTGCCGATCAATCGCGTGCGTCCTGCATCGCCGCGCGCCCTATGATAGGCCAGTGCAATCCTGAGCGCCGTATCCACCGATTCCGAACCGGAGCCGGTAAAGAACACCCGGTCGAATTCCGGCGGGGGCCACCGACGCCAGCCTCTGCGCGAATTCGAATGCCAGCGGGTGACCCAACTGGAAGCTCGGGGCGTAATCCGGCGCCTCCAACTGCGCCGAAACGGCTTTCGCGATCTCGGCGCGCCCGTGGCCGGCGTTACAGCACCCTAGGCCGGCAGTGCCATCGAGGATCTTGCGTCCGTCAGGCGCGCAATAATGCATGCCCTTCGCCCGACACGAGAAGCCGGGGATCCGCCTTGAACTGTCGGTTCGCAGTGAACGGCATCCGGTAGGCATCGAGAGGCACCATGTTGGCCGGGCGCGCATCGGTGGCCAGTAGAGTGCTATTCATGGTGCGCCTCGCTTGGAATTCAGTCGGTCAGCCGATTGGGACGCGCAGAGCGTCGCTGACGAGAAATTGTTCGGAAACCACGCCTTCCAGCGCGACCAAGTGAACTTCAGCATCGCGCATGTGTTCGTCCATAAGCGTTCGGACACGCTGCTGATCCTCGTCCATCAGAGCATCCAGAAGGGCGACGTGATAGTCGATGTTCGCCTTGTCGAAGGCCCGGCGCTTGGGCTTGTATGTCTTCTTCAGAATGACGAGGTCGCGCAGGAAGTCATTCAGGAAATGACTCATGAATCGCAGCAGCGGATTTGGACAGTACGCGGCGAGGATGTTGTGGAACTCGAGTTCGAGCATGCGGTGATGGCGCTTGACTCTGCTCGTCATCATGCGGTTGCCGACATTGCGTGATGTTCTCGCGGAGGCGACCAAGAGCGACCTTGTCCAGGCGCCCCACGACGGAAGCGGCGATCTCGATCTCAACGACGCGACGCAACTGGTAAACCTGGCTGCCGTCGACGCGCTGAAAATGCAGGAAGTTCCGAAGCGCACGACAGGCGGGATCGATTGTCACCTCGCTGATGATCGCCCCACCCTTCGGGCCCGTCTTCAGTCGGATCAATCCTTCGAATTCAAGGATCCGGAGCGCTTCGCGGACTGTCGCCTTTCCACAACCGTACTCATCTACCAGAGCCCTCTCGTTTGGCAGAAGATCCCCCGGCTCAAGCTTCTCAAGAACTATCCGCCGCTTAAGGTCCTCCGCGATGAGGTCGGCGAGTTTCTGTCGTCTTGCTGGGCGCGGCGAAGTCATGTGCTCTCGGTCGATTTATTCGTATAAATCGGATCATTTTTCATACACCCTGTGACTGTCAACGAAATTGCGCAGACGACG
>CAVPXL010000005.1:0-535573 GCA_963709765.1 uncultured Alphaproteobacteria bacterium | reverse complement strand
GCATAGAGATCCTGCACGAAGTAGTCGCGGCCCCTCATGTGCGCGCGCATGTCGTCGTGCAAGCGGTCGAAGTGTTCCGGGCTCATCGGCGGGTTGTTTTCCCACCAGATCGAGTCATCGACCGAGGGTGTCCGGACGACGAACTTGTCTTTCGGAGAGCGGCCGGTGTGCTTGCCCGTGGTCACCATGAGGCAACCGCCGAGGCCCAGACGCCCCTCGTCGCGCGCCAGGGCAGCTTCGACCAGCGCGGGCTCCAACAGGTTGTAGTGAACCCGGCCCAGATCCTCGAGGCCCTGATCTTCCAGACGAAACTGGGGATTTACGCGTCCTGTGGCGGTCATCGTCAACACTCTCCCGGCCGAACAGGCGGCCATTGGTTCACAAGGTGTCGAGCGCGCGCGGCGTGTCGGCTCGAACGGCGATGTTTGTCTAGCACCCGCTTCTATACCAGGAACAGACTGCCAACCTGACGTTAGCGCAACCAGGGTACGATTTCCCGCTCACGGCCCGGAGGATCGCCCCCGAAGTCCAAGGCCATTAGTCAAAGATTGGGATTTGCATGCTTCTGTGACAACAACGCCACCGATGCGATTCGGCTGTGCGCGACGAAACGGAGGTTGCATGGCTCGCATAGCGCTGGTCGACGATGACAGGAACATTCTGGTCTCGGTTGCCATGACGCTCGAGGCCGAGGGCTTCGAGGTCGAGACCTACAATGACGGTCAGTCGGCGCTCGACGCGTTCGGCAGGAAACTCCCCGACCTCGCCGTGCTCGACATCAAGATGCCGCGCTGCGACGGGATGGATGTGCTGCAGAGGTTGCGGCAGAAGACGTCGATGCCGGTCATCCTGCTGACCTCCAAGGACGACGAGATCGACGAGGTCCTGGGCCTGCGGATGGGTGCCGACGATTACGTCAAGAAGCCCTTTTCCCAGCGGCTCCTGGTGGAGCGGATCCGGGCGATCCTCCGTCGGCACGAAGCCGTCGCCGAAGGTGGGCCGGCGGCCGAGGCGCCGCAGCGGATCGACCGCGGCGATCTGGTCATGGATCCGGCGCGCCATGCCGTGACCTGGAAGGGGAGGGAGATCGCGCTGACGATTACGGAGTTCCTTCTGCTGCAGGCGCTGGCCCAGCGCCCGGGCTTCGTGAAGAGCCGCGATCAGCTGATGGACGTGGCCTACGACGACCAGATCTACGTGGATGACCGCACCATAGACAGCCACATAAAGCGGGTGCGCAAGAAGATGCGCGGCGTCGATCCTGAATTTTCGGCAATCGAGACGCTGTATGGCATCGGCTACCGATTCAACGAGGCCTGAGCGGCCCGCCTCCGGCGTGGGACTGGCGCGGCTTCTGGCGCCGTACGGTCTCGGCCGGCTGATCTCGCCCGACCGGTCGCCGCTGGCGCGCAAGATCGTCGCCTTCAACCTGGCCGGTCTGGTGGTGCTGATCGCGGGTGTGCTCTGGCTCAACCCGCATCGCCATTCGCTGGTCGTGCAGCGCGGGACGGGCCTGGCCAGCGAAGCGCGACTGATCGCGGGCGTGTTCGATGTGACCTCCGAGGCTCTCTCCGATCCGCGCGCGGCGCAGGACGTGCTGGAGCGGCTGCACCTGCCGGACACCGTGGAAGTCTTCGTCTTTGATGCCGCGGCACGGCTGGTGGCGAGCACGTTGAATGACGCGCGGTCCGTTCCGGTAGCTGCGACCCGGACGCACGCCGATCGGTCTCTCCTCCGGCACATTCTTGACCGCATGACGGAGGCGGGCCAACTGGATCGCTCTGCGGGCCACACCGATCCCGTCGAACAGGTGCGCGCCCTTGAGCCGGAATTTGGGCAGGACCTGTCCCGCGTCGTGACCGGGCAGGATGCCAGCGGTCGAACGATCCTGTCGGTCGCCGCGGCCATCGGGAACGGAACATCGAAGATGGGTATGGTTGCCGTCAGTTCCGGCGCAGGCGAGATCGACCGGCTCGCCTGGGCCGAGCGCGAGCGCATCCTGCAACTCTGCGTGGTGGCCATCGTCGTTTCGATCGGGCTGAGTCTGGCGCTCGCTTCGATGATCGCAAACCCGCTTTCCGCGCTCGCTTCGGCGGCCGAGATCGGGCGCGAGCGCGACGCGCGCAATGTCAGTTCGCGCCGCGTCAGAATTCCTGATTTCTCGGCCCGACGTGACGAGATCGGACGCCTGTCGAGCGCCATTCACGGCATGGTGCATGCCCTTTACGACCGGATTGACGCCAACGAGCAATTCGCCGCCGATGTGTCGCACGAGATCAAGAACCCGCTCGCCTCGCTGCGCTCGGCCGTGGGCACCATGCGCCTTGCCACGCGCGAGGATCAGCGCGCGACCCTGCTCGATGTGATCGAGCACGATGTGCGGCGGCTCGACCGGCTGGTGAGCGATATCTCCAACGCCTCGCGCCTCGACAGCGAACTGGTCCGCGAGGAGGAAAAACCGTTCGACCTGATCGCGATGGTGTCCGACATCTGCGATCATGTCGGTGACGAAGCCGAGAGCCGCGGCATAGAACTGATCGCCGATCTCCCGTCCAGTCCGGTGGTCCTGCGCGGGCTCGCACCGCGTCTGGCACAGGTTTTCGTCAACCTGCTGTCGAACGCGCTGTCGATCTGCGAGGAGGGCGATGCGGTCCGGGTCTGGGTGCGTCGCCGTGGCAAGCGGGTGCTGGTGGTTGTCGAGGATACCGGGCCGGGCATTCCCGAGGCCGCCCTGGAGCGGATCTTCGAGCGGTTCTACAGCGAGCGCCCCGAGACACAGTTCGGGAACAATTCCGGCCTCGGACTTGCCATCTCGCGGCAGATCGTCGAAGCGCATGGCGGTGTCATCTGGGCCGAAAACATCCGTCCGACAATGGCCGATCCGACCTCGGACCTGGCCGGCGCACGATTCGTTGTCGGACTTCCCATCTGACGCGCCGCCCGAGGGGCCGGTCATCGTCCATGCGAGCTGCGTTGCCTGGAAGGGACATGGCCTGCTGATCGGCGGCCCGTCGGGGTCAGGCAAGTCGAGTCTCGCGCTTCAGTTGATGGCGTTCGGCGCGGACCTGATCGCCGATGACCGGACCGCGCTCTCGGCGGACCGGGACGGGCCGCCTGTCGCCGCGCCGGTCGCGCCGATCGCGGGATTGATCGAGGCGCGGGGTGTGGGAATCCTTCCGGCTGACACGGGTGCTCCGGCCCGAATCTCTTTGATCGTCGACATGGGAGCCGTGGAGAGCGACCGTCTGCCGCCTACCCGCGCGCGCCGCCTCATGGGCTGGACGGTGCCGCTCCTTCACAAGGTGGAGAGCCCGCATTTCCCCGCGGCAGTGCTCCAATATCTCAAGGGCATCCGACCATGAATTCCGCCATTCCCTTTCGCTTCGTCCTGGTCACCGGCCCCGCGGGCGCCGGCCGTTCGACCGCGATCAATGTTCTGGAGGATCTCGGCTTCGAGGCGATCGACAATCTTCCGCTGTCGCTTCTGCCGCGGTTGCTGGAGGCCGGACCGCTGGAGAAGCCGCTCGCGGTGGGGATCGACGCGCGCACGCGCGATTTCTCGACCGCCGGCGTGCTCGACCTTGTCGATCGGCTCTCGACGCACCGTCCCGAGCTGCTCTATCTGGATTGCCGACCCGATATCCTGCTTCGGCGCTATTCCGAAACCCGGCGTCGCCATCCGCTCGCCCCGGCCGAAGCACCGGAACAGGGAATCGAGCGCGAGGTGGATCTTCTTGTTCCCCTTCGCGACGCGGCGAACACGCTGATCGATACGTCCGACCTCAGCCCGCACGATCTGCGCGCCGAACTCGATCGACGTTTCGGTGTCGAGGAGGCGGCGGGGCTCGCCGTCGTGCTGCAATCGTTCTCCTACAAGCGCGGCCTGCCGCACGGCGTCGACATGATGCTGGACCTGCGGTTCCTGCGAAATCCCTATTGGGATCAGGCCCTGCGACAGCGCGACGGACGTGACGCCGAGGTTGCGGATTACGTGTCGGCCGACCCGCTCTACGCGCCGTTCGCAGCCCGGCTTTCCGGCTTGCTCGACCTCCTGCTCCCGGCCTATCGCAGCGAGGGCAAGGCGCATTTCACCCTCGGCCTCGGATGTACCGGAGGGCAACACCGGTCGGTCGCCGTCGCGGAAGCCTTGGCAAAGACTCTTGCGGGGGATGGCTGGCGGGTATCTGTTAGACACAGGGAACTCGAACGCCGCGCCGCCCACGCGACCGTTCGGCAGACGGGGTAGGCAGGCGTGATCGGCATCGTGATCGTAGCACATGGCGGTCTGGCCAGGGAATATCTCGCTGCCGTCGAGCACGTCGTCGGCCGGCAGGCTGGCATTCGCGCCATCGCCATCGAGGCCGACCACGACCGCCCGAGCAAGGAGGAGGAGATCTGTGTCGCGGCCGATGCCGTCGATGCCGGGGATGGCGTCGTCGTGGTGACCGACATGTTCGGCGGATCTCCGTCCAATCTCTCATTGCGCGCCTGCGCGCCGGTGGACCGGCGGATCGTCTACGGCGCCAATCTTCCCATGCTCATCAAGCTCGCCAAGTCACGCCACCTGACCGTTGCGCAGGCCGTCGCGTCGGCGCTGGCTGCCGGGCGCAAGTACATCGACAGTTTTGACGGCGCACCAGAGGTAAGATGACCGACGATCCGACGTTTCGCCATCTGAAGATCGTCAACGAGAAGGGCCTGCACGCGCGCGCCTCGGCCAGGCTTGTGGAGACGGTCGAGCGGTTCGACGCGGAGGCAGATGTGCGCCGTGAGGGGCTGGAAGCTTCGGGAGAAAGCATCATGGGCCTCCTGATGCTGGCGGCCTCCAAGGGGACCTTCATCGAGGTGCGGACCCGCGGGCCGCAGGCGGTGGAGCTGGCCGAGGCCATCGAGGCGCTGGTGGCGACACGGTTCGGCGAGGATTTCTAGGGCATCATGGGCGAGACGATGGAAAGCCCGAGGTGACCGACGGCAGCTTCGAGCCGGTTGGCGCAGGGCCCAGCAAGCCTGTCGGCTACGTCCCCTATGATGCGCGTCGGCTTTCCTATGCCAACACCTTCGCGAACCCGCTCAAGGCCAACACGATCCGGACGATGGAGTGGGCCACGGGCAAGCTGACACTGCTGCGACTGATCCGGGCTTTCGAACGCGGGGGCGTGGCGGCGGGGCAGCCCTTCTGGTCGAAGGCACTCGCCCAGATGGGTATCCGGCTTGCGACGCCAGAGGCGCAGGTCCGGAATATCCCTGCCTCGGGGCCGGTCGTGATCGTCGCCAATCATCCGCACGGGCTGGTGGACGGGATGATCCTGGCTGAACTGGTCGGCCGCGTGCGGAGCGACTACAAGATGCTGGTGCGCTCGCTCCTGACCGGCGTTCCGGAGATCGAGGAATTCCTCATTCCGGTTCCGTTCCCGCACGAGGTCGATGCCCGGCGCCAGAGCCTCGACATGCGCCGCCGCGCGATGGCGCATCTGTCGCGCGGTGGCGTGGTGGTCCTGTTCCCCGCAGGCGCGGTGGCTTCTTCGGCAAGCGCCTTCGGGCCGGTACGCGAAGCTGTCTGGACCCCTTTCACCGCGAACCTGATCCAGCGGTCGGGTGCTGTCGTGGTGCCCGTCTATTTCCCCGGCGCCAATTCACGGCTCTACCAGATCGCCGCGAATCTGTCCCCGACGCTTCGCCAGGGTCTGTTGTTGCATGAGGTTGTTCATGCATTGAACCGGCCGCAGTCACCGATCATCGGCGCGCCGGTCATGCCCGTCGAGTTCGGCACCTGGTCTGGCGATCCGCGTGGTCTGGTCGCCAATCTGCGCGAGCGAACGCTCGCGCTCGGGGGCGTCGCCTAGCGCGTGGGAACCGGCTCGTCGCCGCGATAATCGTAGAAGCCGCGCTGGGTCTTGCGGCCGAGCCATCCGGCCTCGACATACTTCGTCAGCAGCGGGCACGGCCGGTACTTGGTGTCCGCCAGGCCGTCGTGCAGTACATTCATGATCGCGAGACAGGTGTCGAGCCCGATGAAGTCGGCCAGCTCCAGCGGCCCCATCGGGTGGTTCGTCCCGAGCTTCATCGCGCTGTCGATCGACGCGACGTTCCCCACACCCTCGTAAAGCGTGTAGACCGCCTCGTTGATCATCGGCATCAGGATCCGGTTGACGATGAAGGCCGGGAAATCCTCGGCGCTTGCCGCGGTCTTGCCCAGCCGCTCCACGACGCCGAGCATGGTCCGGTAGGTCGGCTCGTCGGTGGCGATGCCGCGGATCAGCTCCACCAGCTGCATCACCGGGACGGGGTTCATGAAATGGAAGCCCATGAACTTTTCGGGTCGGTCGGTGCGGCTGGCGAGACGCGTGATCGAGATCGATGAGGTGTTCGACGTCAGGATGGTGTGCGGCAACAGGTGCGGCACCAGATCCTCGAAGATCGCCTGCTTGACCATTTCGCGCTCGGTCGCGGCCTCGATGATCAGGTCGGTCTGCCCCAGGTCGGCCAGCGTGAGGGTGGAACTGATCCGGCTCATCGCCGTGTCGCGCTCATCCTCGGTGATCTTCCCGCGCGCGGCCTGCCGATCCAGATTGCGCTGGATGGTGGCGCGGGCCGCGTCCAGCGCGTCCTGACTGATGTCGGTCATCAGAACGTCGTAGCCGGCCAGAGAAAAGACATGGGCGATCCCGTTGCCCATCTGGCCTGCGCCGACGATGCCCACCGTCTTGATTTCCATCCTGCTCCCCTTCGGCCTCTCCGGCGACTTATAGGAAGCGTGTCCGGGCCCCGCAATCGTTCGAATTTGCACCTTAGCATCTGCGTAACGCAGCTGCGTCATAGCTTATCCCGGGTGAGTTGAATTTTGTGTGGTGTGATGGCTTATGATCCATTGATCGAGGGTAGCCTCGATTATCAGCCGTGCCGGTATGGCGCGTCCAAGGTCCTGTTTCGGGGGCCGGCAAAGCAGCCGGATCATCGCAGCATCGCGGTGATCGGGGGGACCGAAACCTACGGCAAGTTCGTCGAAGATCCCTTTACCGAGCAGGTGGAACGCGCGCTGGACCGGACGTGCATCAACCTCGGCTGCGTGAATTCGGGGATCGACGTCTTTGCCGGGGACGAGGTCGTGCAGCAGATCTGCTCCACCTCGGCGCTCACGGTGATTCAGCTGACCGGCGCGCAGAACATGTCGAACCGGTTCTATACCGTGCATCCGCGCCGCAACGACCGCTTCGTGAAGGCGTCGGCCAAGTTGCGGGCGATCTATCCGACCGTGGACTTCGCCGAGATCAGCTTCACCCGTCATCTGCTCGACACGCTCGAGCGGACATCGCCCGAGGCCTTCGATCTGGTGCGCGAGGAACTGCGCGAAGCCTGGCTTGCCCGCATGCACCGGCTCGTGCGTGTCATCGGCGGGCGCTGCGTGCTCCTGTGGATGTCCGACCGGCGGCCCGAAGATCCGTGCGACCGGGTGCGCGGCTCCGATTCGCTCTTCATCGATCGCGACATGCTCGATGTGCTGCGCGAGGACGTGCTCGAAATAGTGGAAGTCGTCTCGGACAGGCCCTTTGCGGAATCCGGGGCAGAGGGCATGGTCTTCCCCCCCATGCAACAGCTTGCTGCCGAGGGGCTTCCCGGGCCGGCCATGCACGAAGCCGTCGCAAGAAAGCTGGCGGAGCGGCTGCCGAACTTCCTCTGACGTGAGGTCGGCGGGCCTTGTGCAGGCCCGCCGGATCGGTCTCAGATCTTCTCGATCAGTTCCGGCACGGCCTGGAAGAGGTCCGCCACAAGCCCGTAATCGGCCACCTGGAAGATCGGCGCGTCCTCGTCCTTGTTGATCGCGACGATGACCTTGCTGTCCTTCATGCCCGCCAGGTGCTGGATCGCGCCGGAGATGCCGAGCGCCACGTACAGCTCCGGCGCCACGACCTTGCCCGTCTGACCCACCTGCCAGTCGTTGGGCGCGTAACCCGAATCGACGGCGGCGCGGCTGGCGCCGACGGCGGCGCCGAGCTTGTCGGCCAGTTGCTCGACCAGGTGGAAGTTCTCTTCCGATCCGACCCCGCGACCGCCCGAGACCACACGGCCGGCCGATGTCAGTTCGGGCCGGTCGCTCTCGGCGACCTTGTCCGAAACCCACTCGCTCAGCGCCGGATCGTCGGCGGCATCGATCGACTCGATCGGTGCCGAGCCGCCCGTTCCTGCGGCCTCGTAGGTCGAGGTGCGGATCGTCATGACCTTCCTGGCATCCGACGAGCTGACGGTCTGGATCGCGTTGCCGGCGTAGATCGGCCGCTCGAACGTGTCGGCGTCCACGATGCCGGAGACGTCCGTCAGGATCATCACATCGAGCAGCGCCGCGACGCGCGGCATGATGTTCTTGGCGTCGGTCGTGGCGGGCGCGACGATATGGTCATAGCCCTCCGCCAACGACGCGATCAGCGCCGCCGCGGGCTCGGCCAGGCGGTGGCCATAGAGCGCGTGTTCGGCGCAGAGCACCTTGGACACGCCCTCGAGACCCGCCGCCTTTTCCGCCGCACCGCTGCAACTGGCGCCGCAGCACAGGATCGTGACCTCGCCGAGCTGCTTGGCGGCGGTGAGTGCCTTGGCTGTCGCATCGACGCCCAGTTCGCCGTCGGTGACTTCCGCCAGAAGAAGAACCGCCATCAGAGCACCCCCGCTTCGTTCTTGAGTTTGTCGACCAGTTCGTCCACCGAAGCGACCTTGACCCCGGCCTTTCGTTCGGCCGGCTCGGCGGTCTTGACCACCTTCAGCCGCGGCGTGACATCGACGCCGTAATCGGCCGGCGTCTTTTCATCGAGCGGCTTCTTCTTGGCCTTCATGATGTTGGGCAGCGATGCATAGCGTGGCTCGTTGAGGCGCAGGTCGGTGGTGATGATTGCGGGCATCTTGACCTTGATCGTCTGCAGACCGCCATCCACCTCGCGCGCGACGGTGGCGTGGTCGCCCTCAACGTCGAGCTTGTTGGCGAACGTCGCCTGGCTCCAGCCAAGCAGCGCCGAGAGCATCTGTCCCGTCGCGTTCATGTCGTTGTCGATCGCCTGCTTGCCGGCGATGACGAGTCCGGGCTGTTCTTCGTCGACGACTGCCTTGAGCAGTTTCGCGACGGCCAGCGGCTCGATGTCGTTGTGGACGTCGTCGGCGGCGACGATCAGGATTGCGCGATCGGCCCCCATGGCGAGCGCGGTCCGCAGCGTCTCCTGCGATTGCTTGACCCCGATGGACACGACGATGACCTCATCGGCCTTGCCGGCTTCCTTGAGCCGGATCGCCTCTTCGACGGCGATCTCGTCGAAGGGGTTCATCGACATCTTGACGTTGGCGAGATCGACACCGCTACCATCCGATTTCACGCGGACTTTCACATTATAGTCGATCACGCGCTTGACGGGCACGAGGACCTTCATGGCGTAACTCCCTTGTCTCCTTAGCATCGCGGTTTAACGGCTCGCGGCGCAGGGCAACAGGCCGAAATCGCCGCTTCGCACTGTCACGACGCCGCGTTGCGCGCGGTGAAGGGCCCGCTCAGCGGTTGGCGCCCGGTGTCCAGAGCACGTCGGCCCGGCCGTCGTCGTTGGCGATGCGGGCGGCCACGAAGAACCAGTCGCTCAGGCGGTTGAGGTAGGTCAGAGCATGGCCGTTGATCTCTTCGCCCGCCGCGAGGTCCACCACCAGCCGTTCGGCACGGCGCGTCACGGTGCGGCACAGGTGAAGATGCGCGGCCAGGGGCGATCCGCCCGGCAGGACGAACGAGCGCAGCGGCGTGAGGCGCGCGTTCATCGCATCGATCTCGGTCTCCAGCCGCTCGGCCTGCGCGGCCACCATCCGCAAGGGCGGATACTCGGCCGCCGCATCGTCGCCGGGATCCGGGCGGCAGAGATCGGCGCCAAGATCGAAGAGGTCGTTCTGGATGCGCATCAACGCGGCGTCGGCGTCCGCACCGGCATGCAGACGGGCCATGCCGACCGTCGAGTTGGCCTCGTCCACCGTGCCGTAGGCGGCGACCCGTGTGGCGGTCTTGGGCACGCGCGTGCCGTCGCCGAGCGCGGTTTCGCCCGTATCACCGGTGCGCGTGTAGATCTTGTTCAGGACGACCATGTTCACCCCATCCGGCGGAAGTAGACGAAGAGCAGGATCAGCACCACGGCGATCGCCTGCGCGATGATGCGCCATCGCATGATGCGGTTGGCGTGCTTGCGGTTGAACTCGCCACCGCGGGCGAAACCGCCGATCCCGATCAGCAGGATCACGGCCACGCCCAGGGTCGCGACGGCGACGACGATGAAAAGCGGATCTTCCAGCATGACGTACCCCATGGCTTGGCCTCGCGGCCGGACTTAGCGGAGCCGCGCGAAAAGGCGAACCCCAAAGGCGGGCGATCAGAGCGCCTCGCGGTCGACGACCGGCACACCGTCGGCGATCCTGTCGTTGGGGTGCATGATGACCGGCGTCCCCGCGTCCAGACCCGACAGGATCTCGGCCATCTGCGCATTCCGCCGCCCCACCTCCACGGTCCGCAGCTCCGCCATGCCGCCCTCCTGCACGAAGAGAGCCCACGCGTCGCCCTGTCGGAAAAGGGCGCTGAGCGGGACCTGCAGAACATCCTCGGTCTCCCATTCGACGATTCGCAGAAACACCGAAAAGCCGTGGCCGAGGCCGGGGCGCGCTTCGGGCGCCGAGACGAGGTCGAAGATCGCGTCGACCCGCTGTTCCTCGATGCCGAGCGCCGAGACCTTGGTGCGGGCGGCGGGCTCGATCCGGACCAGACGCGCATCGAGGGCCTGCGGACCACCCCACCTCTCCACGAGCGCGCGCGCCCCCGGGGCCAGACGCACGGCGTCTCTCGACAGCAGATCGGCCACGATCTGGAGGTCCTGCGGATCGCCGATCGAGAGTAGCCGCGTGCCCGCCATGACCGGCCGCTCGCTGACCATGTCGAGGTCGAGCACGACTCCGTCGGTCGGCGCGGTCAGGCGGATGCAGCAACTGCCGTCCTCCTCGGCGCCGTTCGTTGGCGCCATCAGCGCCGCCTGCGCCCGGTCGACCGACCCCGTGGCCATCTCGAGCCGCGACTTCGCGGCGTCGCGCGCCGCTTCGGCTATGGCGCGCCGCTGGCCGGCATCTTCCAGCCGGGTCAGCGATGCGGTGCCAGTCTCGGTCAGCCGCAGGGCGCGGTCGTATTGCGACTGGGCATAGGCCAGGTCCTCCTCGGCCTTGCGCAGGTCGCTTTCGGCAACATGGAACGCGGCCTCGGCCTCGCGCACCCCGGCTTCGGCCTGGACCCGGCTTCTCGTGTCCAGCAGCTCCGGCGCGCCGGGCTGGACGATGGCGACGAGCGTCTCGCCCCCCGCGACCTCGTCCCCGACCTCGACCGGCGCCCGCAGCGCAGTGCCGGAAATCGGCGACGAGACCTCGTAGACATTGCGGATCCGGGTCACGCCGTCGGCGTCGATCGTGTTCATCATCGCAGACCGGGCCACCACGTGCAGGTCCACTGGCAGCGGGTCGGTGCGGAACGTCACCGCGATCAGCGCCCACACGAGCGCGGCGAGCAGCGCGAGGCCAAGCAGCAGGCGGGGTCTAAACTTCATCGTATCATTCCCTTGTCTTCATGACGGCGACGAGGTCGAGGCGGTCGAGCCGGCGGCGGACCAGCAGCAGCGACCCCGCCGTCGCTGCCAGCACGACCAGGCTGGCATAGGTGAAGGTCGAGGGTTCGAGAACCAGCGGGATGACGTACAGATCGCTCGAGAATTGCCGCGTCATCAGGCGCGCGATCATCGCGCCGATCCACCATCCCAGTGGTTGCGCCAGCAGCGCCAGCAACATCACTTCGCCGATCAGGATATAGGCGACCTCGCCGCGCCCGAAGCCGAGAATGCGCAGGCTCGCCAGCTCGCGCGCCCGCTCCGAAAGCTGCACCCGCGCCGCATTGTAGGCGACGCCGACGGTGATCACGAGCCCGAGCGTCGCGTAGACCGAAATCATCACCGACTGGTTCTGGTCGATCGTCTCGGTGAAGGACTGCAGGTTCTCGGTCATGAAGATCGACCCGCTGAGCCTGGGGATGTCCTTGATCGCGCGCTGAAACGCCTCGACCTCGTTCTGGTCGAGCGTGACGTTCACGACGGAGGTGCGCGGCGAGCGGCGGAAGAGCGCGTCGGCGGTCTCGAGGTCCAGATAGGCGCCGATTCCGATGAGCTGCTGCGAGATCCCGCCGACCGGCAGGGTGACGGTTTCGCGGCGTCCGCCCAGGAACTCGACCGTGACCGCGTCGCCGGCCGCCAGGTCGAGCTGTCCGGCAAGCCGGCTTGCCAGCAGGATCGTGCCCGGCCGGGGCGTCAGGACGGTGCCCTGCGCGTCGACGACCCGGCTGAGGTCGGCGCCCGGCAGGCGGGCCTCCACCGAGACGCGCTTGCTGCGATGCCCGTTTCGCAGGATCGCCGCGTGAAATTGCTGGGGTTCGGCCTGCAGGACACCGGGCAGACGGCGGACCTCTTCGAGCGCCGTCAGCGGCATGTCAGCCGAAAACAGCAGCATCGCGTCCTGCCGGTTCGACTGGTAGAACGCCACGTCGACCATCTCGTCGAAGGCATCGTCGAAGAAATTGGCGGCCACGAGGACGGACGTCGCCAAGGCCAGCCCCAGCGCCGAGAACGCCGCGCGCAGCGGCCAGCGCAGGATGTCGCGCAGGATCATCATGGTCGGCTGCGACAGGCGCAACGCGCGCAGGATTCGGTCCACGATCGTCGTGCGGAACCGCGGCGGGGCGGGCGGCGACATGGCCACCGCCGGCGCCATCCGGGCAGCGGCCAGCGCGCTCTGCACTGCGCCGGTGACCGCGGCGGCAAACCCCAGCAGACCCGAGACCAGATAGGTTTCCAGCGGCATCCGGTAGATGAGGTAGGGAAACTCGTAGAACTCGGCATAGATCCGCGCCAGCGCCCGCGCGAGCCAGCTCCCGCCGGCCCAGCCGATGCCGACTCCGGCGGCCGCGATCAGCGCCGCCAGCAGGATGTAGTGCAGGCTGACCTCCGCGTCGCTGTAGCCGATGGCCTTGAGCAGGCCGATCTGGCTGCGCTCCAGCGCGATGATCCGGCCGATCACCATGTTCACCAGAAAGACGGTGATGCCCAGAAACACTGGCGGCAGGATGTAGGCCAGCGCCTTCAGCTGCGTGATCTCCGCATCGAGAAAGGCGTTCGAGACCTGCAGGTCGCGGCCGTGGGCGCCAAGGCCGCCGAATGGGCGGAGCAGGTCGTCCACGGCCTCCAGAACGGGCTCCGGGCGGGCGTCCTTGCGCAGGCTCAGCGACAGGTCGTTGAAGGCGCCGGTCATGTCGAACGTCGCGGCGGCGCTCTGCGCGGGCATCCAGAGGATGCCGTAGCCCTCGTTGTCGGGCATGAGCGCGCCCGGCCCGATCGTGTAGATGAATTCCGGCGACAGCGCGGTCCCGGTGATCGTGAGCCACCGCCTGTGCCCGTCGAGGTTGGCCCAGAAGCCGTCGCCGATGCGGTAGCCGTTGGCCTGCGCGAAGGGCTCGTTCACGACGACGGCGTCGGTGCTGTCGGATCCGGGCCAGCTGCCGCTGCGCAATATCGGGACATTGAGTCGCGGCAGACCCGCTTCGGGCAGCGACAGGATGCGCCCGACCGCCGGTTTCACCCGCCCCGGCAGGTCGAGGATGGCGTGGGACGTGATCCGCGTCTCGGCCGCGGCGACGCCCGGGATCGCCTCGATCTCGGGGAGCAGGGTCAGGGGCGCGCGCCGCGCCTGCGCGAAGACATGCGCGAAACGGTTGCGCTCGTAATAGGCCGCGCGCGTCTCGTCGAGCGCCGTGGACATGCCGAAGGACATCAGGATCACCGCCACCCCGCAGGCGAGCACCAGCGCGATCGCCAGCGCCTGCGCCCAGAGACGGCGGAAATCCCGCAGGAGCTTCCGGTCGAGCGCCCGCATCACCAGCTTATCTCCGCCGGCGTGATGCGCGTCGTGTTGACCTCGGTCTCGGCGATCGCGCCGTCCTGAAAGCGGATGACCCGGTGCGCCATCTTCCGGATCGCGGCGTTGTGGGTGATGACCGCCGTGGTGGTGCCGAAGCGGTCGTTGATGCCCTGGAGCGCCTCGAGAACCTGGACCCCGGTCTTGCTGTCGAGCGCCCCCGTCGGCTCGTCGCAGAGCAGCACGTCGGGTCGCTTGGCGATGGCGCGCGCGATCGCCACCCGCTGCTGCTCGCCGCCCGACAGCGCCGCCGGGAAGTGGTCGAGCCGGTGGCCGAGGCCCACCAGCCCCAGCGCCTCCTCGGGGGGCATCGGGTCGGGGGCGACGTCGGTGACGAGCTGCACGTTTTCGCGCGCCGTCAGGCTTGGCACCAGGTTGTAGAACTGGAAGACGAAACCGACATGGTCGCGGCGAAACCGGGTCAGGCCGCGATCGGGAAGGCGCGTGAGCTCGATGTCACGGAACCAGACCCGGCCGCTGGTGGCGCGGTCGAGTCCGCCAAGAATGTTCAGGAGCGTGGACTTGCCGCTCCCCGATGGCCCGAGAAGGACGGTGAACTCGCCCTCGTAGAGGGTCAGGTCGACCCCGGCCAGCGCGTGAACCTTCACATCGCCGGTGTCGTAGATCTTGGTGATGGCCTCGGTCCGAAAGATGGCGACAGCCATGAACGCTCCCCGCTGAGGCCGCGACTCTGCCGTCAATCGGTTCCGGCCACATTGACGCGCATCAAGGTGGCCGGGCCTCGCCCGGCCGGACGCGTACCATGCGGCCGACGAAGCCCGTTCGGCTCCCCGGATCCATGATCTCTTGCGGGCCCCTCGTCGTGAGCGCCGGCAATCCGGCGCAGCGGTCCCGCCGTGATCACCGGCCTCCGGTCGACAGGCGATGACGCTGTCGTCGGCCGCGTCCCCACGACCTGTGGCAAAGAGGCGCGCCGCGTCAAGTTTGATCCAGAAGCCGAGCGAGGATGTATACTCCAGACAGATGGCAAAGGAGGTTCCCCATGTGGCGTGCCATGCATCTGACGCTCGGACTCGCCGCCGCCGCGTCCGTCACCGCTGCCGAAGCCGGCCCGGTCGAGGACGTGATCCGGCAACAGACCGACGCCTTCATCGCCAATGATGTCGCGACGGCGTTCACCTACGCCTCGCCCGCGATCCGCACTCTCTTCGGCTCCCCCGAGGTGTTCGGCCGCATGGTGCGGCAGGGATATCCGATGGTCTGGCGTCCGGCGGAGCTGCGGTTTCTCGGACAGGAGGAGCGGGGCGGGCGGCTGCTGCAGACGGTGATGGTCACCGACGCCAGCGGGGTGCTGCACATCCTCGAATACGAGATGATCGAGCTTGATGGCGCCTGGCGGATCAACGGGGTGCGCATCATGGCCGAGGCGCAGCCTCTGGCCTGAGCGTTTGCGCGTCAATCATCCTGTTGTCGATGACGCGGCGTCGGCGTAGCCTCGGGGCGTTCTCCTGGGAGGTTGTGATCGATGCGAAAGACACTGGTATTCATTTTCGTCCTTGCGGCTTCGGGCGCCGGCGCCGAGCCTGTGATGATCCGGCCGGACACGCCATCGATCGAGGTCGAGACGTCGAACGGCCCCGTCATGATCGAACGCGATCAGGACAACGACGCCGTGGTCGAGCCTGAATGGGCGCGCACCTCGCGTCCCTGTCCGCCGTTCTGCATCCAGCCGATGACACCGGCCGAGGGCGTCACGACGGTCGGCGAACTCGAGGTGCTGGACGCGCTGCAGGACCCCGAGGTGACAGTGCTCGACAGTCGGACCTATGACTGGTTCCAGCGCGGCACGATCCCCGGAGCCGTGCACCTTCCCTACACCCAGGTCGTCGACCGCCTGGCCGAGCTCGGCTGCGAGGCCGACTTCGAGGGCTGGGACTGCACCAATGCTCAACGCGTCGTGCTCTTCTGCAACGGGCTGTGGTGCGGGCAGTCTCCTACCGCGATCCGCAACATGGTCGAGGCGGGATACCCCGTTGACCGCATCATGTACTACCGCGGCGGCATGCAGAACTGGAGGCTGCTCGGTCTGACGGTCGTCAAGCCCGGGGAAAGCTGATGGAGGCGTTCCTCGACACGCTCGGCGCGGTCAGCCTGATTTTGCTCGTTATCGTCGGCCTCCTCGCGGGCTGGATCGCCGGGACGATCGCGGGTCGCAACCGCGTGCGCTACATGGCGCTCGGTGTGGCGGGAGCGGTCGCGCTGCCGTTCATCCTGGCGGCGCTGGGCGTCGGCATCCTGGCGGCCGGCGGCCTGATCGTCGTGCTGATCGTGGCGGCGATCGGCGCCGCGATCGTGCTGGCCATTGCGCGGGCAATTTTTGACTGAGGAGACGGCGATGGAGCAGACGCAGACTGTCATCACCACGTTCGAGGTCAATCCTGGCACCTGCGACGACATGCTCGACGAATTGCGGGAGGCCTACAGCGCCTTCATCTCGCGCCAGCCCGGCTTCATCTCGGCGCGGCTGCACGTCAACGATGCTCAGACACGGATCGCCAACATCTCGCACTGGCGTCGGCGCGAGGACTTCCTGGCGATGCTGCGGACCACCGAGATGCGCGAGCGCAACCGCCGGATCCAGCAGCTCTGCCGCAGTTTCGAGCCGGTGCTCTACGACGTGGCGGGGGAGTTCACGAGCTAGAAGTCCAGCCAGGTGCCGAGCGTGACGCCCACGTCTTCGCGCCCCGTCAGGTCCGCCAGCACGCCGAGCTCGACCCGCATCCGCTCGCTCAGCCGGCGGACGTAGGAAGGCGCCAGCCGCACCGTGATGTCGGCGCCCGGATAGGCGGCGGTCTGGACCTGCGCCACCCAGGATGCGCTGTCCGACTGGTTCCATCCCGCCGTCGTATCGAGCTTCCAGGCGGGCTGGTCGCTCTCGCTGCGCATTTCGGCGTAGGCTTCGGCCGAGAGCCATCCCCACGCGGCGCCGCGTCCCCATTGCAGGCTCGGGCGCAGGATCCGTTCGACTTCGTCGTCGAAAAGCGTGCGCTGGCCCGCGGCGATCTCCACCGCCCAGACATTCGGCCCGCCGAACGCGAACGAGCGGCGCAGGAACATCAGGCCCGTCCAGATCTCGGCCTCGTGGGACATGGTGAAGTCCACCCCCACCGTGAATTGCGGCGTCAGGCCGTGCTCGGCGTAGAGGGTGGACCGGGTGAGCGCATCAAGCGTGCCGAGGCCCGCGACGCTTGCCTCGATGGCGGTCCTGTCAGCCGTCGCGGCGTATCTGAGGGACACGAAGCTCTGGCCCTCACCGCGGGGCCAGGCGCCGGCACCGGCCGGCGGGGCGGCTACGACAAGGACGAAGAGCAGTGCACGCATAGGGCGACCTCCCGCGTCTGAAAAGACGCGAGAGTGGTGCCTCTGGCAAGTGTGTTCCGGTCCGGTCCTTTCAGGCCTTCGGGCTCATGTCGCTGGAGGAAAGTCGGTAGGCGCGACCGAATCCACCGTTCAGATGCCCTTCGCTCACGTCGAATTCGACGAAGTGGAAGTCGGTGAAATCCACGTAGAGCCTGGCCTTCGGATGTCTTGCCAGCCAAGTCTCGCGACAGTTCGTCTTGGCGACGAACCGGGCGCGGGCGATGAGGGTCAGGCGCGGATGGATCAGCGGATCGCCCCTCGGGCCGGGCTCGCCGAGCAGGAGGGCGGCCGCGGGATCGGCGCGCAGGGCCCCGGTGTGCGGCGCCAGGTCGGAGATCAGGCTCAGGGGCGCGCCGCTCGCGGACAGGCCGAAAGCGACGCGCGTGACGAAGGGCGCGCCCTTGTGCGTGACGGCCAGCGCGGCATGGTCCGCGCCCGCCATCAGCTCGCGGGCGAGGGTGCGTGCTTCGTCATCTGGCGGGCGGAACGGGTCGGAACGCTCTGACATGGAACGGATTTTCGGTCAAAGACGCCGCGCCGGCAAGTCCCGCGAGTGCCCGGGGCTCGACTCAGCCGGCGACGCGGGTGATGGCGTGGATGGTCTTCCAGCCGTTGTCGGCGTCCGAGCGGTAGGCAATGCGCACGCGCTCGCCCGGTTCCAGCGTCTCGGGCATGGCGAAGTCGGCGGGCAAGATCCACCGGGTCCGGTCGGCGAGGACGAGGGTGCGGGTTGCCGCGTCGAACGTGGCGACGTAACCCGTTGTTTCGTCGGCAAGAACGGGCGTGGCGATCGCAAGGAAGGCAGCGGCGAGAAGGGCGCGCATGGGCGGTGTCCGATGTCGAGGGGATGCCCTGGGGACCACTCCTTGCGGCCTCCGGGACGGAGCCTCACGCCCCTGGATGCGCGGCATATGAGGCTGCTGCGCGAGTCGCGCAACGGAAATTCGTGACCGGCGCCGCACGATTTCGAGAGGGGCGCCGGGGGCAATCCGGCGCGAGATTTGCAATTTCCTGCAAAATTTTACCCCCCCATATTAAACTTCCCTCAAATTTCGAGGCCGGATCTTAAGGGGGGTCCGAGCCGCCCCGGAAACGGTCCGGTGGACCGTTTCAGGCGAGGACGGGCGGAGCCCCGGGCACGGGCGCGGCCCGGGCGCGGGCCATGGGTGCGGAGGGACGCGGCCGAGCCTTGGGCGGGCGCTGGTGGGGCGGGTGTGGCCGGGCGGTTTATCGCGAAAGCCCGGACGACGGCGGGGCGGCGGGCGACATCGCCAAGGCGCCCTCCCGGGGGGAGGGGTTCGAGCCGTCTCGGAGACAGTCCAGTGGATTGTCTCAGGCGAGAACGCGCAACGCGCCGGACGGGTGCGGGCCGGGCGGGTCGGGGGTGCGGAGGGACGCGGCCGAGCCTTGGGTGGGCGCTGGTGGGGCGGTCGTGGCCGGGCGGTTTATCGCGAAAGCCCGGACGACGGCGGGGCGGCGGGCGACATCGCCAAGGCGCCCTCCCGGGGGGAGGGTCGGGCGCGGCCCGGGCTGGTCGCCCGGGCCAAGGGGTGAGGTAGAGAGTCGTGAGGATTAGTTCTCGCTTCGCGTTATTCTCGAAGGCAAGACAGGAATCAGTTTGCCAGCCTTGAGCTCTCTGAGCTTCTCCACCGCATCGGTTAGCTCAGGTTGGCTCAAGATCCCGCTCCTATACAGCATTCGCAGGAAGTCGTCGGCTTCGATGTCTCCTTTCTTGTTATTACAGCTCCGGCAGGAAGCAACGATGTTATCGCAAGTGTTGCGGCCGGCAGGGCGCGAGACGACGTGCTCCATCACGTGATTTGCGCTATCCAGCTTTACGCCGCAGTAGAAGCATTTCCAATCCTCTCTTTCGAGTATCGCAACTCTACCCTCAGGCTCTTGGAAGAAGTCGACGACTTCAAGCGGTCTTAGAAAGTCTGGCACTTCTTGTGGCTGGAATGCTTCGGCGGCGAAGGGCATTGTGACTCTGAAACGGGTGCCCGCACGCTCCGCTCCAAGAACCTCAATCAGGCCCTTATCTTGCAGGCTACGAACCCTTTTGGTCGCAGACGTTTCAGACATTGGTTTTAAGTTATCGCCCGCGCCAAAGCCCATTTGCAGCCTTCCGGATTTTATTGACTGCACTACGACGTCCTGATCTGCACTCAATGCTTTGCCGAGCAAGTAAAGATAAACTGTTTGTTCATATACGTCCAAGTGTGGGGCGATATGGTCTAGGTAGAAAAAGAACTGCGCGTCAAAGTTTTCGGTCGCCATCAGCTCACAAACTCATATTTCGCATAGCGCTGCATTTTAGCCCGAACGTCCAACTGTTGGCCGCCTCGTGCTATGTCTCGTCTCGGCCTAGCCACGCCGGGCAAAGAAGGCGGCGACTTCGGCCGATTTCGCTGGCGCGCCCGGCTCGGCGGCGAGCCGGGCGCGCTCTTCCTCGGTGAATGGCTCCTCGCCTTCGTGAGCGGCGAGGAAGGATTCAAGCAAAGTCGCGAGCTTGTCGCGATCGGCTGGGCCGAGGCTCGCCTCGGCGTGGTCGATCAGGTCGTGCAAGTTCGCGTTCATGCGGACCAATCTATCCCGGCGATGCAAGCGACGCTACCGCTTCCGCCGCTTCACGTTCCCGCCCCTCTGCCCGCCGCGCCCCGCTGTTGACCTACCACTCCCCTTGACCGCCGCCTCGCTCGCCTTCTCCACCGCCTGCTGGCGCGCCAGCGGGTCGTCGGAGACCGCGAGGTCCACCGCCTCCAGCCGCTTGACCTCGTCGCGGAGCCGCGCGGCTTCCTCGAACTCCAGGTTTTCCGCCGCCTTGCGCATGTCGGTGCGCAGGCCGTCGAGGACGGCGGCGAGGTTGGCGCCGTGCAGGGGCTTGTCGATCTTCGCGGTGACGCGGTTCATGTCGACGTCGCCCTTGTAGAGGCCGGAGAGGATGTCGTCGACGTTCTTGCGGATCGTCGCGGGGGTGATGCCGTGCTCCTCGTTGTAGGCGGCCTGCTTCTCGCGGCGGCGGTCGGTCTCGCGCATGGCGCGCTCCATCGAGCCGGTGATGCGGTCGGCGTACATGATGACGCGGCCCTCGGCGTTGCGCGCGGCGCGGCCGATGGTCTGGATCAGAGAGGTCTCGGAGCGCAGGAACCCCTCCTTGTCGGCATCGAGGATCGCGACGAGGCCGCATTCGGGGATGTCGAGCCCCTCGCGCAACAGGTTGATGCCGACGAGGACGTCGAAGGCGCCGAGACGCAGGTCGCGCAGGATCTCGATGCGCTCGAGCGTGTCGATGTCGGAATGCATGTAGCGCACCTTGATGCCTTGCTCGTGCAGGTACTCGGTCAGGTCCTCGGCCATGCGCTTGGTGAGCGTGGTGACGAGGGTGCGGAAGCCCTTGGCGGAGACCTGGCGGATCTCGTCCATGACGTCGTCGACCTGGGTGGAGACCGGGCGGATCTCGATGATGGGATCGAGGAGGCCGGTGGGGCGGATCACCTGTTCGGTGAAGACGCCGCCGGCCTGTTCGAGCTCCCACGACGCGGGGGTGGCGGAGACGAACACCGATTGCGGGCGCATCGCGTCCCACTCCTCGAACTTGAGGGGGCGGTTGTCCATGCAGGAGGGCAGGCGGAAGCCGTGCTCGGCCAGGGTGAACTTGCGGCGGTAGTCGCCCTTGTACATGCCGCCGATCTGCGGGACCGAGACGTGGCTTTCGTCGGCGAAGACGATGGCGTTGTCGGGGATGAACTCGAAGAGGGTGGGGGGCGGCTCGCCGGGGGCGCGGCCGGTGAGGTAGCGCGAATAGTTCTCGATGCCGTTGCAGACGCCGGTGGCCTCCAGCATCTCGATGTCGAAGTTGGTGCGCTGTTCCAGGCGCTGGGCCTCCAGCAGCTTGCCCTCGTTGACGAGCTGGTCGAGGCGCTGTTTCAGCTCCTTCCTGATGTTGACGATGGCCTGCTTGAGCGTCGGCTTGGGCGTGACGTAGTGGGAATTGGCGTAGACCCGGATCTTGTCGAAGCTGCCGGTTCTGGCGCCGGTGAGGGGGTCGAACTCGGTGATCAATTCGAGCTCCTCGCCGAAGAAGGAGAAGCGCCAGGCGCGATCCTCCAGGTGGGCGGGCCAGAGTTCGAGGCTGTCGCCGCGGACGCGGAACGAGCCGCGCTGGAACCCCTGGTCGTTGCGGCGGTATTGCTGGGCGACGAGGTCGGACATCACCTGCCGCTGGTCGTAGTGCTTTCCGGCGACGAGATCCTGGGTCATGGCGGAATAGGTCTCCACCGAGCCGATGCCGTAGATGCAGGAGACCGAGGCGACGATGATCACGTCGTCGCGTTCGAGCAGGGCGCGGGTGGCGGAGTGGCGCATCCGGTCGATCTGCTCGTTTATCTGCGATTCCTTCTCAATGTAGGTGTCCGAGCGCGGCACGTAGGCCTCGGGCTGGTAGTAGTCGTAGAAGCTGACGAAGTACTCGACCGAGTTGTCGGGGAAGAAGCCCTTGAATTCGCCGTAGAGTTGCGCCGCGAGGGTCTTGTTGGGGGCGAGGATGATGGCCGGGCGCTGGGTCTCCTCGATGACCTTGGCCATGGTGTAGGTCTTGCCGGTGCCGGTGGCGCCGAGCAGGACCTGGTTGCGCTCGCCCTCGGTCACGCCCTGCGCCAGTTCGGCGATCGCGGTGGGCTGGTCGCCGGCGGGCTGGAAGTCGGTCTGCATCCGGAATCGCTTGCCGCCTTCGAGCTTGGGGCGGCTGCGGGCCTCGGGCGAGGGGGCGTTCAGCATGGGCATCGACATGGGCGTTTTTCCTGCGGTGTCAGAGGCTGACTTGGGGCCGGACGGGCGGTCATCAAGACGCCGGAACAGCCAGTCTGTCACAGGCGGCGCGGGCGCGAAAGATTTTCAACTTTAAGGCGAAATTAATCCTTGCAAACGCCGCCACCCGCGTTCTAGGGTCGAGTCGCAAGCAGCAGTTCCGGCTGCCGGGCGACACGCACATCCACCCCACCCCTCGCTCCCTCGCGTATTGCCCGGCGGCCGGTTTTACCCCGGCCGCGGCTTGCCATCGGGGGCGATTTTCCGGATACAGATCAGGACCAACGGCACAGAGGCCTCATCATGCGCGCCCGCATCTATCAGCCTGCGAAGAATGCGATGACCTCGGGCACGGCGCGAACCCGCCGATGGGTGCTGGAGCACGTGGCCGACAGCGCGCGCGAGATCGACCCGCTGATGGGGTGGACCAGTTCGAGCGACACGCAGGCGCAGGTGCGGCTGACGTTCGACAGCAAGGACGCGGCGCTGGCCTATGCCGAGCAGCACGGCATCGACGCGGTGGTTCTGGATCCGAAGAAGCGCCGGGCGAACGTGCGCGCGCGGGGCTATGGCGAGAACTTCGCCACCGACCGGCGCGGCTCCTGGACGCACTAGCCGACATTTTTCGAGACCATCGGGGGCGCGCCGCCCAGTCCGGGCCATCGTGGCGCGGACCGGCCGGAGCCGGCCCGCAATCCTCGCGCGGTCAGTCGCGCTCGATGATTCCGCAGGCGAGGCGGTCGCCGGCGTCGCCCGAGGGCTGGCTCTCGTAATCGTCGGCGCCGGCGTGGATCACCACCGCCGCGCCGTCGTCGTCGAACACCAGATCGTCGGTGAGCGGCAGGCGCTCGTTGAAGGCCTCCATCGCCAGAACGCCGTCGTCGCCCACATGGGCGTTGGGAAGGTCGCCCGGATGCGGCCCGGCCGCGACGCGCACGCCGTGCTCGGCGTCGCCCGCGAGGTGGCCGCCGGCCGAGGTGAAGTCGTCGGCCGAGCAGTCGCCGACCTCGTGGACGTGGACGCCGTGGATTCCGGCGGGAAGGCCCTCGGCCTCGACCACGATCAGGGTCTGGCCGCTGGCGGTTTCGCTGAGGGTCGCGGTGCCGATCTCGGCGCCGTCGCGATCCTTCAGGGTGGCCTGAGCCGATGTCATGTCCTGGGCGCTGGCGGTCGTGCCGATCAGGGCAAGCGCGGCGCATGTGATGAATGTCTTCATGGTGGTCCTCCCGTGTGAGAAGGGGAAACGGTTGCGGAGCGCTCTGCGTTCCCGAGTCCGGCAGCGATGCTGGACGCCTGGGCGGGGCTCGGGTAATCGGGGGGGCGAGCGGTCCCATAGCTCAACTGGATAGAGCAGCTGACTTCTAATCAGCAGGTTCCGGGTTCGAGTCCTGGTGGGATCGCCAATGGTCGCCGTCGGTTCGGGGAGGAGCATGGCGCACACCCGGGACGTGAGCGGCGGCGGTGGATTGCGGATCCGGCACCTCTCCCATGCCTACCGGGCGCGCCAGGCGCTCGACGACGTGTCGTTCGAGGTGGCGCCGGGGGATTTCTGTGCGCTGCTGGGGCCGAACGGGGCGGGCAAGAGCACGCTGTTCGCGCTCCTGACGCGGCTGTTCACCACGGATGAGGGGCGGATCTTCGTGGCGGGCCACGACCTTGCGCGCGCGCCGCTGGCGGCGCTGGCCGAGGTGGGGGTGGTGTTCCAGCAATCGACGCTGGACCTCGACCTGAGCGTGCGGCGCAACCTGCGGTATTTCGCGGCGCTGCACGGGCTGTCGGGGCGCGCCGCCGAGGCGCGGATCGGCGCGGCGCTGGAGCGGCTCGGCATGGGCGAGCGCGCGGGCGAGCGGGTGCGCGACCTCAACGGCGGGCACCGGCGGCGGACCGAGATCGCGCGGGCGCTGGTCCACGGGCCCCGGGTCCTGTTGCTCGACGAGCCGAGCGTGGGCCTCGACGCCGCGAGCCGGGCGGCGATCGTGGCGCATGTGCACGACCTTGCGGCCGAGGGCCTGACGGTGCTGTGGGCCACGCACCTGACCGACGAGGTACGCCCCGAGGACCGGCTGGTGGTGCTGCACCGGGGCCGGGTGCTGGCGGACGCCACGGCGGGCGACGTGGCGGGCGCGGCGCCGCTGACCGACGTGTTCCTGACGATGACCGGGGCGCGGGCGTGAGGACGCGGGTCTATCTCACCGCGCTGTGGGCGATCGTGGAGCGCGAGGCGTGGCGGTTCCTGCAGCAGCGGGGGCGGTTCCTGGCGGCCCTGGTGCGGCCGCTGGTGTGGCTGCTGGTCTTTGCCGCCGGATTCCGCTCGGCGCTGGGCCTGTCGATCATCCCGCCCTACGAGACCTACATCACCTACGAGGTCTACATCGTGCCGGGCTTGTGCGGGATGACGCTGCTGTTCAACGGGATGCAATCGTCGCTGAGCCTGGTCTACGACCGCGAGATGGGGGCGATGCGGCTTCTGCTGACGGCGCCGCTGCCGCGCTGGTGGCTGCTGTTCGCCAAGCTGCTGGCGGGGACGGCGGTGTCGGTGCTGCAGGTCTATGCCTTCCTCGCGATCGCGGGCCTGTTCGGGATCGTGCTGCCGGGTTGGGGCTATGTGCTGCTGCTGCCGGCGCTGGCGGTGGCCGGGCTGATGCTGGGGGCGCTGGGCCTGGCGCTGTCGAGCATGGTGACGCAGCTCGAGAACTTCGCGGGGGTGATGAACTTCGTGATCTTCCCGATGTTCTTCTTGTCGTCGGCGCTCTACCCGCTGTGGAAGATGGCCGAGACCTCGCCGCTTCTGCGCGACATCTGCGCCGCCAATCCGTTCACCCATGCGGTGGAGCTGATCCGGTTCGCGGCCTACGGGCGGCTCAACGCGCCGGCGCTCGGCTGGGTACTTCTGGCGGCGGTGGCGTTCCTGGCGGCGGCGGTGTGGGGCTACGACCCGGCGCGGGGGATGACGCGGCGCAAGAGCTGAAGGCCGGCACGCGGCGGGGGGTTGCGCCCGCAATCGTGATCTTTCCGGCACCGATGGGTGCGCGCGGCCTCATCTGGGGCGGCGGCCGGTTTCCTGAAGGTTGGCGTCCAGGTCGATGTCGAACTGCCCGTCGGGGCATTCGACCCCGACGAGACGGAAGCCGCCCTCGGGGATCGCCTTGATGCCCGAGGTTTCCATGGTGCAGTTCAGGGTGCCCAGAATCGCCGTGATCCGCGTCACCGCCTCCTGCGGGACGTCGTCGCCCGGCCCTTCGACGCGCGGTTCGCTCGTCCCGGCGGGGCCGGCGTAGGTGAGCGACCGGATCATCAGGCTGGAATCGAGCTTGATGTCATAGCGGCCGGCGGCGCAGATCGCGCCGTCGATCGCGATGACCGTGTCGCCCGGCATGCGGATCTCGCCCCCCTCGCAATCGAACTGCGCGATGGCGTCCCGGACGGCTTCGGTCCGGTCGGGGGTTTCCTGCGCGACCCCGAGCGAGGGCAGCACGAGCAGGAGGGCGGCAAGGGTCGTGCGCGGCATGGCGTTTCTCCGGGGGTGAACGGCGGTATCTTCGCGTGGGCGAGGTTCAGTAGACGACGACGCTGCGGATGCTTTCACCGGCATGCATCAGGTCGAACCCCTTGTTGATGTCCTCGAGCCTCAACGTGTGGGTGATCATCGGGTCGATCTCGATCTTGCCCTGCATGTACCAGTCGACGATTCTCGGCACGTCGGTGCGGCCGCGCGCGCCGCCGAACGCGGTGCCGCGCCAGACCCGGCCGGTCACGAGCTGGAACGGACGGGTGGAGATCTCGGCGCCCGCCGGAGCGACGCCGATGATGATCGCTTTCGCCCCAGCCCTTGTGGGCCGATTCGAGCGCCGCGCGCATCACGCCGACATTGCCGGTCGCGTCGAAGGTGTAGTCGGCGCCGCCCTTCGTCAGGTCGACGAGGTAGGGGACGAGATCGCCCTCGACCTCGGACGGGTTGACGAAATCGGTCATGCCGAAGCGCTCGGCCATGGCCTTGCGGTCGGGGTTGAGGTCGACGCCGACGATCTGGTCCGCGCCGGCGAGCCGCAGCCCCTGCACGACGTTGAGGCCGATGCCGCCGAGGCCGAAGACGATGGCGCGGCTGCCGATCTCGACCTTGGCGGTGTTGATCACCGCGCCGATGCCGGTGGTGACGCCGCAGCCGATGTAGCAGATCTTGTCGAAGGGGGCGTCGGGATGGACCTTGGCCAGCGCGATCTCGGGCAGCACCGTGTGGTTGGAGAAGGTCGAGCAGCCCATGTAGTGCAGGATCGGCTCGCCATCGAGGGTGGAGAACCGGCAGGTGCCGTCGGGCATCAGCCCCTGGCCTTGCGTCGTGCGGATCGCCTGGCAGAGGTTGGTCTTGGGGTTGAGGCAGTACTCGCATTCGCGGCATTCGGGCGTGTAGAGCGGGATCACGTGGTCGCCCGGGCGGACGCTGGTCACGCCCTCGCCGACCTCCAGCACCACGCCGGCGCCCTCGTGGCCGAGGATCGCCGGGAAAAGCCCCTCGGGGTCGGCGCCCGAGAGCGTGAATTCGTCGGTGTGGCAGATGCCGGTGGCCTTGATCTCCACCAGCACTTCGCCCGCCTTCGGTCCGTCGAGGTTGACGTCCATGATCTCCAGCGGTTTTCCCGCCTCGACCGCCACCGCCGCGCGTGTCCGCATGTGATCCTCCCTCGCTCCGCCGGGCCTGCCCGTGCCGGAAGCACGCTACGGCAGGAGGCGGCGGGTTCGCAACCGCTCAGCCCGGGCGGCGAGGGGGCGAGGCCGGTCGTTGGCCGTTCAGTCGCCGTGGCCCAGGGGGGTGCGGGTGTTGTCGACCGGCACCGAAAGGTCCACCGCGCCGGCGCCCTCGAAGTGCAGGGTCAGGGGCACCGCGTCGCCCTCCGCAAGCGGGGCGGTCAGGCCCATGAGCATGACGTGGCGTCCCCCGCGTTCGAGGCTCAGGGTCTCCCCGGCCGCGACGGGAAAGCCGTCCTCCACATGGACCATGCGCATCACGCCCTCGGCGGTCTGCTCATGGGTGTGAAGCTCGGCGCGGGCGGCGGCCGGCGTCTCCGCGCCGATCAGGCGGTCGTCGGCGCCGGTCTCGTTCAGGATCTGCAGGAAGATCGCGCCGCTCTGCGCCGCGGGGCCGCTCACGCGGACAAAGGCGTCCTCGACCCGCATGCCGTCGGCGAGGGCGGGCGCGGCGGCGAGGACCAGGGCGGCCGGAAGGGCGGTTCGGCGAAGAATGGCGATCATGCGGGGCTCCATACACATAGGAAAGGCCGAATATGCCCGGTCCCTAAGCGCCGCGCGCGGGCAGCGCCCTGCGACCGAAGAGCGCAGGCGGCCGGACACGAAAAACCCCGCGACGGGCGTTCCGTCGCGAGGCGATGTCGGTTCAAGAGCGACGGCGGCGCACAAATCCCCGCCGGTCGCGATCAGGCGGGGGCCTGCGCCTTGGCGATGTCGCGCTTGATCTTGAGCGCGCCTTCGCTCAGGTCGCCGTCGCGCGCCCTCAGCAGGAACGTGTCGAGCCCGCCGCGATGATCGACGGTTCGCAGCGCGGCCGCGGAAACGCGCAGGCGGAACGTGCGGCCCAGCGTTTCGGACATCAGGCTGACGTCGTTCAGGTTCGGCAGGAAACGGCGCTTGGATTTGTTGTTGGCGTGGCTGACATTGTTGCCGACCATCGGGCCCTTACCGGTCAGTTCGCAGCGGCGCGACATGATCTTGGTTCCTCGTCTTGTTTTGGGGCCGGCAGTTCGTGGCGCCCCAGCGTGCAGTAATGCAGACAGGCACCGCGACAGGCGGTGCCCCGAATTCCGTCCGCGGCTCTTAAGGCGTCCCCCCGGTGGCGTCAAGCGCCGAGTGCAGCGCCGCCAGCGCCTCGTCCGCCGCGGCACCCGGCGCGCGCTCGCCCCGGGCCACGGCCTCGCCCAGCCGCGCCATCGTCGCCTGCATCCCGCCGTCGCGCGCCGCAAGCGCCAGGACGCCGCGGCGCACCTCGTCCTCGAACCACTCCCGGGCCTGACGCGCGCGCCGGTCGTCCCAGAGGCCATGCGTCCGCCGCCACGCCGCCAGCTCGTTCATCGCGCTCCAGGCCGCGTCGAGCCCCGCCTCCTCCAGCGCCGACACGCAGAGCGCCTTCGGGAATCCCGGCGCGTCGCCCTGCGGCCGGCGCATCAGGCGCAGCGCCCCGGCATAGTCGGCCCGCGTCCGCTCGGCCCCGGCGCGCATCTCGCCGTCGGCCTTGTTCACCAGGATCAGGTCGGCGATCTCCATGATGCCGCGCTTGACCCCCTGCAGCTCGTCCCCGCCCCCCGGCGCCAGCAGCAGCACGAAGATGTCCGACATCCCCGCCACCAGCGTCTCGGACTGGCCCACGCCCACCGTCTCGATCAGCACGACGTCGAAGCCCGCCGCCTCGCACACCGCCACCGCCTCGCGCGTGCGGCGCGCGACGCCGCCCAGCTCGCGTTGCGCCGGGCTAGGGCGGATGAAGGCGGCGGGGTCGCGCGCCAGCCGTTCCATCCGCGTCTTGTCACCCAGGATCGAGCCGCCGGTGCGCGCCGAGGACGGATCGACCGCCAGCACCGCGACCCGCTTGCCCTGTCCGGTCAGCATCGTGCCGAAGGTCTCGATGAAGGTGGACTTGCCGACGCCCGGCGTGCCCGAGAGCCCGATCCGCAGCGCCTGCCGGCGCGCGTCCGCCAGCCTCTCCATCAGCGCGTCGGCCGAAGCGCGATGATCGGCGCGCGCGCTTTCCACGAGCGTTATGGCGCGGGCCAGCGCCCGGCGTTCGCCCGCGATCACCCCCTCGGCCAGTTTCGCCACATCCGCCATCGTCACCTCGTCCCGGTCGCTCGCCGTCTTGCCGGGCCGGGGCGGCGCTGTCCAGCCGCGCGGCGCGGACACTGGAACCCGGGCCGCCGGTCGCCGATAAGGCCGGGCATGAGTGACGCCCTGCCCATCGACGCCGCGCTGCCCGACCTGCTCGCCGCGCTGGCCCGCGCGCGCCGGGCCGTGCTGCAGGCGCCGCCGGGCGCGGGCAAGACCACGCGGGTGCCGCTGGCGCTCGACGCCGCCGGTCTGTCGCAGGGCCGGATCGTGATGCTGGAGCCGCGCCGCCTCGCCACCCGCGCCGCCGCGCACCGCATGGCCGAGACCCTGGGCGAATCCGTGGGCCAGAGCGTCGGCTACCGGATGCGCGGCGAGAGCAAGGTGTCGCCCGCCACCCGGATCGAGGTCGTCACCGAAGGCATCCTGACCCGCATGATCCAGTCCGATCCGGGGCTGGAGGGCATCGGCGCGGTTATCTTCGACGAGTTCCACGAACGCTCCCTCGCCGCCGATCTCGGCCTCGCGCTGGCGTGGGAGATCGCGCGGCGCGCTGCGCGACGACCTGATCCTGCTGGTCATGTCGGCGACGCTCGACGCGGAGCCGGTCGCCGCGCTGCTCGACGACGCGCCGGTCGTCACGTCGCGGGGGCAGGCGTTCCCGGTGGAAACGCGCTGGCTCGACCGGCCGCTGCCGCCCCGGGCGCGGATCGAGGAGTCCATGGCCGACCTGATCGTGCGCGCCGCCGCCGAGGCCGAGGGCGGCATCCTCGCCTTCCTGCCCGGCGAAGGCGAGATCCGGCGCGTCGCGGCCCGCCTCGACCTTCCGGATTGCGACATCCGTCCGCTCTACGGCGCGCTCGGCCTCAAGGCGCAGCAGGAGGCGCTGGCGCCCGCGGCGCGGCGCAAGGTGGTGCTGGCCACCGCCATCGCCGAAACCTCGCTCACCATTCCCGACATCCGGGTGGTGGTCGATGGCGGCCTTGCGCGGCGGGCGCGGTTCGACCCGGCCTCGGGCATGTCGCGGCTGGTGACCGAGCGCGTCACCCGCGCCGAGGCCGAACAGCGCCGCGGCCGCGCCGGACGGGTGGCGCCGGGGCTCTGCTACCGGCTCTGGACGAAGGGACAGGAGGGGGCGCTGGCCGCCCAGCCGCCGGCCGAGATCGAGGCGGCGGACCTTGCCGACCTCGCGCTGGAACTGGCGCTCTGGGGCGACCGGGACGGGGCGGGACTGGCGTTCCTCACGCCGCCGCCGCCGGGCGCGCTGGCCGAGGCGCAGGCGCTGCTGCGCGATCTCGGCGCGCTCGACGCCGACGGGGCGATCACGGCGCACGGGCGCACGCTCGCGGGGCTGCCGCTGCATCCCCGGCTCGGGCACATGCTGGCGCTCGCCGGGCCCGATGCGGCGCCCCTCGCGGCGCTGCTGTCCGATCGCGATCCGTTGCGCGGCGCGGGCGCGGACCTCGCGCTACGCCTCGACGCGCTTGCGGGTCGGGCGGGGCAGGGCGCCGATCCCCGTCATCTGGACCGCATTCGCGTGGAGGCCCGTCGCCTCGTCCGCGCGGGCGCCGGCGCGGCGGGCGCCGGCACCGCGCGCCCGGCCCTGCCCGACGATCCCGGCGAGCGGCGGGCGGCGATGGCGGCACTTGCCTACCCCGACCGGATCGGGCTGCGGCGGCCGGGCGACGCGCCGCGCTACCTGCTGTCGGGCGGCAAGGGGGCGGCGCTCGACCCCGCCGACCCGCTGGCCGGGGCGCGGCTGATCGTGGTCACCGACACCGACGGCGACCCGCGCGAGGCCCGCATCCGGCAGGCCGCGGCGATCGCCGAGTCGACCCTGCGCGATCTTTTCGCGGACCGGATCGCGGAGGTCGCCATCTGCGAGTGGTCCCGGCGCGAGCGGCGGGTGGTGGCCCGCCTTCAGGAACGGCTGGGTGCGCTCGTGCTGGCCGACCGGGCCTGGCGCGATGCGCCGCCCGAGCGGGTGTCGGCGGCGATGTGCGAGGGCGTCCGCGAGATCGGGCTGGTCTGGACCGAGGCGGCCCGCCGTCTGCGCGCGCGGGTGGAACTGGCCCGCGCGGACGGGGCCGACCTTCCCGCCATGGACGACGCGCAGCTGATGGAGACGCTCGACATCTGGCTCGCGCCCCATCTGCCGGGCATCCGCAGCGAGGCGGCGTGGCGCGCCGTCGACCTCACCGCCGCGCTGGAGGCGATGCTCGACTGGCCGCAGCGCCAGACGCTCGACCGTGTCGCGCCGCCCGCCTACGAGACGCCTCTCGGCCGTCGCGTGCCCATCGACTACGACGGCGAACAGCCCGCCATCGCGCTCCGCCTGCAGGAGATGTTCGGGGTCACGCGACACCCCGTCGTCGCGGGCCGGCCGCTCCTCGTCACGCTGCTCTCGCCCGCCGGGCGTCCGGTACAGACCACCGCCGACCTGCCGGGCTTCTGGGCGACGAGCTACGCCGATGTGCGCCGCGACATGCGCGGGCGCTATCCGCGTCACCCGTGGCCCGAGAACCCGGCCGAAGCGGCCCCGACCCGGCGCGTGAAGCCGCGCGGCTGACGCAGCCCCGGCACGGGTCCGGCCGGTGTCCGCGGCGCCGTCAGCTTGCGCGGCACCGGGTCTCGGCGGTGGTGCCGAAGCGGCTATACCTGGCCCAGAAGCGCGCGTGATTGCGGCGGTCCGATTGCCGGATCTCCTGGGCGCGGTGGGGGTCGCTGAAGAAGCTCGCGGCCAGACGCTGGTCGCTGCTGTCGAGCGTCGCGTTGGCGACGCGCTGGATGCAGCCGCAGATTGCGCGGTTGGCGGCCCTGCGCTCGGATTGCAGACAGGCGCGCTCGATGGTTCCGGCATGGGCGGCACCGGAGATCAGTGCCAGCGTCAGGGCGGTCAGGATGGTTCGGGTCATGGGTTGCTCTCGATTTCTGCCTCGCGGGTCCGATGTTCGTGCGCCGGACCTCGGGCGAAATGCTACGCCCCGACACCCCGTCCGGGCAAGGCGCGTCTGGAGCGAATCGTCGCAGGCCCCGGCAGATCCGCGTCAGCCGAGCCGCCGGCCGACCTCCTCGTCGGCGACATGCGCGGGGCTCAGGCCGCGCGCCTCGGCCTGGCTCAGGATCCGCTCCATCGTCGCCGTCAGCGCGTCGAGCCGGGCCAGGACCCAGGGCTCCCGGTCCTCGATCCGGAGCACTTCGGCGGCGACGTTGATGATGCCCCCGCCATTGGCCACGTAATCCGGCGCGTAGAGGATGCCGCGCCGGTGCAGGCGGTCGGCGTCTCCGGGCTCTTCGAGCTGGTTGTTCGCCCCGCCCGCCACCAGGGCCGCCCGCAGATGCGGGATCGTGCGCGCGTTCAGGATCGCGCCGATCGCGCAGGGCGAAAAGATGTCGGCCTTCACGGCGTGGATCGCCTCGGGCGCGACGGCCTCCGCGCCCAGCTCGGCCTCGGCGCGCGCGACCATCGCGGCGTCGGTGTCGGCCACGATCAGCCGCGCCCCCTCGCGGTGCAGTCGCTCGGCCAGATGCCAGCCCACATGGCCGATCCCCTGCACCGCGACCCGGCACCCGGAGAGCGCGTCGGAGCCAAGGCGGTGCCTGGCCGCGACCCGCATGGCCCGGAAGATGCCGCGCGCGGTGACGGGAGAGGGGTCGCCGCTGGCGTACGCCCCGCCCTCCAGACCCGCGACAAAGCGCGACTCGCGCGCGATGATGGCCATGTCGGCGGGCGTCATCCCCATGTCCTCGGCGGTCCAGTAGCGGCCCCCGAGACGCTCCACCGCGCGCCCGAACGCCGCCAGCAGCGCGGGCGTCTTGTCGCGCGCCGGATCGCCCAGGATCACCGCCTTGCCGCCGCCCAGCGGCAGATCGGCGGCCGCGTTCTTGAACGTCATCCCCCGGCTCAGGCGCAGCACGTCGTGAATCGCCGCCGCCTCGCTGGCGTAGGGGTGCATCCGCAACCCTCCGGCCGCCGGGCCGCGGGCCGTTGAATGGATGGCGATGAAGGCGAGAAGCCCGGCCCCGGGATCCGCGACCCGCACCACCTCCTCGTGATCCGCCGCCGCGACCGGCGTGAGCGTGAGCGTCATCGTTCCGCGCCGCCCCGAATCGCCGCCTCTCCTCGCTCGGTCATCGCGCCGTCCTTTCGGAGATTAATTTTTCCCGAGAATGCCGGGGATTGGCCCCCGCCGCAACTTCAGGGCGATTGCGCGTAACGGATCGTTGAGAGCTTGGCCGCTACACCTGCCGCCGGGTCCAGGGAGCGGTACATGACATTTCTGACCGGCAGACGGCTCGGCCTGGCGGTGGCCGTGGCGGCGCTCATCGCGCTGGCCTTCGGCTACGGGCTGGTCCGCACGGTCACCAGGGACTCGATCACCCGGCTCGGCGAGCGCGCGGCGCAGGACTGGACGTCTTTCGCCGAGCTCCACGTGCCGCGCCTCAACGAGATCGTCATCGGCCGGGCGCCGATGGAGCACGAGCTTCTCCTGCTCGCCGAGACGGCCGCGGCGGGAGAGATCTTCCGCTTCAAGCTCTTCGATACCGACGGGCGGACAATGTTCGTGTCCGACGACAGCGCCGTCGGGCGCGCCGTGCGGCTCGGCGGTCTTGACGACTTCTCCACCGACGAAACGGTGCGCAAAGTCACCCGCACCGGCCGTCCGCGCGCGATCCTCGGCGACGGTCGCGCCTGGCCGGGCCGGCCCGCTGTCTACGTCAACGTCGTCGTGCCGATCCGGAAGCGCGACGAGATCGTCGGCGCGGCCGAGGTCTATGTCGATGTCGGCGGCATCGCGGGCGAGGTCGAGGCCCAGTTCATCGGCTTCGGCCTGCAATTCGCGGCGATCCTGCTGGTGTCGCTGTCGGTGCCGGGCGTGCTCCTGTCCCTGATGTGGCATCATCTGAGGCGGCAGAACGCCCACCTGCACGAGGCGCGTGACACCGCGCTCGCGGCCGAGCAGGTCAAGGGCCAGTTCCTCGCCAACATGAGCCACGAGATCCGCACGCCGATGAACGGCATCATCGGCATGACCGAGCTTCTGGGCAGCACCAGCCTCGACCCGCGACAACGGGTCTACAACGACATCGTCGCGACCTCGGCCCGCGCGCTCCTGGAACTCATCAACGATGTGCTCGACTTCTCGCGGATCGGCGCCGCGAAGCTGCGTCTCTCCCCGCGCCCCTTCCGCCTGAGCGAGATCGCGCGCCCCGCCACGCTGCTCAGCAAGACCGCCCACGACAAGGGGCTGGAACTGCTGGTGCGCTTCGATCCGGCGCTGCCCCGGCACGTCATCGGCGATCAGGAACGCCTGAGCCAGATCGTGACCAACCTGCTCGGGAACGCGATCAAGTTCACCGAACGCGGCCAGGTCGTGCTCGACGTCTCGAAGGACGGCGGCGACCTGGTGGTCGAGGTGCGCGACACCGGCATCGGCATCCCCGCCGACCGGCTCGGCATGGTCTTCGACACCTTCGCGCAGGTCGACGGCTCGTCCACCCGCAAGCACGAGGGGACGGGCCTCGGCCTGTCCATCTGCCGCTCGCTGGTCGAACTGATGGGCGGCGCGATCACCGCGCGCTCGGAGTCCGGCGTCGGCTCGGTCTTCCGGGTCTGCGTGCCGCTGGAACCCGCCGAGCTCCCCGAAGAGGCGCCGGCCCGGCTTGATCGGCTCGACGGATTGCGCGTGCTGATCGCCGACGACAACGAGACGGACCGGATGATCCTGCAGGAAATCGTGGCCGCCTGGGGGATGCGGCCGCGATCGGTCTCCTCTGGCGCGGCGGCGCTGGTCGAGCTGCGGACCGGGCACGAGAACGCCGCGCCCTACGACCTGCTCCTGCTGGATCAGAAGATGCCGCATCTGAGCGGCCTGGACGTGCTGGCGCGGTTGCGGGCCGATTCCGCGCTGGCCGACCTGCCCGTCATCCTCCTGTCGTCGCTCGACCTCGACTGCGCGGGCTTCGAGCAATCCGCGAAGCCGGATGCGGTCATGACCAAGCCCGTCCTGCGCGCCGACCTGCACGAGCGGATCGTGAGCTGCCTCGCGCACCGCAAGGCCGGCGGCGCGCCTTCGGGATGCGCGGAGCCCGCCGCCATTCACCCGGCGCCCCCAGCCGCCGCGCCACCCGTCGCGGCCGCAGCAGCGCCCGACGGGTCCGACCTCGATCCGGCGCGGATCCTGGTGGTGGAGGACAACCGCGTCAATCAGCTCGTGGTCAAGAGCCTCCTGGGCAAGCTCGGCCACGGCTGCGAGGTCGCGCGCGACGGCATCGAGGCGATCAGGCTCTGCCGGACCATCCCGTTCGACGTGATCCTGATGGACATCTCGATGCCGGGGATGAACGGCTACGACGCCACTCTCGAGATCCGGCGGATCGAGGAGGCGGAGGGCCGCATCCCGGCCCGCATCGTGGCCCTCACCGCCCACGCCCTCGAAGGAGAGCGCCGGAAGGGGGTCGAGGCCGGAATGGACATCTACCTCACCAAGCCGATCAACGAGGCGCGCCTGCGCGACGCCCTCTCAGCTCCGCTCGCGGGGCCGGTCCTGTCTGCGGGCGACGCGGCCTAGGCTCCAGACTCATTGATTTTCAGAGCCAGAAGATCACGGTCGCTGCGAGGGCGACGGCGGAGAGGAAGACCTTCGGGCACCTGTCGTAGCGGGTAGCGATCCGGCGCCAGTCCTTGAGGCGGCCGAACATGATCTCGATCCGGTTGCGGCGCTTGTAGCGACGCTTGTCGTAGCGCACGGGCTTGTCGCGCGACTTCCGGCCCGGGATGCAGGCGCATATCCCTTTGTCTTTCAATGCATCCCTGAACCAGTCGGCGTCGTAGCCCCGGTCGGCGATCAGCCAGTCCGCGAGAGGCAGACTGCTCATCATCGCGCGAGCGCCGATGTAGTCGCTGACCTGGCCGGCGCTCATGAAGAACCGGATCGGCCGTCCGATCGCGTCGGTGACGGCGTGCAGCTTGGTGTTCATCCCGCCCTTGGTGCGACCGATCAGCCGCCCACGCCCCCCTTTTTCAGCCGCAGGCTCGAGGCCGTGCGGTGCGCCTTCAGATAGGTCGCATCGATCATGATCGTCGTCTGCTCGGCGCTCTCGGCGGCCAGCCCCTCCATCATCCGAGCGAAGACCCCCATGTCGCTCCACCGCTTCCAGCGGTTGTAGAGCGTCTTGTGGGGGCCGTATTCCTTCGGCGCATCGCTCCAGCGCAAGCCATTGCGGTTGATGAAGATAATCCCGCTCAGCACGCGCCGGTCATCGACCCGCGGCTTGCCATGGCTCTTGGGAAAGAACGGCTTGAGACGCGCCATCTGCTCGTCGCTCAGCCAGAAGAGATTGCTCATAAGGCCCCCGTCAGTTCGGGAGCATGAATCACGCGGCCGAGTCAGCTTCAACCCAATCAATGGGTCCTGAGCCTAGCTGCCCGCCACCGCGAACTGGACGATGCCGCTCGACGCGGCGGCAACCAGCAGGAAGAACACCGACAGCGTCGCCGCCGTGGCCTGGGGCCCGGCCTTCGAGAACTTGTCCGCGATGTCGGCGACCTTGACCGCGTCGACCATGCCCAGCTCTACATCGCTCTCCTGCGCGTGGACTACCGGTTTCGTCGCGCGCAAAGCCAGCACCGCGAAAAGCGCGAAGCTCGCCACCGAAAGCCCCGCCGACACGTAGAACAGCATCTGCTGCATCCGAACCTCCCGCCGTCGCGCCGGGCCTGTCCCCGGACTGAACCGACGGTGACGCAAACCTGACGCAACGGCAACCACCCGCCTGCACGACATCCCCGCCGCGCCGCCGCCCGGCCCGGGGCCGCCTAGCCGCTCAGCCAGGAGAGCAGCATCCTCACCAGCCCCGAGATCGTGTTGACGATCTCCACCGCCTTGTAGCCAGTGCTCGCGGCAATCGCGCCGACGATTCCGTTCAACGCGGCGGCCATCGAGGCGACGCGGAACGCCACCCGCCGCGCGACGCCCTTGCGCGGGCGAATCCGGCGCGGGCCGGCGGGCGGCAGTCTCGGCGCGCCACCGGACGGCGGCAGCAGCGCGTCGTTGACGAGCTCGGGCACGTCCTCGGCAAATCCCGCCCCGAGCCTCTCGCTGGAGATCGCGCGCAGGATGGGCAGCGCCTCGACCAGCCGCTCCTGATCCGCCTCGCTCGGCGGCTCTATCCGCGCCTGAGCGTCCAGCCGCTCGCGGGCCTCGGCCACATCCGGGTGCGTCGCGCAGATTTCCGACGCGGCGACGCCCAGAGCCCGGATCAACGCCTGCAGGTCGGTGCTGTCGGGATACTCCTTGACCTCGATCTGCCGCGCGATGATCCCCGCCACGTCGACGAAATCCATCTCCACCCGCTGCGGATCGTCGCGGTACCGCGCGAACACGCGCCGGAGGATCAGCGCTTCGTGCCCGTCCTCCCGAACCCCCTGACCCCGCCCCAGGGCCAGCGTGTCCTCGAACGCATCTTCCACTCGGCTGACCGCCAGCCGCAGCACATCCGGCCGCCGCACCTCGGTCGGTCGCACGTCGAAACGCGCCGCATCCTCGTCGAACCAGACGATTTCGGCGATGGCGGCAAACTCTCGCAGCCTCCGGGCCTCGATCTGCCGGATCAGACCGGCGATATGCTCCGCCCCCTTGTCCCACTCCTCGTCTGGGATCAGGGCGATTTCGCGCTGCAAGCGCCAGTCGAGCGGCCGACCGTTCAGGAACCCCTCGTACCAGTCGAGCCAGAACGCCCACGGCCCGCTCCTGACACCGGTCGTGTCCACCACCGCCCGCCAATCCGACGCGAGCTCTTCCGGCATTCCGGCGGCGTGCCACAGGCGCGCCGGTGGAGGCATCTCAGGGTCACCGCCCTCTTCGTCGATCCGCGACGCGTCCTCCGACAGAGCCGAGTAGGAGGCGGCGGCGTCGGTGAAGGCGGCGGCGGCGGAGGCGGCGGCGGAGGCGGCGGAGGCGGCGTCGGAGGCGGCGGCTGCAGCAGCGTCGGAAGCGGCGGAGTAGGCGCAGATGACGACGTCGGAGAGGATGGCGAAGGCGGCTGCGGAGGTGCGGGAGGCAGCGACGGCTGCGGCGGCGGCCGCTTTTAGATCCGTCACTTCGGCGGTTGGTCCAACCCGCTCCGCCGCCGCCGCGGCAAGCATCGCGCGGCTGGTCGTCAACAGCAATTGTGGCTTCATCTCGTCTCCGCCGACACCATGAAGCAGCCGGTGCGGCTTCATCTCATCTCCGCCGACTCGGTGACGCAGCAAGATCGGATACACCCGCAGCGCCGCCCGCGCGGCGATCAGAACGCAGACCCGCTGCGGCTTGCCCTCGAGCCACCGCTCGAGGCTCTTCCTGTCGGTGATCTCGACCACTGTCCCGCCCCGCTTTCGCCAGACGCTAGCCCCTCGCAACAGCGCCACGCAACGGGCACCCGGCCCCGGGATCCGCGCGCCAGGCGCCCCGTCACGCGGCCCGGCACGCCCCGCCGACCATTGACCGCCCCCCGCTTCCGCCGCATATCGCGCGCATGACCGACCTCGCGCACATCCGCAATTTCTCCATCGTCGCCCATATCGACCACGGGAAATCCACCCTGGCCGACCGGCTGATCCAGCTCACCGGCACCGTCGCCGAACGCGACATGAAGGAGCAGCTCCTCGACTCGATGGACATCGAGCGCGAGCGCGGCATCACCATCAAGGCCAACACCGTGCGCATCGAATACCCCGCGCGCGACGGCCAGACCTACATCCTCAACCTCATCGACACGCCGGGCCACGTGGATTTCGGCTACGAGGTCAGCCGCTCCATGCGCGCCGTCGAGGGCAGCCTGCTGGTCGTCGACGCCACGCAAGGCGTCGAGGCGCAGACGCTGGCCAACGTCTACCAGGCCATCGACGCCGACCACGAGATCGTCCCGGTCCTCAACAAGATCGACCTGCCCGCCGCCGAGCCCGACCGCGTCCGCGCCCAGATCGAGGACGTGATCGGCATCGACGCGTCCGAGGCCGTGGAGATCTCCGCCAAGACCGGCATCGGCATCCCCGACGTGCTGGAGGCCATCGTCACCCGCCTCCCCCCGCCCACCGGCGGCGACGCCAATGCCCCCCTCAAGGCCATGCTCGTCGATTCCAAGTACGACCAGTACCTCGGCGTCATCTGTATCGTGCGCATCATCGACGGCACGCTCCGCAAGGGCGACCGCATCCGCATGATGAAGACCGGCGGCACCTACGACGTGGACGACGTCGGCGTCTACCGCCCCGCCATGACCGCCGTCGAGAGCCTCGGGCCGGGCGAGATCGGCTACCTCAACGCCTCCATCAAGCAGGTCCGCGACACCGCCGTCGGCGACACCATCACCCACGAGAAGCGCCAGACCGCCCAGGCGCTGCCCGGCTTCAAGCCCAGCCAACCGGTCGTCTTCTGCGGCCTCTTCCCGGTCGACACCAACGAGTTCGAGGACCTGCGCGACGCCATCGAGAAGCTCGCCCTCAACGACGCCTCCTTCTCCCACGAGATGGAGACCTCCGCCGCCCTCGGCTTCGGCTTCCGCTGCGGCTTCCTCGGCCTCTTGCACCTCGAGGTGATCCGCGACCGGATCGAGCGCGAGTACGACATCGACCTGATCACCACCGCGCCCTCGGTGATCTACCAGATCTACCAGCGCGACGGCACCATGACCGAGCTGCACAACCCCGCCGACATGCCCGACCCCGCCACGATCGAGCGCATCGAGGAGCCGCGCATCAAGGCCACCATCCTGGTCCCCGACGAATACCTCGGCGACGTGCTCAAGCTCTGCCAGGACCGCCGCGGCGAGCAGCTCGACCTCACCTATGCCGGCACGCGGGCCATGGTGGTCTACGACCTGCCGCTCAACGAGGTGGTGTTCGACTTCTACGACCGCCTGAAATCGGTGACCAAGGGCTACGCCAGCTTCGACTACCAGATGATCGGCTACCGCCAGGACTACCTCGTCAAGATGTCGGTCCTCGTCAACGACGAGCCGGTGGACGCGCTCTCGATGATGGTCCACCGCGACCGGGCCGAGGGCCGCGGCCGGGCCATGTGCGAGAAGCTCAAGGAGCTGATCCCCCGCCACATGTTCAAGATCCCGATCCAGGCGGCGATCGGCGGCCGCGTCATCGCCCGCGAGACCCTCTCGGCGATGCGCAAGGACGTCACCGCCAAGTGCTACGGCGGCGACGTCACCCGCAAGAAGAAGCTTCTGGACAAGCAGAAGGCCGGCAAGAAGAAGATGCGCCAGTTCGGCAAGGTCGAGATTCCGCAGGAAGCTTTCATCAACGCGCTGAAGATGGACTCTTGAGCGTGGCCATCGAGCCTAGCGAGCGGTTGCACCCTCGAAAGCATGATGGAGCTGACGAGCCAATGCAGCCCCTACCAAATTCTCCATGGCCTCGACGACGTCTTCGCGGAAGGGCTCACCTACCACGTACCGCGCGTCCGCGTCCTCAAGCGCGTCGTAGTACGGACCCTTATTCGCTACGATTTGCTCTGGAATCGACATCTCACCAGGGAAGAGCATGTTTGAGTGCACGCAGAGTACAAGGTAAGAGGTGGCTCGCGATGTTCGGCCGTTCCCATCCGTAAAAGGATGGATCCAGTTCAAGCGCCACATGACGAACGCCGACGAGTGAACCGCACTTCGTGCCGCCCAATTGTCGTTCACATAATCACAGAGCTCTTCCACCAATTCGGCAACCAAGTGCCCGTCAGGTGGCACATGCTTGCTCTCCCCGATTTCGATGCCTGCAGGCCGCCAGTTGCCCGCGTATGCATCCAACCCTTGGATCGCGCATCTGTTCAGGTCAAGCAGAGTTGAGGGACGCAGCTTGAACGGTTTTCCGTCCAGCGCGTCCAGGATGTAGTCCCGAACGCGCTGCGCTTGTAGCACAGCGTTCGCAGCCTCTTGCTTGGCGACCGCTGCCTTGTCCTTGACTACCTCGGCGGTCTCAGCTCGGCTGTGGCGATCAATGTCACTCATTTCTTGGTCAGAGCCCGATCCGCCGAGCCTCTTCCTCAACCATCTCTTTAGTGATGTTTGGATTTTCGATAGCCGAGTTCCCATAGGCAAAGCTGTTTCTTTGTGCGACCGCTTCATCTTCGCTCATGCGATGGCCGCGCGCCCTTTCTATGAGGAGTTCGAGTTCCTGTAGGTCGGACGTGTTCATGGTTCTCCCCTTCTTGCCGTGTACAACCTAGTCTACATGTAGTGAACAAAGTAGTCTTGCACCCCAAAAGTTCACTGATAGAACAAAAGGCTGCCGAGTGAGTTGGAAGAGCTACAGACCACGATGCTTCACGTAAGCTCGGTGCTGCCATCCGACAACTACGAGGCGTTATGCCTTCCGCCGTCTGTCCCCCGTCCGGCAACGAGGCCCGCAACGGAGATGTCCTTGTCCAGCGCCTCCCGAGTAGAGGCCGTGGGAAGTGATCTCCACAGCCTCCCGCGCCTCCTCCGCCGAAACCCGCACCAGACCTCGCGTACTAACGCCCCTGCGCCTCCTGCTCCAGCGCTCTCCCGGCGTTCTGCAGATCGCGCCCCGCGCCCTCCACGGTCTCGCAGGCGGCGAGGGCGAGCAGGCCCAGCATCATCAATGCGCGGATCATCGTCGGACGTCTCCTCGGCCGGGCGGACCGGGGTCGGCGCCGCTCCGGCCTCCGCCCGGGAGTCCACTGCCAGCGGCGCCAGCGCCAGCCTCAGCCGTCGACGCTGATCTCGTTCTGCGCGCCGTCCGTCGGCTCGGTGATCGCTTCGCCGTAGGTTGCTGCCGGCTGGGGGTCCATGACCGGGCCGCTCGACGGGGCGCACGCGGCGGTGAGGGCGGTGAAGGCGAGAAGTGAGGCGATGACGGAGATGCGCATGGGGCTTCCTTTCAAATGATCGGGTTCGGCACACCAACTTTCCGGCAGGCGCTCGCGTTCCCTCGAAATCCGCCGCGCCGGGCTTCGGCGCTCTGGGGTCCCCCCCGCCGCCTTCCGCCGACCGGGCAGCGCAGGGCGGGCTCCGCGCGCTTCTTCGCGGACAGCGCGCGCTCCGTGCTACCCTCGGCGCGTCCGCCCACCCCGACTCACCCCGGGCGGCGCTTCAACAGGGAGCAAAACCCATGACCATCCGCCCCACCCTCGCCGCCGCGCTCATCCTGCTCGCCACGCCGGCGCTGGCGAACCAGTGCCCGGGCCTCATCGCCGAGATCGACGCCGCCATCACCGAGGCCGACCTCACCGACGAGCAGCGCGCCGAGGTCGAGGCCCTGCGCGACGAGGGCGCCGACCTGCACGCCGCCGGCGACCACGACGCCTCCGTCGAGGTGCTCAACGAGGCCCTGGCCCTGCTCGCGCAGTAACGCCTCCCGCGCCCTGATCCGTTCGCGGCCCGCCCGAGGCGCCCGCCGCGACGGATCGACCGGCGCGGGCATGTTAAGGTTTCCCCCGATTTCTTGCAGGAAGTTGTAAATGGGGGGTCTGAAATTTGCAGGAAGTTGCAAGTTTCGCGCCGCAGGGCGATCGCGCACCCCTTGCGGCGCCGGCGCTGGCGCGCTTCACTCGGCCCGAACGGACGGTGGAAAGAGGCGAAGATGACCCCCGAAGAGGCAAGCAAGACCCTCCGCGCGCGGCGCGATGAGCTCGTCCAACACATTGAAAGCATTGGAGATCAGCTCGACGACGCCGCCCCCAAGGATTGGGAGGACGCCGCCACCGAGGCCGAGGACGACCAGGTGCTGGAATTGCTCGGCCAGGTCGAACAGGCCGAAGTGCAACGCATCGACGCCGCCCTCGCCCGCATCGACGCCGGCACCTACGGCGACTGCGTGAAATGCGGGGAGCCTATCGCCGACAAGCGTCTGGGATTGTTGCCAGAAACCCCCCACTGCGCCCATTGCGCCGCCTGAGCGAGGCCGCCTTCCATCGGTGACCGGACCGGCGCCCCGCGCCGGCCGGGTCGCCTATTTGCTGCTTTTGCCGTCGCGCGGCAGCCAGGGAAACATCGCCGATTTCCAGAACGCGGTCGCCTGATCGCTCCAGGCCTTCATCATGGCGCTCTGCTGGCGGCTCATCTCGGCGGCCATCTGGTTGCGGGCCGCGCCGGTGTTCCTGTTCGCGGCCGACAGCCATGCACTCATCCAGGGGTTCTTCATCGCAAGCTCACTCCGGGGCCGGACCGGGCCGGGCAACATGCCGCCCATCTCTGCCCCACGATTGCGCCATCTAGCCCGCGTGCCCGCGAAGGACATGCGCCCAGCCCCGGAAACCCCTTGTCGAGCCGCGGGCCGCATCCCCGCACTCCGGGCGCGGGCGCTGCTCGGCGTCCCGACCCGGGCGTGGCCGGACGGAACTCCGGCCCCGGGGTGGATCGGGCCGTCGCCGCCGGCCTCGTTCTTGCGAATCTCGAGGGGCTGACATCCCCGAGTGCGCAGGGCAATGTGCAACCATGTTCCGGTTTGCCCTCTGCCTCGTCGCGCTCGCCGCATGCGCCGCGCCGCCAGCCGAACCGCTCGCGCAGGTGCGTGTGGACGGCTTCAACCTCGACGTGTTCCGGTCGGGCGAAGCGTTCGAGGTCAGGTCGGTGACGACCCATTGGCGGCCGGAGCGTGATTTCGCCTATACCGCAATCCTGACGGCCGAACGGGTCACGGGCTGTCGGGTGCGGCGCGATACGTTGAGCGGCGGCCCCAGGCGGATCCGCGGTCGGCTCGACTGTTAGGGCGAGGGTCGGGAACCGGCCGCGTCCAAGTGATTGCACCTCCCGCCATGGCCCTGTTACGGTTGCGCAACAAATGGAGGAGCCGATGTACACGCGCATCCTGGTCCCGGTGGACCTTGCCCATGTCGACAAACTTGGCAAGGCGCTCGATACGGCCGCCAAGATCGCCAAGGGCGACGGCGCCACGCTGATCTATACAGGGATCACGACGTCCGAACCGAGCGCTGTCGCGCATACGCCCGAGGAATATGCCCGGAAGCTCGAGGCCTTCGCGGCCGAGCGCGGGCGAGACGCCGGCACGGCGGTCGAGTCCCATGCCATGCGGTCGCACGATCCGTCCATCGACCTGGGGGAGCGGCTTCTCGATGCCATCAAGGAGACCGGCGCCGACCTGGTGGTGATGGCGAGCCATGTGCCGGGGCTGAAAGATCACATCTTCCACTCAAACGCGGGTCACGTGTCGGCCCACGCACCGGTCTCGGTCTTCGTCGTTCGTTAGGCGCTTGCCGGCCGTCGCGGTGGAGCGTCGACAAATGAAAAAGGCGGCCCGCGCAGGGGCCGCCTGATCACGTCCGGCCGAAACAGATCTTACATTTCGGCCTGGGTCTCGTTGGCTTCCGACGAGATCGCCTCGCCGGTGTTCTCGACATCCTGGCCCATGCCCTCGACGGTCTCGCACGCGGAAAGTGCGGCAATGGCAATCAGCGGCAGAAGCAGTTTGCGGATCATTTCGATCTCCCGTTCCCGTGGTTTCAGTTAGAGGAACGCGAATTCCGTCCGGTCGTTCCGTTCAGGCAAGGAATGAGCGGACTGCCGCCTCCACCTCGCGCGGCTTGTCTGCGTGAAGCCAGTGACCGGCTCCCTCGATGGCCTCGAACCGGGCTTTCGGAAATCGCTTCAGGATTCCGGCTTCGTGTTCGGATCGGACATAGTCCGAGGTCGCCCCGTGCAGAAACAGTGCCGGTCCATCGAAACGCCCGTCGATTTCCGCCCAGCCGGTGATCCGGTCCATCTGGTCGTCGAGCACGTCGAGATTGAGCCGCCAGCAGCGGCCCTGCACATCGAGCGATTGCAAGAGGAAGGCCCGGACGCCCGGGTCGTTGATGTCGGCGCTCAATTGCTCGTCCGCCTCCGAACGGCGGGTGAGCGCGGAGAGATCCACGCGCCGCATGGCCGCGATGAGGTGCGACTGACTATGGGTGTAGGCCACCGGCGCGATGTCGGCGACGATCAGGCGCCGCACCATCCCGGGATGCGCGAGGGCCAGCGCCATCGCGGCCTTGCCGCCCATGGAATGGCCCAAGACATCGGCCGCGCCGCCTGCCGCGCGGATGGCTTCGGCCAGATCCGCGGCGAGGGCGGGGTAGGAGTTATCATCCTCCCACCCGCTTTCGCCATGATTGCGCATGTCCACGGCAATGACCCGACGGTCTTCCGCGAGCCGCTTGGCGATCACGCCCCAATTTCGGGCCGACCCGAAGAGGCCGTGCGCGATCAGAAGCGGATCGCCCGTCCCCTGAACCGTTTCGGCCAGCCTCACGGGTAGATCGGAAACTTGTTGCAGAGCGCCACGACCTCGTCGCGCACCCGCGCCTCGACCGCGTCGTCCCCGAGGTTGTCGACGATTTCCACGATCCAGCGCCCGACCTGGGCAAACTCGGCTTCGTCGAAACCCCGGGTGGTGGCCGCGGGGCTGCCGAGACGGATGCCGCTGGTCACCGTCGGCTTCTCGGGGTCGAAGGGCACGCCGTTCTTGTTGCAGGTGATGTAGGCACGGCCCAGCGCGGCCTCGGTCTCGTTCCCCTTGCGCGACTTGGGGCGCAGGTCGACCAGCAGGAGATGACTGTCGGTGCCGCCGGTGACGAGGTCGAGCCCGCCCGACATCAGCGCCTCGCCCAGAGCGCGGGCGTTGGCCACGACACGCTGTTGATAGGTTCTGAACGACGGATCCAGCGCCTCTCCGAAGGCCACGGCCTTGGCGGCGATGACATGCATCAGGGGGCCGCCCTGGATTCCGGGGAAGATCGCGGAGTTGACCTTCTTCGCGATCGCCTCGTCGTCGGACAGGATCAGGCCGCCGCGCGGGCCGCGCAGCGTCTTGTGGGTGGTCGTCGTCACCACATGCGCGTGCGGGAAGGGCGACGGATACACGCCCGCCACGATCAGCCCGGCGTAATGCGCCACGTCGGCCATGAGCCAGGCGCCCACTTCGTCGGCGATCCGGCGCATCCGGGCGAAGTCGATGACGCGGGGTATGGCGCTGCCGCCGGCGATGATCAGCTTGGGCCGATGCTCCTTCGCCAGCGCTTCCATCTGGTCGTAATCGATCGCGCTGTCCTGCTTGCGCACGCCGTACTGGATGGCGTTGAACCACTTGCCCGACTGGTTCGGCCGCGCGCCGTGGGTCAGGTGCCCGCCCGCGTCGAGGCTCATCCCGAGGATCGTGTCGCCCGGCTGCAGGAGCGCGGTGAAGACGCCCTGGTTGGCCTGACTGCCCGAGTTCGGCTGCACGTTGGCGAAGCCGCAGCCGAAGAGCTCCTTCGCCCGTTCGATCGCCAGCGTCTCGGCCTTGTCGACCCATTCGCAGCCGCCGTAGTAGCGCCGGCCCGGATAGCCCTCGGCGTACTTGTTGGTCAGGACCGAGCCCTGAGCCTCGAGCACGGCGCGGCTGACGATGTTTTCGGAGGCGATGAGCTCGATCTCGTGGCGCTGCCGGTCGAGTTCGTTCTCGATCGCGGCGAAGAGGTCCGGGTCGCGGTCGGAGAGACTCTGGCTGAAAAAGCCGTCGTCGCGGTGCGGGGCGTTCATGGGCATGTCTCTCCTGCAAGCGTGGCACCGGCCTCATACCCGATGCCGGGCGGCGCCGAAAGATGCCGTTGGCCTCCCGCGGCGCCGGCGCCCTTGTCATTCGCGCGTCTGCGGGCGAGAGCTTGGCGTATGGGAACGCGAGGCAGGGGAGGTCTCACGTGAGGCAGGTCAGACGGATCGCCTTCGCCGCGAGCACGGCCCAGATCGCCGTGGTGGCGCTCGAGCGTCTGACGGCGCGGTACGGCGACGCGCCGCTCGCCGAGGCGGACGTGATCGTCGCGCTGGGCGGCGACGGGTTCATGCTGCGCACGCTGCACGATACGCAGGCGCTCGACGCGCCGGTCTACGGAATGAATTGCGGCACGATCGGCTTCCTGATGAACGAATTCGGGGAGGACGACCTGCGCAGCCGGCTCGCCGCCGCCGTGGAGGAACTCATCAACCCGCTGTCCATGGAAGCCACCCGCGCCGACGGGCGTGTGATCGAGGCGCTGGCGATCAACGAGGTCAGTCTTCTGCGCCAGGGTCCGCAGGCGGCCAAGCTCCGGATCAGAGTCGATGGCAAGGTGCGCCTTGACGAACTGGTCTGCGACGGGGCGCTGGTCTGCACGCCGGCCGGGTCGACCGCCTACAACTACTCGGCGCACGGCCCGATCCTGCCGATAAATGCCGAGGTCCTGGCGCTCACGGCGATGGCGGCCTTCCGGCCCCGGCGCTGGCGAGGGGCGCTGCTGCCCAAGACGGCGCACGTGCGGTTCGATGTTCTGGAGCAGGACAAGCGCCCGGTCATGGCCGACGCCGACAGCCGCTCGGTGCGCGACGTGATCTCGGTCGCGATCCGCAGCGAGCCGTCGGTCGCGCACAGGCTGCTGTTCGATCCGGGGCACGGGCTGGAAGAACGGCTCACGCGCGAGCAGTTCGTCTGATACCGGATGACAGGCTGCGGCGGCTGAGCAGCTCGTCGGCCGGCCTCCATCCGCCTGTCGGGCGATGGCGGTGAGACCTAGGCCTGATGATCCCAGGCGGCGCGCTTGCGGTAGAGGGTCGAGGGCGCCACGTCGAGGGCGCGCGCCGCGCGCGGCACCGAACCCTGGGCCCTGTCGATGGCCCGCTCGATCACGAGCCGTTCCGCCTGGGCCAGAGTCAGCCCGTCGAAATCGTCCACCGGCGGGGATCGCCGCGTATCATGGCTGAGCCACTCGCCCCTGCGCGCCAGAAGGCCCCGCGGCAGCATCTCCGGCGTCACCAGCGGCCCGTCATTGAGCAGGACCACATTCCAGAGCACGTTGCGCAATTCGCGCACATTGCCGGGCCATTCGTAGCGGGCGAAAATGCCCTTGGCCTCTTCGGTGAAGCCGGTGAACACCTTGTCTTCCTCCCGGCTGTAGCGCTGGAGCATGTCGAGCCCGATCTCGACGGCGTCGCCACCGCGGTCGCGCAGGGCGGGCAGGTGGATCGGCACCACATGAAGGCGATAGTAGAGGTCCTCGCGCAGGCTTCCCTGCCGCACCATCTCGAGCGGGTCGCGGTTCGTCGCGGCGATGATCCGCACGTCCACCGGGGCCGGACGCGCCGAGCCCAGCGGCTGGATCATCGAGGTCTGCAGGAAGCGCAGCAGCTTGGTCTGCAGACGCAGATCCATCTCGCAGATATCGTCGAGAAAGAGTGTGCCGCCATCGGCCTGCGCGATTGCGCCGAGCTTGGAGCCGAGCGCCGTCTGGAACGCGCCTTCCACGTGCCCGAAGACTTCGCTGTCGAGCCGGTCGGGCGGAATCGCGCCGCAATTCAGCGGCACGAAGGGCCCGATTGCACGGAGAGAACTGGCGTGGACCGCCTTGGCGCAGATCTCCTTGCCGGTGCCGCTCTCGCCGGTGATGAACACGGTCGCCATCGACCGGCTGACTGCCTGGATGGTGTCGTAGACCCGCCGCATCGCGCCGCTCGACCCGATGAAGTCGGGGGGCGGTGCGGCGATTGTCGCGCCCGACGTGCCGTACCGCATACCCGGAACGATCTGCTGCGCCTGCCGAATCGCGCTGAGCAGGCGGGTCTCGTCGAACGGCTTCACCAGGAACTCGCTCGCGCCGGCCCGCATGAGTTCGACGGCGCGATGGACCGATCCATCCGCGGTGACCACGATGAAATGCGCGCGGTGCTCGTCGGTCAGCAGCGACTGCATCAGGTCGAGCCCGTCGCCGTCGGGTAGTGTCAGGTCAAGGCAGACGACCTGCGGTCGCAGCTGCGGATAGATGTCGCGCGCCGAGCCCGCCGAACTGGCGACGGTCACCTGATGACCCGCACGCGTGAGCATGCCCCGGTAGAGGGCCTGCAGGGAAAGTGTATCTTCGACTACGAGGACGGACGCCATGGCGCTCCACCCTAAACCGCGGTCGGGACCTCGGCCAGCGCAAGCCTGACCTTTGTGGCCCTGCGCTCGACCTCGCGCACCATCGGGTCGAGGCCGTCGCTGCGCCCCTCGTGGAGCCGCGCCTGCAGGCGCAGCGCGGCCTGATGCAGGTCGGTGGCGCCCACCGTGGCCGAAAGCGAGACGATCTGGTGCACGACCCGGCGCATCCACCGCCGGTCCCAGCGGCGCAGGCCGAGGTGGAGGTCGCGACTCAGGGTCTCGAAATCATTGCGAATGAGCAGGCACAGCGTCGGCCGGTCGGCAGGGTCCAGCGCGCCGAGTGTCGTCCGAAGCTTGTCAGGGTCCACCCCGGCGGCCCGCATCCGGGTCGCGTAGGCGGACGGCTCTGCGTCAATGAACTCCGGGCCCCGGCCTCGTTCAGGTCCGTGGATCATCATGAGCTGGACTCCGCGCTGCGGACGCGGTGAAGGCCGAGCAGAACTTTCACTACATCCTCGCCACAAGAACACGGCCTGACCCGAGGATACGCCGCTCACGGGTCGCCGCCAACCGGTTCAATAGATCACGAAGTGCTTGCGAAAGGTCTAATGTACTTTGAGGCTGCCGTAGCCGAGCGGCGCCATGGCCGCGCGGATCTCGTCGATGATGGCCGGATCATCGATCGTGGCCGGCGGCGCGACGTCCTCGCCATCCGCGATCTTCGCCATCGTCGCCCGCAGAATCTTGCCGGATCGGGTCTTGGGGAGCCGGTCGATCACCGAGACGAGGTGAAAGGCCGCGACCGGCCCGATCTTGTCGCGGATCAGCTTGACCGCCTCGCGGGCTACCTCGCTCTCGTCGCGTCCGTGGTCCTTGTTGAGGCAGACGAGACCCATGGGCAATTGTCCCTTAAGCGGATCCGCGACGCCGATGACGGCGCATTCGGCGATGTCGGGGTGGGCGGCCAGTACCTCTTCCATGGCGCCGGTCGAGAGCCGGTGACCGGCGACGTTGATTACGTCGTCGGTGCGCGCCATGATCCAGACATACCCGTCCTCGTCGATGAAGCCCGCGTCTCCGGTCTCGTAATAGCCGGGGAAGTGGTCGAGATAAGCTTTCCGATAGCGCTCCTGCGCGTTCCAGAGACCGGCCAGCGTACCCGGCGGCAGCGGCAGCCTGATCGCGATGGCGCCGAGCGTGCCGGCCTCGACCGGATGCCCCCCCTCGTCGAGGACGTGGATGTCATAGCCCGGCATCGGCACCGAGGGCGAACCGATCTTGATCGGCTGCGGATCGAGCCCGATCGGGTTCCCGGCGATGGTCCAGCCGGTTTCGGTCTGCCACCAATGGTCGATCACGGGCACGTTCAGGATGCGGCCCGCCCATTCCACCGTGTCGGGGTCGGCCCGCTCCCCGGCGAGGAACAGGGTGCGCAGCTTCGAAAGGTCGTAGTTGGCGACGAGTTCGCCCTTCGGGTCCTCGCGCTTGATGGCGCGGAAGGCCGTCGGCGCGGTGAAGAAGGCGCTGACGCAATGTTCCTGCATCACCCGCCAGAAGGTGCCGGCGTCAGGGGTGCCGACCGGCTTTCCCTCGAAGACGATGGTGGTGCAGCCGTGCACGAGTGGCGCATAGACAATGTAGCTGTGTCCGACGACCCAGCCCACGTCGGAGGCGGCCCAGAATACCTCGCCGGGGGCGACGCCGTAGATGTTCTCCATCGACCAGTCCAGCGCCACCAGATGACCGGCCGTGGGGCGGACGACCCCCTTGGGCTGCCCTGTGGTGCCGCTGGTATAGAGGATGTAGGCCGGGTGGTCCCCCTCGACGGGAACGCAGGGCGCAGGCTCGGCGCCGTCCTGGAATGCTTCCCATTCCTGGTCTCGTCCGTCGATCAGGGTCGCAACCTCCTGCGGGCGCTGGAAGATCACGCAAAGTTCGGGCTTGTGCCGGGCGAGCTCGAGAGCGCCGTCGAGAAGAGGCTTGTAGTGCACGACGCGGTTCGGCTCGATCCCGCAGGAGGCGGCGATGACGGCCCTGGGCCGCGCGTCGTCGATACGCTTGGCCAGCTCGTTCGCCGCGAAGCCGCCGAAGACGACGGAGTGGATGGCCCCGATCCGGGCGCAGGCCAGCATGGCCACGACCGCCTCCGGCACCATCGGCATGTAGATGACGACCCGGTCGCCCTTGCCGATCCCCTTGCGCACGAGCGCACCGGCCAGTCGCGCCGTCCGGTCCCGAAGCTCGGAGTAGGTGATCGTCTCGACGTTGTCGGTGACGGGGCTGTCCCAGATGATCGCGGCGCGGTCGCCGTGCCCGGCCTCCACATGGCGGTCGACGGCGTTGTGGCACGCGTTCAGGCGGCCGTCCGAATACCACTGGTAGAACGGCGCCGCCTCGTCGAAGAGCGCGCGGGAGGGCGGCGTGTCCCAGTCGATGCTGCGCGCCGCTTCCATCCAGAAGCCTTCCGGATCGGCCTTCCAGCGTGCGTAAGTGTCGGCATAGCCCATGATGTGTCCCTCCCCTCTTGTCGTTCTAGCCGTGCGCTCGGTGGACCTGCAACTGCGGTAGCGCTCACGGCACACGCGTCGGGCGAAATCACGAATTGCGGAGCGCCACGATTGAGCTTGCGTGTTGCCCAAAAAACGGCATTTCTACCGTGTCAGAGACGTGTCCCGCGTCTTTGGTGCCTTCGGTCGAGCGCTCCAGGGCGACGCGAGGCAGGCCGCTGAAGTGCGGCGACACGTGGACGGCTAAGGTCGTCATGATGCACCCCGCGCCGCCGCCTGACCAGCGGCGGCGCACCCCGTTGAGGGGTCGCAGGTCCGATTGTCCCGGGCCGGGCCCTTTGACCCCGCGGAAGGACGTCATAGGTTCGGGAAATCGGATCGGAGGACAGGTCATGGCCGGAGGCTGGGCGCGCGACGGCGCGGTGAACGAACAGATCGACGCCTCGATCGAGGACGAACTCAAACGGATGCAGGCGCGGCGGAAACCGATCGGCGAGAGCCGGACCCACTGCGCCGAGTGCGACGAGGAGATCCCCGAGGCGCGCAGGCGGGCGCTTCCGGGCGTCAAGCTCTGCGTCGAGTGTCAGCAGGGACACGACGCACAACCGGCCCGGCGTGGCGGCATCAACCGGCGCGGCTCCAAGGACAGCCAGTTGAAATGAGCCGGCGCGCTCCCGCGCGTCACCCGTAATGTGCGACCGGCGTGCCGGCGAGTGCGCTCATGTTCAACAGCCCGCGCGCGGTGATCGAAGGTGTCACGATATGTGCGCGGTTGCCCATCCCCATCAGGATCGGACCGACCTCGAGCCCGTTGGCCTTCATCTTGAGGATGTTGCGCACGCCCGAGGCCGCGTCCGAATTGCCGAAGATCAGCACGTTGGCCGCGCCCTGGAAGCGGGCGCCGGGGAAGATGCGGTCGCGCAATTCCTGGCTCAGCGCCGCGTCGGCATGCATCTCGCCCTCGTAGGCGAAGTCGCGCGGGGCGCTGTCGAGTAGGGCGAGCGCCGCGCGCATCCGGCGGCCGCTGTCGATGTCGAGGTTGCCGAACTGGCTGTGACTGCAGAGCGCGATCTTGGGCTCCAGCCCGAACCGGCGGACATGACGGGCCGAGGCGATGACCGTCTCGGCCATCTGCTCGGGCGACGGTTCGGGATGGACATGGGTGTCGGCGATGAAGAGCGGCCCGTCTTCGAGAATCATCAGGCTCAGAGCGCCGACGGGGTGCAATTCGCGGGTGCCCAGCATCTGCGCCAGATAGTTCAGGTGCCACAGATACTGGCCGAACGTGCCGCAGATCAGGCTGTCGGCCTCGCCGCGATGGACCATGACGGCGGCGATTGCCGTGGTATTGGTGCGCATGATCGCGCGGGCGAGGTCGGGGGTCACGCCGCGCCGCGCCATGACCTCGTGATAGGTGGTCCAGTAGTCGCGGTAGCGCGGGTCGTTCTCGGGGTTCACCAGTTCGAAATCGGTGCCGGGCCGGATGGTCAGGCCCGCGCGCTCGGCCCGCATCTCGATCACGTCGGGCCGTCCGATCAGGATCGGCCTGTCGGTCATCTCTTCCAGCATCGCGTGCGCGGCGCGCAGCACACGCTCGTCCTCGCCCTCGGCGAAGACGATCCGCCGGGTGACGGTGGCCGCGGCCTCGAAGACCGGACGCATGATCAGCGCGGAGCGGAATACCGACCCGTCGAGTTTCCGCTTGTAGGCGTCGAGATCCTCGAGCGGCCTCGCGGCGACTCCGGTCTCCATCGCCGCGCGCGCGACCGCCGAGGCGACGACGCCCATCAGCCGCGGATCGAACGGCTTCGGGATGAGGTAATCCGCGCCGAAGGTCATCTGCTCGCCCTGATAGGCGGCGGCGGCCTCGGCGCTGCTGGCGGCGCGGGCCAGCGCCGCGATGCCCTCGATGCAGGCGAGTTCCATCTGGTCGTTGATCGTGGTGGCGCCCACGTCGAGCGCGCCGCGGAAGATGAACGGAAAACAGAGGACGTTGTTGACCTGGTTGGGATAGTCCGACCGGCCGGTGGCGATGATGGCGTCTGGCGCGACTTCGCGGGCGGCGTCCGGCATGATCTCGGGGTTGGGGTTGGCGAGCGCGAAGATGATCGGTCGCGACGCCATCTTCGCCACCATCCCGGGCTTCAGCACGTCGGGGCCTGACAGGCCAAGGAACAGGTCCGCGCCCTCGATCACGTCGGCCAGACCGCGCGCGTCGCCCGGCTGCGCGTAGGCGGCCTTCTGGGGGTTCATATCGGTCTCGCGCCCCTCGTGGACGAGGCCGTGCAGGTCGACCAGCCAGACGTTCTCGCGCTTCACCCCGAGTTTGAGCAGCATGTCGAGACAGGCGATGCCGGCCGCGCCGCCGCCCGTCGAGACGACCTTGATCTCGTCGAACGCCTTCCTGGCGACGCGCAGGGCATTGGTGGCAGCGGCGCCGACCACGATGGCGGTGCCGTGCTGGTCGTCGTGGAAGACCGGGATGTTCATGCGCTCGCGGCAGATCCGTTCCACGGTGAAACAGTCGGGCGCCTTGATGTCCTCGAGGTTGATCGCGCCGAAGGTCGGTTCCAGTGCGCAGACGATGTCGGCGAGGCGCTCGGGGTCGCTCTCGTTCAACTCGATGTCGAAGCAGTCGATGTTGGCGAACTTCTTGAAGAGGACCGCCTTGCCCTCCATCACCGGCTTGGACGCCAGCGCGCCGATATTGCCGAGCCCCAGAACGGCGGTTCCGTTGGTGACGACGGCGACCAGGTTGCCGCGCGCGGTGTAGCGGGCCGCGTTGGCGGGATCCGTACCGATCTCGGTGCAGGCCTCGGCCACGCCGGGAGAATAGGCGCGCGCCAGATCGCGGCCGTTGGCGAGCGGCTTGGTGGCGCGGATCTCGAGTTTTCCGGGCCGGGGATATTCGTGGTAGTGGAGCGCGGCCTGCCGCAGCGTATCGCTCTTGTCGCTCACGATGCCCTCTTTCCGTAGCGTCCGTTTTCCTCGTGGTAACGTCTCCGGCGCGCGGGAGCCATGCTCTTCGCCCGATTGCCCGGCATTTGCGGCGAAGTCGGACCACTCGCGGACATGGTGCGGGGCGAACGCCGTTCGCGGCAGGGCGGCCTCCGGTGGCGGGGCCCATGCAATCTTCAGGGACCGAGCTCCGGCGGGAGGAGGCCATGATCGAGGGCACGTTCTGTCGCGCGGGCGTCCGGGCGGCTGCGGATCGAACAGCCTGGGGTTGAAGGTCCGCAGCAGGTCACGCGGCTGGCACAGGGGATGCGAAGTTTCCCTTGAACCGGGCATTTCCCATCCTGCTCGACTTGGCCATACTGGCGGCAAACCCCAAGCCGGAGCCCATATGACCCGCGAGATCAAAGCCGAGATGCTGCTACCTGCGAGCGAGCTGCGTGAGGACATTGAGTTCTACACAGGTGTTCTGGGAATGCGGATGGACGAGATCTTTCCCGCTGACGACCCGCGCATCGCGGTGTTCTCCGGTCACGGGCTGCGCCTTCGGTTGCAGAAGGGGTCGAACCAGGTGCCGGGCACGATCCGCATCCTGACCGACGATCCGTACGGCTTCGCCGACGGGCGGACCGAGCTCTTCGCGCCGAACGGGACGCGGGTCGAGATTGCGGAATTGCATCCGCCCATGGTCTTGCCCGAAACGGACCACGCGTTCATCGTGCGCCGGCTGTCCGACGAGGCGCCCTGGGTCATCGGCCGCGCCGGCATGCACTATCGCGACCTGATCCCGAACCGGCTGGGCGGCTCGATCATTGCGAGCCATATCCGCATTCCGGATGGTGGCCCGGTGCCGGATGTCGTGCACTATCACAGCGTCGGGTTCCAATTGATCTTCTGCCATCGCGGCTGGGTTGATCTGGTCTACGAGGACCAGGGCGACCCGTTCCGTCTGCAGGCCGGCGATTGCGTGATCCAGCCGCCCGAGATTCGCCACCGGGTGCTCGAGGCGAGCGCGGATATCGAGGTGATCGAAATCGGCGTGCCGGCCGAGCACGTCACCACGATCGACCACGAGATGGAGCTGCCGAACGGGCCGGCCAGGCCGGAGCGCCGGTTCCAGGGCCAGCGATTCGTTCATCACAGGGCGAGCGAGGCGGAATGGGCGCCCGCGCGCAGCAGCGGCTACAGCAGCCGCGATACCGGCATCGCAGCGGGCACCGATGGCGTCGCTTCGGTACATGTGGTGCGGCGGGGCGAGGGCGACCCCGACTGGTCGGTGCACGGAGCGGACATCCTCTTCACCTTCGTGCTGGAAGGATCGCTGAAGCTCGAGGGCGCGGGGCAGGAATCGGCGCGCCTTTCGGCGGGCGATGCCTTCGTGGTGCCGCCAGGAATGAAGGTCAGGCTGGCGGAGCCCAGCGACGATGTGGAACTGCTGGAAGTCGCGCTGCCGGGCCGGTTCGAGACTCGCGCCGCCTGACGGAAACCGCCCGACCTCGGAGCCCCCGTTCGGGGACCCGCTCGGCCGGGCGCCCGCGGCTGCGCGCGGGGAGCGGCCGGTCGGGACAGCGCGCTATTCCTGCGGGGCGTCCCGGCGCAGCAGATCGCCGGTCTCCTCCCGTTCGGCCGCGACAAGCGCGATGAGCGCCTTTTCCTCGGAATGCCGGAAGGCCTGGGGTTGCGCCTCGGGGCGGGCCGGCGCTTCGGGTGTCTGCGCCTCGTCGGCGGCGGAGGGCGCGGCGGACATGGCCTGCCTGTCGCCGGATGTTTCGAGCCGGATACGGTAGGTGGTATCGGGGATCGCGACGCCGGCGGCTTCGATCGCCGACTTCACGAGACGAATTGCGTCGCCGCGCGCAGTGGCGAACCCGGCCGCGTTCTGGTCGAGCCAGCCGGTGACCCGCAGGATGGCGCCCTGTTCGTTCACGTTCTCGATCCAGACCAGCGCCTCGGGGCTGGCCAGCACGAAGGGCAACGCCTTCACCGTGTCCTGCGCCAGGAGGCGCGTTGCCTCCAGATCCGCCTCGGGATCGATACCCATGTCGAACACGAACCGGCGCGCGGAATTGCGGGTGTAATTCACGATCCGGCTCTTGAAGACGACGGCGTTGGGAATGCGGATATGGTTGCCGTCGAGCGACAGCAGGATCGTCGCCCGCGAGGTCAGGCGGATCACCCGGCCCGAATCGCCCTCGATCTCGACCAGATCGTTGGGGCGGAAGGGCTGTCGCAGGCTCAGCATCACGGAGGCCACGAAGTTCTCGACCGTATCGCGCACCGCGAAGCCGATCGCGAGGCCGATGATCCCGGCCGCACCAAGGATCGTGCCCAGCAGTGCCGTCGCGCCGATCAGGTCGAGCGCGATGACCAGCCCCGCCAGGCCGAAGGCGATGCGGATCACCTGACGGTAGATCCCGGCGATGAATGCGTTGGGGGCGAGGCGGTCCCAGAAGCGGGCACGCGCCGCGACGAGGCCGAGGGCTATGCTGCCGGCAAGAGCGACACCCGCCAGAATCAGGAGGGGCAGACGCGCCAGCACCTGATCGATGCGCGCCCGGAAGCGGACGAGGGCCGGGTTGATCTGCTCGGAAAGCTCGCCTGTCGCGGTCAGCTCGTTGCGCACCGCCACGACCCCCTCGATCCGGCCGGCCGTCGCGGCGAGGTCTTCGGCGGCGGCGCTGTCCGTCACATCGCCCGTCAGGGTGACGACGCCTGACTGAACCGTCACGCCGACATCGCCGCGACCGAGCGCCTCGAGGATCGCGCGCAGTCGCTCCTCGATCGCCGAGTCCGGGGTGACATCCGCGGTGGCGATGGCGGGCAGAGGGGCAGATTGCTGCGCGGGTACCGGGCTTGCGACACCGGCACAGAGACACAGGAAGACGAGAGCGAAAAACTTCATGGGCCAAGCGATATCGAGCGTGCCCGCGCCGCGCCAGAGGAAGTGTCGCGACGTCGGCGCGCGGCGAGAGCGCTTGCTGCCGTTCCGCGCGACGGTCATGATCGGCGGATGGAAGATGTCGACGAAACCCTGATCGAGGCGGCGCGCGCCGTTCGCGCGCGTGCTTACGCGCCCTATTCCGGTTTCCAAGTCGGCGCGGCCCTTCGAACCGCGTCCGGCGCGGTTCATGCGGGTTGCAACGTGGAAAACGTGGCCTATCCCGAAGGGACATGTGCCGAGGCAGGGGCCGTTGCCGCGATGATCGCGGCGGGAGATCGCGATATCGTCGAGGTCGCCGTCATCGCCGACAGTCCGACGCCGGTCACGCCCTGCGGCGGGTGCCGCCAGAAGCTCGCGGAATTCGCCGGGCCGACGGCCCGCGTGACCATGGCTACGACCGGAGGCGCGCGGCTCACCATGACAATAGCAGAATTGCTGCCGGGCGCCTTCGGGGCGGAGCACATGGGAGGCTGAGATGGATGCCCGGGCGGTCATAGCCGCGCTCGTCGAGGGCCGGGGTCTGGACGAGGACGGCGCGCGCTGGTTCGCGGATGCCTTGGCCAGCGGCGGTGTCAGCGACGCCCAGGCAGGCGCCTTTGCCATGGCCGTCCGTCTGCGCGGCCTGTCGAGCGAGGCGCGCACGGCACTGACGCTGGGGATGCGCGACAGCGGCCACATCCTGCGCTGGGACCTCCCGGGGCCGGCGATCGACAAGCATTCCACCGGGGGCCTTGGCGACGCGGTATCGCTGCCGCTCGCTCCGGCACTGGCAATGTGCGGCGGCTACGTGCCGATGATCTCGGGGCGGGGTCTCGGCCACACCGGCGGCACGCTCGACAAGCTGGAGGCGATCCCCGGCTTGCGCACCGACCTGAGCGAGGAGGCATTTCGCGGCCAGGTCCGCGAGCTCGGCTGCGCCATCGTCTCGGCATCGGGCGACATGGCGCCTGCGGACCGGCGGCTCTACGCCATCCGTGACGTGACGGGGACCGTCGAGAGCATCGACCTCATCACCGCCTCGATCCTGTCGAAGAAGCTGGCGGCGGGGCTCGATGCGCTCTTGCTCGACGTCAAGGCCGGCAGCGGCGCCTTCATGGAGACGGAAGACGACGCCAGGACGCTGGCGCAAGCGCTCGTGGAAACGTCGAACGCGGCGGGTTGCCGCACGGCCGCGATGATCACCGACATGAATCAGCCGCTGGCGCCGGCGCTCGGCAACGCGCTGGAAATCGTGGAGACGATGAAAGTGCTGGAGGGGGAGGACGGGCCGCTCGCGGCTCTGACGGTGATCCTCGGCGGGGCGTTGCTGGCCCTGGGCGGTCTCGCCGACGACGCGGGGCAGGGTGAAGCGCGCATGAGGACGGCCATCGCCTCGGGCGCGGCGCTGGAACGGTTCGGCCAGATGATCGCGGCGCAAGGGGGGGCGACGGATTTTGCCGAGACCTGGCGTGCGCAGCTGCCAGCGGCGGGAACCGTTCGCGACCTTGTCGCCGGCCGCGACGGGACCCTGACCGCCATCGACGGGCGCGCGCTGGGAATGGCCGTGGTCCGGCTCGGCGGCGGACGCCTGCGGGAGGGCGATGTCATCGACCCTGCCGTGGGTCTCGCCAACGTGCTGCGCCTTGGCGCGCGCGTCGAGAAGGGGACCGTGCTGGCGCAGATCCACGCGGCCGACGACGCGGCAGCGGATGCGGCGCAGGCCGCCGTGAACCCCGCCTTCACGATCTCCGACGCGCCGTCGGCGGACGAACAACCGCTCGTGCACGAGCGCTTGAGATGTTGAACGGCGCGGTCGGGCGGACCGCCCCGCGTCTTTGTCAAGTTGCGGCCGCGTGTCGCGGCGGTTTCGCTCCGGGAGACGCTGCATGAAACCGATGATCCTTGCAGGAGCAGTTGCGGTCGCTGGCGCAGTCGCGGTGTGGGTGTTGTGGCCAAGCGGCGCGGGCGATGGCGGCGCTGTCGATGAGGCTGCCGTGGCGTCGGTGACGATTCCCGAACTGGCGGGGCCGGCGGCCATCGGGGCGCGGGCCTTCGCGGCCAAATGCGCCGCTTGTCATGGCGAAAACGCATCCGGGCGCGACGGGCAGGGCCCGCCGCTCGTGCACCGCATATACGAGCCGTCCCATCACGGTGACATGGCCTTCCAGCTTGCGGTGTCCAACGGGGTGCGGGCGCATCACTGGCCTTTCGGCGACATGGCGCCCGTGGACGGTTTGACCGGCGCCGACGTGTCGAACATAGTCGCCTATGTCCGCGCGCTTCAGCGCGCAAACGGTATCGAATAGGAGGGCGACCCCGATCGCGAACGTTGTGCGCCTGCTGCTGGTTGTGGCCGTTTTTGGCATCTCCGGAGCGGTTGCGCAGACGTGTTGGCCGCGCATGACGCTGGAGGCGCAGGACCACACGGCGCCTGACGTGGCCGTACCCTGTGCAGACGGGCCTTTCTGCGGCGCCTGCGCGGTCTGGCCCGATCCTCGGGTCGGTGCGGTCGGCTCGCCGCGATCTGGGCATGATCAGGCTTGCGTTCCCGCCTTCGCTGCGGCTGGCGCGCTCGAGCGGGAACCGCCGCCGCCGCGACGTCATCTCTGAGAATTGGAAGCCGCGCTGCCCATACGCCGCGCGACATAGGATGCAAGGCGACGACTTACGCCCGGCAGGAGTGACGACAGGATGAAGATGACGAGACGCCAGGCGATCCTGGCGAGCGCGGCGGTGCTGGCATGGCCCGGCGGTACCCGCGCCGCGGCGCGGGATGTGCTCAGGACAGGCGAGGTGCGGCGACAGCTTGCACCCGCGGGATATCCCGAAACGCAGCTCTGGGGTTACAACGGCTCGGCGCCCGGCCCCGAGATCCGCGTCCGGCAGGGCGAGACGCTGACGCGGCGGCTGGAAAACCGTCTGCCCCAGGCGACGAGCGTGCATTGGCACGGCATCCGGATCGACAATGCGATGGACGGCGTTCCCGGTCTCACTCAGGAGGCGGTTCCGCCGGATGGCAGCTTCGACTACGCCTTCGTGGCGCCGGATGCAGGAACCTACTGGTACCACTCGCACAATCGTTCAGTGGAGCAGGTGGCGCGCGGCCTCTACGGCCCGCTCATCGTCGACGAGGCCGAGGGGGCGCCAGAGGTCGACGACGACCTGCTTCTTGCGATCGACGACTGGCGGCTGACGGCCGAGGCGCAGGTAGCGGAGGATTTCGAGAACATGCACGACCGCGCCCATGCGGGACGCCTCGGCAACTTCGCGACCACGAACGGGACCGCCGAGTTCGCGCGCCCCGTCAGGCGCCACGAACGTTTGCGCCTGCGGATCCTGAACGCGGCCAACGCGCGGATCTTCGACTTCGGGTTCGCCGGGTTCGAGGGCTGGCTGGTGGCCCTCGACGGGATGCCGCTCGCCCGTCCCGAGCCCCTGCCGCAACGGTTGACGCTGGCGCCAGCCCAGCGCGCCGATCTGATCGTGGACGTGACCGCCGAGGACGGGGGCGAGGCCTTGCTGCTCCATCTCACGCGTGACGGCGGTTTCGCGCAGGCGGCCTTTCCGGTGACGGGGGCGGCCGGGACGGTGCGGCGGGATCCGCCCGGGCCGCTGCCGCCGAACCCGGGAATGGCGCTGCTCGACCCGAAAGGCGCGCGCCCGATCGAATTGCTGATGGAGGGCGGCGCAATGAGTCGGATGATGATGGGCGGCGGCATGCGGGACATGCTTGCGCGTGGCCAGGTCTGGGCCCTCAACGGAATCGCCGGTCTGCCTGACGCGCCGCTGGTCGAAGCGGCGCGGGGCGAGACGCTGCGGATCCCGCTCGTCAACGACACGGCCTTTCCTCATGCGATGCACCTGCATGGTCACCATTTCCGCGAGATCCTGCCCGACGGAAGCACCGGACCGATGCGCGACACGATCCTGATCGAGGCAGGCGAAACGCGCGAGATCGTATTTGCGGCCGACAATCCCGGCGACTGGCTGCTGCATTGCCACATGCTGGCGCACCAGATTGCGGGCATGAAGACCTGGCTGCGGGTGACGGCATGAGGGCTGCGCTTCTGGTCGGGCTCTGGCCGTTCGCGGCGGTGGCCGGGATGCCCGAGATGAGCCCGTCAGCCGCCGACCTCGAGGCGGGCCAGGCGCTCTATGCGGAGCATTGCGCGGCCTGCCACGGCAAGGAGCTGGAGGGGCAGGCCGACTGGCGGACGCGGGGGGCCGACGGCGTGCTGCCGGCGCCGCCACACGACGAGACGGGCCATACCTGGCACCATGGTGACCGGGTTCTGTTCGATTACACGCAGCTTGGCGGGCGCGCCGCGCTCGCCGCGCAGGGAATCGAGGATTTCCCGAGCGGCATGCCCGGATTCGGCGACACGCTGACCGACGCGCAGATCCGCGACGTGCTTGTCTGGATCAAGTCGACATGGCCCGACAAGGTCCGGCAGGTTCAGGCGGCGCGCAGCGCAGCAGAGCCCGCGCGCTGAGGGATCGGGGGCGGGTGGCGCCGGGGTCGACGGTTCGGAGCCGGGGGAGGTGATCCATCGTGACCAGTCCCCCGGCTGCGTATCTTGGCCGCGTGGGCGTCTGCGCCCGAGCCCGGAGGATGCGGCGGCGAGACGGGGTCGTCGCCTCGACACCGCGGCGTGATTGGGCGATAGGTCTTTCGGTCTTCCACTCGCGAGGGGCCTTTCCATGAGCCGCGCCTTTCTTGTCGTCCTCGATTCCGTCGGCTGTGGCGGTGCGCCCGACGCGGCGGACTTCGGTGACGTCGGCGCCAACACTTTGGCCCATATCGCCGAGGCGTGCGCTGCAGGCCGCGCCGACGACCGGCGCAAGGGACCATTGCAGCTTCCCAATCTCGACCGGCTGGGCCTTGGGCGCGCAGTGACGCTGGCATCGGGCGCGGAAGTGCCGGGGCTGGGCGCCGCGCCGCAGGGTCTCTGGGGCGCCGCGACCGAGATCTCGCCGGGCAAGGACACGCCGTCCGGCCATTGGGAACTCGCCGGGGTCCCGGTGCCGTGGGACTGGCACTACTTTCCCGACGCCGATCCGTGCTTTCCACCCGATCTGGTCGAGGAGGTCTGCCGCCTCGCCGGGACCGAAGGCATCCTCGGCAACCGCCACGCGAGCGGCACCAACATCATCGAGGAGGAGGGCGCGCGCCATATCGAGACCGGCTGGCCCATCTGCTATACCTCCGTCGACAGCGTCTTCCAGATCGCGGCGCACGAAAAGGCGTTCGGCCTCGACCGCCTGCTCGACCTTTGCCGCGGGCTGGCGCCGCGCCTGCACGAGATGCGGGTGGGCCGCGTCATCGCCCGCCCCTTCGTCGGCACGCCCGAGGATGGGTTCACCCGCACCAAGAACCGTCGCGACTTTGCCATCGCGCCGCCCGCGCCGACGCTCTGCGACTGGGTGCACGAGGCCGGACGGCCGGTTCATGCCATCGGCAAGATCGGCGACATCTTCTCGATGCGCGGCATCGACGACGTGGCCAAGGGAGCGGACGACGAGCTGATGGAGCATCTGGTCCGCCTTGCGGGCGAGGCCGAGGACGGCAGCCTTACCTTCGCCAACTTCGTCGAGTTCGACAGTCTCTACGGCCATCGCCGCGACCCCGCGGGTTATGCCCGCGCGCTGGAATGGTTCGACAGCGCCCTGCCGCGCGTCTTCGAGCGTCTCGGTGAGGGCGATCTTGTGCTCTTCACCGCCGATCACGGCAACGATCCCACCTATCGCGGCACCGACCACACGCGCGAACGTGTCCCGGTCGTGGGCCACGGCGTCGGCGCGCGCGAGATCGGTCTGCGCGGCTTTGTCGATGTCGCCGCCTCGGTCGCGGCGCATCTGGGCGTGCCCGCCCGCGGCACCGGAAGGAGCTTCCTGTGAGCCGTCCTTCCCGGATCGAATTGCATCTGCACGTCGAGGGCGCCGCGCCGCCGGACTTCATTCGCGGCCTCGCGGCCGGGAAGAACGTGGACCTCAGCCGCATTTTCGACGCGAACGGCGCCTACCACTATGACGGCTTCATCGACTTCCTGCGGGTCTACGAGGCCGCGACCTCTGTCCTGACCACGCCGGAGGACTTCGCGCGCCTCACCACCGCGGTGCTCGACCAGTCGGCCGAGGACGGGGTGATCTACACCGAGATGTTCCTTTCGCCCGATTTCTGCGGCGGGCGCGACGTGGGTGCCTGGCGGGAATACCTCGCCGCCATCCGCGAGGCCGCCGAGGGTCACGAGGTGGAGATGCGCGGCATCGTCACCTGCATCCGCCATTTCGGCCCTGACAAGGCACGCGAAACTGCCCTGTGCGCGGCGGAAACGGCGGGCGGCTTCATCACCGGCTTCGGAATAGGCGGCGACGAGGGGGCAGGGCGCCTGGGCGATTTCCGCTGGTCCTTCGACTGCGCCGCCGAGGCAGGGCTGCGGCTCACCGCCCATGCCGGCGAGTGGGGCGGGCCGGCCAGTGTGCGCGACGCGCTGGCGCTGGGCTGTGAACGGATCGGCCACGGCGTCCGCGCGATCGAGGACCGTGGCCTTGTCGAGACGCTGGCCGAACGCGGCACCGTGCTCGAGGTCTGTCCGGGGTCGAACGTGGCGCTCGGCGTCTATCCGTCCTGGAACGCGCACCCCATAGAGCGGCTGCGCGCCGCCGGCGTGCCCGTTACCGTCTCGACCGATGACCCGCCCTTTTTCCACACCACGATGCGACACGAATACGATCGACTCGCCGACACGTTCGGCTGGGACGATGAGGTCTTCGCAGAAATCGAGGCCATCTCCGCCCGCGCCGCATTCTGCGACGAGGCGACCCGCGCCTGGTTGCTCAAACGCGTGACAGAACGACAGGAGACCGCATGACCCAGCACCTGACCGTCATCGATCACCCGCTGGTGCAGCACAAGCTGACGATCATGCGGCACAAGGAGACCTCGACTGCCAGTTTCCGGCGGCTGCTGCGCGAGATCAGCCAGCTTCTGGCCTATGAGGTGACGCGCGAGCTGGAGATGACGACGCGGCAGATCGAGACGCCGATGGGATCGATGGAAGCGCCGGCGCTGGCCGGCAAGAAGCTGGCGCTGGTGTCGATCCTGCGGGCCGGGAACGGTCTCCTGGACGGCGTGCTGGAGCTGGTGCCGGCGGCGCGGGTCGGGTTCGTCGGGCTCTACCGTGACGAGGAGACGCTGCAGCCGGTGCAGTATTACTGCAAGCTGCCTGCCGAGCTGGACGACCGGATGGTCATCGCGCTCGACCCGATGCTCGCCACCGGCAATTCATCGGTCGCGGCGATCGATCTTCTCAAGGCGGCCGGGGCGCGGCGCATCAGGTTCATGTGCCTGCTCGCGGCGCCAGAGGGTGTCGCCCGCATGCGCGAGACTCATCCCGACGTGCCGGTCTACACCGCGGCGGTCGACGAACGGCTGAACGAGCAGGGCTACATCGTGCCAGGTCTGGGCGACGCCGGCGACAGGATGTTCGGGACGAAGTAGGCGCGGCGTCGCGGTTCCGCTTCTCTCAGCCGCCGCAGATTCCCTGCAGAGCCACCCAGTCGCCGTCGGACATCAGCGGTTCGGCGGCATCCGACGGCATCGGATCCGCTTCGATCAGAGCCAGCGTTGCTTCCCCCGAAATGTCGCGGGCATAGGCGAAGGGCGCGAGCCGCACGCGCGCTTCGGCGAACCGGGCGACGAGAACCTCGGGCGCGACCGGGCGCTGCGGCTCGGCCAGGAGGCGCGCGGCTTCGGCATCCAGCGCGCGCGGAGGCACCTCGCCGGTCGTGAAGAGCCGGAAGGCCGCAACCGGTCCCGCCGCCTCCAGAAAGGTGCGAAGCGGATCGCCCACCGCCGCGCGCGCATCGGCTGCGAGGACATGGCCTGCCGCCACTTCGGGGGCGTCATGATCCTCCACGACGCTCCGGTCGAGAACGATCGTTCCGCCGGGCAGTGCCAGAGCCTGTTGCGCGCCGTCGGGCACGATCACGAGCGGCGGCGCCCCGGGCCCGCGCAATCTCTCGTCGAGTTGCCGCAAGACGCGGCTTCCGCGGGGCGTGCGACAGCCCGGACCCGTCAGGCGCTGCATCCGGTCGAGAAGCGCGGTGTCGAGGGCGCTCCGCGTCGCCGCGGGCGCAACCGCCGCCGCATGGCCGATCAGCGCATCCGGCAACCAGAAGATCCCGGCCGACGCGACGGCAACCAGTCCCATGGCGAGCAAGGTCCGGCGCAGACGTCCGGGTTTCGGCCGCCGCTGGCGCACCGCATTCTGGACCCGGTCGATCGCGGCGACCATGATCGCGTCCTCGATCTCGAGCTCCTCGACGGCATCCGCACCGGGCGCATAGAGCGTCGGCGGTCCGATCTGACGACGCACGATGGCGGCCAGTGACCAGTGCGCCAGGGGCCGTTCGGCGCGATCGGTGATGACCAGCGTGGCCTCCCCCAGCGAGACGATGACTTCACGCCGCTGCGCCTCGGGGTCGGGCCGCCAGAGACCCGTCGCTTCGAGCCGCTCGAAGTCGGTGAGCGCGGTCAAGATATCAGACCCTTGGCCGGCAGGCGCGCGATCGACGACCGGTTGTCCGCGCTTCGGTGTGAAGCCGGGATGGGCTCGGTGCGCGAGCAAGTGAGCGGTGCCAGAGGCATGCCACAGCTAAAGGCCGCCGTCGCGCCGGCGTCAATGCGACGTGGCCTTTTGCACTGACGGCCAGTCGCCGTCCGGTGTCCGCGCGCCGCCAGAAGCGCACGGCCAATTGCTGACGCGCGTTCCGCGACACCGGCTGGCGCGGAGCCGGCAGGATCCGCGCGCGGCCGGGAGAGCGGCGCCCCGGAGGGGTCGCCCGAGCCCGGACGCTCTTCCCGCCGGGGAGATCAGGCGGCAGCCGCCGCCGGGGCGAACCGGCCATAGAAGCTGTCGCCCCTGTCCGCCATCTCGCGCAGCAGTGCCGGCGCCGCAAAGCGTTCCCCGTGATCGGCGGCAAGCGCGTCGCAGATCTCGACCGCGCGGCTCGCGCCCAGCATGTCGAGCCACGAGAACGGACCGCCGGACCACGGCGCGAAGCCCCAGCCGAGGATCGCGCCGACATCGCCCTCGCGGATGTCCTCGAGCACGCCCTCTTCAAGCGCGCGCACGGCTTCGAGCACCTGCGCCATCAGAAGCCGGTGCTGGACTTGGATCAGGTCGGGTTGATCGTCGGCGACCGCGTACCTGTCACCAAGGCCCGGCCAGATTCCCTGCCGCTTGCCCGCGTCGTCGTAGGCATAGAAGCCCGCGGCCGACTTGCGGCCCATCCTGCCTTGATCGGCCATCCAGAACAGCACGTCGTCCACGGCGTGTCGGGATAGGCGTCGCCCATCGCCGCCTTCGTGGCCTTGGCGATCTTCACGCCGAGGTCGATCGAGGTCTCGTCCACCAGCTGCAGCGGCCCGAGCGGCATCCCCAGGAGCTTTGCCGCGTTCTCCACGAGCGCCGGCGCCACGCCTTCGCCCACCATGCGGATGCCTTCGTTGATGTAGGGGATGATGCAGCGGTTGGCGTAGAAGAACCGCGCGTCGTTCACGACGATCGGCGTCTTGCGGATCTGGCGCACATAGTCGAGCGCCTTGGCCACCGCCCGGTCACCGGTCTGGCGGCCCTTGATGATCTCCACCAGCAGCATCTTGTCGACGGGCGAGAAGAAGTGGATGCCGATGAATTGCTCCGGCCGCGACGACGCCTTGGCCAGCTCGCTGATCGGAAGGGTCGAGGTGTTGGTGGCGAAGATGCACTCCTCGCCCACGACCGCCTCCACCTTCTTTGTGACCTCGGCCTTGATCGACGGGTCCTCGAACACCGCCTCGACGATCAGGTCGCAACCGGCGAGCGCGGCGTAATCGGTCGTCGCGGTAATCCGGCCCAGCACCTGGTCCTTTTTCTCGGGTGTAATCTTCTTGCGCGTGATCCCCTTGTCCAGGATCTCTTCGGAGTAGCTCTTGCCCTTGTCGGCGTTGGCCTGTTCCTGATCGATCAGCACCACCTCGACGCCGGCGTTCGCCGAGACGTAGGCGATGCCCGCGCCCATCATTCCGGCGCCGAGAATGCCCACCTTGTTCACCCTCTGGTCCGGCGCCTCCGGATCGGTTGGCGCCCTTCTCCAGCGCTTCCTTGTTGAGGAAGAGCGAGCGGATCATCGCGCCGGAGGAGGGGTTCATCAGTACGTTGGTGAACCAGCGCGCCTCGATCCTGAGCGCCTGGTCGAAGGGCACGAGCGCGCCTTCGTAGACCGCCGAGAGCAGCGCCTTGGCCGCTGGATAGACGCCTTGCGTCTTGCCGTGCACCATCGCGCTGGCCCCCACGAAGGTCATGAAACCGTGGGGCGTGTAGGGCGCGCCGCCCGGCATCTTCCAGCCCTTCTGGTCCCAGGGCTTCACCAGATCGGCGTCCTTGGCCTGAAGCACCCATTCCTTCGCGGCAGCGAGCGGGTCGTCGACCACCTCGTCGATCAGACCCAGTGATTTCGCCTTCTTCGGGTCGCTCAGCTTGCCCTCCAGCAGGATCGGGGCGGCGGCCATGGCCCCCAGCTTGCGGCTCACCCGGGTGGTGCCGCCGGCGCCGGGGAAGATGCCCACCATGATCTCCGGCAGGCCGATCTTGGCCTTCGGGTCGTCGGCGCAGAACGTGCGGTGACAGGCCAGCGGGAGTTCCAGTCCGATGCCGAGCGCCGTGCCGGGAAGCGCCGCGGCGATCGGCTTGCCGCCGGTCTTCTTCTTGAAGTCCATCCCGGCCAGCTCGATCTTCCGCAGCAGGGCGTGCATCTTCATCGTGCCTTCGAAAAGGCCGCGCGCCGGCTCGTCGCCTGCGTCTTCCTTCATGCGCGCCAAAACGTTGAGGTCCATGCCGGCGGCAAAGCTGTCCTTGGCCGACGTTATCACGATACCCTTGACCGCATCGTCGGCCAGCGCCCGATCGACCAGTTCTTCGAGCTCGCCCAGTCCCTCGAGGCTCATCACGTTCATGGACTTGTCGCTGACATCCCAGGTGATGACGGCGACGCCGCCGTCCATGTCGTAGTTGAAATCGGTCATTGGGTATCTTCCTCGATTGAGTGCGACAGGCCGGTCTTGCAGCAGATCCGTCTGATGTGCGCCTTTCGGCGGCATGAAAGTTCTGAAGGGCTGAGTGGCGCCGCCTGAATTCGCCCGGATGGAAGGCTCAGAAGGTGTGCGCCGATGCGGGGATCGCTGTCGCGATGTCGGCGAACGGCGCGGTCAGGAACTCCACGATCTCGATCTGCAAGGCCCCGTCCTTGCCCCTCGCGCAATAGTAGAGCACCTCGCTGGTCGCCGTCAGGTCGCCGGCCGAAATCTTCGTGGCGCCAGTCCACGCGAACCGACATGCGGCCCTTGCGCGGCAATCCGATGGCCACCACCCGCGGCACCGACCGCTTCAGGCCTCGCGCGACCATCGTCGCATGAAAGGCCCCGAGCGAGCGCTCGTTCTGTTCGCGCGACGCCGTCATCATGATCTCGCCATGGGTGTAGATGGCGAGCGGTGCCGCGTAGTCCCGTGCGACTCGTTTCACCTGACCCGCCGTGAAATCCCGCCCGTGGCGGGTAAAGAAGGCTTCCACCGATATCACGTGGTTTTCCTCTTGCCGCTCCCAGGATGCCCAGCGTATCGCCCCCGCGGCGGCCGCAACAATGGCGCAAATTCCACCGTTCGCCATCCAAGTTCGGGGTGATCATCGCGCGCTGCCTCAGACCCGTTCGAGGATCGTCGCCGCGCCCATGCCCGATGCGACGCACAACGTGGCCAGTCCGGTCTCCTTGTCGGCCCGCTCCATCTCGTCGAGCAGCGTGCCGAGAATGATCGCCCCGGTGGCTCCCAGCGGGTGCCCCATCGCGATGGCGCCGCCATTGACGTTGAGCCGGTCGTGATCGACGCCGAAGGCCTGCATGAACCGCAGCACGACCGACGAGAACGCCTCGTTGACCTCGAAGAGGTCGATGTCGCCGATGCTCATGCCGCTGCCGGCAAGGATCTTCTGCGTCACCGGCACCGGGCCGGTCAGCATGATCGTCGGGTCGGTGCCGATCTTGGCGGTGGCGCGGATGCGGGCGCGGGGCTTGAGGCCGTTCGCCTCGCCGAATGCTTTCGAGCCGACGAGGACGGCCGCCGCGCCATCGACGATGCCCGACGAGTTGCCCGCATGGTGGACGTGGTTGATCCGCTCCAGATGCGGGTATTTCATCAGCGCGACCTTGTCGAAGCCGGGCATCAGTTCGCCCATTTCCCTGAACGACGGACGCAGCGCGCCGAGCGACTGCATGTCGGTCTCGGGGCGCAGGTAGTCGTCCCGCTCGAGGATCGGCAGGCCGTTGCGGTCGCGGACGGCGATGACGGTGCCGTCGAAACGGCCGGCATCCCAGGCCGCCTTGGCGCGCTTCTGGCTCTCGACCGCGAAGGCATCCACGTCGTCCCGCGAAAAGCCGTATTCGGTGGCGATGATGTCCGCCGAGATGCCCTGCGGCACGAAGTAGGTCTTCATGGCGATCGACGGATCCACCGCGATGGCCGCGCCGTCTGAGCCCATCGGCACGCGGCTCATCATCTCCACACCGCCCGCGACGTAGGCTTCGCCGGCCCCGGCGCGCACCTGATTTGCGGCCAGATTCACCGCCTCCATACCCGACGCGCAGAAGCGGTTGATCGAAAGGCCCGGCACCCGCTCATTGAAATCCGAGGCCAGCACGACGGTCCGGGCGAGGCAGCCGCCCTGTTCGGCGACCTGCGTGGCGTTGCCCCAGATCACGTCCTCGATCCCGCTCGTGTCGAGGTCGTTGCGCTCCTTGATGGCGTTCAGCGTCACCGCCGAGAGGCGCGCCGAGGTGACCTCGTGCAGCGGTCCGTCGGCCCGGCCCTTGCCGCGGGGGGTGCGGACGGCGTCGAAGATGTAGGCATCGGTCATGGTCAAGCTCCTTCGCGGTCCGACGGGCGGCCCGGCATCAGGTCGTAGGGATGTTTCCAGCCCGGCAGCACCGCGATGCGGTCGAGCCAGGCGTCGATTGCGGGGTATTCGGTGCGGTCGAAGCCGAAGGGCTCGGAATAGTAGAGGTAGCCGCAGCACGAGAAGTCGGCGCAGGTCGGCCCGTCGCCCACCAGCCAGTCGCGATCGGCGAGCACGGTGTCGAGCACCTTGAGAGCCGAGCCCAGACGCATCGCCATGAAGGCGTTCACGGACTCGTTGCGCTTCTCGGCCGGCAGGAAGTTCAGGTTGAACCGCAACGGCCCTGCGACGCCCGACACCTTGTGGTTGTCGAACAGGACCCAGCGCCAGACCTCGCGCCGCTCGGCCGCGTCACGCCCGCCGAACTTGCCGGATTTCTCGATGGCCCAGTCCTGAATCACGCCGGACTGGCTGAGAATCGTGTCGCCGTCGACCAGCACAGGCACCTCGCCCATGGGGTTCAGCTTGCGGAACTCGGGTGTCCGGGTCTCGCCGCGGAAGAAGTCCACGAAGACCGGCTCCCAGTCGATCCCGGCCAGTTCGAGGGTCAGCGCCGCCTTGTAGGCGTTGCCGCTTTCGCCGAAGCAATGGAGTTTCGCGGTCATGTCTCTCCCTCCGGCCCTTTCCGGGCCATCTTCCCGGGCGCCGGGGCGCCATATTCCTCGATGAACGCGCCGAAGGCGGCATCGAGCCGCTCCGCGTCCACCATGTCGTCCAGACGCTCCAGCAACACGGTCAGCAGGTAGTTGTTTCCCAGACCGTAGCGCGCGTTCAGCGCCCGAAGTCGCGCATAGGCCTCTTCGGTCATCGCCGCGTGGAAGCGGCGGGGAAGGGGCAGCCTCTTGGCCATGACGTCCTCGCGGGTTGCCGCCGCCGAGCGTCCCGGCGGCAGCTCCGTTCTAGAACGCCCCTGCGTCCAGCGCCATCACTGGCTCTGCGCCCGACTCGATCCGGGCCCGATGGGTGCGCGTCGCCGGAAGCTGGCGGACCATGTAGTAATGCCCGGTCGCGACCTTGGCTTCGTGGAAGTCGGGATCGCCGGTGCCCGCGTCGAGCGCAGCATACGCGGCCTTCGCCATGCGCGACCACATCAGCCCCAAGCAGACATGCCCGAACATGTGCATGAAATCATAGGAGCCCGACAGCGCGTTGTTGGGATCCTTCATGCCGTGCTGCATGAAGAACATCGCCGCCGCCTGGAGATCCTTGGACGCCTCCTTGAGCGGGTCGAGGAAGTTGGCCTTGAGCCGCGCGTCATGCTCGTTCTCGCGGATGAAGTCCTTCACGATGTCGAAGAACGCCATCAAGGTCTTGCCGCCGTTCTGGCCGAGCTTGCGCCCCACCAGGTCCAGCGACTGCACGCCGTTCGTGCCTTCGTAGATCATGGTGATCCGCGCATCGCGGACGAACTGTTCCAGCCCCCATTCGCGGGTGAAGCCCGACCCGCCCAGCGTCTGCTGCGCCATGACCGTCGTCTCGAAACCCTTGTCGGTCAGGAAACCTTTCAGCACCGGCGTCAGCAGCGAGACCATCGCCTCGGCCTCGGCGTCATCCGCGCGATGCGAACGGTCGATCAGCGATGCGCCCCAGAGCGCGAAGGCCCGCGCGCCCTCGACGATGGCCTTCTGGTCCATCAGGTTCCGCCGCACGTCCGGATGGACGATGATCGGATCGGCCGGCTTCATCTTGTCCTGCGTACCGGTGACGGCCCGGCCCTGAAGCCGCTCCTGGGCGAAACCGAGCGCGTTCTGGTAGGCCACGACGCCCTGCGCATACCCCTGCAGGCCGACGCCCAGCCGCGCCTCGTTCATCATCGTGAACATCGCGCGCATGCCCTTGTGCATCTCGCCCACGAGAAAGCCCGTGGCCCCGTCGTAATTCATCACGCAGGTGGCGTTGCCGTGAATGCCCATCTTGGATTCCAGCCCGCCGCACGAAAGCGCGTTGCGCTCGCCCAGAGAGCCGTCCTCGTTCACCATGAACTTCGGCACGATGAAGAGGCTGATGCCCTTGATGCCGTCCGGACCGCCGGGAATCTTGGCCAGCACTAGATGGATGATGTTCTCCGTCAGGTCGTGTTCACCGGCCGAGATCCAGATCTTCTGGCCGGTGATGCGGTAGGTCCCGTCGTCCTGCGGCTCGGCCCTGGTGCGGATGAGCCCCAGATCGGTGCCGCATTGCGGTTCGGTCAGGTTCATCGTGCCCGACCACGATCCCTCGACCATGTTCGGCAGGTACGTCGCCTTCTGCGCGTCCGAACCGTGGATGTAGATCGCCGACATAGCCCCGTGGGTGAGACCCTGGTACATGTTGAACGCCATGTTGGCCGAGACGAATATCTCGCCCGTCGTCGCGTTCATCAGGTAGGGCATCCCCTGGCCGCCGTACTCGGTATCGGCGTCGAGGCCCATCCAGCCGCCTTCGCGCATCTTGTCGTAGGCGTCCTTGAACCCGGTCGGCGTGCGCACGACCCCATTCTCGAGCTGGCAGCCCTCTTCGTCGCCAACCCTGTTGAGCGGCGCGAGCACCTCTTCGGCCAGACGACCGGCCTCGTCGAGAATCGCCTGCGTGGTGTCGCGGTCGAGCTCGTCGTAGCCGGGAATGTCGCTTTCGGCGATCTTGAGAACGTCGTGAAGGACGAACTGAATGTCCTTCGTGGGGGCTTTGTAGCTGGGCATCAGGACCTCTCGAAAGAATGGGCGCGGCTCATTCCGCGGCGAGCGGCGCTTCCATAGATGCAAGCATCTGCTCGGCCCACGACAGCTGCCTGGACAGCTCGTCGATCGCCACGTCGAGCTCGGCGCGCTGTTCCTGCATCTCGGCCAGACGGCGGCGCCCGACTTCACAGGCACGGTCCATCTGGACGTGCTCGCCCTTGCCGTTGTCGTAAAGGTCGAGCAGCTGGCGGATCTCTTCAAGGCTGAAGCCGAAGCGCTTGCCGCGCAAGATCAGCGTCAGACGCACCCGGTCGCCGCGTGTGAAAAGCCGCTTCTGGCCCTCGCGGATCGGAAAGAGCAGTTCCTTCGCCTCATAGAACCGCAGCGTCCTGGGCGTGACCTGAAACTCGTCGCACATCGCGCGGATGGTCATGACCTCGTCGTTCATAATCGTATTCCTTGGATCATCGTGACACGGCGGCTGAAAAAGCGGCTCCGGCGCGATCTCACAAGTCAAACTGACGTTAACGTAAGCGGGACGTCGCGTCACATTGCCCTTGGGGCAGCGTAGATGGGTCCCTGCACTCTACCTGAGGGTGCCGGCGACCTCGTCGCGGAGCTTCCGCAGGGCCGCGATGGATTCGGCCAGTTGCTCGCGCTCGGCGTTGAGGGCCGTGAGTTGGCGATCGGCCATCTCGACGAACATCTTGTTCTGGGCCTCGGTGCCTTCGTGTCCGTACATTTCCAGCCACTGCCGGATCTCCTCGAGCGAGAAGCCCCAGCGTCGGCCGCGCAGGACCAGAGTCATCCGCGCCACCTCGCGCGGGCCGTACCAGCGGCTGCGGCCATCGCGCTCCGGGCTGAGTAGTTCGATGTACTCGTAGTAGCGCAAGGTCCGCGGCGTGACGTCGAACTTGGCGCACATCTCCTTGAACGACAAACTCTGTCCGGACATCGCGAAACCTCCCGGCGGTGGACCTAGCGTAAAGGCCCAGCGACGGCAACGCCAAGGCTTGTCGGCCGCCGGACAAGCGGAGAAAAGGAACGGGCACTCAGCCAAGGAAAAGCCATGACCGATCGCAAGGAGTCGCTGGCGCGCCAGTTCATCGAGGCGATTCCCCATGCCAGGGCGCTCAACCTGCGCCTGACCGAGATCGGCGACGGCGTCGCGTCCATCGAGATGCCGTATGACGAGAGGTTCGTGGGTGATCCGCGCACGGGCGTGATCGCGGGCGGTGCGGTTTCGACCGTGATGGACACCTGCGGCGGCGCGGCGGTGATGAGCCATCCGGACGCGCTCGCCGGCACCGCGACACTGGATCTGCGCATTGACTACATGCGGCCGGCGACACCGGGGCAGACGATCCGCGGGCGGGCCACCTGCTACCACGTCACCCGGTCCGTCGCCTTCGTGCGCGCCGTGGCCCATGACGACGACGCGGAGCGGCCAGTCGCAACCGCGACAGGGGCCTTCACGGTCGAGCGCGGGAGGTCGGAATGAGCCGTCGCCCCCCCGAGCCCGTCCAGGTCGTCAAGCAGCGGCGTGATGCGACGCTCGCGGCACTGGCCGAAGGGGTTCCCTATGTGCGGTTCCTCGGCATCCGTTTCGACCGGCGCGGGGACGAGCTGACGGCGCTTCTGCCGTTCGATGAAAAGCTCATCGGCAACCCGTTCCTGCCGGCATTGCACGGAGGCGTCACCGCGGCCTTTCTGGAGACGACTGCGGTGATAGAGCTCGGCTGGGCGATGTTGTGGGAAGACGTGGAATCGGGTGCGATCGAGGCCGAGGGTCTCGATCATGCCTCGCTGCCACGGATGCCCAAGACGATCGATTTCACTGTCGACTACCTGCGCTCCGGATTGCCCCGCGACGCCTATGCCCGCGCACGCGTGAACCGGTTGGGCCGCCGTTATGCCAGCGTCCATGTGGAGGCATGGCAGGACAATCGCGCCCGGCTTTTCGCGCAAGGCACCGGCCATTTCCTGATGCCTTCCCGCGATGACTGACCGCGCCGGCCGGGGCACCACGCCTCGCCGCGCCCGACGGCGGCGGGCGGGAGCGTCCCGGTCGGGGGCCCGCCGGCGAACGCATGAGCCAGGGCGCGGCACCACGCGGGGCGATCACGCACCGGCGGGTGCTGGCGATCGCGCTGCCGATCGTTCTGTCGAACGCGACGATCCCGATCCTCGGCGCGGTGGATACCGGCGTCGTGGGCCAGCTGGGCGAGGCCGCGCCCATCGGGGCGGTCGGCATCGGCGCAGTGATCCTGTCGGCAATCTATTGGGTCTTCGGCTTTCTGCGCATGGGCACGACCGGCATGGTGGCTCAGGCGCGCGGCGCGGGCGACGCCGCCGAGACCGGCGCCCTGCTGATGCGGGCGCTGTTGCTGGGGGCGGCGGGCGGCGCCGTCTTCATCCTGCTGCAGGCGGTGCTCTTCTGGGGCGCGTTCCGTCTGGCACCGGCCAGCGCCGAGGTCGAGACGCTGGCGCGTGCCTACCTCGCCATCCGCATCTGGGGCGCGCCGGCCGCCATAGCGATCTACGCCGTGACCGGCTGGCTCATTGCCGTCGAGCGGACCCGCGCCGTTCTGCTGCTGCAACTCTGGATGAACGGCATCAACGTGGTGCTCGACCTGTGGTTCGTGCTCGGTTTCGGCTGGGACGTCCAGGGCGTGGCCGTCGCCACCCTCATTGCCGAGTGGAGCGGGCTTGTGATGGGCCTCTGGCTCTGCCGCGCGGCGTTCCGCGGCACCGCCTGGCGCGACTGGGCGCGGATCTTCGACCGCGCGCGGATCGCCCGGATGGCACGGGTCAATGGGGACATCATGGTTCGCTCGGTGCTCTTGCAGGCGGCGTTCACGACGTTCCTTTTTCTGGGGGCGGGGCGCGGCGACGTGAATCTCGCGGCAAACCAGGTTCTGCTCCAGTTCCTTCAGATCACGGCGTTTGCGCTCGACGGGTTCGCGTTCGCGGCCGAAGCGCTAGTCGGCGGCGCGCTGGGCGCAGGAGACCGGCCTCGCCTGAGGCGTGCTGCGCTGATGTCGTCGGGCTGGGGGGTGGGGCTGTCCGTGCCGCTGGCGCTGTTCTTTGGTGTGGCTGGTCCCTGGGTCATCGACTTGATGACGACGGCGCCGCAGGTTCGCGAGGCCGCGCGCGTCTTTCTGCCGTGGGTCGTGGCGGCGCCGCTGATCGGGATTGGTTCATGGATGCTCGACGGGATCTTCATAGGCGCGACCGAGACGCGGGCCATGCGCAATGCGATGCTGATTTCGGTCGCGATCTATGTGGTGGCTTTGGCCGTGCTGGTGCCGGCTTTCGGCAATCACGGCCTCTGGGCCGCGTTGATGATCCTGAACGCAGTGCGGGCGCTGACGCTGGGTCTGCGCTATCCGGCGCTGGAGGCGCGGGCCGGCTGAGGCCGCCGTCGCGCCGCAAAGCCCCACCAACCCACCCGCCTTGCCCGCGACGGCGGCAATCCGAACGACCGCCCTTCCTGGCAACGCCGCCCGAAAGGCTCAGAGCCATCTGTCGCGGTCTGTTCCCACGGCCTCGGAAACGCACGCATATCCTGACTCGACGAGCCGTCGATCAAGGCCTTGAAGGACGCTGGTGACGAGCGAAATGCCTTCGTAGACCATCCCCGTGTAGATCTGCATGGCCATGGCGCCGGCCCGGATCTTGGCCCAGGCCTGCGCGTCCGAGGTTACGCCGCCGACGCCGATCAGCGGCATCTTTCCGTCCGTCAGCTGGGACAGGCGTGCGAGGACCCGCGTCGAGCGCGCGAACAGGGGTGCGCCCGAAAGTCCGCCGGCCTGCGCGGCATGTCGGCTGCGCAGGCCGCTTCGATTTAGCGTCGTATTGGTGGCGACGATGGCGGCGACGCCTGCGGTGCGCGCGGTTTCGGTCAGCGCCGCCAGAGCGTCGTCATCGAGATCGGGGGCGATCTTGAGAAAGACCGGAACCGGGCTCTCGGCCACCACCGGTTCCAGAAGCGCGGCAAGGGCGGCCGGGCCCTGCAGGTCGCGCAGCCGCTCGGTGTTCGGCGAGGAGACATTGACCGTCACGAAGTCGCAATGGGGCGCGGCGCGGCGCATCACGGTCAGGAAATCGGCAGCGCGGTCGGCGCTCTCCTTGTTGGCGCCGAGGTTGAGGCCGACCGGGATGCCGCGGGGGCGGGCGGCGAGACGCTGAGCGATGGGCTCGACACCGTCGTTGTTGAACCCGAAGCGGTTGATCGCGGCCCGGTCCTCCGTCAGGCGAAACAGGCGGGGGCGCGGGTTGCCGGGCTGCGGCAGGGGCGTCGCCGCGCCGACCTCCAGGAATCCGAAGCCCGCGCGCATGAGCGGGGCGAGCGCGACCGCGTTCTTGTCATACCCCGCCGCCAGGCCGACCGGATTCGGCAAGTCGAGGCCCGCGATCCGGGTGGTCAGCCGCGGCGACGTCATCGGGCCGGGCATCGGCGCGAGGCCCATCCGCAGCGCCTTGAGCGACAGGTCGTGTGCGATCTCGGGATCGAGCCGGCGCAGTGCCGCGAGGCCGAGGCGTTCGAGTGATCTCACCCGAAGGCGGTGCCGGTCTCGGCCGGCGCGCAGCGGATGAGACGTGAGGTCAGCACGGCCGCCTGCCGGTGGACGACGGCCCGCTGATATTCGGGGTCGGTAACCATCGAGAGGAACGCGCCCGCGCTGGGATATCGCGCGATGAAGACGGCATCCCAAGCCTCGTCTGACGGGCCGATGAGGACCGAATCGAACGCCCCGCGCCACAGGATCGTGCCGCCGACCCGGGCCAGCACGGGTGCGGCGCCGGCGCCGTAGCGGGCGTAGGCTTCGGCTCCGTTCACGTCGGACTCCGCATTGCTCGCAGGGTAGGCGGCGCGGTCGCGGAAGCGAACGAGGTTGAGCATCTCGACGGGAGTGTCGCGGGGCAGCGCCTTGAACGTGTCGAATTGCGGCCGGGCCGGGTCCACATGCGCCTCGCGCGGGCCGAGATCGAGACAGGACGCCACCTCGGCAGGGTCGGAGGCAGGGTACGACCAGGCGATGTCTGACGTACGCAGCGGGCGGTAGAGATGCGGGAAGAGCGCACCATCCCGCGAGGGCTCCCATCTGAGCGGGTCGAGCCAGTCGGCCTCGAGCGCGGCGACCACCAGTTCGCTCTCGCCTGCGAAGTGATTTGCGGCGGTGGCCGCGAGCTGTTCGGCGGTGGAGAAATGGATGTAGCCGTCGACCCGATCCACGGGGGCGCCGGCGGTCTCGCCCGCTTGCGCCAGTTCGTCCCACTCGCTGCGGCGGAAGATCTTGTAAATGAGCATGGCGCCGTGATCTCTCGCGCTGCCCGTCGCGTCAAGCTTCCCTCGGCGGACATATGGAGGTCTGATCGCCGGCGGGGCCCGTGGCGCTGGACAAGGCGGTCCGCAGGGCCGAAGCATTGCACAGTCTAACCAAAGGGGGGGAGACCCTGATGAAATCCCGTTTCCTACTGTCCGCCGCGGCGCTCGCGCTGAGCGCAGGCACGGCGGCAGCCGAATATTCGCTGACAATTCTGCACACGAACGACTTTCACTCGCGCTTCGAGCCGATCAGCGCGTACGATTCGACCTGCTCGTCCGAGGACAACACCGCCGGTGAATGCTTCGGCGGCTCGGCTCGACTCGTGACCGCCGTCGCCGAGGCCAAGCAGCGCAACAACAACTGGCTGCTGGTGGATGGCGGTGACCAGTTCCAGGGCACGCTCTTTTACACCTACTACAAGGGCAAGGCCGCGGCCGAGATGATGAACAAGATGGGTTACGACGCGATGACCGTCGGCAACCACGAGTTCGACGACGGCCCCGAGGTGCTCCGCGACTTCGCCGACACCATCGACTTCCCGATCCTGATGTCGAACGGCGACGTCACCAACGAGCCGCTTCTGGCCGACACGATCCGGAAATCGATCGTGATCGAGCGTGGCGGCGAGAAGATCGGCCTGATCGGCCTGACACCGCAGGACACCGACGAGCTGGCGAGCCCCGGCGACAACGTCACCTTCGGCGACCCGGTCGAGGCCGTGCAGGCCGAGGTGGACCGTCTGACCGGCGAAGGTGTGAACAAGATCGTCGTCCTCAGTCATTCGGGCCTGAACGTCGACAAGCGCGTCGCCGAAGAGACGAACGGCGTGGACGTGATTGTCGGCGGGCACGACAACAGCCTGCTGTCGAACACGATCGAGGGCGCGAAGGGTCCGTATCCGGTGATGGTCGGTGAGACGGCGATCGTGCAGGCCTATGCCTATGGCAAGTTCCTGGGCGAACTGAACGTCACTTTCGATGACGAGGGCAACCTCGTCGAGGCCAAGGGCGAGCCAATCCTGCTCGACGCCAGCGTGGCCGAGGACGAGGCGACGGTCGGCCGTATCACCGAACTGGCCCAGCCGCTCGAGCAGGTCCGCAACGAGGTCGTGGCCGAAACCGCCGCGCCGATCGACGGCGGACGCGATACCTGCCGCGCGGGCGAGTGTCAGATGGGCAACCTCGTGGCCGACGCGATGCTCGACCGGGTCAAGGACCAGGGCATCCAGGTGGCGATCGCCAACGGTGGCGGCCTGCGCTCCTCGATCGACGCGGGCGAGGTCACGATGGGCGAAGTTCTGACGGTGCTGCCGTTCCAGAACACCCTGTCGACCTTCCAGGTGTCGGGTCAGACGCTTGTCGATGCGTTGGAGAACGGCGTGGGCCAGGTTGAGGAAGGCGCCGGCCGTTTCCCTCAGGTGGCTGGCATGACATTCAAGTTCGATGCCTCTGCCGAGCCGGGCAGCCGGGTGAGCGACGTCATGGTGGGCGGTGAGCCGATCGATCCGGCGGCGACCTACGGCGTGGTGTCCAACAACTACGTGCGCAACGGCGGCGACGGCTACGCGATGTTCAAGGACGCCGAGAACGCCTACGATTACGGGCCGGACCTGGCGGATGTGACGGCGGAATACCTGGCGTCGCAGGGTCCTTACACGCCCTATACCGATGGCCGGATCTCGGCCGCCGAGTGAACTGACGATCGGCGGGGCCGCGCGCGTGGCCCCGTCCCCTCTACGGCGTCCGGCCGATACGGCGCGAAGGTCGGCCCCACCCACACATCCGCCGCCAACGGAAACCGTCCCCGTCGACCGAGCCGCGTGTGGTTTGGGTTTTTCGCGGCATGGTGTTGGTTCTCGGCAAATTCACTGAATTCATCACGTTGTGTGGCGCGGGAATGCTCCGCCAACGCCCCGGTTGGGGCTTTTCTTCCACGGGCAAGCTGCAGGACTGATCACTCATGTGCGGCCGTTTCGCGATTACCCTGCCCCCCGACGCCATGGCTCAGCTTTTCGAAGCGCGGCCGGCCAATGATTTGCCGACGGTTCCGAACTTCAATGTCTGCCCGACTAACCGGGTGCACGTCGTCACCGGCGATCGGCGGCTCGTCGGGATGCGCTGGGGATTGATCCCGCACTGGTACAAGTCTCCGTCGGACGGGCCGCTGCTGATCAATGCGCGCGCCGAAACCGTCGCCGAGAAGCCGGCCTTTCGGAAGGCCATTCGCGAGCGGCGGTGTCTGATTCCGGCCGCCGGTTTCTATGAATGGACGAAGGATGCCGAGGGGCAGCGCCTTCCCTGGTATATCCGCCGGGCCGACGACGCACCGATGGCCTTCGCGGGATTGTGGCAATCCTGGGGACCGGACCGGATGGAAACCTGCGCGATCGTCACGTGCGGCGCGGAAGGCGCGATGACCGACCTGCACCACCGCGTGCCGGTGGTTCTCGACGCCGACGACTGGGCGCTCTGGCTGGGCGAGGCGGGATACGGAGCGGCGGCGCTGATGCGACCGGCCGCGGAGGGGACGCTGATCTGGCACCGCGTCGAGCGGGCCGTGAATTCGAACCGGGCCGCGGGTCCGGCGCTGATCGAGCCGGCTTGACGGCGCGCGGCCGATCGCCTAGCTGCAAACTCGAGCGCGGGCATGGTGAAATGGTATCACACGAGCCTTCCAAGCTCTTGGTGCGGGTTCGATTCCCGCTGCCCGCTCCATCCTCCGGATCTGCCTGACCCGTGTTGCCGGCGCCTGAATGCCGCGGCTTGCCGGCTTGCCGCCTTTCGACGGCGCCGTTAAGGCTGACCCTCGTTCAACGGGGGTGACATGGCTAGGGACGCATCGGCTCAGGCCCGGGAGGATCGTGCGAAATCGCGAAGGATCGGTGCGCTCGCCGCACTCTGGCCGTTCCTGCGCCCGTATCGCACGTTGATGGTCGCTGCGTTGCTGGCGCTGGCGCTCACGGCGTCGGTGTCGCTGCTCCTGCCGATGGCTGTGCGCCGTGTGGTGGACGGGTTCGAGACCTCGGCGGTCGAGCTGCTGGACGAATACTTTCTCGCAGCCCTCGGGATCGCCGGACTGCTCGCGGTGGGGACGGGCCTGCGCTACTACCTCGTGACGCGACTGGGCGAACGGGTCGTCACCGATATCCGCACGGCGGTGTTCGACAAGGTGATCGGTCTGTCGCCAGCATTCTACGAACAGATCCTGACGGGTGAGGTGCTGAGCCGGATCACGACCGACACGACCGTCTTGCTCAGCGTGATCGGCTCGTCGGTGTCGATTGCGCTGCGCAACCTCTTGATCCTGATCGGCGGTCTCAGCCTGCTCTTCGTAACCTCGCCCAAGCTCGCGGCGCTGGTGTTGTTGCTGGTGCCCGCCATCATCGTGCCGATCGTGGTGTTGGGCCGGCGCCTGCGCAAGCTGAGTCGGGAGAATCAGGATTGGATCGCGGCCTCGTCCGGCAACGCCTCGGAAGCGTTGTTGTCGGTGCAGGCCGTGCAGGCCTTCACCCACGAGACGGCGAGTCGGGCCACGTTCGAAGAGGTGACGGAAAAGAGCTTTGATGCCGCGCGGCGCCGCATTGGCGTGCGGGCATCGATGACGGTCATCGTGATCGCGCTGATCTTCACCGGGATCGTGGGTGTACTCTGGATCGGCGCCCGCGATGTACGCGCCGACCTGATGAGCGTCGGCGAGCTGGTGCAATTCGTCATCTATGCGGTAATGGTCGCCGGTGCCGTGGGTGCCCTGTCGGAGATCTGGAGCGAGCTGCAGCGGGCTGCCGGCGCCACCGAACGGCTGGTCGAACTGCTGAACGTTTCCGACGCGGTGCAGGATCCGGACCACCCTGTCAGTCTGCCGCGGCCTGTGGCCGGCCGTGTGAGTTTCGACGATGTCACGTTTCACTATCCCGCGCGGCCGGGTGTCGCGGCGCTCGAGCGGGTCTCCATCGAGGTGCGGCCGGGAGAGACGGTCGCGCTGGTCGGACCCTCGGGGGCGGGCAAGAGTACGGTGATCCAGCTCCTGCTGCGATTCTACGACCCGCTGAGCGGGGTCGTGCGACTTGACGGGGTCGATCTGCGCGACATGGCCCGCGCCGATTTCCGGCAGGCGGTCGCACTGGTGCCGCAGGACCCGGTGATCTTCGCCACCACCGCGCGCGAGAACATCCGCTTCGGGCGGCCCGGTGCGTCGGACGCCGAGGTCGAGGCTGCCGCGCGCGCTGCCGCGGCTCACGACTTCCTTGCCGCGCTGCCGAATGGCTACGAGTGCCAGGTGGGCGAGCGCGGGGTCATGCTTTCGGGCGGTCAGAAGCAGCGTATCGCCATAGCGCGGGCCATCCTGCGCGACGCACCCGTCCTTCTGCTCGACGAGGCAACCTCGGCGCTGGACGCCGAAAGCGAGGCGGCGGTACAGCGCGCGGTGGACCGGTTGACCCGGGACCGCACGACTCTGGTGGTGGCGCACCGCCTGGCGACCGTGAAGAAGGCCGACCGGATCCTGGTCTTCGATGCGGGACGGATCGTGGCGGAAGGCACCCATCGCGAGCTCGTCGCGCAGGACGGACTCTACGCCCGGCTGGCGCGACTCCAGTTCACCGAGCAGGTGGCGGCGGAATAGACGACCCGGCATCCGGCGCGGGATCACCCTGACGTTGCGGTCCGCTTGTGACGCGACACCCTTTCGGCCATCGTAATCGGGCGCAGGAATGCTCCCGGCTGGGGCGTGCGGGGCGGGGAGGCCTAAATGAAGCGTTTCGCCACGGTTGAAGACAGCAAGGCAATCGAATCCGAGATGCCATGGGAGGAGCGGGACGTTCCGCGCACTCTCTACCAGTTGCTGTCGGACACAGCCCAACAGCATGGCGGGCGCAACGCGATCAGCTTCCAGCTTCTGTCCAAGCCGGGCGCAAGGGCCGAGACACTGACATGGAGTGACTTGCACCGACGCACGACCCAGGCTGCGAACCTGTTCCGGTCTCTGGGTATCGGTGACACGGACGTCGTGGCCCTGCTCTTGCCCAATGCGAACGAGACGGCGGTGGCATTGCTGGGCGGCGCGGTGGCGGGGATCGTCAGCCCGATAAATCCTTTGCTGGAACCCGGCCAGATTGCGGCGATCCTGCGGGAAGTCGGGGCGAAGGTCCTGGTGACACTCAAGTCATTTCCCAAGGCCGACGTTGCGCAAAGGGCGGCAGAGGCGCTGAAGCTCGCGCCGAACGTCGAAACCGTTCTCGAAGTCGATCTGCAGCACTATCTCGCGCCGCCCGCGAGCTGGATCGTTCGCGCCATCCGGCCGCGGGTAAAGGCCAGGCATTCGGCGCGGGTGCTCGATTTCAATGCCGAAGTGGCGACGCAGAGCCCGACGCTGGATTTCGCGGATGTCGGCGAGGACAGGATCGCCGCCTATTTCCACACCGGCGGCACGACCGGCACGCCGAAGATCGCGCAGCACCGATATTCCGGGATGATCTACAACGGCTGGATCGGGCACACGCTGCTCTTTACGGAATCCGACAATGTCATCTGCCCGCTGCCGCTCTTTCACGTCTTCGCCACTCACGTCATCCTGATGGCCATGGTCGCGTCGGGCGGCCACATGATCCTGCCCACGCCTGCCGGCTATCGTGGCGATGGCGTGTTCGACAATTTCTGGAAGCTCATCGAGAGATGGCAGATCACCTTCATCATCACCGTGCCCACGGCGCTCAGCGCGCTGATGCAGCGGCCGGTCGATGCCGACGTTTCCACCGTCAAGACCGCTTTCTCGGGCTCCTCGCCGCTGCCGGTCGAGCTGTTCAATCGCTTCGAGAAGGCGACGGGGGTGAACATCATCGAGGGCTACGGCCTGACCGAGGCCACCTGCCTGGTTTCGTGTAATCCGATCCACGGCGAGAAGCGCGTCGGATCGGTCGGCATCCCGTTTCCCTATTCCAAGGTCCGGATCCTGCGGCACGATCATGGCCAGGTTCGGGAATGTGAGGTCGACGAGGTGGGCGAGATCTGCGTCGACAATCCCGGCGTGAACCCCGGCTCGACCTACACGGAGAAGGCGCGAAACCACGATCTCTTCCACCACGACGTCTATTTGCGGACGGGCGATCTGGGGCGTATGGACGCCGATGGCTATCTCTGGATCACCGGGCGCGCGAAGGATCTGATCATCCGTGGCGGTCACAACATTGATCCGGCAATCATCGAGGAGGCGTTGGCGGGCCACGAGGCAGTCGCTTTTGTCGGCGCGATCGGCCAGCCCGACGCCCATGCTGGGGAATTGCCGTGCGCCTATGTCGAGTTGGTGGAGGGTGCTGCGGTGGACGAAAGAACACTGCTCGAATACGCACGCCAACGGATCACCGAGCGGGCCGCCCTTCCCAAGCATCTGGAAATACTAGATGAATTGCCGAAAACCGCCGTCGGCAAGATCTTCAAACCGGAATTGCGGAAGCTGGCCATCAAGCGTGTCTACGACAAGGCGCTTGCCGATGCCGGACTGGACGCGCGTGTCGAACGACGTCGTCGATGACAAGAAGCGCGGACTTGTCGCCCGGCTCGCGCGTGGCGCCGACGAAGAGGCGCAGGTCGTTCAGGCGCTCGGCGCCTATACCCGTCCCTGGGAATGGGTCTGACACCCAGGCCGGATTGCGCCGAAACGAAAGAAGCCGCCCCGAAGGGCGGCTTCCGTCGTCTGAAAAGATCACTGATTACTCGGATGTAGGCTTCCATGTCCTCGAGCTGGTCTTCGGTGCGGTCGATGTAGACCCGCAGGTCATCGCCAGCTTCGCTCTGCATCAGCGTGAGTTCATTGAACGACACCAGGACCGGCTTTTCGCCAAGACCGAGGAATCCGCCCACGTCGATGATCGCGTCTTGCACCTGACCATCGGCGTTCATGATGAGGTCACCGACCTCGCCGACGGTCTCGTCGTTGACATCGTAGACGGTCGAGCCCGTGAGACTCTCCACGTCGACTTCGGCGACCGAGGTCATCCGATAGCCCTCACGCGCGATCTCGGGGCCCACGAAGGCGGTGTCGGCCATGTTGGTCTCGGGCTCGACCTCAGGCACAACCGCTGCGTCGACTTCAGGCTCGGTCGCACCTTCGGTGGTCTCGATCTCGGCGCCTTCGAGCTCAACTGGCTCGGCAGTCGGCTGCTCTTCTGCGACCGGAGCTTCGGCCTGTGCCTCGACCTCGGGGGCATCCATCTCGGCGGCCGCCTGGGCTTCGGCCGGCTCGCTGTCGGCCTCGGCCGTATCGCGGAACGTCACCTGAGTTTCCCCGGTCTGGGAATACTGCACCTGCGGTTCGCCGCTCTGGCTGAACTCGATGTTGGGTTCTGCGCTCTCATAGCGGATCGTCGGCTCGGCACGCTCGAACTGGACGTTGGCCTGCTGCTGCTCGCTGTCCTGATAGGTCACGAGAGGCTCGCTGCTGGACATGCTGACTTCGGCATCCGGCATTTCGATCTCTTGGCCAGCCGTCATCTCGTTGCCGGTCGCGCGATCGCGCACGGCGATGCCCTGGCTGCTCTCATTGTCTTCGGCCCGCGACAGGTTCAATTCGATGTCCGGTGGCGTCTGCGACACGGATACCCGCGGCTCTGCCTGGCGAACCTCGATTTCGGGGCGCGCCGAGGCGACATCCACTCCCGGCGCCGGCATCGTCACGATGATCTCGGGTGCAGGCTGCTCGATGGTAATTGTCGGCTGCGGCATCTCCACGCGGATCGTTGCGGGGGCCTGGCGGACAAGGATCTCGCCCTGCTGTTCGCGCACCGTCACGTCGGGGGTCGCGTTGCGCACGTTGACCTCGGTCTCACCGGACTCGATGGCGACGCGCGGGGGGTTCTGGTTGACCAGCACTTCACCCTCGATGAAGACTTCGTCTTCAAGCGTGATCCGAGCGCGTTCGCGGTCGACGACCTGGGCTTGGTCCTGGTTCTGGTCCGTGGCGCTTTCGCCGTCCTGCGTGTCGGTCTGAACCTTGCGCAGTTCGACGCTCAGGACCTGACACTGCTCGATATCGTTGGCTTCGATAACGCTGCGCAACTCGTCCTGAGTCCGGCCGATCCGCTCGGGCATATCGCCTTCGAGGTACTGTTCGAGTTCCGCGCAGATGCTCTCATCTTGCGCCTGCGCCTGGGCGCTGCCCATGGCCATGGGAATTGTCAGGGCGGTCCCGACCAATAGCTGTCTCACTCGCGACTTGGTAACCATGTGTTCCTCCTTTGCTCCTCAGACAATCGCGCATGGGGTGGCTTGGTTCCCCCCGATCGGTCCGCTCTTCTGCTGGACTTTGCAATTTATCAAACAATGTCAGGCACTCCTCCGGCAGGAATTGGAGGCCGGGATGACTAAAGAAGATGCAGATGAGCGCACCGAAGACGTCGACCCCTCGGCGCGGGTACGTCAGAGCAACCTCGTGCGTGACGATCTGTTCCGACTGGAACGGACATGGCTGGGTCTTTGCGGCGAAGCGCGCTTGCTTCTTGAGGACGCGGCCAGCGTGGTCGGAGTCGATCTGCCACCGCTGCACGAGATCGCGCGTATTGCTCGTCTGATCGCTGATCAGGTGCCGTCGGCGGGCCGACCTGGTGAAGAAATCGACTGGCAATGATCTGTGAGGGGAATCGGCGGTCCGACGGGGACAACGATTTTTTCAGCCATGGCCTTTGGAAGCTGCTGGAGGTGGAGCTCTGGGCCTTCTCTCCTGCAGGAGCCAGTCTTTTGGAGCCCCGCACGAGAATACCCAAACCCCGTCATATGCTCTGGCTGAAATCTCAGAACCTCAGGCCGTGCCATACACGGGCGGGTCTCCGGTGACCACGACATCGCGCGGCATCCCCCGCCTGCTGTGCGCGAAGGCTACCACGCGGAACTACCTTGCCCGAGCGGGGGATGCCGAGTTCTAGTCTCAGGTGTGATCCGACGTCTGTCCCGCGCTCGGGAACATGCCGATCCGCCGCCCCTTGCCCTCGGTCACGGGTGCAGCTTCGAGTTCAGCCCGCCTTTTCTTCTCCCGATGAAGCGGGCCGCAGGCCTCAGTCGTATCCCCCAGCGCAACCCATTGAGAGCGAGGAAGACTTTCCCGTCAGCACCTTCCGGTCCTCGACTCTCGGCTTGCCATGCGACAGCGGGAAGAGTGGTCGAAAGCGGACCTCGGCGGCTCGCGCCTTGGCCTCTGCAGGGTCTCTGGTGTGCAGCGACGTAATGAGCGCCTCCCCAAGGGTGACCGTCTTGGCTATCTCACCGACTGTCAGTGGCAGCCGCTGGCCCTTTGCAAGTGTCCGGAGTGGTCGCGGAACGGCCTTCAGCAAAAGACCGAGTTTCGGAGATAGGGACGGGATATCGCCAAGACAGGCATTTAGACACACCCCATGGTAACAGGCAGGGCGGATCAAGTCACAGGCTCTCAGTAAGTTGCTGGCACTCCACGAAGATGTGGTGCTGCCGGAGAGATTCGAACTCTCGACCTCTCCCTTACCAAGGGAGTGCTCTACCCCTGAGCTACGGCAGCACTGTGCCGGTTCCGCACCCGGTTACAGGCACCGGGCTGGTCGGCGGGGCGGTGGATACGAGCAAAAACCTGTCGACGCAAGCGCTATCTGGACCGGGTCGGAGGGCTGCGTTAGAACGGCCCGCATGACACGCAAGGCAGGCGCAGAACAGCCGCAGCCAAAAGCGTCCGCCGCTCGCGACGAGCGGCTCAAGGCGGCGCTGAAGGCCAATATCGCACGTCGCAAGACGCAGGCGAAAGCGCGCAAGGAACAGGGCAGGGACTGATGGATTCCATACTCGTTCGGGGCGGCATGGCGCTGCACGGGGAAATCCCCATCGCCGGCGCAAAGAACGCCTGTCTCACGCTCATGCCATGCACGCTGCTGTCGGACGAGCCGCTGACACTGACCAACGCGCCCCGGTTGAGCGACATCCGCACGATGGCCGAGCTGTTGCGTTCGCTGGGCGCGGAGGTTCAGACCCTGCAGGGGGGCCAGGTCATCGCGATGAGCTCGCATGATCTCGACAGCCAGCGGGCCGACTATGACATCGTGCGGAAAATGCGCGCGTCGATCCTCGTTCTGGGCCCGCTTCTGGCCCGGTACGGCGAGGCGGAGGTGTCGCTCCCCGGCGGCTGTGCCATTGGCGCGAGACCGGTCGACCTGCATCTGCGCGGACTCGAGGCACTGGGGGCTGAGCTGGAATTGCGGGACGGCTACGTGCATGCGACCGCGCCGGGCGGTCTGCGTGGCGGGACCGTGGACTTTCCGCTGGTTTCGGTCGGAGCGACCGAAAATGTTCTCATGGCCGCGACGCTCGCGAAGGGCACATCGGTTCTGCGCAACGCCGCGCGCGAGCCCGAGATCGTCGATCTGGCCCAATGCCTGCGCCGCATGGGTGCGCAGATTTCGGGCGAGGGGACGTCCGAAATCGAGGTCCAGGGTGTCGACCGCCTCCGTGGTGCGACCCATCCCGTTGTCATCGACCGGATCGAGCTGGGCACCTACATGTTGGCGCCGGCGATCACAGGGGGCGAGGTGGAGCTGCTCGGCGGCAGGCTCGCTCTGGTCGGCGCCTTCGCTGAGAAACTGCATGAGGCGGGAATACCGGTGGAGGAAACCCCGCGCGGTCTGAAGGTCAGTGGCGTCTCGGGCCGGGCCTCGGCGGTCGATGTCGCGACCGAGCCGTTTCCCGGCTTTCCCACCGACCTTCAGGCGCAGATGATGGCACTTCTCTGCACGGCGAAAGGCACGAGCGTTCTGGAGGAGAAGATTTTCGAGAACCGGTTCATGCACGCGCCGGAACTGATGCGGATGGGTGCCGAGATCGAGGTTCATGGCGGCTTGGCGCGCGTGACCGGGGTGGAGCGTCTGAAGGGCGCTCCGGTCATGGCCACCGATCTGCGGGCCAGCGTTTCACTCATCCTCGCGGGTCTGGCGGCCGAGGGCGAGACGTTGGTGAGCCGGGTCTATCACCTCGATCGAGGGTACGAGCGGGTGGAGCAGAAGCTCAGCGCCTGCGGGGCGCAGATCGAAAGGGTGGCGGCATGATCACGCGTGACGCCCGGTTCGAGGAAGGCGCGCTCGGGCCGCTCAGGCTGCGGGCGCTCGACGAGGGCGATGTCCAGGTCATCTCGGCCCTGGTGCAGGATGCCGTCTTGCCGATCGAGGAGATGACGTGGCGACGCGGCGAAAGACGCTTCGCGCTCCTGCTCAATCGCTTCCGGTGGGAGGGCGCGACGGATTCGTCGCTGACCGGCCACCCACCCGAGCGCGTTCGTTCGATGCTGGTGGTGGAAGGAGTCGCCAAGGTGCAGACGCAGGGCCTGAACGTCGATGATCGCGGCACGGTCCTGTCGTTGCTCTCGCTCGAGTGGCAGGCGGGTGAGGATGCCGCCGGTACGCTGACATTCGTTCTCGCCGGCGATGGGGCGATCCGCGTCGAGGTGGAAGCGCTGGAAGTGGTGCTGCAGGACGTGACGCGACCCTACCTCGCGCCATCCCGCAAGACTCCGAGCCACGAGTAAGCGCGCGCCACGGGTCACCGCTGGAGCGACGCGAGATAGCCCGCCAGCGCCTGGATCCGTTTCCGCACGATGGCTTCGGCCCCGTATTCTCCCGCTGCTGTCGTGGCATCGGCACTGTAGCGCCGGCCCCAGACCGGCATCGGAACGCCATGTCCGCGCGCGCCGGTCCGGCCGTCTATGATCTGCATGACCTTGAGCATCGGGAATTCCTCGTCGTTGCGCGCCGCAAGCATCGTCAGGTCCGGCACCTCCACCGACATGAACGCGGCAACCGGGCCATCTCCCTCGCCGCTCTGGCCATGACAGCTTGCGCAGGACTGCAGATATTCCTCGCGGCCGTCAGCCTGGTCCTGCGCCGACGCACACAGGGGCAGCGTCGCGACCAGCACGGCAATCAGCGATTTCTTCGACATGGCGAACTCCTCCAGCCTCGCTTGCGACCCTATGCGACCTCACGGGACCCGCCTTTGACGTAGCGCAAGGCCCGGCCTTGCACGTGTACTGTTCAAACCGGACGCGAAACCCGGTAGAGCTCCGACACGAGGCAGCACTGGACGCTGGATGCCAAGATTTCTTACGACGACCGATTCCGACTTCGCAGAACGTTTCGGGCAACTTCTGTCGCGTTCGCAGGACGATGCCCGTTCGGTGGACGAAGCGGCGGGCGAGATCATCGACGCGGTGAGGGCGCGGGGTGACGCGGCCCTTCTGGAATTGACCAAACGCCATGACCGTCTCTCGCTGGCGCCCGAGGCGCTGGCCTTCTCGCCCGACGAGATCGAGGCAGCTTGTGCCCAGGTTCCAGATGACGAACGCGCGGCGCTGGAACTCGCGGCGAAGCGGATCCGCGCCTATCACGAGCGGCAGGTCCCCCACGACGAAATGTGGACTGACGACGCGGGATCGGAGCTCGGTTGGCGCTGGCGGGCCGTCGATGCGGCCGGCCTGTACGTGCCCGGCGGCACGGCGTCTTACCCGTCCTCGGTGCTGATGAACGCAATTCCGGCGCTGGTGGCAGGCGTGCAGCGCCTGGTAATGTGCGCGCCGACACCGGAGGGGCGGTCCAATCCGCTGGTCCTGCTGGCGGCACGCCTGTGCGGCATCGACACGGTCTATCGCATCGGCGGCGCACAGGCGATTGCGGCGTTGGCCTACGGCACCGAGACCATCGCGCCGGTCGACATGATTACCGGGCCGGGGAACGCATGGGTGGCGGCGGCGAAGCGCCGGGTCTTCGGCCATGTGGGGATCGACATGATCGCCGGGCCGTCCGAGATCCTCGTCATCGCCGATGGCAACAACGACCCGGACTGGATCGCTCTGGACCTGCTCAGCCAGGCGGAACACGACGTCGACGCGCAGGCGATCCTGATCACCGACGACGCGGCAACGGCGCAGGCCGTTTCCGATTCAGTCGAGCGGCACCTCGCGACGCTCGAGCGCGGGACGATCGCGCGCCGCTCCTGGCAGGACAATGGCGCGATCATCACCGTTCGTTCGCTCGACGAGGCCGCGTCACTTGCGGACCGGATCGCGCCCGAACATCTGGAACTCTGCGTGGACGATGCCGAGGGCCTCGCCGCGGAGATCCGGCATGCGGGCGCGATCTTCCTGGGTCACTGGACGCCAGAAGCCATCGGAGACTACGTGGGCGGCCCCAACCACGTCCTGCCGACCGCGCGTTCGGCCCGATTCTCGTCCGGTCTGTCGGTGATGAACTTTCTCAAGCGCACGTCGCTCGCGCGCATGACACCCGAAGCGCTGGCCGGGATCGGTCCTGCTGCAGAGCGACTGGCGAAGGCCGAGGGTCTGCAGGCTCATGCCGCCTCCGTCCGGGTGCGGCTCGACAGGTTGAACCGATGACGGGGCGTCTGACGCAAGTCGAGATCGACGACAGCGGCCTGCCGGCGCCGACACCCGAGATCGAGCAGGAGCGGCGGGTGGCGATTTTCGATCTGCTGGAGGCCAACAGTTTCGTGCCCACCGCGCGGGACGGGCGCGAGGTTCCGCCCGGCCCCTACCACCTGGATCTGTCCATCCGAGACCGTCGCCTGGTGTTCGACATCCGCAACGAAAACGGCGGCGGCAGCGTCGAATTCCATCTGTCGCTCGGGCCGTTCAGACAGGTCGTGAAGGACTACTTCCAGATCTGCGAGAGCTATTTCGATGCGGTAAAGACGTTGCCGCCGAGCCAGATCGAGACGATCGACATGGCCCGTCGCGGCATTCATGACGAGGGGGCGCGCGTTCTGCAGGAGCGGCTGGAGGGAAAGGCCGAAGTGGACACCGACACCGCACGGCGCCTCTTCACCCTGATCTGCGTGCTGCATTTCGGGGGGTGAGGTGACCGACCGGTTTCCGAACTCGATCCTTTTCTGCTGCGATCACAATGCCGTCCGTTCACCCATGGCCGAGGGCATGATGAAAAAGTTCTACGGGCACCGCGCCTATGTGCAGTCCGCAGGCGTCAAGGGCGAGCTGGAGATCGACGGCTTCACCGTAGCAGTGTGCCGCGAGCTCGAGATCGAGCTGGACCGCCACCGTGTGCGCAGCTTCGACGAAATGGAGCTCTGGGGCGACGATTTGACGGCGTTCGACCTCATCGTGGCGCTCTCGCCGGCAAGCCAGAGGCGGGCGCAGGAGCTGACGCGGCTGCACCATCTCGACGTGGAATACTGGCCGATCCTCGACCCCACCGGACTGGGCGAGACGCGCGCGGCCAAGCTCGACAGTTATCGCCAGGCGCGCGACCAGATCCGCGAGCGCATGTTGGGCCGTTTCGGCAAGCCGACGGAGGATTTCATGAGCCTTGATACCATTCGACGCTATTTCGAGGCGTTCAATCGCGGCGACCCCGACGGAATGCTCGCCGAGTTGACCGAGGACGTGGCGCACCACGTCAATGAGGGCGAGGTTCGGTTCGGCCGCGTCGCTTTCGCCGACTTCCTCGCCCACATGTCGCGCTGCTATCGAGAGGCGCTGTCCGAAATCGTCCTGTTGGGCGCCGAGGATCCGCATCGTGCGGCTGCCGAGTACGTCGTGACGGGGACGTATCTGCAGACGGACGGCGCCCTGCCGGAGGCCAGGGGGCAGAGCTACACCCTGGCCGCCGGGTCGTTCTTCACCCTGCGCGGCGAGCGGATCGCGCGGGTCACCACGTACTACAACCTCGCAGACTGGCTGCGGCAGGTGCGATGAACCTGGAGGTGCGTGCCTTGCGCCGCGCGGAGATCGCGTCGCGGCTCGACGATCTCGCGCAACTGAGGATCCGGGTCTTCCGCGACTGGCCGTACCTCTATGCCGGGGATCTCGAGTACGAGAGGCGCTATCTGGCGCCTTATTGCGACAGCGATGGCGCAGTCGTGGCAGGGGCGTTCGACGGGACCGACCTGATCGGCGCGGCGACGGGGACACCCATGCTCGACCATCAGGCGGCGTTCGGCGCGGCGCTCGACAAGCTCGGCATCGACCTTTCGCGGGTTTTCTACTGCGCCGAGAGCGTGCTTCTGCCGGCGTATCGCGGCAACGGCGTCGGGCACGCCTTCTTCGATGTGCGCGAGAACCACGCGCTTCAGATCGGCATGGATCACGCGGCCTTCTGTGATGTCCGTCGGCCGGCAGATCACCCGGCGCGCACCGTCGCGGCGCGGAGCCTGCACACCTTCTGGCGCAAACGCGGCTACCGCGAAGTGCCTGGCGCGATTGCCCGGTTCAGCTGGCGCGACGTGGGCGAATCGAGAGAGACGGAAAAGCCGCTTCAGTTCTGGCTCAAGCGCTTGACCCCCCGTCGTGACGCCGCGCTCCAGCCCTGAGAGCCGTCACAACAGTGCTTGAAAATCTCGCCGCTTGGGCGCATTTAACGCGAGCCTCGCGCTTGGCGGGGTTTTGACTGGAGTGACCATGGCCAAGGAAGAACTGCTCGAATTCCCCGGCGTCGTGAAGGAACTCCTGCCGAACGCGACATTCCGGGTCGAGCTGGAGAACGGCCATGAGATCATCGCGCATACGGCAGGGAAAATGCGCAAGAACCGCATCCGTGTTCTTGCCGGCGACCGCGTTCAGGTCGAGATGACGCCCTATGACCTGACCAAGGGACGTATAAACTATCGCTTCAAGTGATGTACGCGCCGTCGCCGAGTTGAGCGGCGGCGAGACGTTGACCCCGCGGTTGCTGCTGGGCTCGGCCAGCCCGCGCCGGCTGGAGTTGTTGGCGCAACTCGGAATTTCCCCCGACGCGGTGCGACCCCCTGAAATAGACGAGGCGCCGCAGGTCGCGGAACTTCCGCGCGACTATTGCCGCCGCATGGCACTGGAAAAGGTCGCGGCGATTGCCGCGGACCCTGACGAGATCGTCCTGTGTGCCGATACCACGGTCGCCGTGGGACGGCGCATCTTGGGCAAGCCTGCAGACGAGGCCGAGGCGCGGTATTTTCTGGAACTGCTTTCGGGTCGCCGACACCGTGTCTTCACCGCAGTCGCCGTGCGTCGTGGAGACAGGATCCGCGAACGCGATGTCGAGACGGCGGTGCGAATGAAACGGCTCAGCGCGTCTGACATCAATGCGTACCTCGCGACGGATGACTGGCAGGGCAAGGCTGGAGGCTACGCGATCCAAGGTCCGGCTGGCGCCTTCATTCCCTGGATCAGTGGGTCCTTCAGTGCCGTCATGGGCCTGCCGGTCGCCGAGACCGCGACCTTGCTTCAGGCCGTCGGCTATCCGCTGTGGCGAATGGGCGGCAAGGCAGGGCGGCCATGAAGGGCCGGGTGATCGTTGTCGATCGAGTCGATGGCGTCGAAGCCGCGGCGCTTGTCGAGGACGGCATGCTTCAGGATCTTCTGATCGCATCTGCGGAGGATCATCCAGCCCCCGGCGCGATTTATCGCGGCATCGTCGAGCGGCCGATGAAAGGGCAGGGCGGGGTCATCCTGCGCCTACCCGGCGGAACGGCATTTCTGCGCCAGACGAAGGGTCTGGCGCCGGGGCAGCCGCTGCTGGTTCAGGTCACAGGGCATGCAGAAGCGGGGAAGGCTGTTCTCGTGACGACGCGGCTTCTCCTGAAGGGGCGGCACGCCATCGTGACGCCCGACGCACCGGGTCGGAACGTCTCGCGTCAGATCCGCGACGACGATGTAAGGGTGGCCCTTCTCGAGATTGCGCACGAGATAGATCTGCCTGAAAAAACGGGCCTGATCCTGCGTTCCGCAGCGGGCGACGCGGACCCGGCAGCCGTTCGCGACGAGGCGGCACGTCTCGCCGAACTCGCGGCGACGATCCTGAGCGATATCGCGGGCGGGGCGGAACTTCTTGTGGATGGGCCCGGCCCGGCGGATCACGCGTGGCGGGACTGGCCGCTGCCTGACTTGCTGGACAACGATCCGGGCGCCTTCGCGCGACATGGGGTCGATGCGCTGGTCGACGACATGCGTAGACCGGATGTTGCGCTCAAGGGCGGGGCCTGGATGAGCGTGGAGCCCACGCGGGCTCTCGTGGCGGTTGACGTGAACACGGGGGGCGATACGTCGCCTGCGGCTGGACTGAAGGCGAACATCGCCGCGGCACGCGATCTCCCGCGACAGCTTCGCTGCCGCGGCCTTGGCGGACAGATCACGGTGGATTTCGCGCCGATGTCCAAGAAGGAGCGGCCCCAGCTGGAGCAGATCCTGCGGTCGGCCTTGCGCGCCGATCCTGTCGAGACGTCGCTGGCGGGCTGGACGCCGTTGTCGCACTTCGAATTGCAGCGGAAGCGTGAACGGCGGCCGCTAGGATCGCGCGCATCATGACATGCCCCATCTGTCAGAAGAAGCCGGATCCGCGCTATCGCCCGTTCTGTTCACGCCGCTGTGCCGACGTCGATCTGGGGCGCTGGCTGACCGGTGGCTATGCCCTCGAAGCGCAGGACGAGGAGCTGCCGGAGGAGGACGGCAAGCCGACGCCGCGTTCGCACTGAAATATGCTTCTCGCCTCTGGACATCGGTGCGGCAGCCCGTCTAGAGAACGTCTCGCCCGAGCGGCCATCCGCTCACCCGTGCCCGGGTAGCTCAGGGGTAGAGCAGTGGATTGAAAATCCTCGTGTCGGTGGTTCGATTCCGCCCCCGGGCACCAATATCCTTCTCAAGTCGGCTGTACTGCCCAGATAAGTGAAGGAATTTTTCGGGTGCGGGACCTCTCGGTGTCGGATCTGCTACAGAATTCGCTACAGGAAGTGCTACGGATGAGGTGTTCCCGGGGCACAGAAAATGGGCAGGGCTGAACAGTGTGTTGGCTTCTTCGCGCTTTGCCGCCCGGCAAGGACGGAGACTTCCCGAGGCAAGAGCGGCATGCGCCGCGACGGTTTTGCTTGGCTCCGTCGAATGCGGGTCCTGCATCGTCATCGCCTGCCTGACCATGGCAGTCACTGTCCTGAACGACCTTCTGTCGGCGCGCGTCGAGCAGACGCGGGGCCAGATCTTCGATCTGGCGCGAGTTCAGTCGGGCAGCGACGTCGCATAGCCTGACGAAATCGCCACGCGCATGGGACAATGTTGTCTCGGATACCCTTGCATTGGCCGGATGACGAAGGGCGAAGCGGCCCACGCAGGTCTCAGACATGACCGAAGTAAAGGCACGACAGGTTCAATGAACAAAGTCATCATTGCCGGCCACGTGGGCCAGGATCCGGAAGTCCGCTCGATCGACAACGGCGGCGAAGTCGTGAACAAATTCATCGCGACTTCCGAGAACTGGTAGGACCGCAACTCCCGCGAACGCACCGAGTGGCACCGCGTCGCCATATTCAACCCGGGGCTCGTGACCGTTGAGAAGAACTTCCTCAGGAAGGACTCCAAGCACTACCTGGAGTTGGAGAGCCGCAAGCCGCAGGACCAGAACAGCCAGCCGCGGCTTGCTTCTCCCCTACTGCTCGGGACTGACCATGCTCGACGCGAAGGACGAGGGCGCCCACAACCGGCGACAGCGCGGAACGAATGAAGGCCCCCAGGGGCGGCCAATCCGCCTTTGCCGTACGATCTTCCTCCAGACAGGGTGGAGCGCCGCCTCCCACCACATCTGGAAGCGCATGCCATGCCGCCGTAGAGCGGACGCCTTCGTTGGACGCTGTCCCCTTCTTCGCGAGTTGCTTCGCGATGGCGGCATCCACCCCAGTCGGCCGCAGCGGGTGGCGCGCGATCTTGAGGGCGTTCGTCCTGGTGGCATTCAGCTCAAGCTCGGCGAAAATGCCGACGAGGGTGGCCTGCCCTTGCAGGGCGGCGAGAGCCGGTTCGAGTGGGTCTTCATCGCGCGGACTGTTGCCTGATCATAGTCCAGAACCTTCTTTAGCCGTCGCTGCCGTTTCCGGTCCAATGAATCCTCGGAGCGACGTTCGGCGTCGGATGCAGTGAGATAGGGGTTGTGGTAGTTGCTCATTGGACATCTCCTCTGGTGAGCGTCGAAGTTGAAGGCACGAGTATCCCGGTCGGCGTTCGCGGCATTGGTGCCGAAGCCGAAATGGACCTCGATTTCGAAGCTCGCTAACGCCCATTCGTGCCGTTGGCAGCGAAACTCACGGCTCGGCAGGACCGTGGGCAGACGTCATGCTGTTCGCCTCACGGATCTCACTGTTGCACGCTACAGTTACCGCGCAGCTCGCGCTCGACGAAGAACGACAGAGCTGTTCCATTCCGGCGCAACGGGCGTCTCGATAAATTGCGCGCGCAGATCGCGTGCTTCTCACGGCGATCCTCACGCGTCATGTTGAGACGTTGTCAGCCAGTGGAGTGGCGCATGCGAACCAGGCCGATCGTCTATCACATCCCTGTCTGCCCCTTCTCGCAGCGGCTCGAGATCCTGCTCGAACTCAAAGGTTGCAGAAATGCCGTCGACTTCACGGTCGTGGACATCACCCGGCCCCGTGACCCGGAACTGTTGCGAAAGACGAGGGGCACGACGACACTTCCCGTGCTGGAGACCGAGGACGGCCGCATCCTCAAGGAAAGCCTTGTGCTGCTTGGCTATCTCGATGAACGCCTCGACGGTGGTGCGGTGCGTCGCTGCGATCCCTACGAGCACGCCGTCGAGCAGATGCTGATCGCCAGGGAGGGGTCTTTCACGGCCGCCGGGTACGGCTTCGTGATGAACCAGGATCGCGATGCCAGGCCGGCGCATGTCGAGCGGATGCTGACGCTCTTCGCGGAGCTCGACGGGTTCCTGGTCGAACACGCGCCGGACCGTGTCTATCTCTTCGAAGCATTCGGCCTCGCCGAGGCCGTTTTCACGTCCCTGTTCATGCGGTTCTGGTTCCTCGAGTACTATGAGGGCTTCGAGTTGCCGCCCGATGCCTCGTTCGACCGGGTGCGACTCTGGCGCGAGGCCTGCCTCGCCCATCCGGCGGCCCGGCAGGTCTGCCGCGAGGAAATCGTCAAGCTTTACTACGACTATGCCCAAGGCGCCGGAAACGGCGCGCTGCTTCCGCGGCGCACGAAGTCGAGCTTTGCCTTCGAGCCGTCCTGGCGAGAGCGACCGTGGCCGCCGGCGGAGAAGTACGGCCCCAAGGCGAGCGATCGCCAGCTCGGGCTCACCTGACCTGAGGCGCGGCTCCCGCCCGCTCAGCCGCTGAACGACACAATCGCCCACCGTACGCGGTAAGTCGACCGGAAGCTCAAAGAGATGCCCAAAGCCCTTAGCGCCGAACACCATGCCTGTCTGCTTTGCGGCCATTTCGCGAGCGTCCTCTGGAGTGCCGCCCGCGAACACGGGGTCGAGCGAGAAGATCTCGAGACGTACGCGGGCGGGATAGGGATCGCGCTCGCCGGTTTCGAAGGCGAGGATCGCAAAGTAGACACTGAGCTCATCAGATCGGATGTCGAATGATCTTCATCGATCTCGAGGCGTCGAGCCTCTCCTCCTCTCGTGGCCTGTCGAGCTGGACTTCGTCTGGCCCGAGGAGCGCGGCAAGGCGCATGCAACCGCTCCTTCGCCCCACCGGCGCCCCGCACGCCTCCACCGTCAGATCGCGGGAACTGACGAACCCGCAGCTCGACGATGGCACGAGGCCTGGCACTCACCCGGCAGGCTCTCGTCCCGGCGCGCCCTCCCCAGGCGAAGGTCTCGTAAGGTCACATGGTGTCGACGTTTGAGCTGGGAGGGATGGGTGGAGGAAACTCCTGTGCAGGATCAGCTCCCCGTCGTCAAAGCGCCGACGCTGGAACGCGGCAGGCTCGTCGGCCAGAAGCGCCCGCTGCTTCCGAAGCAGGTCTGGGCGATCCGCGCCCGGCTCGAGCTTTCGGGCAACCTTCGCGACCTGGTTCTGTTCAACCTCGCAATCGACAGCAAGCCGCGCGGCTGTGGCCGCGTCCGGCTCAAGGTCGCCGAGCTCATTGTCGACGAACGCGTTCGAAGCGTGTCTCCGTCATCCAGAGCAAGACCAAGCGGCCGGTGCAGTTCGAGGTCGCCGAGAACAAGCGCAACTCGATCTGGAAGTGGGTCTCGTGGCCCGAGAGGTGTTCCGTTCGGGTCTGCCCCGCCTGTCGGTAGAGCAAGACCAGTGAGCCAAGACATCTGTCCATCGATATGGTACCATTTTTTAATAAAACGATGAAAAATGTACGCCGTCGCTCTAGTGTTGTCTCGATCACAAAGGACATCGACACGACGGCTTTGATGCGCGACTGAGCTACGTGCTCGCCATTTGCGAGTTCGCTCACGGGATGCGGCATGGCATAAGGCGTTCCAGGCAGGTTCTTTTCGGCATCGATTTTGGAGGTTCCAAGATGTGGGATTTCAGATCTGTCCCTAGCGCTCAATCTGACGCCCGAGAATCGTGCAGAGATCGCTCGCAGAAAGGCGACCTGTCCTTTCATTGGCCCGGCGGTACGCTCGGGCGCCCTGCCCATCTACGGCGGCATTCGACCAACCGATGGCGAAGATCGACGACGTGGCTGCCTTGGGAGATTCGGGTGGCGGAAGTCTCGGCAGTCGCGTGCTTGTCTTCTTTGCGACGGGAAACCACAGTTGCCTTCCAAATGACGCCGGCAGCTTCGATGATCCTACGCCCGACGGCATGTTCAGCCTCGATTTCCCTGGCTCGAGAGGCGCGCACCCCGGCGACAGTCGGATTTTGCTGGAGAACCCGGCGAAGTTTGAAAGTGGGCGGTTCAGCGAAGAGGAGTTCCGGCGTTTGGTTGCCTTTGCCGATGAAGACGGCATGCTCAGTGTCAGGGCCATCGGCGAGTTCATCGCCCAGAATGTGGCGCGTGACCCGCAGGCTCGGCGTCTCGAACTTGCGCGGGTCTTTCCGCTCTTGGTGGAGTCCTGGGAGAGGGGGTAGGAGGCCTTTTCGAGGTGGTGCGCGGCAAGGCATCGTCGCGCAACCATGTAGAGTTTCTGGAAGCCCTTTCCGCTCTCGCCCCGGAGGACAATATTCTCGGGTCGGCTGGCGAATTCGGGTTGCTTTTCGCATTCCTGTCGCATCGCCCTGGCGCCGATGACGACGCATCAAGCTGATGATGTCGAAACGATGATGGCCAGAGCGGTACGGTGGTTTGGCAAGATTGGTCGAAGAACACCTCTGATTGGATAAAGTCTTCGGTCAAGATTGCTTGGGAAGCCGTCCGCGCGGCACGGCGTTGAGCCTGTACGGAACCAAGCTTCTCGCTCCGGAGCATCACACGCCCGCGTGGATCGATTTGAGACCGCGTGGTAATCGCTGAAGCGACTGAAGTCCGCCACAAATCATGCGGCCTTGGAGCGAACTCTGAGTGCAGGCCCGGGCTGCGCCACTGCAGATGCCGGCGGCCGATCGTGTTGAGTGCGGCGAGCCGATGGACCGGGCGCTTGCAAGACGGACCTTCCTAATGTTCGCCGGAGGCGCTCGGCCTCTGCCGCAGCGGCAAAAGCCGTGGTCGGAACGGGCGGAATTCCGGGCTTTCGTTGCACGCGCAAGCAATTCATGGCTGCACGTTGAAAGCTCGCATCCAGACAACGTGAAAGTGGTTTTCGCAGCCGGGCCGCAAGTCGGCTGTGAGCCCTGAACGACAGATGCTGCGCCATGAACCGATGGCGGACGCCGACGAACCCGTCATCCGACAGGACAACTCGGATGACCAGGCCCGAACTGTAAAGCGACGGATGCTGGGCCGTGACTGGATGGGAAGAAAGCCGACGGAGCGGTCATCCGAGAAGAAGTCTCGGATGTCTCAGCAGAGCCCTTCCGTGTCCTCCATCGTCGTCGTCGCTCCCGGACGCAGCATCGCCGCTCGGGGGGGATGGCGCTTCCTCGACCTGCGGGAGCGGCCGGTTCGCCGGAAATTGATTTGCGTCAAAGATTTTCGCTGGCTGTGACGCTTGGTTCAAAAAAAGAGCTTATGGAGGCCCCAGCAATGTCCGACCTTGCGAAGTATTCTTACACAGTATCGCCAATAAATAACGGGCAATTCGAGTTTGTGGGGCCTGGATTTTCGGCTACGCTACGACTGGTTGGCTTCCCGCAAAGAGTTTCCGAAGTACGAGTGGAGTCCGTAAAGAAAAATCCGCCCCCACCTGCCGACGACCTCTATCGAATTTGGGATTTCGATCGCGCAAAATTCGGGCAATCAGTGGATGCGATTAAAGCAATAGGAAGGGAAATTGATTCTGGCGGAATAGGCGCACGGGACTTCGACCGCATTTCGCCGCACGACTATGGCCGTATTTCTGAGAGTTTAGAGAGTGCACTGGATCAAGTTGTCATTGCTGATCCCGACGCCGCTTCTCTCAAGAAGGGAGTTATAGATGTCATTAAGAGAGACAAGAATGTCGCAGCATACATCGCGCAGAGTATGTTAGAGTCAAAAGAATGACAGCGGATCGCCCGACTGGTGGTGACACACCGGACGGCAGAGCGTCTCCAGCAGAGTCTTTCGATCCACTGAGTGCGTTCGAGGAGAGAACCAAGGAACGTGAAGATCGGGACAAAGAAATCGCCAATCTGCTGCGCGATACGGCGAAGTCGCTTACGGGCGGCATAATCGTCACCGTTGGCGCTGTGATCGCTGGAACTTCGCTTTCGTCATTCGGCGGCTTAGAGTTTGGCGCGCGCTTGTTGATCGCCAGCTTGGCCGCCATATGCGGCCTCGCTTCCCTGGGCTATCTGCTTTGGCATTGTACCGAAGCCATCATCTTGCCGAACCTGAGTCTTCCGAGAAGCTTCAGACGCTCATGATGCCGAAATGGATTCGGTTCTCCCCAAGCTGGGGCCGGATCTGGAGCTTGCTCTTCTTATCATGAGCGCACGACCAATACTCACTGTCCCCCACAGGGACACGGAAGCCGAGGAAACGCGGCAGCTAATCAAGGAATTCGTATACGTTTGGGAGGAGGCATATTTTCGGGAAGTCACTGGAGAGACAGCCAAGAGAGAGCTTCATGCACTATGGCGACAAATAGCGGCTCGCTTTGCGGCCGGGCGGAGGCGGTTTCGTTTTGAGCGACTGAAGCGGCGCGCCACCGTCCTTGGCCCGATTGCGACGATCCTGCTGCTGGTGTTTGTATGGGCTGCCAATCCTCAAGTCGAAAGCTGGGAAAGAATAACTCCTTACAGCCGCTCGGTCACACTGGATGATCGCGATGCTCAGCGCCTGACGGAACAGTTGGGATCACCAGGCTGCATATCCGAAGAACTTGAGGTTCTTGTTATCGGTCGGCTTCCTAACGGCACGCAAGAAGTCATCCTTCCGCCACAAGGGAATTGTTCCGGGCTGCGCGTACGCCTTAAGTCCGGCAGGCTCATCACCTTTTGAAAATGCTTCTCTTCCTTCCTACGCCGAGCAGCCTGCTTACGTCCGCGGCGATGGGCAGATTTGGCCCTATAGCGTTAGTTCAGGACGAGGCTCTCGCTGCGCCGCGTACCAATGGCCGCGATCGCCGCCTCCGCGCGGCGGCGGCTGATCGTGTCACACCGGCCTGCTGCTCCAAGTCGCCCAATGACCGCGAAGCGCGGCAAGCGAACACCTCACCCGCCTCCGGGATTGGCGGCGAAGTCCGCACCGCGCCCATTCGCCATGGACCAGCGTAGCGCCGGATCACTTCCCGAGGGTAGGCAGCCCCCCAACCATTCGGTTGCGCGGCGGTGCCGCGCTGCTGAAGCGCACCGCGTTCCATGGCGTCGAGATCTATACGATCGAGGAGGGCGAGGTCGATGCAATGCAGTTCGCGCTCAAGACGATGATGAGCGGCGCACGGTGGCGCTGCAGGCCCATCGCTGTTTTTTCCGGCAATGTGACGAACGGCAAGAACGCCGGCGGTCTTGCGCAGCAACTCCATTGTTATTCAGTTCCCGGGCGAACTCTCATGTCTCTCGCTTCAGCTCCACGTGCGGCACGTTATGACTGACGTGGATTCGATTGGGCGGACGATAAGTGATCTCGGGTTGCCTCATGCCAATTTCTGCAAGATAGGATCAAATCCCGCATCTCCTCGTTCGCTCCTGCGAGCGCGCCAAGGCGCCAAAGATCTTTAACAAGTCTCCCATAAGGACTTCGGCTTTCTGACCCACTTCATCCAGCCTGGCGAGACCATGCGCGTCGCGCGCGCCATCCTTGCTCTGGTGATCCCGCCTGTGGAGGAATCACCAAGATCGACTTTTCGGCGTTGGGCTTCAGAAGATGTTCAACTGATCGCCTCAGCCTTTGGTGGTCGCGAAGATATCGGCGAAGCGATCCCGCAGGATGTTCTTCTGCACCTTGCCCATCGTGTTGCGCGGCAATGCGTCCAGGATGACCAGCTCTTTCGGCTGCTTGTAGCGCGCCAATCGGTCGCGCAGCGCACGCTCGACCTCCGATGTCGACGGCACCTCTCCGGGCGACACCAGCAGCCCACGACGCTTTCGCCGAAATCGGGATGCGGCACGCCGATCACCGCGCTTTCCAGCACGCCGGGCTGGCCGTCGAGGATCGCCTCGATCTCCTTGGGATAGATGTTGTAGCCGCCCGAGATGATCAGGTCCTTGTTGCGCCCGACGATCTGGACGTAGCCATCCTCGTCGATCTGGCCCAGATCGCCGGTGATGAAGAAGCCGTCCTCGCGCATCTCCTCGGCGGTCTTCTCGGGCATCTGCCAGTAGCCCTTGAAGACGTTCGGACCGCGCACCTCGATCAGGCCGATCTCGCCCTGCGGCAGCACCTCCCCGGTGGCGGGATCGGTGATCCGCAGCTCGACGCCGGGCAGGGGCAAGCCGACGGTGCCGGCGCGCCGCTCGCCGTCATAGGGGTTGGAGGTGTTCATGTTGGTCTCGGTCATGCCGTAGCGTTCCAGGATGCGGTGGCCGGTGCGCTCCTCGAACCGGACATGGGTCTCGGCCAGCAGCGGCGCCGAGCCCGACACGAACAGGCGCATGTGCGCCGCGAGCTCCGGTGAAGCGCGGGTCGTCCAGCAGGCGGGTGTAGAAGGTCGGCACCCCCATCATGCTGGTCGCCCGCGGCATCAGCGCGATGACCTCATCCAGGTCGAACTTCGGCAGGAAGAGCATCGAGCCGCCCGCGGCCAGCGTCATGTTGGTCGCGACGAACAGCCCGTGGGTGTGAAAGATCGGCAGCGCGTGGAGCAGCACGTCGTCAGCGGTGAAGCGCCAGTGCTCGACCAGCGTCTGCGCGTTCGACAGCAGGTTCGCTGCGTCAGCATCGCGCCCTTGGACCGGCCCGTCGTGCCCGAGGTGTAGAGGAACGCCGCGAGATCGTCGCCTCGCGTGCGACCGTGCCGAAGCGCTCCGGCCGGCTCGCGGCCAGATCGGCGAAGCTGCCCGATCCGTCCGGCGTCCAGCGTCATCAGCCGGCGCCATGCGCGGCGGCGACCTCGGCCAGCGCTGCCTCCGACGTGCCGGTCGCCAGCAGCAGCTTGGCGCCGGAATCCCCGACGAAGTAGTCGACCTCCGCCGGCGTGTAGGCGGTGTTGAGCGGCAGGAAGATCGCCCCCGCCTGCACGCAGGCGGCATAGACCGCCAGCGCCTCGGGCGACTTCTCGACCTGCACCGCGAGCCGGTCCCCGGGCTCCAGCCCGAGACCGGCCACGCATTCGCGAAGCGCGCCGTCATCGCAGAAACGCATCGTGGGTGAGCGTCGTGCCGTCGGGGAGGTGCAGGAACGCCGTGGACTTGCCACTGCCGGCCGAAGAGGGCGTCGTAGAGCGGGTTTGCCATCGTGTTTCCCGGGCCTTCCTGGGTCTGGTCTGGCGGTCAGCGGCAGGCGCGCAGGGCGCGCAGCGCGGGCGAGGCCGCGACCTCCCTCTGGTCGCGAAGGCCTCGTGGTTCCTGGTGATGCGCGCCAGATCGTAGAGGTAGTTCACCATCGCGCCGCCGGACTGCTCCATCCCCTTGGGCGAATGTCGGCGCCGGCGTGGATCTCGTGCACCCAGGCCCCGTTGCCTGAGGTGGAACCGCGCGACCGGATCGCGGGGCCGCCCGCGGCGATCTTCGCCTGCAGCAGATAGCGCGCGGCCAGCCGGCGCAGGACGTCGGCGTCCGCCGAGCTCGTTCCAGCCCCCGCTCGCGGACCCATGCCATCAGGCCCGGGATCGGCGACAGCGTCACGAAGGTCGTCACCTGCGGCAGTTCGCGGCAGAGTTCCTCGACCACCTGCTTGATGAGCGAATTGCCGAAGGATATCCCCGCAAGACCGGCCTGGCAGTTCGAGATCGAGTAGAAGACCGCCGTGTCGGCCTGCATCGGCGCGAGGGCCGCGCGCCTCGGCGAGCACGTCTGGATCGAGCCGGGGATCCCCTGGGTCAGCGCCACCTCGACGAAGATCAGCGGCTCGTCGGGCATCGCGGGATGGAAGAAGGCGAAGCAGCGCCGGTCGGGGGGCTGCAGCCGCCGGCGCAGGTCGTCCCAGCTGTCGATCGCGTGCACCGCCTCGTAGGCGATGATCTTCTCCAGCACGTTCGCCGGGCTTTCCCAGTTGATCCGCCGCAGCACCAGGAAGCCGCGGTTGAACCAGGACGAGAAAGGTGCCGGAAATCGACGTCGAGCTTGGCCAGGCGCGGGTCGGCCTCGATGAAGCGCAGCAGATCGCGCGCGCATCGCGACGAGCCGGCCGGTGGCGCCGGGGACCTGGTTCAGCCGCCGCGCAAGCTCCTGCCGGGGCGGCTCGGCCGCGTCTCAGGCGGCGCTAGGTCTGGCGGACGGGTCGGCCTCGTAGGCGCGAGCGCCTCGGCGACCTCGTCGGTGTCGATGTCCATGTCGGCGAGGAAGGCGAAGAACGCGCGCCCCGCGCGTCGTCCATCGCCTCGTAGCGGTCGAGGATCTGGCGCGCGAGCGCTAGCCCGTCACCTCGCCGCTGCTGCCGATCAGGTCGCGGCACAGCGCCTCGATCTTGCGCCCGTCGGCCTTGCCCGCGCTCGCCGGCGCGCGCCGGTCGATCAGGGCGGACAGCAGGTCGGCAAGCAGGCTCACAGGCTCGGCCCCATCAGGGCGTCGGGCAGCCAGGTCGCGATGCCCGGAAAGACGCACAGGATGACGATCGCCAGCACCATGCACAGCACGAACGGCATCGAGCCCATCAGGATCTTCTTGAGCTTGATGTCCGGCGCGATGCCGTTGATGACGTAGAGGTTGAGCCCCACCGGCGGCGTGATCAGGCCGATCTCCATGTTGATCGTCAGGATCACCGCGAACCAGATCGGATCGAACCCCGCGGTGGTGATGATCGGCAGCAGGATCGGCGCGGACATCAGGATCACCGCGACCGGCGGCAGGAAGAAGCCCGCGACCAGCAGGAACACGTTGATGACGCCATCAGCACCCAGCGGTTGACGTCGAGCTCCGCGATCCACTGCGCGATCGACTGGGTGACGAAGAGCGACGACAGCATGAAGCTGAACACGCCCGCCGCCCCGATGATGAAGAGGATCATCACCGATTCCCGCGTCGAGTCGCGCAGCACGGCCCAGAGCGCGGCGGGCTGAACATCCGGTAGACCACCACCGCGACGAGGATGCACAGCAGCGCGCCGACCGCGGCGGTTTCGGACGGCGTCGCGATGCCGCCGTAGAGCGCGTAGAGCACGCCGATGATGATCGCGAGGAAGGGCAGGACGCGGGGCAGGATCTCGAACTTCTGCCGCCAGCTGTAGGTCGAGCCGGACAGCGCCACGCCCGCCGCGCCGCGCCGCCAGGTGTCGAAGATCGCCCAGGCCATGAACAGCGACGACCAGCAGCAGGCCCGGCAGGACGCCGGCGAGGAACAGCCGGCCGATCGAGGTCTCGGTCGCGATGCCGTAGACGATCATCGTGACCGACGGCGGGATCAGGATGCCCAGCGTGCCGCCCGCGGCGATCGAGCCCGCGGCGACCTCGTCGGGATAGCCGCGCTTGCGCATCTCGGGGATGCCCATCTTGCCGATGGCGGCGCAGGTGGCGGGGCTGGACCCCGACATCGCGGCGAACAGCGCGCAGGCGCCGAGGTTCGACACCACCAGCCCGCCCGGCACCCGCGTCAGCCAGCGTTCCAGCGCCTCGTAGAGGTCGGGCCCGGCGCGGGTCGAGGAGATCGCCGCCCCCATGATGATGAACATCGGGATCGACAGCAGCGCGAAGGTGTTGAGGTCGCCGTAGAACAGCTCCGGCAGCGCCTCCAGGGAGCGGGGGCCGTCGAAGCCAGCAGGAACCCGGTCGCCACCATCAGCAGGCCGACGGCCACCGACATGCCGGAGAACAGGATGACGACCGTGAAGAGCGCGACCAGAGCGCCGAGGCTGAGCGGGTCCATCAGTGCCTCCGCTCTTCGGGCGCGACGGGGGCATCGGGATCGCCGCAGCACCGCCAGCCAGGTCGGCCACCAGCTGCAGCAGCAAGAGGCCGAAGCCCGAGCGGGATCGCGAGGTAGGGAATCCACAGCGGCGCGGCCCAGACCGTTTCCGACTTCCAGCCGCGCGTCCCAGGCGAAGTGCCACATGTCGATACCGTACCAGAGCATCACCGCGATCATCCGCGCGGTGACGAGCAGCGTCGCGATCGCCAGCGCCCGGCGCGTGTTCGCGGCCGACAGGTCGGCACCAGGTCGACGCCGACGTGGCCCCGCAGCTTCTGCACGTAGGGCAGCCCGATCAGGGTCGCCGCGATCATCAGGTAGATCACGGCCTCGGTCTGCCAGATCGTCGATCGGTTCAGCACGGCGCGGACGAAGATCATCTGGCAGGTGATGAGCACCGACGGCGAGGATCATGAGCGCCGCGATCACGCCGCAGATCGGTCGACAGATGCCCGATCAGGCGGACGACGAGCGGCAGGTCGGGGCGGGAGGCGGTACGGTCCACGGTGTCGCTCTTGCTCATCCTTCGGGACGGCGACAGCGCCCGCCGGGTCCGCCGCGCGTCGGTCGCGCTCACTCGACCGCGAGCGCCATGTCGAGCAGCTCCTGCCCGTCCGGGGTCTCCTCGACGAAGGCCGGGTAGGACGATGTCTTGGCGAGCTCCCGCCAGGCGTTGAAGTCCTCCTCGGTCATCTCGGCCGATCTCGACGCCGGCGTCCTCGAACGCCTCGGCGGCGACCTCGTCGCCCTTCTTGGCCTGCTCCAGGTAGAAGGCCTCGGCCTTCTTGCCGGCCTCCATCAGGGCGGCCTGCTGCTCCTCGGTCAGCCCGTCGAAGGTCGTCTTGTTCATCAGCAGCGGCTGGTACATGAACCACAGCGCATAGTCGCCCGCCGGGGTGTAGCAGTCGAGCTGCTCGTAGAGGCGGTAGCTGACGAAGCTTTCGGACGACGTGTTCGCCGCGTCCAGCACGCCGGTCTGCAGCGCCGGATAGATCTCCGACGACGCCATCGAGGAGATCGACGCGCCCGCATCGGCCAGCATCTGCTCGAACGCCTTGCCGGCGGCGCGGATCTGCACGCCCTTCACGTCCTCGGGCTTGGTGATGCAGCCCTTGTTGGCGCCGAAACCACCGGCCAGGTAGCCGTGGACCAGCACCATGACGTCGTCGCTCGGCCATGATCTCCTCGATCTCGCCCATGAACGGCGATGCGTACAGGCGCGCGGCGTGGTCGTGGTTCTTCACCAGGCCCGGCATCAGGGTCAGGTTGTAGGCCGGCTGCTGGCCGCCGGCATAGGACAGCGGCAGGACCGTCATGTCGAGCTGCCCGCGGCTCAGCGGGGTGTATTGCTCGCGCGCCTTGAACAGCGTCTGGTTGGGAAAGATCTGGATCTCCAGGTCGACCCGGCGGCGGCCACATCGTCGGCGACCATCTGGGCCACCTGGTGACGGACGTCGCCTTCGGCCCATTGGTGCGACAGGCGCAGATCCGTGGCCGAGGCGGTTCCGGCCGTAGCGGCCAGCGCCGCGGCTGCGGCGAGAAACGTGATTTTCATGTCATCCTCCCAGATGCGCCAGCCGGTTTCCCCGACGACTTGCGGTGGAGATTGAAGGCGGGCCAGCCGCAATGTCAACATTTTCGTATACAACAATACGGTTCTTGCATCCGCAATCGCGCAAACGATAATGTCGAACATGGACGTTCGCCGCGCCGACAGCATTCTCGATGATCTGGAAAAGATGATCCTGACCGGCGCACTAGCACCTGGCGAACGACTGGACGAAATCCGCCTCGCGGATCGGTTCGGAGTTTCGCGCACCCCGGTCCGCGAGGCATTGCAGAAACTCGCGACCTCCGGCCTGGTCGAGCAATTTCCCCGCCGTGGCGTTTTTGTCCGTGAGCCGGGTTTCCCGGAACTCGTCGAGATGTTCGAGGCAATGGCGGAACTGGAAGCCGCCTGCGGCCGTCTCGCGGCGCTGCGGATCGCCGAGATGACATTGCAGTCGCTGAGAGACCGCAATGCCTTGTGTCAGTTGGCAGTCGAGGCCGGCGACGCCTACCGCTTCTACCACCAGAACGAGCGGTTTCACCAACTGATCTATTCGGCGACGGAAAACGGCTTTCTGGAAGAGCAGGCCTTGCGGCTGCAAAAGCGGCTGAAACCCTTCCGCCGGATGCAGCTTCAACTGCGCGGGCGGCTGGCACAGTCGATGGCCGAGCACGAGGCCATCGTGGAAGCTCTCGCCCAGGGGGGTGGAGACGCCGCTGCGAACGCGCTCCGGATCCATGTCGCGGTGCAGGGTGAAAAGTTCCATCACCTGCTGAACCAGCTCAAATCGAAACCTTGAACGCTTCAGCCGTGGATCCGGACGAGAAGGCGGTGCGACATCGCTCCGTTGCGCCAGCGGCGCACCGCCACTTTCTCGGAAAGGCGGTCAGCTTCGCCACGCCCGACGTCCATGTGCAATGCGTGGTCTGCGACGCAGATCCGCGACCATACGATCGGCCCGGGACGCGCCACGCCGCGTAGCGTACCGCCTTCCGACGGAAAATATTCGGCGACTGGCGGAGGCTGTCGCTTCCCGCCCAAGTACCCTCGTGATGCGAGGGCGGCGCCGCGCCGGAAATCTCGAAGACCCACACGAAGTCGTCCCGGCTGCCGGACAAGGCCGGATCGGCCTTCCGTCCACGCCAGCCAACGCGGGGGCGGGTGTCGCCGTTCGGATTTCCCTCGACGAGGTCCGAGGCCATCGGAGACCTGCATCGTCGCGTGGCAGAGCGCCGACTGGCTGAGACGTTCCTTCAACACGCCCATTGGAAGCAGAAGCGCGTCGGCAATGATGTCATTGAACATGCCCATGCAGCCATCGTCGAGGACGCTGAGGACCTTCTGGCGGTGGATATCCCGGGCGATGTCCACGGCCATCGCGCGATCCGCGTTCGAGGACGTGGCGTGAATACTGCCGGATTGCCTCGGCCACGAGGACGGACGCATCGGGATCGATCTCGGCGAAGGCATCCACCCTTCGCGCTGCGACGACAGGAAGTGTTGGCCCAGTTCGGCTTGAAGGGGTGACGTACGAGAAGGTGTCCGTGATCCGCGAAGCCTGCCGTCAGTCGGCGCGATTGCGAGCAACACGAACCAGGTGGTCTTATCACAGCCCAAAATCGCGTCGCGTGCCCCGGGGTCGTCCAGCGGCGAGAGGTTTCCAAGGATGTCCGGCAGGGCGTGGTGCCCGAGCGTCACCTCGGCGGGCAAGTCCGCGGGGACGTGTGCGAGATGGGCGTGGCCGGCGGCAATACCTGCTGCGTGCGGTGCGAGGATGACGTCCAGAAGCGCGCCCGCCGCCGATTGTCCGGCCTCGTTCGTCGACCTCCCGGGCCGCTGGGCCTTCTGCGTCCACGCGCGGGGAACGGTTCACGAGGCGGCTGGCGGATTTTGCAGCTGAGCTCTCACCTCGCAAGATCAGGCGTCGGTCGAGCGGATGGTGAACTCGTACACGGTTGCCAAGTCCAATCTGCCCCCGGACCGGGACGGCAGATGCCGGAGCGGACAGAACTTATGTCAGGCAAGATGGAGATCTTCAGTCAGGAAATTCGGCCAACGGCACGGGCAGAGCCGAGAAGACGAGCACCGGTCGCAAACAATGCCTGGCCGCCCACATTGCGTGGCACCGGAACGGAGGACCATTTCAATACGTCCAGCTGCGCCCCGCGCGCATCTTCGGCTTTACGACGAGCTTGTGCGAGCGAGACGGCCGGGCAGGTCCACCGTCCCATTTCCCGCCCGCGACCATGAACGGAGTCCTGGCGCGCCCCTTGCGCACCACCGCCCATTCGCTTCACGAACCGGAGCCCGCCCTCGTCGGCATCCTGCCCCGGGCACGGGCCGAAACGGCCGAGGCGCACAGTTGCCTCATGCTCCGTTCAAATGCGCAGCGATTTCGTCCTTGAGGCGCATGCGCTCCTTGCGCAGATCGGTCTCATGAACCTGGTCTGTGGGTTCCGAATTGGTCTCCGCGCGATGTATGGCGCGGTTCACTTCGTGATAGCTGTCGCAGAGCTTGCGGAAATGCGCATTCTCTTTGCGCAAGTCATGGATGCGATCGGCGGCCAGCGGAAATTCGGCGGTCAGTTCGTGCGGCGTATGTGACAAGCTCTGCTCCAATTCGTCTGTGTTGAAGGCAGATTAGCACGCGCCCGCTCACTTCCCTGACCTGGATCAACCCGCCATGCCGTGGTTGCGGCCAAGTTGCGGTTCAGCCGATCACCGTTCCCAGAAGGAAGCTCGCGAACGGGATGCCGAAGAAGATGACTTTTCGCGCAAGATCACCGTCCACGATTAGCGCGTCCTCTCGTGCGCGTCGATCGAAGCGGCCGCGCGCCTTGCTCGGATACTCGACCGGGCCCTCGAGATTGTCCGGGCGATCCCCCGTTTCCGGGATCTCGGATTTCTGCAGCTCGACCCCGTCATCGGCCAGTTTCCGATCGAGCCAGCCCGGCAGGATCATGTTGCCGAAGACGAGCTGCATGACAGATCGACCGACGAGAATTTCGCGCCCCTTCGTGTCGATCGCCTTCATTACTGCCCGCGCGGCAACTTCCGGCTGATAGATCGGCGGTGCCGGCTGTGGTCGCCTTTCCAGCCTGTTCCGCGCCCAGTCGAATTGGGGCGTGTTGATCGCGGGGAGCTGCACAAGGCTCAGCTTCAGCGGATGCCCGTCGCGAATGAGTTCGGAGCGGATGGAGGCGGTAAACCCGTTGACCGCATGCTTGGAGCTGCAATACGCGGCCTGGAACGGAACGGACCGGTAACTCAGCCCCGAATTGATGTTCACGACGCTGCCTCGTCCCATGAGGCGGATCGCCGAGCGGGTACCGTTCACCTGCCCCAGAAACGTCGTGCGCACGATCGTCTCGAATTCCTCGGGCTCCATCTGTTCGAACGGCGAGAAACTGGTGAGCATGGCGCTGTTCACCCAAACGTCGGGGGTGCCGAATACCTCGACGACGAGGTCGGCGGCGGCATCCATATCCTGGGCGACGCCGGCATCCGCGGCCACGGCCTTCAGGCGTTCTCGGCCGAATTCCTCCTCCATCTCCTTCAGTCGCTCTTCGCCGCGCGCCATGACACCGACACGATATCCGCGGTCGAGGAGGGCGATTGCGGTCGCACGTCCGACGCCGGCCGTCCCTCCGATCACGATCGCTGTTTTGTTCGCTGCCATCACTCGCTCCACCGCTCGACACTGCGAAATCGGCGGAGTTGGCGCTGTGGGCCGACGTCAGGACCTTCGCCTCGCGCCTCTCTCGTGCTGGCCTGTCAACGCGGTGTCAAAAGGCGGGTTCCAGCTGTCCGGACGGTCATGGAGGAATGTGTCACAGTTAAATGAATCCCTGCGGAGAGGTGCCGTAGCGTTGGGGCAGAAGGTGGCTGAATGATCGGACAGGCCTTGAAGCGGTCCCTGTGAGGCGGCGCGTGTCGTTTGTATCCTGCGTTCCCATACGTGAGCGGCATTCGGGTCTTTTCAGGGCAATGCTAGCGGTTCTGGTCGGTTGGACGAAACCTTCGTCAGCGTGGCGTCGGGGTCCCGTAGGTCAACGGGGAGGTGATCAGCGGTCCTGATCCCGGCGTCACGCGTCACATCAATCCTTTCGGAGCGACCTTAGAAGAGCGGCCGCAGCGGCGGTTCGATATCATCAACCATTCCGATTTCGGCCAATCTTTCGAGATCGGTGATGTTGAGACGCCCGCCGCTCCATGTGGCCAGCTGTCGCTCACGGAAACGTGCAAGCGTCTTGTTGGTGTGGACCAGCGACAAGCCGAGCGCATCGGCCAGATCCTGTTGCCTGAAGGGCATCGGAACGAGCGTGCCGGTGGTCAGTTCGAGCGCGCGACACCGCATCGTGATCTTGACGAGGGCCCAGGCGATGCGCGCTTCAGCGTCCTTCTGGCCGATCGTCGCGAGCGCGTCCCCGAGGAAATGCTCCTCCGCTGAAGCAAGCCAGGTCAGATCGAAGGCGCGCCGTGGCTGATTTGTGAAGACCCGCCAGAGTCCTTTGCGGTCGAAGACGCAGAGCGTCATCCTGGTCGCGGCTTCGACCGAATGCTGCATCTCGTTCATCACGCCGGCCTGCAGCCCGAGAAAGTCACCGGGGAAGATGAAGTTCAGTACCTGTCGCTTGCCGTTTGCCAGCGTCTTGTAGCGCAGGCCCATTCCGCGCAGGACGGTCAAGAGTTGCGGACTGCTGGACCCTTCGAGAAGCAGGACCGAGCCGCGTTCGACAGAGAGTTCGCCGATCTTGAAGTCCTGCATGAACTCCACCTCGTCCTCACTCATGTTCTGGAACAGGGGCTTGCTGCGGAGTGGGCAGGCAGTGCAGGCGACGCGCATCAGAATGCTTCCCGTAATACGTCGCAATTTAATGACACGATCGGTGCGGGAAGCGATGGTTTATCACAGGTCGATCTTCCGACTGTTGCAGGTTTGGCCCATGCGAGAGACGTTCGTGATCGTGGAGGAGCAGAGCCTCGTTCAGCTCGATCTCGCGGAGCAGCTCCGGGAGATCGCTCCGGATTCCGATGTTCTCGCCTATCGAACGGTAGCCGACGCCCTCCCGGGCCTTTCGAAGATGAAGTCGCTTACGGGCGCTATCTACTGTGCGCACCCCGGCGAATTGCCGGCGCCGGAATTCGTCGATCACGTCGAACGGCTGAATGCATGGCTGGTCTGCACGACGGATTTGAAAAATTCCGAAATCGTGGCGGCGGGCTGGCACCAGATGACGGTGCCGTTTTCCAACGACAGGGTGATGACGCTGTTTTCGACCTTGCTGGACCGCCCCGCCGGCTGAGACCCGTCTGTTACGTTTGTCAGTTCTGTCAGCCACGACTAGCGTGGTGCGAGCATGGCAGGGGGCAGGCATGGCGGGCAAGGTTGTAACGGTCGCGCAGCAGAAGGGCGGGTCGGGCAAGACGACCCTCGCCGTAAACCTCGGTTGTGCAGCGATCGTCGAAGGACGACGCGTGGCAATGCTCGACAGCGATCCTCAGGGCAGTATGGGGCGGTGGTTCATGGCCCGGCGGGAGCGGGGCGATCCCGGCCTGACCTTCGCCACGTCAAGCGCCTGGGGCGTCGCATACGAGTGCGAAAAGCTGGTTCGGGATCACGATTTGGTCGTTGTCGACACGCCGCCGAAGGTGGATGCCGACCTGCGCCCGGCGCTCAGGGAATTGGCGCTGGTGCTGGTCCCGGTGGCGACAAGCCAGGTGGATCTCTGGGCGACCGAGAGCGTGCTCGATCTGGCGCGGCGCGAGCGGGCCGCGGTCATGGTCGTGCTCAACCGGGCTTCCGCGCGGGCGCGGCTGACGGCAGAGATTCTCGAGAAGGTTCAGGAATTTGGCGCGGCCAGGACGGTGATCGGCAACCGGGTGATCTACGCCGAGACGCTTGGGCGCGGAGCCGGGGTCGTCGAGGAGAGACTTTCGGGTCCTGCTGCGGACGAGATCAGGGCCCTATGGCGCGAGATCGTGACGTCCCTGGAAATAGAATAGCGATGACAGTGGATTGCAGGGCGCCGCCGGGGCGCCCTGCAGCAGATCTCAGGCGAGGACCAGGTTCGCCGCCGATTCGCGGCCCTGACGGTCGCGCTCGAGGTCGTAGTTGATCTTCTGGCCGTCCTTGAGCGACGTCAGGCCGGAGCGCTCGAGCGCGGAGATGTGCACGAACACGTCGCGCGAACCGCCCTCGGGCTGAATGAAGCCGTAGCCTTTGTCGGAGTTGAACCACTTCACTGTGCCAGTAGCCATAGTATTGTCTTCCTTACATTTTACCCGCCCGCGAAGTGCGGCGGCGCGGCGTAGTCAGCCAAGTCGAACTGAACGCCGGTAAGGGAGACAGTGGTCGAGTGGGATAACGTAGCCCGCCCCACATGGACTTCTCCGCCCGCTTTTGCAAGGGGGTTGCGCCGCGTATCGCGCGCGTATTGCCATTGTATATACGCGCGCCCCGCTCACCTGCGGTTCACGCACCGTCGCGAGACTGGCTGTCATGGCCCGGCGCTTCACCAGATCCCAGCGGATCGAGTACCGCTTTCTCGCCGACGCGATGCGGCAGCTCGAGTTCGACATCCGGCACCCCGTCCTGATGGAGCCGCACCTGCCGCGCGAATGGCACGCTCTGACCGAGGTCGCCCACAAGCGCAAGCCGATCTCGATCCGCATGGACGAGGACGTGCTGCGCTTCTTCAAGTCGCTCGGCCCGGGCTACCAGCGGCGGATGATCCTAGTCCTGCGCGCCTTCATGCACGCGCGGCGCTCGCAGATGCTCGAGGGGCCCGAGAGCATCGACTACATCGCCGAGGGACTGGAGGAGGACGCGCGCGGCGGCAGGCGGCCGGTCCGCGGCGACACCGAGCGCGAGATGCGCGAGATCATGGGGCCGGAGGATGGCGACGAGTAGGCGTCCAGGCCGCGGCAGGCGCAAGGCGGAGTGACGGCCTGCACATGTTTCGCGCGATATTGACTCGTCGCGCCTTTGCCGTAGAGTTTGCGGATTGAACGGCTGGTACGATTGAATGCCGGCCCGTGGCGTCAAGACATTTTCCGGACTTTGCGTTGATCGCGGCGCCCGGGCCATTTCTCATGACATCTCAAATTGATTGGAGCGAAAAGTGGATCCTGCGAAAACAAAGGCGACCGGCTCGTTTTCCGACCATTTCAACGAAGCGCCGCCTGCCAACATGGAAGCGGCCGGGGCCGATTTCCCGATCCGGCTTTCTTATCAGAGCGTCGATCGCGGCTATCTCGGATTCGACAGCAGCGGCTATTGCACCTGGACCGACGAGGCGCAGAAATTCGAGCAATACGTCTGGAGCGACGGCAAGACCTATCTGAAGGTCATCGGCGGCACGTGGGACGGCTACTGGCTTTCGGTGAGCCGCAACGCCTATGTCGGCGCCTATGGCTGGGGCGGGTCCACCGACTGGACCTTTTCCGGCGACCGCATGACCTCGGGCTACATGGGCGCCGACCAGCCGCTGTCGTTCTATTCCGACGACAACACGTACATCTATTGCTGGAAGGATTATCAGGTCCTGTCGGTTTCGCGCAGCTAGCGCGAAGCGGCGCTTCGGGCGGCGACCGCTTGCAGAACCCGGTCAGGCACGGGGCGGTGGAGCGGCCCGAGGCGTGGGTGGAGGTGGAAGAATGGCGGGGCAACCCGAGACTTATGGCGGTTAGCCAGCGGTGCGATCCGGCTGAAACAGAGCGGCAGTTCAAGCTTATGAAAGCTCCGACAATCGCTTTGAAGCACTCCGCGTAAGTGCTTCACGAGCAAGTGACTTGATATCAGATCTTGCTACCATCTTAGCATTTCTTCCAATTCGTTTTGCTAAGCGGCGATCATTTTGATTGTCTGATTGAGACAGGAAATTCTTGTATGAACAAGACGAAAGGATTTGCCTAAGTGTCTCCTGCTCTGGCAGTATCTCGTCTTCGCGCCAGCCATGTATGAAGGAGGTAGGCGAGACCGGTATGAAAACTGTATGCATCTCGTTGCTCTGACTTATCGGCGAGGGGTGTTTGCGACCGACAAAAGAGCAGCACGTGTCAGGAAGGATCAAGTTAGAGCAATACCGTCGGACTGCGTAATTCATTTCACGATGGCGGGCGATCCTGTGATCGTCGTCTGAAACCTCGGACAACGCACGGACATGCGAATTCTTAACTAGTGACCTTATCTCATCAGTCAATAAGGAGATGTCATCTTCGTAGTCAGCTCGGATGTTGGATATCAGTTTGCTCCAGAACTCGGGCCTCTGCGTGTTTATGTATGCTCGTACAGCCTCTGAATACTCAGCGGAAACATTCCGTTTTCTTAGCTCGTTCTCGATAACTTTTTTTTCCGAAAAGAAATCCTTGAAATAGTTGACCAATATTGGCGTGTCCGCCAATACTGATCGAAAATCCTCTGCAGCCAACCGCACAACTTCGGAAATTTCCTCTCGAATGAACATGCTGCGTATCTCAAGAAGATGCACAAGATCCGCGGCTGCCGCTGAGTCTAAGACTAAGCCGTCTGGAGCGTCGCGAGACGTGTAGATGAGTTCTTGGAGCACGTTTTCCTTAGATGTAATAAATCGATCGGCGTCCGAGTCCTCGGGGCCATAGTAAAATTTCTCCACGCCGATGTTATTGGTGGATTTCGGTCTAGGCTCAGAATCTTTCTCGTAGACCCATACCTGGTAATGGTTACGGCGTTTCTCTCCGAACCCGTTCTGAAGGTGACGCCATATGTGATGCTGGCGTTTCCCCGACATTTCCGCTACCTCGCGAACTTCTTGTACTTGATCCGCTTCGGCTCCACCGCGTCGGGGCCGAGGCGGCGTTTCTTGTCTTCCTCGTAGTCCTCGAAGTTGCCCTCGAACCATTCGACGTGGGCCTCGCCCTCGAAGGCGAGGATGTGGGTGCAGAGGCGGTCGAGGAAGAAGCGGTCGTGGGAGATGATGACGGCGCAGCCGGCGAAGTCCTCGAGCGCGTCCTCGAGCGCGCGCAGGGTCTCCACGTCGAGGTCGTTGGTGGGCTCGTCGAGCAAGAGGACGTTGCCGCCGGATTTCAGCAGCTTGGCCATGTGGACGCGGTTGCGCTCGCCGCCTGACAGGAGGCCGACCTTCTTCTGCTGGTCGCCGCCCTTGAAGTTGAAGGCGCCGCAATAGGCGCGGGAGTTCATCTGCGCGGCCCCGAGCTCGATGATCTCGGCGCCGCCGGAGATCTCCTCCCAGACGGTGGCCTGCGGGCTGAGCGCGTCGCGGGACTGGTCGACATAGGAGAGCTTGACGGTCTCGCCGTAGGAGACGGTGCCGTCGTCGGGTTTCTCCTGGCCGGTGAGCATGCGGAAGAGGGTGGTCTTGCCGGCGCCGTTGGGGCCGATGACGCCGACGATGCCGCCGGGGGGCAGGGCGAAGGTGAGGTCCTCGATGAGTTGCTTGTCGCCCATGTGTTTCTTCAGGCCCTCGACCTCGATCACCTTGGAGCCGAGGCGCGGGCCGTTGGGGATGATGATCTGCGCCTTGCCGACGCGCTCGCGCTCGGACTGGTTCGCGAGGTCGTTGTAGGCGTTGATCCGGGCCTTGGACTTGGCCTGCCGGGCGCGGGGGGAGGCGCGCATCCAGTCGAGCTCGCGCTCCAGGGTCTTCTGGCGCGACTTGTCCTCGCGGGCCTCCTGCGCCAGGCGCTTGGCCTTCTGTTCGAGCCAGGAGGAGTAGTTGCCCTCCCACGGCACGCCGCGGCCGCGGTCGAGCTCGAGGATCCACGAGGTGATGTCGTCGAGGAAGTAGCGGTCGTGGGTGACGATCAGGATCGTGCCCTTGTAGTCGATCAGGTGCTGCTGGAGCCAGGCGATGGTCTCGGCGTCGAGGTGGTTGGTGGGTTCGTCGAGGAGCAGCATCTCGGGCGCTTCGAGCAGCAGCTTGCAGAGCGCGACGCGGCGCTTCTCGCCGCCGGAGAGGGTGTCCACGGCCGCGTCGTCGGGCGGGCAGCGCAGCGCCTCCATGGCGACGTCGATCTGGCTGTCGAGGTCCCAGAGGTTGGCCGCGTCGATCTGGTCCTGGAGCTGGGCCATCTCGTCGGCGGTCTCGTCGGAATAGTTCATCGCGAGTTCGTTGTAGCGCTCCAGGATGGCGCGCTTGGGGGCGACGCCTTCCATGACGTTGCCGCGCACGTCGAGGGCGGGGTCGAGCTCGGGCTCCTGCGGCAGGTAGCCGACGCGGGCGCCCTCGGCGGCCCAGGCCTCGCCGGAGAAGTCCTTGTCGAGGCCGGCCATGATCCGCAGCAGGGTTGACTTGCCCGCACCGTTGGGTCCGACGACGCCGATCTTGACGCCGGGCAGGAAGCTCAGGCGGATGTTCTCGAAGGTCTTCTTGCCGCCCGGATAGGTCTTGGAGACCTGGTCCATGTGGTAGACGTACTGGTAGGCTGCCATGGGTCGGCTCCCTTGAAATGTCGGCGGCTTGTTACGGCGCGCCCGCGCTCGGCGCAACGGCGCTCCGCCGCGCCGGGTCTGCGGGGCGGCGGAATCTGGCGACTTGCGGCCCGAACGCGCCTAGGGTGGTGTCTGGCGGCTCTGCGAGGGCGGTCGGACAGGGGGGGGAACATGAGACATTCGATCGGGATTCTGCCGGCGGTGGTTGCGATGGCCGTTTCAGGCGCTGCAACCGCGTCGCCGGTGCTGGTGATGTTCGAGAGCGACGAGGACCTGCCGGCGGGGGCGTCGGAGCTGGCGATCCTGTCGTATGACTCGATCGCGGACGTCGTGTCCAACAGTCCCTTGGCGTCGGTGTTCACGGATTTCGGCGTTGCCCAGGGCTTTTCGTCGACGGGGATCACCCGCGACGGGTCGGACTTCCTCGTGATGTTCGAGAGCGACGAGGACCTGCCTGCGGGGGCGTCGGAGCTGGCGATCCTGTCGTATCACACGATCGCGGACATCGTGGCGAACAGTCCCTTCGCGTCGGTGTTCACGGAGTTCGGCGTGGCCCAGGGCTTTTCGTCGACGGGGATCACCCGCGACGGGTCGGACTTCCACGTGCTGTTCGAGAGCGACGAAGACCTGCCTGCGGGGGCGTCGGAACTTGCGCTCCTGTCGTATCACTCGCTCGCGGACGTCGTGTCCAACAGCCCCTTCGCGTCGGTGTTCACGGATTTCGGCGTTGCCCAGGGCTTTTCGTCGACGGGGATCACCCGTGACGGGTCGGACTTCCTCGTGATGTTCGAAAGCGACGAGGACCTGCCGGCGGGGGCGTCGGAGCTGGCGATCCTGTCGTATCACACGATCGCGGACATCGTGTCCAACAGCCCCTTCGCGTCGGTGTTCACGGAGTTCGGCGTGGCCCAAAGCTTTTCGTCGACGGGGATCTCGTTCGGGACCGGACCCACGCTCGCCCCGATACCTGTGCCGCCGTCGCTTCCGCTTCTGGCTGTCGGGGGATTGCTGTTGTGTCTGCCCGCCGCTGCGGGGGGCCGGGCGAAGATGCGACATCGGCCGATCCGGACATAGCCTGCGAGGCGGGCGCAACGCTTCTCGTGTGCGACGGAGCAGCCGAGCGCCGGCAATCCGCTTTGCCACCATCCCCGCGTCGGTCGTGATGTGATCGCCCTAAAGGGCGATCCGTCGATCCTTTCCGGCGGCGTGCAGAGTCCGGCGGTCTTTCTGGTCGCGCGGAACGGCGACACCCCGGCGCGCCGGGGTGTGCGCCTTGGCCGCTGAGCCCGGCGGTGTCCGGGGCGCCCGCGCAAGGCGCCCCGGCCCCGATCAGTCGCCGAGCGCGATGCCTTCGCGGCGGGGGTCGGCGGCGCCGAGCAGGCCGTCCGCGGTGATCTCGATGGCGTGGAGCCCCGAGGTCAGGTCGCGGACGTTGGTCTCGTAGCCGAGCTCCTGCAGCGGGCCTTCGAGGTCGGTGGCCGAGGTGCCCTCCTCCAGGTCGTATTCGCCGAAGCGGTTGACCAGGTGCGGTGCCGCCAGCGCCTCCTGGATGTTCATCCCCCAGTCGGTGTGGTTGATGATCGCCTGCGCGACGTAGCCGATGATGCGGCTGCCGCCGGGCGAGCCGATGACGAGGCTGGGCTTGCCGTCCTGCATGACGATGGTCGGGGACATCGACGAGCGCGGGCGCTTGCCCGGTTCCACCCGGTTGGCGATGGGCCAGCCGTTGTCGTCGTGGGTGGAGAACGAGAAGTCGGTGAGCTCGTTGTTGAGCAGGAACCCGCGCACGAAGAGCCGCGAGCCGAAGCCGTTCTCGATGGTCGTGGTCATCGAAAGCGCGTTGCCGTCGGCGTCGACGATGGAGATGTGCGAGGTCGAGGGGAGCTCGATCGACGCGTCCTCGCCCCAGAGCAGCGCGTGGGACCATTCGGGCGACCCGGCGGAGACCTCGGGCAGCGCGTCGTCGCCGGCCAGGAGTTCGGCGCGGCTGGCGAGGTAGTCGGCCGCCACGAGGCCCTCGGTCGGCATCGGCACGAAGTCTCTGTCGGCCATGTAGCGGCCCCGGTCGGCGAAGGCGAGGCGCGAGGCGTCGCCGATCAGGCGCCAGGCCTCGGCGCTGTCCGGCCCCATGGCGGCGAGGTCGTAGCTGTCGAGCATCCCGAGGATCTGCCCCACGGTCAGCGCGCCGGAGGAGGGCGGGCCCATGCCGCAGACCTCCTTCGCGCGGAAGGTGGCGCAGACGGCCGGACGTTCGACCACGTCGTAGAGCGCGAGGTCGGTTTCCGACAACAGGCCGGGATTGCCCTCGGCGCCCTGGACGGTGGCCACGATGTCGGCCGCGATCTCGCCGGTGTAGAACGCCTCGCTGCCGTTCTCGGCGATGGCGCGCAGGGTGTCGGCGTAGTCTTGGTTGATGAGGGTGGCGCCTTCCTGGAGCGGTTCGCCGTCGGGGTAGAAGTAGGCGGCGGTGGCCTCGAAGCGCGGCAGCCGGTCCTCGGGCTCGCCGGCGACGAGGGTGGCGAGGCGCGGCGAGACGGCGAAGCCGTTCTCGGCCAGGTCGATGGCGCTCTGGAAGAGGCCGGACCAGTCCTGTTTGCCCCAGCGGTCATGGGCGGCCTGCATGAGCGCCGGTGTTCCGGGCGTGCCGACCGAGCGGCCGCCGACGACCGCCTCGTAGAAGTCGAGCCCCTCGCCGGCCTCGTTCTGGAAGTAGCGCGGTGTCGCGTCGAGCGGGGCGGTCTCGCGTCCGTCGAGGGTTGTCAGCTCGCCGGATGCCGCGTCGTACCAGACAAGGAACGCGCCGCCGCCGAGCCCCGAGGATTGCGGCTCGACGAGACCGAGCACGGTCTGCACGGCGATCATGGCATCGGCGGCCGAGCCGCCCGCTTCGAGGACCTCCGCGCCCGCTTCGACGGCGAGCGGGTTGGCGGCGGCGACCATCCAGGTCCGGGCTTCGACCGGATTGCCGGCATCGCGGGTGGCGAGCGCCGCCCTGGCGCGGTCGCTCAGGCCCTGGATCTCGCCGGTCGAGGTGCCTTCGGTGGTGATGGCGTCCGCGGCCTGCTGGGCGGCGGCCGGGGAGGCCGCCAGGCAGACGAGCAGGAGGGTGGAACGGATGGGGTGCATGTCTTTCTCCCTGTAACGTGGTTCCGATCGTGCATCTCGCGTCGGCTGACGCAAGGGCAGGCGTGTCACCCCGCCGCCTGACATCGGGGTCGGGATCGGGCAGAACGGGGCTGAACGGGGCTGACAGGCGCGGGGCAGGGGCGAGATGCGGGATCGATGAGCAGGGTCTCGGAGGGGCGGCCGTCCGGCATGGTGGCCGCGGTCGATGCGGGCGGCAACCGCCGGAGGCGGATGCACGCCCGGCCGAGCGGCTCCCCGGAGGGGGGCTCGAGGTCGGGCGTCTCCCCGTCGGGAATTCCCCGGTGCTGACCGGGCGCGCCGGTCTGCCGCGGGCGCGGCCGGGGCAGGCGGTGGGCCTGCTGGGCGGCTCGTTCGACCCCGCCCATGAGGGGCATGCGCATGTCACCCGCGTCGCGCTGACGCGGTTCGGCCTCGACAGGGTGTGGTGGCTGATCAGTCCGGGCAATCCGCTCAAGCAGGCCGGCCCGGCCCCGATGGCGCAGCGGATCGCGCGGGCCCGCGCCGTGATCGATCATCCGGGGGTCGCGGTCACGGACATCGAGGCGCGGCTCGGCACGCGCCATACGGCCCGGACGCTGCGGCGGTTGCGGGCGCTCTATCCGGGGGTGCGGTTCGTCTGGCTGATGGGGGCGGACAACCTGGCGACCATCCATCGCTGGGACGATTGGCAGGCGATCTTCGAGCAGGTTCCGGTGGGCGTTCTGGCGCGACCGGGTCAGGGCTGGCGCGCGCGCTGGTCGCCGGCCGCGCGACGGTTCCGGGCGGCACATCTCGCGCCGTCGCAGGCCCGGACCCTGCCGTGGCGGGAGGCGCCGGCCTGGTGCTATCTGCCGATGCCGATGCGAGACATCTCGTCGAGCGAGATCCGCGCCCGGGGCCTCTGGCCGCGCTGAGCCGCGCGCGGCCGGGGGCGCGGGGCTGCGCGGGGGCGGCGGCGCGCGGGGGGGGCGTCCTTGCGGAGCGGCGGTCTTTACCGCCGGTTGACGCTGAAGACGGGCAAGGCTTGCGGGCGCGGGGCTGCGCGGCCAAGATCGCCGCATGGATGAACTGCGCGTTCCATATCATTCGCGGCGCCTCGTGCTGGCGGGGCTTCTCGCGAGCGGGGCACAGGCGGCGCTGGCCGGGGCGCCGTCGCGCTCGCTGCGCCCGCAGGCGCGGCCGGGCGCGCAAGCCGACGCGCGCGTCGAGGAGGCATTGGTCGCGCGCGCCGGTCTCGGCGAGGCGGTGAGCTTCGCTCTCGCCGACATGCGGACCGGAGAGGTTCTGGCGGTGCGCAAGCCGCTCTTGCGCCAGCCACCGGCGAGCACGGCCAAGGTGATCACGACGCTCTACGCCCTGGACCATCTGGGCGCGGATCACCGGTTCGAAACGCGTCTCCTGGCGACCGGGCCGGTCTCCGGCGGGCGCATCGACGGCGACCTGGTCCTGGCCGGCGGCGGCGATCCGGTGCTCGATACCGACGGCCTGAGCGAGCTGGCGGCGCGGCTCGCCGGTCTCGGCGTCGTCGGACTGAGCGGGCGTTTCCTGGTCTGGCCTGGCGCGCTGCCGCGGATCGAGCGGATCGATGCCGCGCAGCCCGATCATGTCGGCTACAACCCGGCGCTTTCGGGGCTGAACCTGAACTACAACCGCGTGCATTTCGCCTGGCAGCGCGAGGCGGCGGGCTACGACGTGTCGCTTCTGGCGCGGGCCTCGCACCACGCGCCGCAGGTGCGGACGGCGCAGATGGAGGTCATCGACCGCCGCGGACCCGTCTACACCTATACCGCGAGCGGCGGGGTCGACCATTGGACCGTCGCGCGTGGCGCGCTGGGCACCAACGGGTCGCGCTGGCTGCCGGTGCGCAACCCCGCGCTCTATGCCGGAGAGGTCTTCGCGATCCTGGCGCGCGCCCAGGGGATCAGCCTTCCCGAGGCCGGGGTGGCGACTGCGTGTCCCGAAGGGCAGACACTGGCCGCGATCGAGAGCCGTCCGCTCGACGCGATCCTGCGCGACATGCTCTATTATTCCAACAACCTGACGGCGGAGATCGTGGGATTGTCGGCCAGCGCCGCGGCCGGGCCGCTGCCGCGGACGCTCGCCGAATCCGCCGGACGGATGAATGACTGGGTCGGCGAGGGAACCGACGGGCGCCGCCCCGGACTTGTCGATCATTCCGGCCTCGGCGAGGAGTCGCGGATCGCGGCTGTCGACATGGTGCGGGTGCTCGTGCGTCTGGGGTCCAGGGGGCCGCTGCCGCCGCTTCTGAAGCCCTTCGCGCTGGGCGACGGGCCGTCGGCCGACGTGAGTGCCAAGACCGGGACGCTCAATTTCGTCAGCGCGCTCGCGGGCTACATGACGGCCCCGTCGGGGCGGCCGCTCGCCTTCGCGATCTTCGCTGCCGATCAGACCCGCCGCGACGCGCTGACGCTGGCCCAGCGGGAGCGTCCCGAGGGCGGGCGCGCCTGGGTCAGCCGCGCGCGGGTGATGCAGCGTGCGCTGTTGCGGCACTGGGCCACGGCCGCGGCCTGACGACCGGAACCCGCGCCACCGGGTCGATGCCGTTGGCGTCCTTCACGATGCGATCTTCGCCCATGTGCTCGCCGCATTGACGGGCGTCCTTCACCGCGGCGATTCGCCGACCGGAGGCAGGATCCTCGGGACGTCTTGTGGCGCGAGGTCATGGCGCTGGAGGCAGCGGGGGCCGGGAGCGGCGGGGACGGGATGGCGCGGCAGATCGCTCTCGTCGCGACGGGGAGCGGCTGGTGGCGAGGCTCAGACCGTGAGGTGGCGGGCGCGCGCGCCGCGCTCGATGGCGGCGGCGTGAAGACGGTCGACGTTCAGCTCGTGCCGGATCTCCTCGAGCATGCGCAGCTCGGCCTCGCCGAGGCGGCCATCGGAAACGGCAACGTCGCAGGCCAGCGCGTAGGCGGTTTCCCACAGGCGGTCGGGCAGGATGCGGCGGGTCAACTCGAAGAGCCTGTCGAGCCCGTCTTCTTCCGCGAAGAGGTCGAACACCTCGCCGGCGACCTCGCGGATGCGCTCCTGGTCGTAATTGGCGAAGACCGGCAGGTGGTTCACGATCCGCTCGATGGTGACCAGTTCGACCGTGCGCAGGCGCTCGTCGGAGGCCGAGGTGGCGATCATCATGCCCACCAGCGCGTCCTGCGGGGTCATGCCTTCGGCGAACTTGGACATGAGCGGCTTCCTTCCTCTGCAATGCGGCGGACAATATTGACGTGCCCGACCGGCGGCAATAGGTGGCGGAGCCATCCCTGACGCCGAAGGACCCTGACCCATGACCGACCTGCGCGATGCCGCCATGCAGTCGAAAGCCTGGCCCTTCGAGGAGGCGCGGCGGGTCCTCAAGCGATACGAGAAGGCGCCGCCGGAAAAGGGCCACGTGCTTTTCGAGACCGGATACGGGCCGTCGGGCCTGCCGCATATCGGCACGTTCGGCGAGGTCATGCGCACGACGATGGTGCGCCGCGCCTTCGAGCTGCTCTCGGACATCCCGACGCGGCTCTTGTGCTTTTCCGACGACATGGACGGGCTGCGCAAGGTGCCGACCAACGTGCCCAACCAGGAGCGGATGAGGGAGGACCTGCATCTGCCGCTGACCAGGGTGCGCGACCCGTTCGGAACCCATGACAGCTTCGGCGCGCACAACAACGCGCGGCTGCGCGCGTTTCTCGACGGGTTCGGGTTCGAATACGCGTTCGCCTCCTCGACCGAGTATTACCGCGAGGGGCGGTTCGACGACGCTCTCCTGAAGGTGCTGGAGCGCTTCGACGACATCATGGCGATCATGCTGCCGTCGCTCGGCGGGGTGGAGGGAAGCCGGCGCGAGACCTACTCGCCGTTCCTGCCGGTCAGCCCGAAGACGGGGCGCGTGCTGCAGGTGCCGACGCTGGAACGCGACGTGGGCAAGGGGACGATCGTCTACGAGGAGCCCGACGGCGAGCGCGTCGAGCTGCCGGTGACCGGCGGCAACGTCAAGCTGCAGTGGAAGCCCGATTGGGGCATGCGCTGGGCCGCGCTGGGCGTGGATTACGAGATGTACGGCAAGGACCTGATCCCGTCGGCGGAGCTGTCGGCCAGGATCTGCCGGGCGCTCGACGCCAGGACGCCGGAGCTTTTCAACTACGAGCTGTTCCTCGACGAGGCCGGGCAGAAGATCTCCAAGTCGAAGGGCAACGGGCTGAGCATGGAGGAGTGGCTGACCTATGCCAGCCCCGAGAGCCTTGGCTATTTCATGTACCAGAAGCCCAAGACCGCGAAGCGGCTGCATTTCGACGTGATCCCCAAGGCGGTGGACGAGTACCATCAGCAATTGCGCGCCTTCCCGGGGCAGGACGAGAAGGGGCGGCTGGCGAACCCGGTCTTTCATGTCCACGGCGGCGAGGTGCCGGCCTCGACGCTCGACGTGCCGTTCGCGATGCTGCTCAACCTCGCCAGCGTGTCGGGGGCCGAGGACAAGGCGGCGCTCTGGGGCTTCATCCGCCGCTACGAGCCGGAGGCCAGCCCCGAGACCCATCCCGACATGGACGCGGCGGCGGCCTTCGCGGTGCGCTATTTCAACGAGGTCGAGAAGCCTCAGCGCCATTTCCGCGCGCCCGGCGCGCAGGAGCGGGCGGCGATGGCCGACCTCGCCGCGCGGCTGCGGGACTGGGAGGGGGGCGCCGATGCGGAGGCGCTGCAATCGGAGGTCTTCGCCGTGGGCAAGGCGCATGGGTTCGAGCCGCTGCGCGACTGGTTCAAGGCGCTCTACGAGGTGTTGCTGGGGGCGAGTCAGGGCCCGCGCTTCGGGGGGTTCGTGGCGCTCTACGGGGTCGCGGAGAGCGCGGATCTCATCGACGAGGCGTTGGCGCGGACGGTGGTCGAGGCCTGAGCCTCGACCGGGGGGGCCGCCCGTCGGGGGCATCGAGCCCCCTCGCGCGGCTGCTGCCGCCGGCCTGCGGGGCGCGCGGTCTGCCGACATCCGTGGCGCGGGGCGGCGACAGGTCGGCGTGGCGATCCCGCATGGATTCTTCAAGGACCCTGGATACTATCCGGGATCCGCTTCGCCACCGGGTGTCGCGAGGATCCGGGGTGTCGCGCCTGCTGCGGGTCAGCGGGCGCGTCCGATCGTTCCGGAGACCGCCTCGTCGCGTTCTGCGCGGCGGATCAGGATCCATCCGAGCGCCAGAAGCGCCGCGCCCAGGGCGAGGAAGCCGAGGTCCCAGTAGATCCACTGGTCCAGCGGCACGAGTTCGTTCACATGGTGCAGGCCAAGGAAGTGATGATCGATCACGCCTTCGACCAGGTTGAAGATGCCGAAGCCGACAAGGACGGTCCCGGCGAGCAGGCGGCCGGGCCAGCGCAGATGCCGGCGCCGGGCCGATCGCCAGAGCACAAGCACGCCGCTGAGCACGAAAACATAGGTGCCGGCGTGAAAGAGGCCGTCGAAGAAGGTGTTGATCTTCAGATTGGCGATGGTGTCCGGCGGATAGCCCGCGCTGCTGACCATGTGGTGCCACTGAAGGAGTTGGTGCAGGACGATCCCATCGACGAAGCCGCCCAGTCCGAGCCCGAGCAGGATACCTGCCGCCTTCGGGAACGTCGTCGCGCTGTCGTCCATGCCGCACCTCTTCGGATCGCAACCGGAAAATGCCCCGCCGGTTCCCCGGGTGGCGGGCTTACAAAACTGTCCGCGATTGCCTATTGAGCGGCGGGATCGAGCGGAGGGCGCATGGGCAACGGATTTCGGCAAGGGGCACCATCTGCTTCTGGTGGACGGGTCGGCGTTCATCTTTCGCGCCTATCACGCGCTGCCGCCGCTGACGCGGAAGTCGGACGGGCTGCCGGTGGGGGCGGTCTCGGGCTTCTGCAACATGCTCTGGAAGATGATCCGCGAGGATCACGGCTCTGACGCGCCGACCCATGCGGCGGTCGTTTTCGACAAGGGCAGCATGACCTTCCGCAACGAGATCTACGACCAGTACAAGGCCAACCGCGAAGCCATGCCCGAGGATCTGCGGCCGCAGATCCCGCTGACGCGGGAGGCGACGCGCGCCTTCAACCTGGCCTGCCTGGAACAGGAGGGGTTCGAGGCCGACGACATCATCGCGAGCCTCGCCTGCCGCGCGCGCGACGCGGGCGGGCGGGTGACGATCCTGTCGAGCGACAAGGACCTGATGCAGCTCGTCGGGGGCGGCGTCGAGATGTACGACGCCATGAAGAACCTGCGCATCGACGCGGACGGGGTGCGCGAGAAGTTCGGCGTCGGACCCGAGCGTGTCGTGGACGTGCAGGCGCTGGCGGGCGACTCGGTGGACAACGTGCCCGGCGCGCCGGGGATCGGGATCAAGACGGCCGCGCTTCTGATCAACGAGTTCGGCGACCTCGATACCTTGCTGGAGCGGGCCGGGGAGATCAAACAGCCCAAGCGCCGGCAGACGCTGATCGACATGGCCGATCAGATCCGCATGTCGAAGCGGCTGGTGCAGCTCGATTGCAAGATGGACCTCGGCTACGAGATCGCGAGCCTCGAGGTGCGCGAGCCCGACACCGCCGCGCTTGTCGACTTCCTGCAGCGGATGGAGTTCCGCACCATCGTCAAGCGGGTCAGCGATGCGCTGGGACTGGAGGCCGCGCCGATGGCCGACACGAACCCGGCGGGCGCGGCACCGGCCGGGTCGCCCGATGCGCCGGAGGCCGTCGCGTTCGACCTCGACGCCTACGAGTGCATCCGTGATGCGGCCGCGCTGTCGGGATGGCTCGACGAGATCCGCGCCCGGGGCCGGGTGGCGTTCGACACCGAGACCACCGACCTCGACGAGATGCGCTGCGAGCTGGTGGGGTGTCTCGCTGGCGGTCGCACCGGGGCGGGCGGCGTATCTGCCGCTGGGACACGTCAACGGCGACGACCTTCTGGGCAACGGACCGGCCGAGGGCCAGATGGACCGGGACGAGGCGCTGGGAATGCTGCGCGAGGTTCTGGAGGACCCGTCGATCCTCAAGATCGCGCAGAACGCCAAGTACGACGTCAAGGTCATGGCGCGGTCGGGCATCGACGTGCGCCCGGTCGACGACACGATGCTGCTGAGCTACGCGCTCAATGCCGGGCTGCACAATCACGGCATGGATGAGCTGGCGGAGCGGTATCTCGGCCATGCCTGCAAGCCGATCAAGGAGCTGATCGGGTCTGGCAAGAGCCAGATCACCTTCGACAAGGTGCCGGTCGACGCCGCCTGCGCCTATGCGTCGGAGGACGCCGACGTGACGCTGCGCCTGTGGGAGACGTTCCGCCCGCAGCTCCATCAGGGCAAGGTCACGACGGTCTACGAGACGCTGGAACGGCCGCTGATCCCGGTGCTGGCGCGGATGGAGATGGCCGGGATCTGCGTCAACCGCGAGCATCTGAGCCGGATGTCGGGGGCGTTCGCCCAGAAGATGGCGGCCCTGGAGGCCGAGATCCACGAACTGGCCGGCGAGACGTTCAACGTCGGCTCCCCCAAGCAGCTTGGCGAGATCCTGTTCGACAGGATGGGCTTCGAGGGCGGCAAGCGCGGCAAGGCGGGAGCCTGGTCGACGCCGGCGCAGGTGCTGGAGGATCTGGCGACCGAGCACGACCTGCCGCGCCGGGTGCTCGACTGGCGCCAGATCGCCAAGCTCAAGAACACCTACACCGACAACCTGCAGCAGGCGATCAACCCCGAGACGGGCCGGGTGCACACCAGCTATTCCATCGCCGGCGCCAACACCGGGCGGCTGGCGAGTTCGGACCCCAACCTGCAGAACATTCCCGTCCGCACCGAGGAGGGGCGGCGGATCCGCGAGGCCTTCGTGGCGGCGCCGGGGCACGTGCTGGTCAGCCTCGACTACAGCCAGATCGAGTTGCGGATCCTGGCGCACATCGCCGCGATCGACGAGCTGAAGGCCGCCTTCCGCGAGGGCATCGACATCCACGCGCTGACCGCCTCGGAGATGTTCGGGGTGCCGGTCGAGGGGATGGATCCGGGCATCCGGCGGCGCGCCAAGGCGATCAACTTCGGCGTGATCTACGGCATCAGCGGCTTCGGACTGGCGCGCAACCTGCGGATTCCGCGCGACGAGGCGCAGGGCTTCATCGACCGCTATTTCGAGCGCTTCCCCGGCATCCGCGCCTACATGAGCGACACGACCGACTTCGCCAAGGCGCATGGCTACGTCCAGACGCTGTTCGGGCGCAAGATCCACACGCCCGAGATCGGCGCCAAGGGGCCGACGGCCGGTTTCGCCAGGCGCGCCGCGATCAATGCGCCGATCCAGGGCACGGCAGCCGACGTCATCCGTCGCGCGATGATCCGGATGGAGGCGGCGATCGAGGAGCTTCCGGCGAAGATGCTCCTGCAGGTGCACGACGAACTGCTGTTCGAGGTGGAAGAGGGGCACGAGGATGCCCTGATCGACCGCGCGCGGGCAGTCATGGAAGGGGCGGCAATGCCGGCCGTTGACCTCTCGGTGCCGCTGACGGTCGATGCGGGGACGGGGTCGAGCTGGGCCGCGGCCCACTAGGAGCAGACATGGCGCACGATCACGCACACAATCACGGAGCCCATGATCTGCCCGAAGGCGCGCAGAACGATCGGCGCATCCATGCCGCGATCGGGGTCAACGTCCTGCTGACGGTGGCGCAGATCGCGGCGGGCCTGGTCTCCGGCTCGCTGGCGCTGGTGGCCGACGCGCTCCACAACCTGAGCGATGCGGTGTCGCTGATCGTGGCGCTGGTGGCGCGCCGGATCGGCCGCCGGCCGGCCGACGACCGGATGACCTTCGGCTATGGCCGGGCCGAGCTGGTGGCGGCGCTGGTGAACTACACGACGCTGGTGGTCATCGCGCTCTGGCTCGGCTGGGAGGGCGTGGCGCGGCTCTTCGATCCGCAGCCGGTGACGGGCTGGATCGTCGTCGCCGTCGCGGCGCTGGCGCTGGTGGTCGACACGGTGACGGCGCTCCTGATCGCGGCGATGGCCAGGGGCAGCGCCAACATGCGCGCGGCGTTCCTGCACAATGTCGCGGACGCGCTGGGCTCGATCGCGGTGATCGTGTCGGGGACGCTGATCATCCTCTACGACTGGCGGCTGGTGGACCCGCTGGTGACGCTTCTGATCTCGGGCTACATCCTGTGGCACGCGGCGCAGGGGATCGGGCCGGTGATCCGCATCCTGATGCTGGGCGCTCCGGCCGGCCTCTCGACCCGCGACGTCATCGCCCGCATGGAGGCCGAAGCGGGCGTCGAGGAGGTGCATCATGTCCATCTCTGGCAGATGGACGAGCAGCAGACGGCGCTCGAGGCGCATGTGGTCGTGACCGAGGACGTGGGGCGCCAGCATGTGCGCGACCGGTTGCGCGAAGTGGTGCGGGCGGAATTCGGGATCGGCCACGCCACCTTCCAGACGGAGCGGCGGCGCGAAGCCTGCGCGGACGTTCCCGTCGTCGGCCATTGAGCTGCCTTAGCGTGGCTGAAGTGGCGCGCGCCGATCAAGCGCCGCTTGAGGCCTATTCCGGCAGTTCCGCCGCCGGGATGACCGGGAAGAAGGTGCCGCCGGACACGAGCCCGAACCATTCCGCGCCGTCGTGCGGCCTGCGCTCGCCGAGATCCACGAGCCGGTAGAACGTCTTGCGGTCGATCAGCGCCTCCAGTCCGGCGCGGACGTGGACGTAGGGCGCGGGCTCGCCCGTCCGCGGGTCGCGCTCGACGCGGATCGGGTGCTCTTCGCCGGCCGTGACCCGGTCGCCGACGTTCGTCACGAAGGTCAGCGCGCCGTCCCCGGTCTCCACGTCGATGGCGACGAACGGCGCGTCCTCGACCCGGATGCCGATCTTTTCCACTGGCGTGACGAGGTAGTGCCGGTCTCCCTCGCGCTTGAGAATCGTCGAGAAGAGCCGCACCAGCGCCGGCCGCCCGATGGGTGTGCCGTCGTGAAACCAGGTGCCGTCGCGCCGGATCTCCATGTCCATCTCGCCGCAATAGGGCGGATCCCACTTCTCGACCGGCGGAAGCTTGCCCGACGCGGCGGCTGACGCGCTCTCGGCAAGCGAGTCGGGGGAGGGTCTCACGATGTTTTGTGGCGTGTGCGCTTTTGTCATTTGCATCCCACGCGATACCTGCCTCTGCTAGGATCACCTTAATCCTGCCGGGGACGTTGTCATGGCCGAAATGGCGTCGGAGACCAGAGACCTTGTGAACGAGATCGAAGCGCTGGGCGAAAAGCTCGGTCAGGCAAGAGCTTCGATCGAACGGCGGTTCATGGGCCAGCCGCGGGTCGTGGAGCTGGTCCTGTCGGCGCTGCTCTGTGGCGGGCACGGTCTGCTGATCGGTCTGCCGGGGCTGGGCAAGACCCGGCTGGTCGACACGCTGAGCACGGTGATGGGGCTTGCGGGCAGCCGGATCCAGTTCACGCCCGACCTGATGCCCGCCGACATCCTCGGCTCCGAGGTGCTGGAGACCGCGACCGACGGCAGCCGCGCGTTCCGCTTCATCGAGGGGCCGATCTTCTGCCAGCTCCTGATGGCCGACGAGATCAACCGCGCCTCGCCCCGGACGCAATCGGCGCTGTTGCAGGCGATGCAGGAACGGGAGGTGACGGTGGCGGGCGTGCATCATCCGCTCGGCATTCCGTTCCATGTGCTCGCCACCCAGAACCCGATCGAGCAGGAGGGCACCTATCCGCTGCCCGAGGCGCAGCTCGACCGCTTTCTGGTGCAGATCGACGTGCCCTATCCGGACCGCGACGCGGAGCGTGACATCCTGATGGCCACGACGGGGGTGAGCGAGGCGATCTCGCACGAGGTGTTCACCGCCGGCGAACTGCTCGAGGCGCAGACGCTGCTCAGGCGGATGCCGGTGGGCGAGGGCGTGGTCGAGACGATTCTCGACCTTGTGCGCGCCTGCCGCCCCGACGATCCGACCGCGCCGGAGCCGGTGCGGCAGAGCGTCGGCTGGGGGCCGGGCCCCCGCGCGGCGCAGGCGCTGATGCTGACGGTGCGGGCGCGGGCGCTGCTTGAAGGGCGGCTGGCGCCGTCCGTCGAGGACGTGGCGGCGATGGCGCAGCCGGTCCTGACCCACCGCATGGCGCTGACCTTCGCGGCGCGGGCGCGGGGCGAGTCGCTCGAGAACGTCATTTCCTACGCCGCCGCCGAAGTCACGCGCACCGAGGCCGCCGCATGAGCGACGCCGCCCTCCTGCGCAGCCGCGCCGAGGGGCTGGCCGCGCCGCTGCCGCCGCTGCTGGCGGCGGCGGAGCACCTGGCGGCGACGGTGCTGCCCGGCAGTCACGGCCGCCGGCGGGTCGGGATGGGCGACGAGTTCTGGCAGTTCCGCCCGGCGCATCAGGGCGACGAGGCGCGGCGGATCGACTGGCGCCGCTCGGGCCGCTCGGACGCCCATTTCGTGCGCGAAACCGAATGGCAGGCGGCGCAGAGCGTCACGATCTGGGTCGATACGGCGGCGTCGATGCGGTTTGCCTCGACCCGTGACCTGCCGACCAAGGTGGACCGGGCGCGGCTCCTTGCGATGGCGCTGTCGGTGCTGCTGGTCCGCGGCGGCGAGCGCGTCGGTCTTTCCGGCGCCGACCTCGCGCCGCGCACAGGACAGGTGCAGCTTCTGCGGTTGGCGGACGCGCTGTCGAGCGACGTGAGCGCGGCCGATTACGGGGCGCCGTCGGCGCGCGGGCTGCATTCCGCACGCGCGCGCGGTCTACGTCTCGGACTTCCTCGGCGATATCGGCGCGGCGGAGGCGGCGCTGACGGCGTCGGCGGACCTCGGGGTGAAGGGCGCGCTGGTGCAGATCCTCGACCCGCAGGAGGAAGCCTTCCCCTTCGACGGCCGCACGATCTTCGAAAGCGTCGGCGGCACCTTGCGCCACGAGACGCTGAAGGCGGGCGATTTGCGCGACCGGTATCTGGAGCGGTTGTCCGAGCGCAAGGCGCGGCTGGCCGCCGCTGGCCCGCACGACCGGCTGGCAGCTCATGCTCCATCACACCGACGCGCCGCCCGCCGGGGCGCTGCTCTGGCTCTACGGCGCGATGGAGCGGGTGCACTGATGTGGGCGATCGGGCCTGTCGGTTTCACGGCGCCGCTTCTGCTTCTGGCGCTGCTGGCGCTGCCGGTCCTCTGGCTGATCCTGCGCGCGGTGCCGCCGGCGCCGATCCGGCGGCGGTTTCCCGGCGTCGCCCTGCTGCTCGGCCTGACCGACGACGAGACCCAGACGGACCGGACGCCGTGGTGGCTGCTGTTGCTGCGGATGCTGGCGGTGGCGGCGGTGATCGTCGGATTCGCGGGGCCGGTCCTGAACCCGCAGGATCAGGCGCGGGGGAGCGGGCCGCTTCTGGTCGTGCTGGACGGGACCTGGGCGGACGCGCGCGACTGGCCGCGCCGGATGGAGCGGGTGGACGCGCTGCTGGCGCGGGCGGCGCGCGAGGAGCGGGTGGCGGCGGTCGTCACGCTGACCGATCTGCCGCCCGGCGCCGTGCCCTTCCAGGCTGCCGATGCCTGGGCGGCGCGCCTGCCCGGGCTGCGGCCGCAGCCCTGGGCGCCCGATGCGGAGCTGACGCTGGCCTGGGCCGGCGACCTGCCGTCCGCCGAGACCTACTGGTTGTCGGATGGCGTCGCGAGGCCCTGGCGCGCCGCGCTTCTGGAGGCGTTCGAGGCGGCGGGCCCGGTCACGGTGTTCGAGAGCCCGCGGCCGGTCATGGGCCTGACCCCGCCGCGCTACGAGGACGGTCTGGTGGCGGTGCGTGCGCTGCGGGCCGGGGCCGGACCGGCGGTCACGGCCGACCTGATCGCCCACGGCCCCGATCCCAACGGCGTGGCACGCGAACTGGCGCGGGCGGAGATCTCCTTCGCGGAGGGGGCGACCGAGGCCGAGGCGCGCCTGTCGCTGCCGCCTGAGCTGCGCAACCGGGTGACCCGGTTCCAGCTTTCGGGTCTGCGCTCGGCGGCGGCGGTGACACTGAGCGACGACGCGCTGCGCCGGCGCGAGGTGGCGCTGATCGCCGCGACGGGCGATCGCGAGGGATTGGAGCTGCTGTCGCCGACGCATTATCTGGAACAGGCGCTGGCGCCCACCGCCGACCTGATCGGGGGAGCGATGTCCGACGTGCTGCTGGCCAATCCCGACGTGATCGTTCTGGCCGATGTGGCGACCGTCGACGGACGGCGACGATCTGCGCGCCTGGGTCGAGGGCGGGGGCCTGCTGGTGCGGTTCGCGGGGCCGCGGCTGGCGGGGTCCGAGGTCGGACGGTCCGAGGCCGACCCGCTTCTGCCGGTGCGGCTTCGCGCCGGGGGGCGGAGTGTGGGCGGCGCCATGAGCTGGGGCGAGCCCAAGGCGCTGAGCCCGTTCGGGCCCGGGTCTCCGTTCGCCGGTCTGGACGTTCCCCGCGGACGTGCGGGTGAGCGCGCAGGTGATGGCGCAACCGGGTCCGGACCTGCCGGAGCGCACCATCGCCTCGCTCGCCGACGGAACGCCGCTCGTCACCCGGTCGCGGCTGGGCGAGGGGCAGGTCGTGCTGTTCCATGTCACCGCCAACGCCGAATGGTCGACCCTGCCGCTCTCGGGTCTTTTCGTGCAGATGCTCGAGCGTCTGGCGATCTCGACACCGGCCGGGCGGCCCGAGGCCGGGGAACTGGCAGGTACGATCTGGACGGCGGATCAGGTCGTCACCGCCTTCGGCACGGTGGAGGATGCGGGCGAACTCGCGGGCGTGCCGGGCGAGGCGCTGGCGGAGGCGCAGCCCGGTCCCGCCACGCCGCCGGGTCTCTATGCCGGCGAGGACCGCCGGGTCGCGCTCAACGTTCTGGGGCCCGACGCGACGCTCGAGCCGACGGCCTGGCCCGCGCGGGTCTCGGTCGAGGGGCTGGACGTGGTTCGCGAGGCGCCGCTCAAGGGCGGCTTCCTCGCCGCGGCGCTGGGGCTCCTTCTGCTCGACATCCTGGCGTCGCTCTGGCTCTCGGGCCGGCTGCGCGGCGCGGCGCCGGTGACGGTGCTCGCCTTGGCGCTGCTGCTGGCCGCCATACGACGCGGAGGCACAGGACGATTCGCGGGCCTTGGCGGCGACGCGCGAGGTCGTTCTGGCGCATGTCGCTCACGGGCGATGCGAGCCTTGACGCATTGGCCGAGGCTGGTCTGCGCGGTCTGAGCCAGACCCTTTTCCGGCGGACCTCGGTCGAGCCGGCCGATCCGGTGGCGGTCGATCTGGAGACCGACGAACTGGCGTTCTACCCGTTCCTCTACTGGCCGGTCACCGAAACCCAGCCGCTACCGTCGGACGAGGCCTACGACCGGCTGAACCGCTATCTCCAGACCGGCGGCATGATCCTGTTCGACACGCGCGACGCGAACCTGGCCGGGTTCGGCTCGGCAACGCCCGCGGGCCGCCGGCTGCAGCAGATTGCCGCCCCGCTCGACATTCCGCCGCTGGAGCCGGTCCCCCCTGACCACGTCCTGACCCGCAGCTTCTATCTGCTGCAGGACTTTCCCGGCCGTCATGCGGGCCGCGAGGTCTGGGTCGAGGCGGCGCCGGAGGATGCAGAGCTGGTGGACGGCATGCCGTTTCGCAACCTCAACGACAACGTGACGCCGGTGGTGATCGGCGGCAACGACTGGGCAGCGGCCTGGGCGGTAGACGAGCGCGGCATGTCGCTTTACCCGGTCGGGCGCGGCTATGCCGGCGAGCGGCAGCGCGAGATCGCGGAGCGTTTCGGGGTGAACCTGATCATGCATGTCCTGACCGGGAACTACAAATCCGACCAGGTCCACGTCCCCGCGTTGCTCGACAGGCTGGGCCAATGAGCGCCGTGTTCCGGGACACCCGGCCATGACCGGGTCGGTGATCTTCGATCCGCTGCTGCCGCTGCCTGTGGTCTGGACGGTGGCGGCACTCATGGCCGCCCTGATCGTCCTTGCCGCATGGCGCGGGCTGTCGGGATGGTGGCTGCGGGCGCTGGCGGCGGGCGCGCTGGTCGCGGCCGTGGCGAACCCGTCGCTGCAGGACGAGGATCGCGCCCCGCTCTCGGACATCGTGATCATGGTGGTCGATCGCAGCGCCAGCCAGCGGATCGGCGACCGTCCCGCCCAGACGGCGCGCGCCGTGGCGGCGATCGAGGCCGAGGTCGCCGCGATGCCCGGCACCGAGCTACGGACGATCGAACTGGCCGATGCCGAAGAGGATGGCGGAACGCTTCTCATGGGCGCGCTGGCGTCCGCGATGGCCGAGGAGCCGCGGAGCCGACTGGCGGGCGCGATACTCGTGACGGATGGACGGCTCCACGATCTCGACGCCGCGCCGGACCTGCCGGCACCGCTCCATGCACTGATCACCGGGCGTTCGGACGATTGGGATCGGCGGCTGGTCATCGAGAGCGCGCCGGCCTTCGCCATCCTCGGCGAGCCGGTGACGCTTGCGCTGCGGGTCGAGGACGGCGGCGCCGTTCCGGACGGGCTGGGCGGGCGGGCGACGCTGCGGATCTCGGTCGATGGCGGCGAGGTGCAGGAATTCATGGTGCCGGTCGGACAGACGCTGGAGCTGCCGGTAACGCTGCCACACGGGGGCATGAACGTGATCCAGTTCGTCCTGCCCGAGGCCGAGGGCGAGCTGACCGACCGCAACAATTCGGCGGTGGTGCAGATCAACGGCGTGCGCGATCGCCTGCGCGTGCTTCTGGTCTCGGGCGAGCCGCATCCGGGCGAGCGGACCTGGCGCAACCTGCTGAAATCCGACAGTTCCGTCGACCTGGTGCACTTCACCATCCTGCGCCCGCCCGAGAAGCAGGACGGTGTGCCGGTTGACGAGCTGAGCCTGATCGCCTTTCCGACGCGCGAGCTGTTCCTCGACAAGATCGACGAGTTCGACCTGATCGTGTTCGACCGTTACAAGCGGCGCGGGATCCTGCAGTCGATCTATCTCGACAACATCCGGCAGTACGTCGAGGACGGGGGCGCGTTGCTGATCGCCGCAGGCCCTGATTTCGCCAGTGCCGAGTTGCTCTACCGCTCGCCCCTTGGCGAAATCCTCCCGGCGGCGCCCACCGGCCGCGTGGTCGAGGAGCCCTACGCCCCGGCGCTTACCGACGTCGGCAAGCGTCATCCGGTGACCGTCGCGCTCGAAGAAGCGGCGGGCACCACGGGAACGGGCGATGCGCCCTGGGGCCGCTGGATGCGGATCGTCGAGGTGGAGGGCGCTTCGGGCAACACGGTGATGAAGGGCGCGGGCGATCGCCCGCTTCTCGTGCTCGACCGGGTCGGCGAGGGGCGCGTGGCGCTGCTGGCCAGCGATCACGCCTGGCTCTGGCATCGTGGCTACGAGGGCGGCGGGCCGCAACTCGAGCTTCTGCGGCGCCTGGCGCACTGGCTGATGCGCGAGCCGGAGCTGGAGGAGGAGGCGCTCTCGGCCACGGCGAGCGGGCTCGACGTCACGATCCTGCGGCGGACATTGCTGGACACGGTGGGGGATGTCGAAATCATCCGCCCGGATGGCGAGACCGAGACGGTTGCGCTCGCCGAGGTCTCTCCGGGGCGCTTCACGGCGAAATGGACCGCGCCCGAAATCGGTCTCTACCAGTTGGCGGAAGGCGAGCAGACCGCGGTCGTGGCGCTGGGCCCGGCCGCGCCGCGCGAGTTCGAGCAGGCCCTGGCAAGCGTCGAGACGCTGGAGGCGCCGGTCGACGCGACCCGCGGCGGCATCCGCCGGATCGAGGACGGCGTGCCCGAATTGCGCAAGGTGCGGGAGGGACGCCCGGCGGCGGGGCGCGGCTGGCTCGGAATCACGCCGCGGGCGGCGTACCTGACCGCCGATGTGCGGGTTTCGCCGCTCCTGCCTGCATGGGCCTGGCTGTTGCTGGCCTCGGCCCTGATCGTCGGCGCCTGGCTTCGCGAGGGGCGCCGCTGATCCCGTTCAGCGCCGGACGAGGCGCACCTCGCGGGTTTCCTCGCCCCAGCCCTCGACGGATGTCCGCGCCCGGACGATCACGCTCGTCGTGCCGATCGGGATCCGGACGCCGGTAAGCGAGCGGGTGAACGGCTGTTCGCTCGCATGCGGATGCAGAAGCGGCCGGTTGCCGAGGATCGCCCCGTCGCCGCTCTCCACGCGCCAGCCGTCGGCGTAATCGTCCCAGCCCGTCTCGGCGTGCCGAAGGGTTACGGCGGCGCGCCACGTTCCGTCGGCCTGCCGCACGGCCTGCGCCGACTCGATGATGGCCTCGTCGGCAAGCAGCGGAATCGTCCAGAGCAGGAGGGCGAGAAGGACTTGCATGGCCAGCATCCTGTCATGGCCGGGCGCTCTGCGCGCGACCCGATCGGGCCGTCTCGCGCATTTGCTACCGGCTCCGGAATTGGCCATGCTCCATGACGGGTCGAGGAGGAGACGCCCATGAAGATGCCCGTCCCGGATGCCGGCATTCTTGCGCGCAAGGACAGGATCGTGGCGCGCCTGCGCGCGGTGATGCCGAAGAACGCCGTGATCGACGAAGTGCATGAAACCCGTGCCTACGAATGCGACGCGCTGACCGCCTACAAATGCCCGCCGCTCGCGGTCGTCCTGCCGGCGAGCACCGAGGAGGTCGCCGCCGCGCTGCGCGTCTGCCACGAGGAGGGCGTTCCGGTGGTGCCTCGCGGCGCGGGCACGTCGCTCGCCGGCGGCGCGCTGCCCACGGCGGACAGCGTGATCCTCGGCGTGGCGCGCCTGACGCAGGTGCTCGAGACCGACTACGACAACCGGTTCATCCGGGTGCAGACCGGGCGCACCAACCTGAGCGTGACGGGCGCGGTGGAGGAGGACGGCTTCTTCTATGCGCCAGACCCGTCGTCGCAGCTCGCCTGTGCCATCGCCGGCAACATCGGCGATGAATTCGGGCGGCGCGCATTGCCTGAAATACGGGGTCACGACCAACAACCTGCTGGGCGTGACCATGGTCTTGATGGATGGCTCTGTCGTCGAGCTGGGCGGCGCGCATCTGGATGCTTCCGGTCTCGACCTGCTGGGGGTCGTCTGCGGGTCGGAGGGGCAGCTGGGTGTCGTGACCGAAGCCACCCTGCGCATCCTGCCCAAGCCCGAAGGCGCGCGCCCCGTCCTCATGGCGTTCGGCTCCAACGAGGTGGCGGGAGCGTGCGTCAGCGACATCATCAAGGCCGGCGTCCTGCCGGTGGCGATCGAGTTCATGGACCGGCCCTGCATCCGCGCCTGCGAGGCCTTCGCCCATGCCGGCTATCCCGATTGCGAGGCGCTCCTGATCGTCGAGGTGGAGGGCAGCGACGCGGAGATCGACGAGCAGCTCGGTCTCATCATGCAGATCGCCCGCGGCCACGATCCGCTCGAACTGCGCGAGGCGCAGGACGCCGACGAGGCGGCGCGGATCTGGCTGGGCCGCAAGTCGGCCTTCGGGGCGATGGGGCAGATCAACGACTACATATGTCTCGACGGCACGATCCCAGTGAACGAACTGCCGCGCGTGTTGAGCGGCATCGGCGAGCTTTCTGATCGCTATGGCCTCGAGGTCGCGAACGTCTTTCATGCGGGTGACGGCAACATGCACCCGCTGATCCTTTTCGACGCGAACGCGCCCGGCGAGCTCGACAAGGCCGAGGCGATGGGAGCCGACATCCTGCGGCTCTGCGTCGAGGTCGGCGGCTGCCTGACCGGCGAGCATGGCGTGGGGGTCGAAAAGCGCGATCTGATGGCCGACCAGTATGACCCTGCCGATCTGGAGGCGCAGATGCGGGTGAAGGACGTGTTCGACCCGGACTGGCTGCTGAACCCGGCCAAGGTGTTCCCGCTTGAGGCGTCCGGGTCGCGGCGCGGGCGCGACCGGATCGGCACCGCCGCATGAGTTCCGAAGGCGCGGTTCTCGACGCCGAGAGGCTGGCGCCGGCGGACGAGGCGGCGCTGGCCGAGATCGTCCGGGACTGCGAGCGGACCCTTTCGCATCAGCGGAGGCGGGACACGCGATCTGGCGGGAAAGGAGGGTCTTCGCAGGTTGTCGACGGCGGCGATCAGCGGCATCCAGCTCTACGAGCCCGGAGCGCTGACCCTGGTGGCGCGGGCTGGAACGCCGCTTGCCGAAGTCGAGGCCGCGCTCTTGGCCGAGGGACAGCGCCTGCCCTTCGAACCGATGGATCATCGGGCCCTTCTGGGCACCAGCGGCGAGCCGACGATCGGCGGCGTCGCGGCGGCCAACGTGAGTGGTCCGCGGCGCGTTCAGGTCGGGGCGGCGCGTGACTTCATGCTGGGCGTGCGCCTTGTCGACGGACAAGGCGAAATCATCCGCAACGGCGGTCGCGTGATGAAGAACGTCACCGGCTACGATCTGGTCAAACTGATGGCGGGAAGCCGCGGGACTCTCGGAATCCTCACCGAGATCGCGTTCAAGGTCCTGCCGGCGTCGGCCGCATCGGCGACATTGGTCGTGGCGGCGGAGGATGTCGCGGCCGCCCTGCCTGTCCTGTCGGCGGCGCTGACCTCGCCGTTCGACGTGTCGGGGGCCGCCTACGATCCGGCTCTGGGGGCGCTGATACGGATCGAGGGGTTTGCCGAAAGCGTGGCCTACCGCGCCGGTCGGCTGAAGGATCTCCTGCGCGGGCACGACGTTCGGGTCGAACGGGATTCCGAGGCCGTGGCGGAGATCTGGCGCGGGATCCGCGACGTCCTGCCTCTGGCCGAGGCTGGCGACGACATCTGGCGGGTTTCGGTAAAGCCGTCCGATGCCCCGAGTGTCGTGGAGCGCTGCGCGGCCAGGAACATGATCTGCGACTGGGGCGGCGGGTTGATCTGGCTCGCGGTGGCCGAGGGGACGGACCTGCGCGCGCGGATGGCGGGCATGCGGGGGCACGCCACGCTGGTCCGGGCCGCGCCGCGAACCTTCGCCCGTTTCGGCGCGCACCACCCCGAGCCCGCGCCTGTCGCGCGGCTCTCGCGCGGGTTGCGCCAGCAATTCGACCCGCGCGGCATCCTCAATCCGGGGTTGATGGACGCCCCGGCGAGCAACGGAGAAACCGGATGAACCATCGGACCGACCCGTGTCCGCGCCAGGCGCCGCCGGGCCCCGAGGTCCCGCACTTGTCGCGCGCGCCCGGCATGCCGCCGCGTCCGGCGATTCCGGACGCCCTCCGGACATGAGCCTCTAGATGCAGACCAGCTTCACGCCAGAACAACTGCGCGACCCCGACACGGCGCGGTCGAACGAGATCCTGCGGGCCTGCGTGCATTGCGGGTTCTGCACCGCGACCTGTCCGACCTACCAGGTGCTCGGGGACGAACTCGACAGCCCGCGCGGCCGCATCTACCTGATCAAGGACATGCTGGAGAACGACCGGCCGGCGGATGCGAAGACGGTGACCCATATCGACCGCTGCCTGAGCTGTCTGGCCTGCATGACCACCTGTCCGTCCGGCGTGCATTACATGCACCTCGTCGATCACGCCCGCGCCCATATCGAGGAGACGTATCGCCGCCCGCTTGCCGACCGGGTGCTGCGCTGGACGCTGGCCCGGATCCTGCCCTATCCGGGGCGGTTCCGCCTCGCGCTGCTGGGGGCGAAGATCGGCAGGCCGTTCCGCTGGCTGATTCCCGATGCGCGGCTGCGGGCGATGCTCGCCATGGCGCCCAGGCGCATCCCCGCGCCGAGCCGGAACGACGATCCGCAGGTCTTTCCGGCCGAGGGGACGCGCCGGAAACGCGTCGTGCTGATGACCGGCTGCGCCCAGCGCGCGCTCAACACCGACATCAACGACGCCACGATCCGTCTCCTGACCCGGCTGGGCTGCGAAGTGATCATTCCGAAGGGGCAGGGATGTTGCGGCGCTCTGGTGCATCACATGGGCAAGACCGGCGAGAGCCACGGCTTCGCGGCGCGCAACATCGACGTCTGGATGGACGAGGCGCGGCACGGCGGGCTGGACGCCGTGGTCATCAACACGTCGGGTTGCGGCACGACGGTGAAGGATTACGGCCACATGCTGCGCAACGAAGGCCGCGCCGAGGCGGCAGCCGAGATCAGCCGGCTGGCGGTGGACGTCTCGGAATTGCTGGAAGAGCTCATGCCGGAGGCACCGGTGGAGGGGGCCAACCCGGCGCAACGGGGCGTCGCGGGCATCGATGCGCCGCCGGAGACCCGTGGCAAGGCCGGCGAGGCCAGCGGTGGCGGTCTGCGCGTCGCCTATCACGCCGCGTGTTCGCTGCAGCACGGCCAGAAGATCAAGACCGCGCCCAAGGCCCTGTTGAAACGGGCGGGATTCGCCGTGGTGGAGCCGGCCGACAGCCATCTCTGCTGCGGCTCGGCCGGGACCTACAACCTGATGCAGCCGGAGATTTCGGACGAACTGAAACGACGAAAGGTGGCGACGCTCGCGGCGAAGACGCCGGACGTCATCGCGGCGGGCAACATCGGGTGCATGGTCCAGATCGGCTCGGGCACCGACATCCCGGTGGTTCACACGGTGGAGCTGCTCGACTGGGCGACCGGCGGCCCGAAACCGCCGGCCCTCGGCGCAACGCGGTGACCTTGCGACGGGCCCTGCAGGCCGCGGCACTGGTCCTGTTCCCGGCGATGGCCGCGGCGGCGCCCCCGCCGCTTGCGGCAGTGGGTCTTGTCCAGCAAGGCGGGCGCGGAGGCTGCACGGGCACGCTGATCGCGCCGGACCTGGTGCTCACGGCCGCGCATTGCGCCAACAAGGGCGAGGGCGAGGACGCCGGCGATGCCTTCATCTTCCGCACCGGCGCATATCCCGGCTATCCGGCGGTCGAGCGCAAGGGGACCGACATCGCCACTCATCCCTTCGCGCGGGGTCCGCGGGACCCGTCGGTCCGGGGGCTGCGCCACGACATCGCGCTCCTGCGGCTCGCGGAGCCGGTTCCGCCCGATGTGGCCGAACCTATGGCGGTTGCGCCGATGGCCGTGCTCGATCGTCCGCCCGTCGTCGCCGCCTTTCGCGGCAATTCGACCGTTCGCGCGCGACAGCGCAGCTGCCCGATCCTGGAGCGGCGGGGCGAAATGCTGATCCTGTCCTGCGCCGTGAGAAAGGGCGAGAGCGGCGCCCCCGTCATCGCGGTGACCGGCGACGATCTGGCCGTCGTCGCCGTCGTCTCGGCCCAGAGCAAGGTCATGCGCACCGAAGTCGCCCTTGCCGTCGTGGCGGCCGGCCCGGTCCGTGCCGTGCGAGCCCTCTTTCCCGACGGGTCTTGACGCCGTTCGAGACGCTTCCCAAATCAAACTTGCCGGATGCCGAAAAAGGGTCCGGTTGCAGAACCGCCCGGTTAAATCACGGGCTTGTCGGTATCGCTCAGATGAGGATGACCCAGATGCGTACGTTTGATCTTGCTCCCCTTTACCGTGCCACCGTCGGCTTCGACCAGGTTGCCGACATGATGGATCGGGTATTGTCCGACAATGGCAGTGCCCAGACCTATCCGCCTTACAACATCGAGAAGCGCAGCCAGGATGCGTGGCGCATCTCGATCGCCGTCGCCGGCTTTGCCGAAGAGGATCTCGGCGTGGAAGTCCGCGAGAATTCCCTCATCGTCACCGCCCGCAAGTCCGACGATGACGGCGAGGAGCGCACGTTCCTGCACCGCGGCATCGCCACCCGCGCCTTCGAGCGCCGGTTCGCGCTGGCCGAGCATGTGCGGGTCACGGGCGCCAGCCACACCGACGGCATGCTGCATATCGAGCTTGAGCGCGAGGTTCCCGAAGCGCTGAAGCCGCGCCGGATCGAGATCGCCAAGGGCGAGGGTGCCGCGCCGAAGGCGGTCGAGAATCGCAAGGACGCCGCCTGATCCGAAAGGCGGCATGAGGTTCGGGGCGTGCGGGGAACCGCGCGCCCTTTTTTGCTGAACAGGCCCGGTCCGGCCACATATGCGCCGGAAATGCCCGCTCAGGCGGCGTCGACATCCCGCGTGGCCGGTTTGGCCGCTGCCGGCGGCCTTCGCCCTGCCGATTCGCGCAGATCCTCGTCCCAGATCATGTCGGCGATCCATTCCGGCGGAGCGGCTTCGTCCTGGGCCGCCCGACGGGGAACCGGCTTCGACCGGCGCCAGGCGAAGAACATCGTGAGCAGGTGGAGCTGGGCGCCGACCTTGCCATGGGTCAGCCGGTGCGCCGCGAAGCCCGACGTGAAGAGCCACGTGATCCACTTGTCCCGGCGCAGCGTGTTCTGGGGCAGATGCAGCGACAGGCCGTAGCCGCGCGGGCCGATCCGTCTCTGAACCCGGGCCGGGCAGGGCGGCATGTCGCCGACCTCGAGCACGACCCAGCTGCCGACCGGGGGGTGCATGGTCTCGTCGCTGGCCGCCTTGACGTGCGCGCCGTTCGCCGACGCGTCGCAGACCAGCGCGGAGAAGCGGTCCCGCCCGTCGCTGATCCGGCAGGGAATGCCGGACCCGTCGAGATCGAGCTCGAAGCGTTCCTCCGATCTCGGTCGCGGCGGCGTCGTCGCGATCACGCAGACCACGCCAAGAACCACCACATTGACCAGTGACCAGAACGCCACCGCCGGCACGTGCGCGGTCTCGGGCACGAGGAGCTTCTCGAAGCTGCCGTCGAGCCAGAGGCCGGCGGCGGTCAGAAGCATCAGCGATGCGGCGATCCAGATCACATGCCGGTCTTCCTGCGTTCCCGACGCGGCATCCGACCCCTTGGGCGTCACCTTGAACTTGTGCCCGTGCGGCCTGATCAACGTGCGCAGGATGACGGGAAGCAGTCGAAACGCCTGCATCGTGCCATAGGCGATGGAGACCAGAGGGTAGAACCGCTTCGGCGCCAGCGTCAGCGTAGCCACGATCGACGCCAGCACCGCCGTGACCTGGTAATGGAGCACGCTGACCGGGTCGGCTCCGGCCAGCGGCACCAGCCCGGTCCAGAGGAACACCGGCGGCACGACCATCGCCGCGCTGTGGGTGAGGGCCTGCGTGATCCAGTGGGTCGGCAGGAACATGATCCGCTGCAGCAGGCTCAACCCGGGTCCGAGCGGGCCGTCGCGGAGATAGAGGAGCTGGAGACCGCCCTGCGCCCAGCGCGCCCTCTGGACGAAGAAGGCGGTGATGCTTTCCGGGGCCAGGCCCAGCGCGAGCGGCTCGTCGAGGTAGCGCGTGACGAATCCCTTGCGCAGCATGGCGAGGGTCAGGAGCATGTCCTCGGTGATCGACCCGGTCGGCAGGCCGCCGCCCACCGCCTCGATCGCGCTGCGGCGCACGATCCCGTTCGAGCCGCAGCAGAAGGCGCAATCCAGTCCGTCGCGGCCCGGCATGATGTCGTTGAAGAAGACGCGCTGATCGTCGGGCATCATCCGCTGCATCCCCAGGGCGCTCTGCAGAGGGTCGGGGTTGAAGAAGGTGTGCGGCGCCTGGACGATGCCCACGCCCGGATCCTCGAAGAACCCCATCATCCGGTAGAGGATCTGCCGCTGCGGCACGAAGTCGGCGTCGAGCACGAGGAAGAACGGCGCGTGCGTCCTGCCGATCGCCGCGTTGATGTTGCCGGCCTTGGCGTGCGCGTTGTCGCCGCGGGTGAGGTGGTTCACGCCCTTGAGGCGGCAGTAATCCCGCAGCCAGTCGCGGCGCCCGTCGTCGAGCACGTGAATGATCAGCCTGTCGCGCGGCCAGTCGATGGCCAGTGCCCCGAGGATGGTCTTTTCCAGAACGTCGAGCGGCTCGTTGTAGGTGGCGATGAAGACATCCACGTCGGGCAGGTCGGCGGGCACGGCCGCCCGCAGCCGGGCCTCGTGCAGATCCGCCTGCGGCCGGCGGTCGGTACGGAACAGAAGCGCCAGATAGAACGGCAGGCTGTCGAACCAGGCGGCGACCTCGATGACGAAAAGCGTCCAGATCCAGACGGTCTGGGCCCCCTGGCCGTTCGCGGGCAGCACCGACTGGAAAAGCCGCCAGTGCAGATAGCGGCCGATCAGGAAGGCCGCCCCTGCCAGGATCGTGAGCTGGACCGGTCGCGCTCGCTTCCAGCCGGACGGGAGGAAAAGCACGAGCCCGAGGAACAGGGCGGCGGGCGCGAGAGCCTCCGCGAAGGTCACCGCGTGCGCGTCCCGCTGTCGCGGAGCGCGAAAGCGGCCAGCGCGATGCGATCGCGGACGGTCGCGGAGACACGCTCGATGGCGTCCCGCGCGGCGGCGGCCGTGTCCTCGGCGCGCGGTCCCGTCACCAGGCGGGCAAGCTCCTTGCCGCCGGTCCGCCACTTGTCGAGGGCGGCCGCGAGGCTGACCTTCAGCGTGGCGGGCGCATCCGACAGCGCGTCGCGAATTGCGTCGATGCCGCGTTCGCGGAGCTCGGCGGCGGCGGTCTCGACATCGGACCGGTCGAGGCCGAGCGCGCGGATCCTTCGGATCACCTCATCGCCGAGGAATTGGGACCCGCGCGTCGCATTGGCGCGCAATGCCTGCGTGATCTCATGGGTCCTGATCGTCTCGAGGGCCGCGGAGATGTCGGACGTCTCGAACCGCTCGAACCGCTCGAACAGGTCCGACACCCTCACATCCTTGAGCCACGCCACGAACTCGGTCCGCATGATCTGGCGCTGGAACCGGACTTCGGCGCTGCGTCCGACGTCGCAGGAGGTGCCCGCGTCGAGGGTGCGGGGCGCCTCGACGATGCGCAGGAGCGCGCGCAGCTGGTTGCGCCGCTTCTGGTCGGGCTGAACCGCCAGCGCGTCATGTTCGAACGGCGCTTCGGCGCCGCGCAGCGCCTCGACCACGCCCGTGAGCGACTCGGTGTCGCCGCGCAGGCGGATCGTCGCCGCGTCGCCGACCGCGATCGTTCCGAAAAGCCGCTCCGGCAGGCTCACCTCCACGAAACGGCGCGAGCAATCGACAAGCCGGGCCAGCTCCTGTCCTCTGGTGACGCTGGTGCCGTCGCTGACGGCGGTCTTCCAGACGATCATCCGGCCCGTCGCCACGGGGGCGAAACTGGCCTGGTCGCTGAACTCGGTCTTGAGCGACCGGTAGCGCCGCTCTGCGGCCTCGTGCCGGGCGGTCACGCGCGCATGTTCGGTCTCCAGCGCGGCAAGGCGCACCACGATGTCGTCGCGCCGATTGATCGAGACGTCGAGAAGGCCATCGTTGCCGGTGGTCAGCCCCTCGATGCTCGCCCTGATCTCGGTCCTGAGCGAGCGCACGCGCGCTTGCGCCGCATCCTCGCGCGCGGCTGCGATGTCGGCCTCGGCCATTGCCTGTTCGAGTCCGGCGACGCTGACGCTCCGGGTCTCGGCAAGACGCTTCTGTCGCTCATGGATCGAGCGGTAGCGGGCAGCATCCACCGCCGCGCCTTTCAGGTTGGCCTCGGCCACCCGCAGATCGGCCTGCAGCGTCTGCACGCTCTGGCGCCGCAGATGCTCGATCCGCTGGTCGAGATCGTCCATGATCCCTTCGAGCGACGCGCGCTCCGTCTCCAGCGCGTAGCGTGTGGCGCGTTCGGCGTCGGCGTCGGCGAGGGCAGCATGGAGCGCCTCGCGGATCTGGTGGGTCGCCGTCACCTCGAGAATCACGTCGCCGGTCGCGACGAGCCTCGCCATCTCGCCGGGGCCCCTGGCGAGCGTGCCGTCGAACGGCGCCGTCAGCGTGACAAGGGGGGCGTTGACCAGCGCGCTCGACGAGACATGGTTGGTCGCGCGCGGAAGCAGCGTGATCGTCGCCGCCGCGATCAGCAGGCTCGCGCCCGTCATGCGGATGATCTGGCTGTTCATGCGTCGGTCGTCGCCCTGGCCACACCGGCGGGAGACCTTTCCCGGCGGATATGGCCACATTGACGCGCGGCTTCTAAGAAATTGTAGATTTACAGCCGTTTAGCCATGAAAAGCGCAATGAAATTTATTGAAATTCTGTGCACCGGGTCTGGCGGCGCCTCGCCAAAGGGGCGCCGCCCGCATCTCAGACCGACAGGCAGATGTATTTCATCTCCGTGTAGTCGTCGATGCCGTGGCGCGAGCCCTCGCGGCCGAGGCCCGATTGCTTGACGCCGCCGAACGGCGCGACCTCGGTGGAAATGATGCCGGTGTTCACCCCGACGATGCCGTATTCCAGCGCCTCCGACACGCGCGTGACCCGGCTCAGGTCGCGGGCGTAGAAATAGCTCGCCAGACCGAAGATCGTGTCGTTGGCCAGGGCGATCACCTCGTCCTCGTCGGAGAACCGGAAAAGCGGGGCGAGGGGGCCGAACGTCTCCTCGTGGCTGACCTTCATGTCCGTCGTGACGTCCTTGAGGATGGTCGGTTCGAAGAACAGCGGCCCGGCGTCGTGATCCTGTCCGCCGTAGAAGATCGTCGCGCCCCTGGCCTCGGCGTCGGCGATGTGCTCGCGCACCTTGTCCTTCGCGTCCGCGTCGATGAGCGGGCCGAGGTCGGTGCCGTCCTCGAGGCCGTCGCCCACCTTCATCTGCCCGAGCCGCGCGGCGAGTTTCTCGGCGAAGGCGTCGTAGACCCCGTCCTGCACGTAGATGCGGTTTGCGCAGACGCAGGTCTGGCCGTTGTTGCGGAACTTGCAGGCGATGGCCCCCTCGACCGCGGCGTCCACGTCGGCGTCGTCGAACACGATGAACGGCGCGTTGCCGCCCAGCTCCATCGAGCACTTCTTCACCTGGTCGGCGGCCTGGGCGAGCAGGATGCGGCCCACCTCGGTCGAGCCGGTGAAGGTGATCTTGCGCACCTTGGGGTTCTCGCAGAACTCGCGGCCGATCTCCGACGAGGATTTCGACGGCAGGATCGACAGCACGCCCTTCGGAATGCCCGCGCGATCGGCCAGCACGCCCAGCGCCAGCGCCGAGAGCGGCGTCAGCGTCGGCGGGCGCACCACGAAGCTGCACCCGGCCGCCAGCGCCGGCGCCGCCTTGCGGGTGATCATCGCGTTGGGGAAGTTCCAGGGCGTGATCGCCGCGGCGACGCCGATCGGCTGGCGGATGACGTGGATGCGCTTGTCGGCCTGGTGGCCGGGAATGATCTCGCCGTAAAGCCGCTTGGCCTCTTCGGCGAACCACTCCACGAACGACGCGCCGTACATGATCTCGCCCTTGGCCTCGGCCCGCGGCTTGCCCTGCTCGGCGGTCAGGATCGTGGCCAGGTCGTCGGCGTGCTCCACCATCAGGTCGAACCAGCGGCGCAGGATCTGGCTGCGCTCCTTGGCGGTGCGCCGGGCCCAGTCCTTCTGCGCGTCGTAGGCCGCGTCGATGGCGCGGGCCACTTCGGCGCGGCCCAGATCGGCCACGCGGGCGATCTCGTCGCCGCGCGCCGGGTTGCTCACGGCGAAGGTGGACCCGTCTTCGGCCCCTTTCCATTCGCCGGCCACATAGGCGTCGGTCGCAAGCAGGTCGGGGTCGGTCAGAAGGGATCTCAGATCGGTATTGGTGTCGAGCATGGCGTCCTCGCTTGGCGGCCGCAGGCTGGCCGCTTTCGGCGCGAGACTAGCATGTCTGGCGACCGGGGCCAGACGCGGACCGCCGTTGCGGGGCGCCGACGGCACCCCGCGCTTGCCCTCGTGCCGGTCAGGCGCCGGCCTCGAACGTCGTGATGGCGCGCACGTCGTTCAGGTCGATCGACGTCGATGGCATGAAGCCACCGAACGTGTGCCGGATCGCCGCATCGAACACCCGGAGCTCCAGCAGGTAGCAGCATCGTTTGAAGCTGCCCCCGAGCTCGGTCATGTCGATGTTGCGCAGGTGGACCAGCGTCGCGTCGGGCACGGTTCCGGTGTCATCGGTGTTCTTGATCAACAGCGCGGGATCGTCGGGCGTCTCGAAATATTCGTGGCGCGAGTCACCGGAAGCGCTGAGGAAGGCGTGCGAGGTCGGCGGGTCGCCGCCCTCCACGACCAGCGTGAAGAACCAGTAATGCGGGTCGTCGAACTCGGACCAGACCTGGAACTCGCTCTCGCCGCTCGGGGCCTCGCCGCAGGCCGGCACGCGCTGCAACGAGCCGTCGTTCAGTCGCACCTCGAGGTTGTCGGGGTAGGGCGGCATCTCGGGCAGCAGGTTGTCGAGCTGGATCGCGTAGGTGAATGGCGACGCCTCGGTGCCGCCACCGCTGCTGGTCTCCCATTCGAGGCGCACCTCCATCAGGTCGTTCTGGCGCACCGGCGGCAGGCCGAGCGTGTTCCAGACCGCGAAATGCAGATGCGGATTGGCGCAGCCCTTGGTGCCGTTCCCGGTGATGCCTGTCGGATTGCCCTCCAGCGCGTCGAGAAAGTCCCGCGCGTCCATCCATCCGTCGGTGCCGTCGGTCGCGAGCGTCAGCGTTGCCGCCGGCATCCAGAGACAGGGCTTGCCCGGCAGGGCGTTGGCCGGCGCCTTGAGCCGCCACGTCGTTTCGATCTGATCGCCGAAGCCCGGCTGGTCGAGGCTGTCGAAGACCACCCGGAAACGCGTCATGTTGCCCGACGGCGTCGCCAGGCCCGGGGGCAGGGTTCCGTCGACGGGCACATGCATCCCGCAGGGACGGCGCGGCGGATCGCCCGGCGGTGTCGTCGCCGTGTTCACGCGCCAGAGGCCGTCGCCGGCGAAATCCGCCGCCGCGAAGTCGCGCCCGCAGAGGGTGTCGATATGCGGCTTGCCGGTCTCGTCGATCTCCACCAGCGACAGGGCGTCGAGGCCGAGGAAATCCGCCCTCGGCTCCAGCCCTTGGATCAGCGCCTTGTGCGGGATCGAGATCGCGCCGCCGATGCGCAGGACGTCGCCGTCGGTGAACGGCTGCGGCTCTCCGTTGAAGAGGATCTCGGTCGAGAACTGGATGCGCTCCTGGTTGCCCTCACGGTCGGCCACCACGGCGTCGAGGCCGAAATCGACGCCCCGATCCGGCAGGCCCGCCGGGATCGGCGACGACAGCAGGACGCCGTTGCGCGCGATCACGCCCGACACCGCCGAGAGCAGGTCGCCGTCCAGAACGTCGGGCTTGTCGAGCGGCTCCGACGTTCCCTCGATCGAGAACCAGATATCCACGCCCAGCGCGCGGATCCGCTCGAGATAGGTCTGCGGATCGTCCCTCAGCCGGTCGCGTCCCAGGTCGGCGGCCAGCTTGATCGCCTCGCGGATCCGCTCGGGCCGGCCGATGAAGTGCACCGCATCCAGCCCCATGTTCGCCGGCAGCTGGAAGCGCGCCACGAGCACCTGGTTGGGAATGATCGTGCCGTCGGGAAACAGGATGTCCCCGTGACCGAAGAGGCCGAACTGCTCGTCGAGCTCGGTCGAGAACGCGATCAGCCCCTCGTCAGGAAAGATCGCGTCGACCGCGTCGAGGCCCAGCGGCTGCGGGACTTCCACCAGCGCGCCGGGCGGCAGAAGATCGTTGTTGCGCGCGCAGACCCGCACGCTGCCGTCGGGGGCGAGCGCCAGCAGGTCGCCGTCCGAGACGATGGGATTGCCGTCGAGCTCCTCCCCGGCCGGACTGATGAAATCCTCCTCGGTCGAGAAAAGTATGCCCGTGCAATCACTGAAGTCGTTGTCCTGTGCCGCGGCGGGCAGGGCGGCGAGCGCCAGCACCAATGCCGCAGGACCGGTTGGAAAGTGTGACATGACGAATTACTCCGATACCAGACGCACGATTGCGAAATGGCCCGGACCGACAGGGCGGAGATATGTCGGCTCAGGGGGCGACGTTGCGCCGGAAATTGGCGTCTCCATCGATCAGGGCCATGATTCAGGATACCTTGAATCATCCCATTTGGCGAATGCTGAAGATCAAGAACAAGGAATACGTGTGAAAAACGACGACGCCTACGCCAATGCCGCCTACATCCCGGGCGCCGACGAGTTCCCCCCCGCCTGGGAAGAGGCGGCGGCCGGGTTCCGAGCCCGCAGCCGCGCCCGGCTCGATCTGGCCTACGGACCGGCGGAGCGGGAGCGTTTCGACCTCTTCCTTCCGGACGACGCCCCGCGTGGCCTCGTGGTCTTTGTCCACGGCGGATACTGGCGCGCCTTCGGCCGCCAAACGTGGTCGCACCTTGCCGAAGGGCCGATGCGCCGTGGCTGGGCCGTCGCGATGCCCTCCTATACTCTTGCGCCCGAAGCGCGCATCGCACGGATCACGGCGCAGATCGCGCGCGCTGTCGACGCCGCCGCCGCCGAGGTTGACGGGCCGGTCGCGCTCACCGGGCATTCGGCGGGCGGCCACCTCGTCGCGCGCATGCTGCAGGCGGATGTCGGTCTCGCCGTCGCGGACCGTCTGGTGCGCTGCGTGCCGATCTCTCCGCTTGCGGACCTGCGTCCGCTCATCGAGACCGGCATGAACGACGACCTGCGGCTCGATCCCGACGAGGCCCGTGCCGAAAGCCCCGCCCTCGCGGCGCGGTCCCGCCCGGTCCCGACGACGATCTGGGTCGGCGCGGACGAGCGCCCGGCTTTCCTCGATCAGGCGCGCTGGCTCGCCGAGGCGTGGGGCGTGCCGCTCCACGTCGCGCCGGGCCGGCACCATTTCGACGTGATCGCGCCGCTCGCCGACCCCGAGAGCGACCTGGTTCGCGCCGTCATCGGCTGACCGGCACGCGCCCCTCGCCCCCGCCGGGCGCGTCGCGTATGATCGGCGCCATGAGATATGTGAATTTCGCCGTCATCGCCCTGCTCGTGATTCTCGTCGCGGGCGTTCTGCATTACACGCTGCCGCAGAACGACGTGGTGCGGATCGTGAATACCGACGTCCGCCGCGTGGATTTCGGCAACAACACCTGGTTCTGGGCGCAGTCCGACGCGGGCTCGGCCACGCGCGAAAGCCGTGACGTGCGCTTCATCGAGTCGATCCGCCCCGACGGGGCGCCGATGGTCTACCGCAACGAGGATACCGGCTGGGGCTGGCCGCCCTACCTCAAGTTCAACTCCGCGAATCTGCAGACCCACGCCCAGGATCTCGTCTCGACCCGCGAGGCGCCGCAATGGGTCCTCGTGCGCCATTACGGCTGGCGCAGCGAGTGGCTCTCGATCTTCCCCAACGCGGTGGCCGTCCGCGCGGTCGACGGCCCCGACGCCAGTATCTTCCCGTGGCGCGCGGTGGTCGCGCTCGTCGGGCTGGTGCTGCTCGTGGTCCTGCTGATGGCGCTGCTCCGGCTCTTGCGGATGACGTTTCTCGACCCGGTCGTCGCGCGGTTCCGCCGCCGCCCCTGACGGCGGATCTGACGCAGATCATGTCGGCGGCGGCGCGGCGGGGCTACGGCTCGGAAAAGATCCCGACACGAGGTTTTCCCATGCTGCGCGCCGATCCCGAACTGCCCGTCGATCCGGTCACGATCGATCCCGAACAGGTCTGCTTCATCATCGTGAAGGCCAAGGAGCTCGACGCCAAGGTCGCGCCCGACGATCCCGACAGCGGCTCCAACCCCTCCGACGACGGCGACGTGGACATCCTCGAGGATTTCGCCGACGACCCCACCCTGCAGGAGCTGACCGAGGCCATCGAGGCCCTCAACACCGATCAGCACGCCGAACTTCTGGCGATGCTCTGGCTCGGGCGCGACGATTACGACGTCTCCGAGTGGGACGAGGCGCTGCGCGAGGCGAAGAACACCGTCTCGTCGTCCTTCGCGGCCTATCTGACGGGTACGCCTCTTCTCGGTGACTACCTCGACGAGGGCTACGCCGCGCTGGGCTTTTCCTGCGAGGAATACGAGATCGGGCGTCTCTAGGCGCCACAGCACCCGTCGCCCGCCTGGACTGGCGGACAGGGCACATCGCCGTAGGAGCAGAACACGCAGCAATCGCCGGGCTCGGGGCGCACGATTGCGCCACAGGCCGGGCATTCGTGGAAGAACTGGCAGGCGTCGGTCGGCATCTCGAACGCGCGCGCATCGCCGCATTTCGGGCAGGTCAGAGTTGAGCGCGTCACGGTCATGCCCCGCGCCTCGTCAGCGCATGGACGCTCAATGCGACGAACGCGGCCAGAAGCGGCAGAAGGATCATGTCGGCCCAGCCCAGCACCGCCGACAATCCGGCCACACCCGGCACGAGGCCGAGCAGCGGGGTGAAGCAGCAAAGGCCCGTCAGTGCCGTCCCGGCGAGGCCGATCATCAAGATGCGTCGATCTGACATTGCCCAAGGCTCTCGCGACGGGCCAGTGATGCCAACGAACATTCGCGCGAGGTCCGCGCGCCCGGCACCCTGCGGAGCGCGTCGTCTGCCCGGCCCGGGTTGGCGTGTCCGCGCGCGACCGCCCGGTCTCGGCCGGGCGGCAGGGTCTCACGACATCTGAACCCGGCCTGATTTCACGCCGCTTTCGCAACCCTTGTGCGCGACCTATTCGCCGTAGGGGATCCAGATCGTCTTGACCTCGACCGCCTGGCGCAACGCGCCGGCCACATCGTCCGGCGAGCCGCCCGTCCAGGTGCGCTTGACATTGCCCGCGCTCTCGCGCTCGATCACCGCCGCGTCGGCCGGTCCGAACGACCAGAGGGCGTCCACGTCCAGATGTCCCGCCAGCGTCGGCGCCAGCTCCGCATGATCGCCGGTCAGGATGCTGACCGCCCCTTTCGGCACGTCCGACGTGTCGAGCACCTGGTAGAAATCCGTCGCCGCCAGCGGAAACGGCTGGCTCGCCACCGCGACCACCCGGTTGCCCATGGCCAGCGCCGGCCCGATCGCGCCAACGAGGCCCAGCAGCGGCTGTGCGTCCGGGCAAAGCATACCGATCACACCCACCGGCTCGTTCATGGCCAGCGCGACACCGCGCAGCGGCACACCTGCCGCGCGCCCGTCGAGCTTGTCGGCCCAGGCCGCGCAGGTGAAGAGCCGGTCGACGCTCGCCGCCACCTCGGCCTCGCCCTTCCTCCCGGTCAGGTCGTGCAGCCGCGCGGCGAACTCATCGGCCCGCGCCGCGAGGTTCTCGGCCATGTAATAGAGGATCTGCGCGCGTGCGTGCCCCGTCGTCCGGGACCAGCCGGCGGTCGCCCGCGCCACCTCGACCGCATTGCGAACATCCTTGCGATTGGCCAGCCCCGCATGACCCAGAAGCTTGCCTTTCGCCGACCAGACGGCCCGCGAATAGCCGCCGTCCGGCCGCGCCTGCTTGCCCCCCACATAGAGCTTCGCGGTGCGGTCGATGCCCTCGGCCTTCGCCTCCTTGGGCGCCTCCACCGCCGCCACCGGCTTTGCGGGGCGGGGCGCCTGCGCAGGCCGCGTATAGGCGTCGAGCCCTGCCCAGCCGCCTTCGCGCCCGAACCCGCTCTCGCGCATTCCGCCGAACGGCGCCGCCGCGTCGAAGAGGTTCGTCGCGTTGACCCAGACGATGCCCGCCGCCAGCTTGGGCGCGATGTCGAGCGCCAGGTTGACGTTCTCGGTCCACACGGTCGCCGCGAGGCCATAGCGCGTGTCGTTCGCCAGCTGCACGGCCTCCGCGGGTGTGCGGAACGTGGTGGAGACGAGGACCGGCCCGAAGATCTCCTCCTGCATCAGCCGGTCCGACTGGCTCAGCCCGGTGATGAGCGTCGGCGGGTAGAAACACCCGCCCTCCGGCATCGCCGTATCGACCTGGAACACGTCGCCGCCCGCGCTCTCGACCATGCCGCGCACCTGATCGCGCTGCACCGGGTCGACCATCGCGCCGACGTCGATCGCCTTGTCGAGCGGGTCGCCGATGCGCAGCGTCGCCATGCGCGCGCGCAGCCGCTCGTAGAAATCCTCGGCGATGCTTTCCTGCACCAGCAGGCGCGAGCCCGCGCAGCAGACCTGCCCCTGGTTGAACCAGATCGCGTCGACCAGCCCCTCGATGGCGCTGTCGAGATCCGCGTCGTCGAACACGACGTAGGGCGACTTGCCGCCCAGTTCGAGCGTCAGCGACTTGCCCGAGCCCGCCGTCGTTTCTCGGATCGCCCGGCCCACGGCCGTCGAGCCGGTGAAGGCCACCTTGTCGATGCCCTCGTGCTCGACGATCGTCCGGCCCACCGCGCCGTCCCCGGTCACGATGTTCACCACGCCCTTCGGCACCCCGGCCTCGGCACAGATCTCGGCGAAGAGCAGGGCGGTCAGCGACGTGTACTCGGCCGGCTTCAGAACGACGGTGTTGCCCATCGCCAGCGCCGGCGCGATCTTCCACGACAGCATCAGCAACGGGAAGTTCCAGGGAATCACCTGTCCGCACACGCCGAGCGGCGCGCGATCGGACAGCGTGTCGGCCATGAGCTGCGCCATGCCGGCGTGGTAGTAGAAGTGCCGCGCGACGAGCGGCACGTCGATGTCGCGGCTCTCGCGGATCGGCTTGCCGTTGTCGAGCGTCTCGAGCACCGCGAACAGCCGCGACTGCTTCTGCACCATCCGCGCCAGCGCGTAGAGCACCCGCGCCCGCGCCGCCCCGTCCTTCGCCCAGTCGCCTTGCGCCTTGCGCGCCGCCTTCACCGCCGCGTCTACGTCGCCCTGCGTCGCCTGGGTGACCTGCGCCAGCTCCGCGCCGGTGGCCGGATTGCGGCTCGCGAAGGTCTCGCCGGGCGCGGTGAAGACGCCGTCGATGAAGCAGCCGAACTTGCGGTCGTGGCCGTCGAGCCACGCCATCGCTTCCTTGGTGCCTTCGGGCGCGGGGCCGTATTCCATGGTTTCAAAGATGTCGCGGACGTTCACTTCAGTCACTCCCAAGTATAGGGTCGAGTCGAATGCCCTTCCGAAATAACTCAGTCACGGAAATTGGGACTCCAATAATACGGTTGATCACTCTGATTGCTGCAGCATCCATCTTGCCGGCTCACGCCCAGGAAACGAGTGCTTTGCAACTAGCCACAAAACTGAGTTCCATTCTGGCTGCAGAGGAACCTTGCGACCTTTCTTACGATCCACGGGCGGTCGAGGATTTCATTGCCAGTCAGCCCGCGGCGGCCGACCTTTCTTTTCCGAGCTATCTCAATACCATGATGCATGGCGGAAGTGCCGATCTGGATGGCAAGACGTCGAACCAAAGGATCGCCTATTGCTCTAGTGCCAAGGCAACTGCCCGGGCCATCGGTTTCATCGACTAGCACCTTCTTCAGCGCAGCACCCAATCATCCCATCGGATGTCGGTTCGTCGCCGAATACCGCCCCGTCACGTGGTGCTCCAGCTGCCGCTCGATGTCGCCCAGAAGCGACGAGGCGCCGAAGCGGAAGAGGTCGGGGCGCAGCCAGCGGTCGCCGAGCTCGTCCTTCATCAGCGCCAGGTAGACCAGCGCGTCCTTGGCCTTGGAGATGCCGCCCGCCGGCTTGTAGCCGATCCGGTGGCCGGTGCGCGCCTGATACTCACGGATCGCGCGGACCATGGTCAGCGTGACGGGCAGGGTCGCGTTGACGCTTTCCTTGCCGGTCGAGGTCTTGATGAAGTCGGCCCCCGCCATCATGCAGACGTGGCTGGCACGGGCCACGTTGCGCAGGCTCCCGAGCTCGCCGGTCGCCAGGATCGCCTTGACATGCGCCGCGCCGCAGGCCTCGCGGAACGTGCGCATCTCGTCGTAGAGCGCCTGCCAGTTGCCGGTCAGGACGTGCCGGCGCGAGATCACGATGTCGATCTCCGCGGCGCCCGCCTTCACGCTCTCCCTCGATCTCGGACACCCGCAGGTGCAGGGGCGAAAGCCCGGCGGGAAACCCGGTCGATACGGCGGCAACGGGCACCCCCGTCCCCTCCAGCGCCTCGACGGCCACCGCGACCATGTCGTGGTAGACGCAGACCGCGCCGGTGGTGATCGGCCCCATGCCGAGCGCGTCGAGGATGTCCTGGCGCACCGGGTTGGCCGCCTTGGCGCAGAGCCGGCGGACGCGCCCCGGCGTGTCGTCGCCCGCCAGCGTGGTCAGGTCGATCAGCGTGATCGCCCTGAGCAGCCACGCCGCCTGCCATTCCTTCTTGACCGAGCGGCGGCCGGAGATGGTCGCGGCCCGCCGTTCGATCGCGGACGTGTTCGCCTGCACCCCCGCCACGACGTCGAGGTCCAGCGGCGTGCCGGGGTTTCGCGCGATATGGTCCGGGTGCAGCGGACGGACATCCGAAGTGAGGGTCTGGCTCATTGCGGGCCTGCTGTCTGATGGAGTTCAAAAGATCGCATGGGCGCAGCCCGGTGGCAATGCCGCCCCTGGCGCGTGGGGGCCGACGTCGAGGAAGGCTCCGGCGTTGCGTCGCCTCCGCATCGCGGCCTCTGCCGGCGTCCCGCGGCCCCGCGTCCCGGAAGAAATCGAGTTACAAGGATCTCGTCACGCAGGCCGAAGGGGGATCACGCCCTCGAGCAACGCCTCGAGCGACGGACGGAAATGACGACGCTGCGCACGCGTCTGACCGTCTCTGCGCGCCTGCCGATGTCGCATTGGCCTCGGGGAATGCGTCTGTCGATCCGCGCCGGGATCGAGGGGTCAAGCCGACGGCGACGGGCCTCATCATGCGAGAGGTTCCTTTCACGCCTCGATATTTCATACTTGAAATAGAAGCCACCTCCGTCCTAACCTCCCCGCAACTGACATCCGAAGGAGGGCGGGATGCGGATCGTTTGTCTGGGTGGCGGGCCTGCGGGCCTCTATTTCGCGATTTCCATGAAACTGCGCGATCCGGCCCACGAGGTCGTGGTGGTCGAGCGCAACAAGCCTGACGACACGTTCGGCTGGGGCGTGGTCCTGTCGGACGAGACCCTCGACAACCTCGCCGTGAACGACGCCCGAAGCGCCGAGGCGATCCGCGAGCATTTCGCCTACTGGGACGACATCGCCGTGCTCAAGGACGGCCAGCGCCTGGTCTCGTCGGGCCACGGCTTCTGCGGTATCGGCCGCAAGCGCCTGCTCCTCCTGCTGCAGGAGCGCGCCCGCGAGCTCGGCGTCGAGATGCGCTTCGAGACCGAGGTCGAAAGCGCCAGCGCCTACATGGACGATTTCGACCTGGTGGTCGCCGCCGACGGCCTCAACTCGAAGACCCGCACCGAGTTCGCCGACACCTTCCACCCCGAGATCGACACCCGCCTGTGCAAGTTCACCTGGCTCGGCACCCACCAGAAGTTCGACGACGCCTTCACCTTCATCTTCGAGAAGACCGAGCACGGCTGGGTCTGGGCGCACGCCTACCAGTTCGACCCCGACACCGCGACGTTCATCGTCGAGACCGACCAGAAGACCTTCGACGCCTTCGGCTTCGGCCAGATGAGCCAGGACGAGAGCGTCGCGACCTGCGAACGCATCTTCGCCGACCATCTGGGCGGCCATTCGCTGATGTCCAATGCCCGCCATGTGCGCGGCTCGGCCTGGCTCAACTTCCCGCGCGTGCTCTGCGAGCGCTGGTACCACGAGAACGTCGTGCTGATGGGCGACGCGGCGGCGACGGCGCATTTCTCCATCGGCTCGGGCTCCAAGCTGGCGCTGGAATCGGCGATCGCGCTGGCCGACTACCTGCACTCCGAGCCGACGCTCGAGGACGCCTTCGAGAAATACCAGGAGGAGCGCCGCGTCGAGGTGCTCAAGCTGCAATCGGCGGCGCGCAACTCGATGGAATGGTTCGAGGAGGTCAACCGCTACCTTCATCTCGACCCGGTGCAGTTCAACTACTCGCTGCTCACCCGCTCGCAGCGGATCAGCCACGAGAACCTGCGCCTGCGCGACCCCGACTGGCTCCGCTCGGCCGAGAAGTGGTTCCAGCACGAGGCCGGCGTGAACGGCAACGCCCCCGTGCGCGCGCCGATGTTCGCGCCCTTCCGCCTGCGCGACATGGAGCTCAAGAACCGCATCGTCGTCTCGCCCATGGCCCAGTACAAGGCCGAGGACGGCTGCCCCACCGACTGGCATCTCGTCCATCTGGGCGAGCGCGCCAAGGGCGGCGCGGGCCTCGTCTACACCGAGATGACCTGCGTCTCGCCCGAGGGCCGGATCACCCCCGGCTGCCCCGGCCTCTATGCGCCCGAGCACGAGGCCAAGTGGCGCCAGATCGTCGATTTCGTCCATGCCGAGACTGACGCGAAGATCTGCTGCCAGATCGGCCATTCGGGCCGCAAGGGCTCGACCCAGCTCGGCTGGGAGGAGATGGACGCACCGCTCAAGGACGGCAACTGGGAGGTCATGTCGGCCTCGCCCGTCCCGTGGTCCGACCGCAACCCCGTCCCGCGCGAGATGACGCGCGACGACATGGACCGGGTGACGGCGGAGTTCGTCGCCTCGACCGAAATGGCCGATCGCGCCGGCTTCGACATGATCGAGCTGCACGCCGCCCACGGCTACCTCGTCTCGTCCTTCATCTCGCCCACCTCCAACCGGCGCACCGACGCATACGGCGGCAGCCTCGAAAACCGCCTGCGCTGGCCGCTGGAGGTGTTCCATGCCATGCGCGACGCCTGGCCCGCCGGAAAGCCGATGTCGGTCCGCATCTCGGCCAGCGACTGGGTGGAAGAGGGCGGCGTCACCCCCGAGGAGGCGGTGGAGATCGCGAAGGCCTTCCACGAGGCCGGCGCCGACATCATCGACGTCTCGGCGGGCCAGACCTCGCGCGAAGCCAGACCCGTCTACGGCCGCATGTTCCAGACGCCGTTCTCCGACCGCATCCGCAACGAGACCGGCGTCGCGACCATGGCCGTGGGCAACATCTACGAGCCCGACCACGTCAACTCGATCCTGATGGCGGGCCGCGCCGATCTCGTCTGCCTCGCGCGGCCGCACCTTTCCGACCCCTACTGGACGCTCCGCGCCGCGACCGAGATCGGCGACAGGGCCGAACACTGGCCCGATCCCTACCTCGCGGGCCGCGATCAGCTCTGGCGCCTGGCCGACAAGGCCGAGGCCCAGACCATCCGCGCATGACCCGTCCCGCCACGTCCCGCGTCGCCCGGCCGGGTCGCGCCGCACCGCCCGATCCGGTCCGGTCCGAGGGCGGCGGGCCCGCGCTTCCGCTTCGCCGCGCCTGCGCGCGACCGACGCCGCCTCCCCGCCGCGCCTGCGCGCGACCGACGCCGCCTCGCGCGCCCGTCGCCCGGCCCTCGACGCCCGCGCGACGGGTCGACCATCGCCGCGCCTCCGCGCCCGTCTTTCCCGGGTCTCCCGCCGGCGCGGCGCGCGGCTTCCATCGCTGTGACCCCCCCGCGCTCTCTGCCCCGACTCCGGCCCCGGCGGCCCTACGGCAGGCGCACCACAGCGCGGCCTCCGTGCCGACTTGTCGTCGTCCCGGCGGCGCCGCGCGGCGCCACGCGGTCCGCTCGTTTCGCCCCGTCCGCGACGTGGCCGGCGGTCCGTCGCGCCCGGCATCCTGTCACCGCGCGTATGCACAGGCGTATGTACGGGGGGTGTACGGGTTGCATCACCCCGATTTCCGGAGGAACCGGGCATGACCCGCGCCCTCGTCACCGGTGGCGGAACCGGGGTCGGCCGGGCCATCGCCCACGCCTTCGCCGACGCCGGAATGGAGGTCGTCGTCTCCGGCCGCCGCCAGCAACCGCTGGACGAAACCGCCGAGGGGCGGCGCATCCGCCCGATCACCGCCGACGTCACCGACGAGGCTTCCGTCAAGGCGCTCTTCGACGCCGCCGGCCCCTGCGACATCGTCGTGGCCAATGCCGGCGACGGCCGGGCCGCCCCCTTCCACCGCACCTCGCTCGGCTTCTGGAACGACACCATGGCGGTCAACCTGACCGGCGTGTTTCTCACGTTTCGTCAAGGGCTTGAGGGGATGGGGGCAGGCGGGCGGCTGATCGCCGTGGCTTCCACCGCGGGGCTCAAGGGCGACCCCTACATCGCCGCCTATGCCGCGGCCAAGCACGGCGTCGTCGGCCTCGTGCGGTCGCTCGCCAAGGAGGTCGCGCCGAAGGGCATCACCGTCAACGCGCTCTGCCCCGGCTTCATCGACACGCCCATGACCGACCGCTCCGTGGAGGCGATCGCCGGGTCGACAGGCCGTGATCCGGACAAGGCCCGCGCCCATCTGGTCGCCACCAACCCCGTCGGGCGTCTCGTCGCCCCCGACGAAGTCGCCTCCGCCGCCCTCTGGCTCGCATCCCCTGGCGCAGCCATGGTCAACGGGCATGCGCTGGCCCTGTCTGGCGGCGAAATATGACGCATTCCCAAGCGCATGGCGCGGATCCGGCAGGCGGCAGCAAGGCGCGGCTTCGGCTTTGGCTGCGGCTCTTGAAGGCGTCGCACCTGATCCAGGCCGAGCTGCGCGAGCGTCTTCGGACGGGGCACAACATGACCCTGCCGCGCTTCGACGTGATGGCGGCGCTGGCGCGCTACCCCGACGGCTTGCGGATGAGCGAACTGTCCGGCGTCCTGCGCGTCTCCAACGGCAACGTGACCGGCATCGTCGACCGGCTCGAAGGCGAGGGGCTGGCCGTGCGCCGCCCGGTCGAGGGCGACCGCCGCGCCTTCCGGGTCTCGCTGACCGAGACCGGCGCGGACAGCTTCGCGCGCATGGCCGCCGCGCACGAAGGCTGGATCGATGAACTTCTGTGCGACATTCCGGCGGACGAGGCCGTGCGCATCAGCGCCGATCTCGACGCCATCACCGACCGTCTGGGAGGTCCCCAATTGAGCCCTACGCACTTCATCGCTGACCTCGACGCGCCGGTCGCGACCATCCGCCTGAACCGGCCCGAACGGAAAAACCCCCTGACCTTCGACAGCTACGCCGAGCTTGCCGCGTGGTTCCGCGCGCTTCCCACCGACATCAAGGCGGTGGTCATTGCACCCAACGGCGGCAACTTCTGCTCGGGCGGCGACGTGGAGGAGATCATCGGGCCGCTCACCAAGATGGAGATGCCGGGCCTGTTGAACTTCACCCGGCTGACCGGCGACCTCGTGCGCGCGATCATGACCTGCCCGGTCCCGGTCATCTCGGCGGTGGACGGCGTGGCGGTCGGCGCGGGCGCGATCATGGCCATGTGCTCGGACCTGCGGCTGGCCACACCTGAGGCCAAGACCGCGTTCCTCTTCAACCGCGTCGGGCTGGCGGGCTGCGACATGGGCGCCTGCGCGATCCTGCCGCGGATCATCGGCCAGGGCCGCGCGGCGGAGCTGCTCTACACGGGCCGGGTGATGAGTGCCGAGGAGGGCGAGCGCTGGGGCTTCTATTCCCGCCTCGTCGCGGCCGACGCGCTCGAGGAAGAGGCCGGCAAACTCGCCCGGCGTATCGCCACGGGGCCAACCTTCGCCAACGCCATGACCAAGACCGCCCTTCTGCAGGAATGGACGATGGGCGTGGAGCAGGCCATCGAGGCCGAGGCGCAGGCGCAGGCGATCTGCATGGCGACGAACGATTTCCGCCGCGCCTATGACGCGTTCATGGCCAAGGAAAAGCCTGTGTTCGAGGGGGATTGAGCGATGGCCAGTCAACGTCTGATGCGGCGGATGGATCGCCCCGAAGGTCAGCCCCACCCGCCCACCCGCTGCCCTTCGGGGCGATCCGCACCTTTTCCGGAGGGTGTCGCCCGTGGCTGATCGAAGCTTCCTTTCCTGGCCGTTCTTCGAGGATCGGCACCGCGCCCTGGCCGACGAACTCGATGCCTGGGCGGCCAGCCTCGACGTGGATCATGGCGATACCGACGCCGCCTGCCGCGATCTGGTGCGGCAGCTTGGCGAAGGCGGGTGGCTGCGGCATTCGGCCGATCCGGGCGGGCGGCTGGACGTCCGCACGCTCTGCCTGATCCGCGAGACGCTGTCGCGCCATGACGGCCTGGCAGATTTCGCCTTTGCCATGCAGGGGCTCGGCACGGGCGCGATCAGCCTTTTCGGCACCGATCCGCAGAAGGAATGGCTGGAAAGAACGCGCGCGGGCACGGCGATCTCGGCTTTCGCGCTGTCCGAGCCGCGCTCGGGCTCCGACGTCGCCGCCATGGACATGACCGCGCGCCGCGACGGCAACGAATGGGTGCTGGACGGCGAAAAGACGTGGATCTCAAACGGCGGCATCGCCGATGTCTACACCGTCTTCGCGCGCACCGGCGGGCCGGGGGCCAAGGGCCTGTCGGCGTTCGTCGTGCCTGCCGCGACCGGGGGGCTGGAAGTCGCCGAACGCCTGGAGGTGACGGCGCCGCACCCCCTGGCGCGGCTGAGCTTCGAGGGGTGCCGCCTGCCGGCAGATGCGCTCATCGGCGAGGAGGGGCGGGGATTCGCCATCGCCATGTCGGTGCTCGACGTGTTCCGCTCGACGGTGGCGGCAGCGGCCCTGGGCTTTGCCCGCCGGGCGCTCGACGAAGCGCTCGCCCGCACGACCAGCCGCCAGCTTTTCGGCGCGGCGATGGCCGAGATGCCGATGGTGCAGGGACACCTGGCCGACATGGCGCTCAAGATCGACGCGGCGGCGCTGCTGACCTATCGTGCCGCATGGGTGAAGGATTCCGGTGCCGAGCGGGTGAGCCGGGAAGCCGCGATGGCCAAGCTCTACGCCACCGAGGCGGCGCAGGAGGTGGTTGACGCCGCGGTCCAGCTTCACGGCGGCGACGGAGTGCGCAAGGGTATGATGCCCGAACGGCTCTACCGCGAGATCCGCGCGCTGAGAATCTACGAGGGCGCCTCGGATGTGCAGCGCGTGGTGATCGCGCGCTCGGTGTTGAAGGACGCATGATGCTGGGACCGACAGCCCATACCGACAGCTTTGCGCGCGACAACCTGCCGCCGCGCGACCAATGGCCTGATCTTCTGCTCGACGGCTTCGACTATCCCGAGCACCTCAATGCCGCCGTGGAGCTGACGGACCGCATGGTGGAACGCGGCTTCGGCGACCGCACGGCGCTCATCGGGAACGGACGGCGGCGCACCTACAAGGAGCTGGCCGACTGGACCAACCGCATCGCCGCGGCTCTGGTCGAGGATTACGGCATCAGGCCGGGCAACCGGGTGCTGATCCGCAGCGCCAACAACCCGGCGATGGTGGCGTGCTGGCTCGCGGCCACCAAGGCGGGCGCGGTCGTGGTCAACACGATGCCCATGCTGCGGGCGGGCGAGCTGGCCAAGATCATCGACAAGGCCGAGGTTGGCCTCGCGCTCTGCGACACGCGGATGATGGACGAGCTGGTCACGGTCGCGAAGGACAACCGGTTCCTGCAGACGGTCGTGGGGTTCGACGGCACCGCCAACCACGATGCCGAGCTCGACCGCGCGGCGCTGAACAAGGCGGTGACGTTCGAGGCGGTGCGGACCGGGCGCGACGACGTGGCGCTGCTGGGCTTCACCAGCGGCTCGACCGGGGTGCCGAAGGCCACGATGCATTTCCACCGCGACCTGCTGATCATCGCCGACGGCTATGCAGCCGAGGTGCTGGGGGTGACGGCCGAGGACGTGTTCGTGGGCTCGCCCCCGCTCGCCTTCACCTTCGGTCTCGGCGGGCTGGCGATCTTCCCGCTGCGCTTCGGGGCGGCCGCGACCCTGCTGGAGACGGCGAGCCCGCCCAACATGATCGAGATCATCCAGACCTACGGCGCGACCGTCTGCTTCACCGCGCCCACCGCCTACCGCGCGATGCTCAAGGCGATGGACGAGGGCGCGGACCTGTCGAGCCTGCGTGCCGCCGTCAGCGCGGGCGAGACGCTGCCCAGGCCGGTCTACGACGAGTGGAAGGAGAAGACCGGCAAGCCGATGCTCGACGGGATCGGCTCGACCGAACTCTTGCACATCTTCATCACCAACCGGTTCGACGACCACCGCCCGGCCTGTACCGGCAAGCCGGTCACCGGCTACGAGGCCATGGTCGTCGACGACGAGATGAACGAGATGCCGCGCGGCGAGATCGGGCACCTCGCGGTGCGCGGCCCGACCGGCTGCCGCTATCTCAACGACGACCGGCAGCGGGATTATGTCCGGCAGGGCTGGAACCTGACCGGCGACGCGTTCATCGAGGACGAGGAGGGCTATTTCCACTTCGCCGCGCGCGCCGACGACATCATCCTGAGCTCGGGCTATAATATCGCCGCGCCGGAGGTGGAGGCGGCGCTGCTGAGCCACGAGGCGGTCCTGGAATGTGCCGTGGTGGGCCTGCCCGACGACGAGCGCGGCGAGATCGTCTGTGCCCATGTCGTCCTGCTCGAAGGGGCCGAAGCCGACGCGAAGACGCTGCAGGATCACGTCAAGGCCACCATCGCGCCCTACAAGTATCCGCGCCGCATCGAGTTCGTGCGCGACCTGCCCAAGACCGAGTTGGGCAAGATCCAGCGCTTCCGCCTGCGGGACGACGCGTGAGCGGGGGTACGCCATACGATCCGGCGACCGAGGGCGCCCGCACGCGCTTCGACGACACGATGTCCTATGCCGACTACCTCGCGCTTGACGAGGTGCTGGGCGCGCAGCGGCCGCTGACCGATCGGCACGACGAGATGCTGTTCATCATCCAGCATCAGACGACCGAGCTCTGGATGCGTCTCGCGCTGCACGAGCTGGGAGCGGCGCGCGAGGCCATCGCGGCCGGCAATCTGCGGCCGGCCTTCAAGATGCTGAGCCGGATCGCGCGCATCTTCGAACAGATGAACGGCGCCTGGGACGTGCTGCGCACCATGACGCCCAGCGAGTACACGGACTTCCGCGACGCTCTGGGCCATTCATCGGGCTTTCAGTCCTGGCAATACCGCCTGATCGAGTTCACGGTCGGCAACCGCAACCGCGCCATGCTCAAGCCGCATTCGCACCGGCCCGACGTGGTGGCGCTGCTCGAGGCCGAGCTGGCCCGGCCGAGCCTCTACGACGTGGCGATCGCAAGGCTGGCCGATGCCGGGTTCGAGGTGCCGCAGCGGCGGGAACGGGATCGCCCGCACGCGGCGCAAGCCCCGGTTCGCGCCGCATGGACACAGGTCTACCGGGATCCGTCCGAGCATTGGGCGCTATACGAACTGGGCGAGAAGCTCGTGGACTTCGAGGATTACTTCCGGCGCTGGCGCTTCAACCACGTTACCACCGTGGAGCGGGTGATCGGCTTCAAGCGCGGCACCGGCGGAACCGGCGGCGTGAGCTACCTGCGCCGGATGCTGGAGGTGGAGCTTTTTCCCGACCTCTGGCATCTGCGGACGGACCTGTAGGAAGAGCCCTGCAAAAGGGCAGAACGAAACATCATCCAGGGAGGAAATGGAGATGAGACGAGTAGCGGGTGCGGCAATGGCCGCGATGCTGATGGCGGGGACGGCGAGCGCCGAGCCGGTCAAGGTGGGCATGATCACGACCCTGTCGGGCGGCGGAGCCGGCCTCGGCATCGACGTGCGCGACGGCTTCGAGCTGGCGCTCAAGCAGGCCGAGGGCAACGAGATCGAACTGATCGTCGAGGACGACCAGCAGAAACCCGACGTCGCGGTGCAGCTGGCCGACAAGATGATCCAGTCAGAGGACGTCGACGTCCTGACCGGCATCATCTTCTCGAACCTCGCCATGGCAGTCGTGCCGGCGGCGCTCCAGCAGGGCAAGTTCTACCTGTCGCCGAACGCCGGCCCGTCGCAGCTCGCCGGCGAGATGTGCCACGAGAACTACTTCAACGTGGCGTGGCAGAACGACAACCTGCATGAGGCCGCCGGCGCCTACGCCAACGAAGAGGGCTACGAGAACACCTACATCCTCGCGCCGAACTATCCCGCCGGTCAGGATGCGCTGACAGGCTACAAGCGCATGTACGAGGGCGAGCTGGCGGGCGAGGTCTACACCAAGCTGGGCCAGACCGACTATGCCGCCGAGATCGCGCAGATCCGCGCGAGCGATGCTGACAGCGTGTTCTTCTTCCTGCCCGGTGGCATGGGGATCAGCTTCGTCAAGCAATACGCGCAATCGGGCGTCGACCTGCCGCTGATCGGGCCGGCCTTCTCGTTCGACCAGGGCATCCTGGGCGCGGTCGGTGACGCGGCTCTGGGGGTGCGCAACACCTCGCAATGGTCCAAGGACATCGACAACGAGACGAATAAGGCCTTCGTGGAATTGTTCCAGGCCGAATACGGGCGGCTGCCGTCGCTTTACGCCAGTCAGGGGTTCGACACCGCGAACCTGCTTCTGAGCGCGCTGAACGAGGCGCACCCCGATGATGCCGATGCGTTCCGCGCGGCGCTCGAGAAGGCCGACTTCGACAGCACCCGGGGCGATTTCGAGTTCGGTCCGAACCATCACCCGATCCAGGACATTTACGTTCGCGAAGTGGTGCGCGAAGGCGACGTCCTGACCAACAAGATCGTCGGTACGGCGCTCGAGGATCATGCCGACGCATATGCCAGCGAGTGCAAGCTCGGCGGCTGACGCGGCACCATAAGGCGGGCGGAGCGCCGGCGCGAGCCGCGGCCCCGCCCGCCTACCCGCCGCGCCTTGCGCCGGCACATCTGACGAGGAAGAACCAAGATGAGCGCGATGCTGCTCGCCGAGCAGATCCTGAACGGGGTCCAGTTCGGGCTGATGCTGTTCCTGATGGCGGCCGGTCTGACGCTGGTGTTCGGTGTCATGGGGCTGATCAACTTGGCGCACGGGTCGCTCTACATGGTCGGCGCCTTCGCCTGCGCGTCGGTGGCAGCGGCGACCGGTTCCTTCCTGCTCGGCCTCGCGGCAGCGCTGGCGGCGGCCGCGGTGGCTGGCGCCATCGTCGAGATTGTCGTGATCCGGCGCCTCTACGACCGCGACCACCTTGATCAGGTTCTCGCCACGTTCGCGCTGATCCTGATGTTTTCGGAAGGCACGCGCTGGGTCTTCGGGTCGTTCCCGCTCTACCTCTCGGTGCCGCAGGCGCTGTCGGGGTCGGTCATGCTGCCCGGCGGGATCGAGTACTCGGCCTTCCGCCTCGCCCTGATCATCGTCGGGCTGGTGGTGGCGGCGGGTCTCTTCTGGTTGATCGGGGGCACCCGGATCGGCATCCGCATCCGCGCCGGCGAGGCCGATCGCGAGATGATCGCGGCGCTGGGCGTCGACATCCGCCGCCTCTACACTCTGGTCTTCGCGCTGGGCGCGGCGCTGGCGGGGCTGGCCGGCGCGCTGGTGGGGACGGTGCAGTCGGTGCAGGTCGGCATGGGCGAGCCGGTGCTGATCCTCGCCTTCGTCGTCATCGTCATCGGCGGCATCGGGTCGATCAAGGGAGCGCTGGTGGGCGCGTTGCTCGTCGGGCTTACGGACACGCTGGGCCGGGTTCTGCTGCCGTCGCTCTTCGCGATGTTCATGGAGCCTGCTTCGGCCATGGCCGTCGGCTCGGCGCTCGCCTCGATGGCGATCTACATCCTCATGGCGCTGGTCCTCGTCTGGCGGCCGGGCGGGCTCTTCGGAGAAACGGCATGAGCGTCGCGCGCGACATCCCGGCGCCTCGCAGCGCCCTGAGCCGCGAGGGCGTGGTGAATGCCGCCTTCGGCCTGGGTCTGCTTGCCGTTGCCTTGCTGGCCTACGCCGCCGACGAGCCCTTCGTCATCACGCTCGCCACGCGTGTCGCGATCCTGGCGCTGGCCGGAGTGGGGCTGAACCTTGTTCTCGGCTATGGCGGGCTGGTGTCGTTCGGCCATGCGGCGTTCTTCGGCCTCGGCGGCTATGCGGCGGGGATCCTGGCCAGCCATGCGCTGACGGGCCAGACGTTGATCGGCTGGCCCGTGGACTGGACCGGAACGACGCAGATGTTGCTGATCTGGCCCGTGGCGATCGTCGTCTCGGCGCTTGCGGCGGTACTGATCGGCGCGCTCAGCCTGCGGACGACGGGCATCTTCTTCATCATGATTACGCTCGCCTTCGGGCAGATGTTCTACTATTTCATGATCTCCTGGCCGGCCTATGGCGGCGAGGACGGGTTGCCGATCTATGTACGCAGCCAGTTTCCCGGCCTCAACACGATGGATCCGATCCAGTTCTTCGGGCTCGCCTACGGACTGCTTCTGGGGGTCATCTGGCTGTCTTGGCGGATCACCGGGTCGCGCTTCGGATTGGCCCTTCAGGCCGCGCGCCAGAACCGGCAGCGGCTGCAGGCGGTGGGGATCCGGCCCTTCGGCCTTCTGCTCACCGCCTTCGCGATCTCGGGGGCGATAACGGGTCTGGCCGGAGCGCTCTATGCCGACCTCAACCGCTTCGTCAGTCCCGCGATGATGAGCTGGCACACCAGCGGGGAGCTGATCGTCTTCGTCATACTTGGCGGCGTGGGGCGCCTCTGGGGTCCGGTGGCGGGGGCAGCACTTTTCATCGCGCTGGAGCATTTCCTGGGCGGGGTGAGCGACTATTGGCAGTTCTTCCTCGGGCTGATGCTGCTGCTCGTCGTGCTGTTCGCGCGGGGCGGACTGATCGGAATTCTGGCGGGGCGTGGTGATGGTTGAACCCGTTCTCTCGGCGCACGGACTGGTACGCCGGTTCGGCGCGCTGCTGGCGACCGACAACGTGACGCTCGACCTGCGGCCAGGCGAGATCCACGCGCTTATCGGCCCGAACGGCGCCGGCAAGTCGACCCTCATCAAGCAGTTGACCGGCGAGCTGCGGCCCGACGAGGGACGGGTGGAATTCCTCGGACGCGACGTGGGCCGCCTCGACATGGCGGGGCGGGCGCGGCTGGGACTGGCGCGGACATACCAGGTCTCGTCGGTGGCGCCCGACTTCACGGTCCTGCAGAACGTGGCACTGGCCGAACTGGGCGCCATGGGCCGGACGTTCCGCTTCTTCAAGCCTGCGCTCGCCGACAGCGCCATCACCGATCGGGCAGCGCGCCACATCGCGCAGGCGGGCCTCGAGGGGCGGGAGCTGGTTCGCGCGGCCGAGCTGAGCCACGGGGAGCGCCGCAAGCTGGAGATCGCCATGGCGCTGTCGCTGGCGCCAAAGGCCTTCCTTCTCGACGAACCGATGGCCGGCATGGGCAGCGAAGGCGCGGTGCAGCTCGGCGCGCTGCTGGACCGGCTGCGCCACAAGGCGCCGATCCTGCTGGTGGAGCACGACATGGACGCCGTTTTCGCCCTCTCCGACCGGATTTCGGTTCTGGCAGGAGGGCGCCTGATCGCGACCGGGACGGCCGACGAGATCCGTGCCCATCCCGAAGTGCGCCAGGTCTATCTGGGGGATGCCGCATGAGCCTTCTGCGCGTTGCGGACCTGGAGGCGTCCTACGGCGCCAGCCGGGCGCTCTACGGGGTCAGCCTGAGCGTGGACGAGGGCGAGGCGGTTGCGCTCATGGGACGCAACGGCATGGGCAAGACCACGACCATCGCCTGCATCACCCGGATGATGCCGTCACGCGGAACCATCGAGTTTGCGGGGAGTGATCTGCGCCGGCTTCCGTCTCACAAGGCGGCGCGGCTCGGTCTGGGCCTGGTTCCCGAGGGGCGGCGTTGCTTCGCGCCGCTGACGGTGCGCGAAAACCTGCTCGCCGCCGCACGGCCGGGCCCCTGGGATTGGAACGCGGTCTGCCGGCTGTTCCCGCGGCTTGCCGAGCGCCGCGATCAGAGGGCGAGCACGCTTTCGGGCGGCGAGCAGCAGATGCTGACGATCGGACGCGCGCTGATGACCAATCCGCGCCTTCTGATCCTCGACGAGGCGACCGAGGGGCTGGCTCCGGTGATCCGGCAGGAGATCTGGGCCGCGATCCGCGAGCTGAAGAAGACCGGCCTGTCGATCCTGATCGTGGACAAGACCATCTCGGAACTCGCGGCCGTCGCGGATCGCTGCGTCATCCTCGAACGGGGCGCGACCGTCTGGACCGGCACGCCGGCCGACCTGACGACCGAAATCACCGACCGGTATCTGGGCGTCTGATCATGCCGCGGGTGCGAAGCCGGCGATGAGCTGCCTCAGGCCCAATGCCGCCCCCGCGAAAATCGCAGCGAAGGTGACCGGCGCGGAATAGCTCAGCAGCGCGAAGGCCGAAATTCCCTGGCCGATCGTGCAACCCATCGCCACGACCGCGCCAACCCCCATCATGGCCGCGCCGGAGATCTGCCGACGCAGTTCGCGCGGGTCCTCGCACGCCTCCCAACGGAAATGGCCGAGCCAGACGCTGCCCAGGAACGCGCCGACGATCACGCCCGCCACGGAACCGACGCCAAAGCTCAGCGCATTGCCCGACGCCGTCATCAGGTAGATCAGCGTCTCGCCCATCGGCGCGGAATAGGTGTGGGAGACGACGGGGTGGGCCTCGAATCCGGTCGCGGCGACCCACTGGGTGCCGGCCCAGCCGGATGCGATCGCCAGACCGACAGCGACGCTCCAAGCCAGAAGGCGCGGTTTGTGCCAGAGGTCCGAACCGATGAGCGATCCGAAGACGACGGCGGTGCCGGTCGCCAGTCCGACGGTCAGCGCCGGCACGCCGCTCAACCGCTCGATCAGCCACGGCAGCCCCTGCAACTCGGTCGCAGGCAGTGTTGGAAAGACACGAATGCGCAGGTGCGCCAGAGGACCCGAAAGCGCGATGTAGGCTGCGACCCCCATGACCAGCACGATCACGAACGCGCGCAAATCGCCGCCGCCGAGCCGCGCCAGCGCGCCGAAGCCGCAATTGCCCGCGAGCGCCATGCCGTAGCCGAAGGTGAGCCCGCCCACGACGCTGGCCAGGGGAACCCAGGCCGTGCCCAGGTAGAGCGTCTCTTGCGGGTTCAACAGGTCCGTGCCGATCAGCGAGAACGCGCCGAGGATCGCGACACCGATGGCGACGCCCCACATGCGCAGACGCAGACCGCTACCTCCGTAGAGGACGTCCTCGATCGCGCCGAGCGTGCAGAACCGACCGAGTCGTGCCGCCAGGCCCAGCACCATGCCGCCGACCAGTCCGATGACAGCCAGAACCGCCGGTTCGCCCAGATGATCGATCATCGAGGAGACCTTGCGGAGGTCATCAATCGTCGTTGTCGCAGAACATGTCGTAGACCACTTCCATGATCCGGCGCGGTCTGTCGTCGGCGAGGCTGTAGTACATGGTCTTGCCCTCCCGGCGGGGCGTGACCAGACCTTCGAGGCGCAGCCGGGCGAGTTGCTGCGAAACCGCCGCCTGGCGCGCCGACAGAAGGTTCTCGAGTTCGGTGACCGACTTCTCGCCAGTGGCCAGATGACACAGGATCATCATGCGCCCCTCGTGGCTGATCGCCTTGAGGAAGTTCGACGCCGCCGTGGCGTTGCTCATCATCCGGTCCATCTCGGTGTCGGGCGTGTCTTCGCGGAATACGGGTAGGGTCATCGGCTCGCCTCGAGATCTGACAGCATCCGGCCCAGCATCGGCCAGAAGAGTTCGTCGCCCGGATAACCTTCGATGCGCGCATGCTCCACGCCGTCCTCGATCAGCACGAAGGTTGGGGTGATGCGCAGTGGCGACGCGAAGCTGAGGTCGTCGGGTCTGGGGCCATTGATGTCCATTCGCCGAAGCGGGGCGATCTGTGCCTCTTCGGTCTTGGGGTAGATCGGACCGATTTCACGGTTGAAGCGCGCGCACCAGATGCACCCGGCCTCTTCGACCATCACCAGTTCGGCCGCGGGAAGTGCGGTTGCCCAAAGGACGCTCAGGATCGCGACAAGGCGCTGCATGGACTTCTGTCGTTGACGAAGATTAATTGCTGAACATAATCGGAATATGTGAATGACACAAGCGGGGAGGCTCGATGTTGGACGTCGGACTGGTTGGTGCCGCTCTCGCGGGGTTGCTGTCATTCCTGTCTCCGTGCGTCCTGCCGATCGTCCCGTTCTATCTGTCATACATGGCGGGCGTCGGGATGAACCAGATCCAGGCCGACGGCACGATCACAAGGTCGGTGCGCCTGCGGGCCATCGCCTCGGCCAGCTTCTTCGCTTTGGGCGTGGTCACCATCTTCATGGGACTCGGCGCGGCGGCGACGACCTTCGGTCAGCTGGTGCGCGAATGGTTCGACGTCCTGAGGTGGATGGCCGCGGCCATCATCTTCGTGATGGGGCTCCACTTCCTGGGGATCGTCAAGATCGGCGTTCTCTATCGCCAGTTTCGGGCCGAAGCGGGCGACACCTCGAACATGAGCCTTGTCGGCGCCTTCGTCATCGGGATGGCGTTCGCCTTTGGCTGGACGCCCTGCGTGGGGCCGGTGCTCGCGGCGATCCTGTTCACCGCGGCCGGAGAGGAGTCAGCCGGGCAGGGCGCACTGCTTCTGCTAGTCTACGGGTTGGGCATGACTCTGCCTTTCGTGCTCGCGGCGGCCTTCGTCGGGCCGTTCATGCGGTGGATGAAGGACTTTCGGCGCTACCTGCCGATCGTGGAAAAGGCCATGGGCGTGCTGTTGATCATCTTCGCGGTGCTCATCGGGACGAACACGATCAACTGGATCGCTAACTGGATGCTGGAGCTCGCGCCGGATTTCTGGCTGCTCGTCTGAGGGAGGACGACATGAAGGCAATTCTTGCAATACTCGCCGCATTTTGGGTCACCGCCGCGGGGGCGGTCGAGATGGGCGACGACGGTCTGCACAAGACGGACTGGATGCGCGACACGTTCAAGAACCTGCAGGAGGACTTTGCCGAGGCCGAGGCGGAGGACAAGCGGATGGTGCTGCTCGTCGAGCAGCGCGGTTGCAGCTATTGCAGGGAGATGCACGAGGTGACCTTCGTGGATCCGCGCGTCGAAAGCTACATCCGCGACAATTACTACGTCATTCAAATCAACCTGCACGGCGCGACCGAGATCACCGACACCGACGGCGAGGACCTGACCGAGCGCGCGGCGACCCGCAAGTGGGGTCTGATGTTCACGCCGACGATGATGTTCCTGCCGACCAGCCTCGACGAGAACAAGTCGGCGGCAGGGCAGGCGGTAGCCGTGATGCCCGGGTCCTTCTCGCCCGCCACCACGCTGGACCTGTTGACCTGGGTCAACGAGGAGCGCTACGCAGATCAGTCCGAGGAGGACTTCCAGCGCTACCACGCCCGGATGACGCGGGAACGGGGCGGAAGCGAGCTGGAGTGACAATCACATTCAATCTTGTGAATTGACAGTTGCGGCGACGCTTCCCCATGCGCTACGGTGACACAAAGTTTCAGGGGAGGAACAATGAAACGCAGTGCGCTAGCCATTGCCGCCGTTCTGATCGGCGGGGCCGTTCATGCGGAGGTCGTCGCACCCACCGCGGTGAGCTACGACAACGGGGCCATCGAAACGTCGCTGACCGGCGCGCCCGGCGATCCTGAAATGGGTCGCGAGGTAATGTCGCAGCGTGGACAGGGTAACTGCATTGCCTGTCACGAAGTGACCGATCTCCAGGAATTTCCGTTCCACGGCGATGTCGGTCCGACTCTGGACGGTGTCGCCAGCCGGTGGAACGAAGCCGAACTGCGCGGCATTGTCGCAAATGCAAAGCAGATGTTTCCGGGCACGATGATGCCGTCGTTCTACAAGGTCGACGGATTCATCCGCCCGGGCCGTGCCTTCACGGGCAAGGCCATACCGGAGGACGAGATCGAACCGCTGCTGACCGCGGAGCAGATCGAGAACGTGGTGGCCTATCTCATGACGCTGCAGGAGGGGTGACCCTTTTGCCGTCCCGACAAGAGGAGAAGTAGATGTTCACACGCAGGGAAACACTCGTGCTGGGGCTTGGGGCCGTGGCGCTTGGTGCGCTTCCGTTCCGGGCGTCGGCGGCCACCGACGACGCGATCGCCGCCTTCACCGGCGGCGCCGAGGTGACGGACGGCGGTGTCACGCTGACCGCGCCCGAAATCGCGGAGAACGGCAACACCGTGCCGATCAGCGTTTCGTCCGACGGTGCCGAGGAGATTCTCGTGCTCGCCGCCGGCAACCCGAACCCCGACGTTGCGACGTTCAAGTTCGGTCCGCTGGCCGGGAGCCACGAGGCCTCGACCCGTATCCGGCTCGCCGGCACCCAGGACGTCGTCGCCATCGCCAAGATGCCCGACGGAACCTTCGCCCGCGCTTCGCAGGAGGTGAAGGTGACCATCGGCGGCTGCGGCGGCTGAGGATCAGGAGAACGACATGGCAGAAAATGTGAAACCGCGCGTCAAGGTGCCGTCCAAGGCTTCGGCCGGAGAGACGATCACCATCAAGACGCTCATCAGCCACCAGATGGAATCGGGCCAGCGCAAGGACAGCGACGGAAACGTCATCCCGCGCTCGATCATCAACCGCTTCGTTGTGACCTTCAACGACGAGACCGTCATCGACGTGACGCTCGAGCCGGCGATTTCGACCAACCCCTATTTCGAGTTCCAGGCAAAGGTGCCGGAATTGGGGGATTTCGTCTTCACCTGGTATGATGACGACGGGTCGGTCTACGAAGAGACGAAGTCGGTCGAGGTCGGCTGAGCCGTCGTCGGTCACAGGGAGGAACAACATGAAAAGCACGCTGCGAACGACAGCGATTGCCCTGGTCGCCTGCGGCATGGCCGCGGGCGCTTCGGCTGACGAGGACGCGGAGCTGGTTCTGAACGGCGAGACCGAAATGGTCGTCCGGACAGAGGCCCCCGCCCACATGGAAAACATCAGCGAGATCATGTCCGGCTGGGTTTTCCGTTCGGACGAGACGCAGGTCCTGCAGATGGACGATTTTGACAACCCCGGCATGCTCTTCGTCGAGCAGGCGGCCGATGACTGGGACACCGCGATGGGCAGCGAGGGCAAGTCCTGCGCGTCCTGTCATGGTGACGTCGCGGAGGGCATGAAGGGCGTCCGTGCCGTCTATCCCAAGTGGAACGAGGAAGCTCAGGAGGTTCGAACCCTTCCGATGCAGATCAATTCCTGCCTGACCGAGCGGATGGGCGCCGAGAAGTGGGGCTACACCTCCGGCGAGATGGTCAACATGGAAGCCCTGATCTCCTCGGTGTCGCGTGGCATGCCTGTCGACGTGGCCATCGACGGCCCGGTCGCCGAGACCTGGGAGAAGGGCAAGGAGATCTACTATACCCGCTACGGTCAGCTGGAGCTCGCCTGCGCCAATTGTCACGAGGACAATTACGGCAACATGATCCGTGCAGACCACCTGAGCCAGGGCCAGATCAACGGCTTCCCCGTCTACCGCCTGAAGAACGCGAAGCTGAATGCCGTGCATGACCGCTTCAAGGGCTGCATCCGCGACACGAGGGCCGAGACGTTCAGTCCGGGCAGCCCCGAATTCGTGGCGCTGGAGCTTTACGTGGCATCGCGCGGAAACGGGTTGTCGGTCGAGGGTCCCTCCGTCCGCAACTGATCCATGACGACTTGAACGCATATCCCTCTTCCGCAACGCGGGAGAGGGACCGTTACCACTTTGCCGAACGGAGGCTCCGATGATTTCTCGCCGCCACTTCATGCAGGCCGGGATGGCCGCCTCCGCCATCGTCGGCGCATCCGGGGTCGGCAGCTGGTCACGCCTCGCCGCCCAGCAGGCGTTGACCCAGGATCAGCTTCTCCAGTTCGATACGTTCGGCAACCTGTCGCTCGTGCACATCACCGACCTGCACGCTCAGGCGGTACCGATCTATTTCCGCGAGCCGGCCATCAATATCGGCGTCGGTGCGGTGGACGGCAAGCCGCCCCACATCGTGGGCGAGGAACTGCGGGCGATGTACGGCATCGCGAAGGGCAGCCCGATGGACTATGCGTTGACCTACGACGATTTCGTCGCGCTCGCGCGGGAATACGGGCGGATGGGCGGGCTCGACAGGGTCGCGACCGTCCTCAAGGCCATTCGCGCCGACCGGCCGGACGCTCTGGTGCTCGACGGCGGTGACACCTGGCAGGGCAGCCTCACCGCGTTGCGCACCGAGGGCCGCGACATGGTGGCCTTCATGAACGCGCTCGGCACCGAGGCGATGACGTCCCATTGGGAATTCACCCTGGGCATCGACCGGGTGACCGAGATCGTCGAAAACGAGCTGAACTTCCCCTTCCTCGGCGCCAATATCTTCGACGCCGAATGGGATGAGCCGGCCTACACGCCCTACGAGATGTTCGAGCGCGGCGGCACCAAGGTCGCCGTCATCGGTCAGGCCTTCCCCTATCTGCCCATCGCGAACCCAAGCTGGATGTTCCCCGGTCTCAGCTTCGGCGTCCGCGAGGAACGCATGGCCGAGGTGGTGCAGGAGGTGCGCGATGCCGGCGCCGAGGTCGTCGTCGTGCTTAGCCACAACGGATTCGACGTGGATCGCAAGATGGCGAGCCAGGTGCCCGGCATCGACGTCATCCTGACCGGGCACACCCATGACGCGCTGCCGGCGCCCGTGCAGGTCGGCAACACCTACCTGATCGCAAGCGGCAGCCATGGCAAGTTCGTCAGCCGCGTCGATCTCGACGTTCGGGACGGCGCCATGCAGGGCCTGCGCCACAAGCTGATCCCGATTTTCAGCGACGTGATCGAGCCGGACGCGGAGATGGCGGCGATGATCGAGGAGCAGCGCGCACCCTTCGCCGAGGATCTCTCCGAGGTGCTGGGCACGACGGAGTTGCTCCTCTTCCGGCGCGGCAACTTCAACGGCACGTGGGACGATTTGATCTGCGACGCGCTTCTGTCCGAGCGCGAGGCCGACATTGCGCTCAGCCCCGGCTTCCGCTGGGGCGCGAGCGTCCTGCCGGGGCAGGAGATCACGCGGGAGGATGTCTTCAACGCCACCGCGATGAGCTATCCAGAGGCCTATCGCACCGAGATGACCGGCGACACGCTGCATCTCGTTCTCGAGGACGTGGCCGACAACCTCTTCAATCCCGATCCCTACTACCAGCAGGGCGGCGATATGGTGCGCGTCGGCGGCATGGGCTATCGCATCGACGTCACAAAGGAGCAAGGCAAGCGGATCACCGACATGACCCTGCTCAAGACCGGCGAGCCGATCGATCCGTCGAAGACCTACGTCGTCGCCGGCTGGGCAAGCGTGAACGAAGGTACCGAAGGGCCACCGATCTGGGACGTGGTCGAGAGTTACATCCGCCGCGAGGGCTCCGTGACGGTTCTGCCGAACGAGAGTGTGATCGTCGAGGGAGTGTGATCCATGCCTGCCGCCGAACGACCAGTTCGCGTTGAAGTCCTGAGGGTGGAAACCGCGTCCGCCCTTCCCGGCCACGGCCGGTCACCGGCCATGGCAGGGCGGCGCCGGTCCCGTGTCGGCATTTGCCTGCCGGACAGCAATGGGCCGACATTGGCGACCCGGATCGCGCCATGGGCATGCACTTGTTCGCTTGATGCCATCTGACGTATTCATTACCGTGAATGAGATTATACGAAGGGAGGCCCCGATATGACTCAGACACGCCGCGGGTTCATACGCGCCGCACTGGCTGGCGGTGCCGCCGCAGCCGCGGGCCGAGCCGCTGCCGAAGGCGATCCCGCCATCACCGAATTGCAGCCCTGGATGCAATCGCTGGGCGAGGGGGTCGACGCGCGTCCCTATGGATTCCCGTCGCAATACGAAGCCGATGTGGTCCGGCGCAACGTCGATTGGCTGACGGCCGATCCGGTCAGTTCGGTCAACTTCACGCCCTTGCACAAACTCGACGGCATCATCACGCCAAATGGTCTCTGTTTCGAGCGTCACCATTCCGGCATCGCCGAGATCGACCCGGCGCAGCACCGGCTGATGATCAACGGTCTCGTCGACACGCCGCTGGTGTTCACGATGCAGGACATCATGCGCTTCCCGCGCGAGAACCGGGTCTATTTCCTCGAATGCGCCGCAAATTCGGGGATGGAATGGCGCGGTGCGCAGCTCAACGGCTGCCAGTTCACGCACGGCATGATCCACAACGTCCTCTACACGGGGGTCCCGCTCCGGGCGATCCTTGAGCGCGCCGGGGTCAAGACCAACGGCAAGTGGGTGTTGGCCGAAGGCGCCGACGCGTCGGCGATGACGCGCTCAATCCCCATGGAGAAGGCGTTGGACGACTGCCTGGTCGCCTTCAAGATGAACGGCGAGGCGTTGCGACCCGAACAGGGCTATCCCCTTCGCCTGGTGGTGCCGGGCTGGGAGGGCAACATGTGGGTCAAGTGGCTGCGCCGGATCGAGGTCGGTGACGAGCCGTGGCATCAACGCGAAGAGACGTCGAAGTACACCGACCTCTTCCCGGACGGTGAAGCGCGACGCTTCACCTGGGAGATGGACGCGAAATCCGTCATCACCAATCCCAGCCCTCAGGCGCCGATCACGCATGGGCCGGGTCCGACCGTGCTCACAGGCGTGGCGTGGTCGGGTCGCGGCTCGATTCCGCGTGTCGACGTCACGCTCGACGGCGGCATGAACTGGCACGAGGCGCGGATGGACGGGCCGAGCTTCGACAAATCCATGCACCGCTTCTACTACGAGTTCGACTGGGACGGCTCGCCGCTGCTGCTGCAGAGCCGCGCGCATGATTCCACCGGCTATGTGCAGCCGACCAAGGATGCCCTCCGCGCGATCCGCGGGGTCAACTCGATCTACCACAACAACGGGATCCAGACCTGGTCTGTCAACGAGCGCGGGGAGGCGGAGAATGTCGAGGTTTCTTAACGGTATCGCGCTGAGCTGCCTGGTCGCGGGCGGCGCAGTCGCGCAGGATCTGGGCCGGCCCGCGACTCCCGAAGAGGTTACTGCCTGGGACATCGATGTGCGTCCCGATGGCACCGGCCTGCCGGACGGGAGCGGCGACGTTTCCGCCGGGGAGACGGTCTATTCCGAAAATTGCGCCGTCTGCCACGGGGTCTTCGGCGAGGGCGAGGGACGCTGGCCGGTCCTCATGGGCGGTTTCGGCACGCTGGATTCCCAGCGTCCGGTCAAGACGATCGGATCCTACTGGCCCTATCTCTCGACCGTTTGGGACTACGTGCACCGTGCAATGCCCTTCGGTGCGGCACAGTCGCTGACAAATGACGAGGTATATGCCGTCACCGCCTATCTGCTCTACCTGAATGACCTCGTCGACGACGATTTCGTTCTCACGCGTGAGAACCTGGCCGAGATCCGGCTGCCTAACGAAGGCGACTTCTATCTCGACGATCGGGCGGAAGTGGAATTGCCGAAATTCACGCATGATGTCTGCATGTCCGACTGCAAGGACGATGTGGAGATCACCATGCACGCGGCCGTTCTCGACGTGACACCGGGGGGCGGCGGGGCGTCGCTCGAAGACGGAGGATCTGCGCCCGAAGCTGGCGATTCCGGTGTCGCGGATACGGCCGAAGCCATGTCCGAAGGCGACAGCGCGCCCGAAACGGTGCCGCAGGATGGCGAGGCGCAGGTGGCCGAGCCGGATGGCGCCGCACCGGCCGAAGGCGGCGATACCGACCTGACGCTGACGGAGGCTGACCCAGCGCTGGTGGCCGAGGGCGAGAAACTCTTTCGCCAATGCAAGGCCTGTCATCAGGTGGGCGAGGGCGCCAAGAACCGCACGGGGCCCCATCTCAACGGCGTCGTCGGACGGGCTGCCGGATCGGTGGACGACTTTCGCTATTCCTCGGCCATGGCCGAGGCTGGCGACGCGGGGCTGGTTTGGGATGCGGTGTCGCTGGAGGCCTTCCTGACCGATCCGCGCGGTTACATGAAGGGCACCAAGATGTCCTTCCGCGGTTTGAAGGAAGAGGATGTCCCGGCTGTTCTGGCCTATCTGGGCAGTCTCGGCGAATAACGGATCGGTTCACGCAGCAAAGGAGGAGACGTCATGAGAACAGCAGCTCTGGCGACAGCATTCGCGGCGCTTGCAGGGTCTGCCATCGCGCAGCAGGCCGTGACCTACGATTATGACGGGAGCTTTTCGGATGCGACGTTCGGCGTCGAAAGCGCGATCCTCGACCGGGGTCTCGTGATCGATTTCACGAGTTCATGTGGGCGAGATGCTGAAGCGCACGAAAGAGGACGTGGGCGGTACGGAAGATATCTTCGATCAGGCCGACATCTTCCTTTTCTGCTCGGCAGTGCTGTCGCGGCAGATGATGGAAGCCGACCCTATGAACGTCGCCCAGTGCCCGTATGGCATCTTCGTGGCTGACAGCGAGGGCGAAGTGAGCGTCGGCTATCGCGTCATGCCGGAGGGCGACATGCAGCAGGTTCAGGCCCTCCTCGACGAGATCGCGCGCGAAGTGACCGGCAACTAGCGCGGGGTCGAATAATCCGAAGTGCAGACAGGGGCCAAGCCGCCTCTGCCAGCACTTCGGGTCTCGTGTCAGGCCACCGCGCGAGCCGTGTCGCGCCGCGGTTCGGCCAGCGTATTCCGAGCGAGTTCGGGCGAGAGGTCGCAGAAGGCATCGTATTGCGTCAGGTAGACGTTGCCCGTGAGGTCGCTCGGGAACGAAGTGCGTGCGAGACGGTCCATGACCGGCCCCTTCACCTCGCTCAGATGCAGCGTCACGCCGGCATCCTGCAGCCGGTGATTGATCGCTTCAAGCGCCTCGATGGCCGTTGCATCGACAGCATTCACCGCCGTGAACATCAGGACGACGTGGCGCAATTCGGCCTGCTTCGCCACGGCGTCGTAGATCAGGTCCTCGATCTGGCGGATGTTCGGGAAATAGAGGCTCTCGTCGATCCGAACCGAGAAGACCGCCGGATCGGTGGTCACGTGATGACGCAGCACGTTGCGGAAATGCTCGGTCCCGGCAACCTGGCCCACGACGGCGACATGCGGCCGCGAAGTGCGATAGAGGTGCAGCGCGATCGAAAGGCCGACCCCGGCGATGATCCCGAGCTCGACGCCCGCGAGCAGCGTCACGACGATCGTCGCGGCCATGGCGGCGAAATCGGAATGCGAATGTGCCCAGACCCTCCGCAGTGCGCCCAGATCCACCAGCGACAGGACCGCAACGATGATCGTCGCCGCAAGTGTCGCCTTGGGCAGGAAGTAGAGCAGCGGCGTCAGGAACATAGTCGCCAGCGCCATCCCGATGGCGGTATAGGCCCCGGCCGCCGGCGTCCGCGCGCCCGCGTCGAAATTCACGACAGACCGGGCGAATCCGCCGGTGACCGGAAAGCCGCCCGAGACCGCCGAGCCGATGTTCGCCGCGCCGAGCGCGATCAGCTCCTGGTCGGGGTCGATCCGCTGGCGCCGCTTGGCCGCCAGCGTCTGGGCTACGGAGACCGTCTCGACATAACCGACGATCGAGATCAGGAGGGCCGGCACCGCCAGCATCCGCCAGAGTTCGGCATCGAAGGGCGGCACCGCGGGCACCGGGAGACCTTGGGGTACCTCACCCACAATGGCGACGCCCTGTTGGTGCAGGCCGAGCGCCCAGGTCAGCAGGATGGTGACGGCGACAGCCGCCACCGGAGCCGAGCGTGTCAGGGCGGAGACCAGGCCGGCGCTCAGTCGCGTCTGCCGCAGGAGCGGACCGAGCGATCGACGCGCCCAGAAGAGGAACGCGAGCGCGCCGCCTCCGATGAGAAGGGTGGGCAGGTTGGTTTTGCCGACATGCGCGGCGAGCGTCCGCCCCAGGTCGAGCAGGGTGTGCCCGTGCGCGTCGATCCCGAGAATGTGCCGTAGCTGGCTCGCGGCGATCAGCAGACCGGAGGCCGTTATGAACCCGGAGATGACCGGGTGGCTCAGGAAGTTGGCGAGGAATCCGAGCCGCAGCACGCCCATGAGAAGCAGCATCGCTCCCGACAGGAAGGCAAGCAGGATGGCGGCGCCGAGGTATTCCGGGCTTCCGCGGGCCGCGATTTCGCCCACCGCGGCTGCCGTCATCAGCGAGGCAACGGCGACCGGACCGACCGCGAGCGTGCGGGACGTGCCGAACACGGCATAGATGACCAGTGGCGCCATAGATGCATACAGGCCCACTTCCGGTGGCAGGCCGGCCAGCAGCGCATAGGCCAGGGATTGCGGGATCAGCATGATCGTGACGATCACCGCCGCCAGCAGGTCGTCCGTCAGGGTCGCCCGATCGTAGCCGGGCGCCCAGTCGAGTATCGGCAGGAAGCGCCTCATGCGGCGACCGCCCAGGTTCGCATCGCGACATGCGCGCCGATCATGCCGGCCACCATGGCGATGAAGAAGGTCAGCCCCTCAGTGCCATTGTAGAGAAGGGAGGCCATTGCCGGGCCTGGGCACAGACCAACCAGGGCCCAGCCGATGCCGAAGAGCGCCGAGCCGGTTACCAGCCGCGCGTCGAGGTCCAGGCTCGGCTTGTCCGGAAAGCAGACGCCGAAGGCCGGCCTGGTCCGCCGTTCCGCCACGCGCCAGGCGAAGAACATTGGCACGATCGCTCCGCCGAGCACGAAGGCGAGTGTGGGGTCCCAGGCGCCGAAGACATCGAGCCATCCCTGCACCTTGGCGGTGTCGGTCATGCCCGAAAGGAGAAGACCGGTGCCGAAGAGGCCGCCGGCCAGGGCTGCGGTAAGAAGGCGCATCAGATCACCCCCAGAACGTGACGGAAGACGTACATCGCGAGACCGCCGAAGAGCAGGTAGACGCCGGTCGCGACCAGTCCGCGCAGGGACAGGCGTGAGATGCCGCAGACGCCGTGACCGCTGGTGCAACCATTGGCGACGCGGGTGCCGAAGCCGACCAGCAGGCCCGCCACCAGTAGGATGACGGTGTCTCCGGTGATGTGGGTGTCGGGTTGGCCGGTCAGGAGTGCAATGATCGCGGGCACGCCGATCAGGGCGCCGATGAAGACCAGGCGCTCTGACGTGTTCGACCGCCCCGTGCCGTCGACCAGCCCGCCCAGCAATCCGCTCGCGCCCATGATCCGGCCGTTCATCAGCAGGAAGATTGCGGCGGCGGTACCGATCATGAGGCCGCCCAGCAGCCCCGTGATCCAGTCTTGAGGTTCAATGATCATCTCAGATCCCATTCACCGGCACCTTCAGGTAGGTCTTGCCCGCTTTGTCGGGGGGCGGCATCCGCCCGGCGCGCATGTTGACCTGCAGCGACGGGATGATGAGCTTGGGCATCGCGAGCTGGGCATCGCGCTCCTGCCGCATCTTGACGAAATCCTCGGCCGTGGCGCCGCCGCCCACATGGACGTTCAGGGCCTTCTGTTCCTTGACCGTGGTCTGCCAGGCATAAACCTCGCGACCGGGCGCCTTGTAGTCGTGGCCGACGAAGATCACCGTCTCGTCCGGCAGCGCGAGGATCTTCTGGATCGATCTGAAAAGCTGTTCGGCCGAGCCGCCGGGGAAATCGGCGCGCGCGGTGCCGAAATCTGGCATGAAAAGCGTATCGCCAACGAAGGCGATGTCCTCGACCACGAAGGTGACGCAGGCCGGGGTATGGCCCGGCGTGTGCAGGATGCGGCCCTTGAGGGCGCCGATCTCGAACGTGTCGCCTTCGCTGAAGAGGGCGTCGAACTGGCTTCCGTCACGCTCGAACTCGGTGCCTTCGTTGAAGACCTTGCCGAACGTGTCCTGAACCACGGAGATCTCCGCGCCGATACCGATCTTGCCGCCGAGCTTTTCCTGCAGATAGGGCGCGGCCGACAGGTGGTCGGCGTGCACGTGCGTCTCCAGGACCCAGACGATCTCGAGCCCGTTCTCGCGGACGTAATCGACGATCATGTCGGCCGAGCGCGTGTCGGTGCGGCCGGACGAATAGTCGAAACCGAGAACGGAATCGACGATGGCGGCCGCCGTGCTGGCCGGATCCCGGACCACGTAGGAAACCGTGAATGTGGCTTCATCGAAAAATGCTGTGACTTCGGGCGTCATGGCTCGCCTCCGAATCCTTGGGTGTTGCGTGGTCTGCAACATGGTGCAGCCGGGAATACATATCAATACATGAATATGTAAAAGCCTCGTCAATCTTGATCTTGTAGGATCGATTCTTCATAAACGTATATCGCACTGTGCCCGATTACGGTTGACGGCACGTAATGATTGCCCCGGGAGTACGTTCTTGACGCAGGTCGCTCCTCGCGACGAGTTGAAGGCCGCGCGCGCGCGCGGAATGCGCTTCGTCGTCTTCGCGTTTGTCTTCAGCGTGTTCGTCAATCTGCTGATGCTGACGGGGCCGCTGTTCATGCTGCAGGTCTATGACCGCGTCCTCGCCTCGCGATCGGAGGAGACGCTGGCGGCGCTCTTCATCCTCGTGGCGGGCCTCTATGCGCTGATGACGGTGCTCGACCTGGCGCGGACACGTATCCTCGCGCGCTTCGGCGCGCAATTCCAGTCCGATCTCGACGAGCGCGTGTTTCGCCTCGGGTTCTGGCCGGGGCCCGACGGTCCGAAGCGGAACCCGTCGGCGAGTTCAGAACGATCTGGAGGCGGTGCAGAACGCCTTCACCTCGCCTGCTTTCGTCGCGCTTCTCGACATGCCGTTCACGCCCTTCTTCCTCGCGGCGATCTTCCTCTTTCACCCGTGGTTGGGCTGGCTGGCGGTGGCGGGCGGCGGCTTCCTGGTCCTGCTGACGGTTCTCAACCAGATCCTGACCCGCACGAGGTCGACCCGGGCGCAGACCGCTTCGCGCGAGGCTCAGGCGTTCTCCGAGAACGCCTATGCGGGGGCCGAGGTGGTGCGCGCGCAGGGCATGATGAACACGGTGGCGGATCGCTGGCTCGAGAAGAGGTTGCGCGCCTTGCGTGAAACCGTCGGCGCCCGCGACTGGACAGGTACGTTCAGCGGCGCGACGAAGGGCATGCGGCTCTTCCTGCAATCGGCGATGCTGGCGCTTGGCGCCTGGCTGGTGCTCAAGAACGAAATGACGGCCGGTGCGATGATCGCCGGGTCGATCCTGCTAGGCCGGGCGCTTGCGCCGATCGAGCAATCGCTGGGGCAATGGCCGGTGGTACAGCGTGCCCGGCAGGGCTGGCGCAGCCTGGGAGAAACCCTGAACGCAGCCCCGCCTGAGGAAAAGCGGATGTCTCTGCCGGTACCCGAGGCGCGTCTGGTCGTGCAGCGGCTGAGCTTCTTGCCCCGAGGGTCGGTCGAGCCGGTTCTCGCGAACATCGCCTTCACGCTCGAGCCGGGCAAGGCCCTCGGGGTCATCGGGCGCTCCGGTTCCGGCAAATCGACGCTGGCCAAGGTCATCCTCGGGCTCGTGCGGCCGACCACGGGCGAGGTCCGGCTCGGTGGCGCGAGGATCGACCAGTATCCGCCCGAGGAACTGGGTCGCCATGTCGGCTACCTGCCACAGGAGCCGTTCCTGTTCGACGGCACGGTGGCCGAGAACATCGCGCGCATGGCAACCGATCCCGATTCCGATGCGGTGGTCTCGGCTGCGAAGCGAGCGAGGGTTCACGAGATCGTCGCGTCGCTTCCTCAGGGATACAACACCGTGATCGGGATGCGCGACGCCCGCCTGTCGGGCGGTCAGAGGCAACGCATCGCCCTGGCGCGGGCGCTCTTCGGCGAGCCCCGGCTACTGGTCCTGGACGAGCCGAACTCGGCGCTGGATTCCGAAGGCACCGAGGCGCTGAATCAGGCGGTGCGTGCCTTCAAGGCCGATGGCCGCGGGGTGATCATCATGACCCACCGGCCAATGGCGATCGCTGAATGCGATCTTTTGCTCGTCGTCGATCACGGGCGCATCAAAGCGTTCGGGCCGCGGGACGAGATCCTGCGCTCCATGGTCCAGAACGCCGAAGACGTGCAGCGCACCATCCAGCCCCGGAGCGCGTCGTGAGCGCCCGCGGCCGCGTCGACTGGCCGATCCGTACCCCGCTTCTGCTGGGACTGGCGGCGCTTCTGGTCCTGATCGGCGGGATCGGGGTCTGGTCCGTCGAGGCGCGGATCGCGGGCGCCGTGGTCGCGTCGGGCCAGGTCGAGCTGGAATCCAATCGCCAGGTCGTGCAGCACCCGGAGGGCGGCGTCGTTGGCGCCATCCTCGCCCGTGACGGGGACAGCGTGGAGGCGGGCGCCGTCGTCATGCGGTTCGACGACACGTTGATGCGCTCGGAGCTTGCCATCATCGAAGGGCAGTTGAGCGAGATCCACGCCCGTCGCGTGCGGTTGGAGGCGGAACGCGACGGTTCGGAAGCGCCCGATTTTCCGGCCGAGCTCCTGGCCGAGGCCGCGCGGAAGCCAGCGGTGGCCGAACAGATCGCCGGGCAGCGCAACCTTTTCGGCGCGCGGCGCGACTCGTTGGCGCGCGCGAGCGAACAGTTGGGCGAACAGCGAAAGCAGACCGAGAACGCCATCCGCGGGATCGAGTCGCAGCTTGACGGCCTGAAGCGGCAGCAGGAACTGATCGCGTCCGAATTGGCCGACAGCGAGGAGCTCCTCGGGAAGGGGCTGATCCAATTGAGCCGGGTGTCGTCACTGCGCCGCGAGGACGCTCGCCTGCAGGGCGAGATCGGCCGGCTCGAAGCTGAAGTAGCGCGCAGCCGTGGCCAGATCTCGGCGCTCCGGATCGAGGAACTCAAGCTGGAAACGTCCCGACGCGAGGACGCGATCACGACCCTGCGCGACCTGCAATTCCGCGAGATCGAGCTGACCGAGCGGCTGCTGGCGCTGCGCGAGCGGTTGCAACGGATGGAGGTGCGCGCGCCGCAGGCCGGCATCGTCTATGGCAGCCGGTTCTTCGCCGTGGGCTCGGTCGTCCAGCCAGCGGAGCCGATCATGTACGTGATCCCCCAGGATCGCCCGCTCCACGTCGCGGCGCGGATCGAGCCCGTGAACGTGGATCAGGTCTTTGCCGGGCAGCAGGCGCAACTCCGATTCACCGCGTTCGACCAGCGCTGGACTCCAGAGGTCTTCGGCGTGGTGCAGCGGGTGTCAGCCGATGCGCTGAGCGATGAAACCACCGGGAGGGCCTATTACCGGGTGGAAATCGTCCCGCGCGAGGGCGAGCTCGACAAGCTTGGTGGTCAGGTGCTGATCCCGGGAATGCCGGTGGAGGCCTTCATCAGGACCAGCGATCGCAGCCCGATGACATATCTCACCAAACCGCTTGCCGACTATTTCCGCCGCGCCATGCGCGAGGATTGAGGCGCGCCCGGCTTGCCCGCGCTGCGCCTCCGCGCGACGACGCCCACCCGCCCCGCCTGCATTCTCAACGGTTCCGAAGCGCGGCCCCGAGAGTCGAAGCGACGAAGAGGAGGGACGCGGTACAGACGATCGTCGGACCCGCGGGCGTGTCGAAGTGCCATGCCGCCTGCAAACCGCCAAGAACGGCCGTCAGCGCGATCAGGGCGGCCAGTCCCGCCATGCCCTCCGGCGTGCGCGAGAAAGGGCGGGCCGCTGCGGCTGGAATGACGAGCATTGCCGTGATCAGCAGCGCGCCCACCACCTTGATGGCTACCGCTACCACCGCCGCCAGCGAGATCGTCAGGACCAGCCGCTCGAGCCGGGGATCGATGCCGTCCGCATGGGCGAGGTCGGGACTGAGGGTCGTGATCAGCAGCAGGTTCCAGCGCCACGCGAGCAGGGCCAGCACGAGTGCAGCTCCGCCCCAGATCACGGCCACGTCGCCGCGCCCGACGGTCAGGATGTCGCCGAAGAGGTAGGCCTCCAGATCGATCCGCGGTCCCGGCGTCAGGGTCACGGCCACGAGCCCCGCCGCAAGGGCGGAATGAGCCAGCACCCCGAGCAGCGTGTCCGCGCCGCGCGTGCGCCCGGTGAGCATGGCGACGGCGATCGCCAGCCCTCCGGCCACGACCAGAACGCCGGCTACCAGCGAGACCTCGAGCGCGAGCGACAGCGCGACGCCCAGGATCGCCGCGTGGGCCGTGGCGTCGCCGAAATAGGCCATCCGTCGCCACACGACGAAGCACCCCAACGGGGCGGCGGCCAGTGCCACGCCGAGTCCGGCGAGGGTCGCGCGAACCATGAAATCGTCGAGCATCAGCGGCGGGTCTCGTGTGCGTGGTCGTGCTCGTGTCGGTAGAGCGCCAGCGCGCCGCCCGTCCCGGTGCCGAAAAGTGCGCGATACTCGGCCGCCCGGCTCACCACATCCGGAGCCCCTTCGCAGCAGATGTGACCGTTCAGGCAGATGACCCGGTCCGACGCGCTCATCACCACATGCAACTCGTGGCTGACCATGAGAATGGCGCAGCCGAGTTGGTCGCGGACCTCCTCGATGCGGCGGTAGAACGCCGCCTGACCCGGCTGATCGAGCCCCTGCGTCGCCTCGTCAAGCAGAAGAATTCGGGCCTCTGCAGAAGCGCCCGGGCCAGCAACACGCGTTGAAATTCGCCACCCGAGAGGTCGGCCATCTGTCGCGCGCCGAGGTCGGGCAATCCGGCCCGGTCGAGGGCGCTGTCGAGCGCGGCGCGGTCGTGCCGACGCGACAGGTCGAGAAACCGCCGGGCCGTCATGGGCAGCGTGGGATCGATGTCGAGCCGTTGCGGCACATAGCCCAGTCGCAGCCCCGCCTGCCGGCGTATCCGACCGGCAGAGGGCTTGAGCGCACCGACGAGAACCCGAAGAAGCGTCGACTTGCCCGATCCGTTGGGGCCGACGATCGTGACGATTTCGCCCGGGCCTATATCGAGGTCGATATCGCGCAGGACGGTCCGGCCGCCGAGGCGCACTGCCACGTCGCGCACTTCGATCAGGCTCACAGGCCGGACTCGCGCGTCTGGCAGTCGGCGCAGAGACCGCGCACCTCGAGCACGACGTCCTCGATGCGGAAGCCGGCGCGGGCGGCTGTTGGGGCGATCGGTGCGGCTTCGGCCTCGGCTACGGCGCCGCATCCCGAACAGATCAGGAATGCGGGGTCATGTTCCGTCCCCGGTCTCGCGCAGGCCACATAGGCGTTGAGCCGTTCGATCCGGTGCGCAAACCCGGCCTCGATCAGAAACGACAACGCGCGGTAGGCGACCGGCGGCTGGGCGCCATGTCCGTCCCGCTCGAGCCGCCGCAGGATATCGTAGGCGCCTCGCGCCGCGTGATCTTCAAGCAGGATCTCGAGAACCCGGCGCCTGGACGGAGTCAGCCGCAGGCCGCGATCGGCGCACACGGATTTAGCAGCAACGATGGCCGAGCGCACGCAGCCGGCGTGATCGTGCGGTGAAAAGCCCAGAGGCGCTGCGCGGGGGATGCTCATCAGGGGCGGCTCTTGTAACCTTATAACGGCGGCTATACGGTCCGCAGCGCCGCAATGCAACGTGGGGAAGACGGATGCGCACCGGGCTTTTCGGGCTGTTCCTCGTCTGGCTGGCGGCATCGCCGGCCCGCTCCGACGTTCCGGACGTGGTCGTGGACATCCCGCCGGTCCATGCGCTGGTTTCGCTGGCCATGGGGGATCTCGGGGCGCCCGAAACGATCACGCCTCCGGGGATCTCGCCGCACGGACATGCGCTCAGACCTTCGGAGGCGCGCCGATTGCAGGACGCGGACCTGATCGTGTGGACGGGAGCCCCGCTCACGCCCTGGCTGGAGCGCGCGGTCGAGGCGCTGGGCGAGGGCACGGACGACCTCGTGCTGCTGCAGGTGGACGGGACAACCGTTCGCGAGACGGGTGACGGGCGCGGAGCAGACGACCGATCACGACCACGGAAACATCGACCCCCATGCGTGGCTCGATCCGGCCAACGCACAGGTCTGGCTGCCGGCGATCGCCGAGGCGCTTGCCACTCTCGATCCGGAAAACGCCGCGGCGTATCGCGTCAATGCCGAGGCTGCCGCCCGCGATCTGCAGGCGCTCGCCGACGCCCTGGCGGATCGACTGGAGCCGCTGCGCGGCCGGACCTACATCGTGCAGCACGACGCCTATGGCTACTTCGAGGCGCGCTTCGGGCTGAACGCGCTCGCGGCCCTGACGGCCGCCGACGGATCGGCGCCGGGGCCTGCGCGGCTGCGGGAGGCCATGGGCGCGGCGGCACAGGCAGAAGCGCGATGCCTGCTGGTCGAGCCCGGCGCCGATCCGCGGCTGGCAGGGCTCGCGGCGACCGAAGCCGATCTCCCGGTCGTGACCGCGGACCCGCTGGGTGCGGCGCTCTCGCCAGGGCCCGACCTCTATTCCGCGCTTCTCGAGGCGCTGGCCGCCGCCTTTGTGAGCTGCCTGGACTGAACCCCCCAAGTTCGCTTCGCTTTTTTGCGCCGTGACTGTCCGGGGCTTGCTTGACACTGCCGCCCCCCGCCGTCCTACTCCGGAGCCGAGGAGCGTGCGGCCGAGGACGGCCGCGAACGGGAGGACAGGATATGGAACGCAGCACAATCGTGCTCGCCGCGGCGCTGGCTCTGGCCGGGCCGGCATCGGCAGAGATCACCATCGCGCATGTCTACGGCAAGACCGGCCCGCTCGAGGCCTACGCCAGGCAGAGCCATGACGGCCTGATGCTGGGGCTCGAATATGCCACCGACGGCACCATGCAGGTGCTGGGCGAGGACATCGTCGTGATCGAGAAGGACACCCAGCTCGATCCGGCCCGTGGCAAGGCGCTGCTGGAAGAAGCCTATGCCGACGACGAGGCCGACCTTGCCGTGGGACCGGTCAGTTCGGGCGTGGCTCTGGCCATGCTGCCGGTGGCCCGGGAATACGAGAAGATCCTGATCGTCGAGCCGGCTGTCGCGGATTCGATCACCGGCACCGACTGGAACCGCTACATCTTCCGCACTGGCCGGAACTCGTCTCAGGATGCGATCTCGAATGCGGTCGCGCTGGGCGGCGAGAACGTGAAGGTGGCGACCCTCGCGCAGGATTATGCCTTCGGGCGCGACGGGGTGTCGGCCTTCCGCGAGGCGCTGGAAGATGCCGGCGGCGAGGTCGTGCACGAGGAATACGTGCCAACCGACACCACCGATTTCACGGCCGCCGCCGAGCGCATCTTCAACGCCATGGACGGCACCGACGGCGAGAAGAAGCTCTTCATCATCTGGGCTGGCGGCGGCAATCCGATGGGCAAGATCAATGCCATGGACCCGTCGCGCCACGGAATCGAGATCGCGACCGGCGGCAACATCCTTGCCGCTCTGACGGCCTACAAGGAGCTGCCGGGGATGGAAGGCGCGACCTATTATTACTACGAGATCCCGCAGAATCCCGTGAACGACTGGCTGGTCGAGGAGCACCAGTCGCGGTTCGGCACCCCGCCCGACTTCTTCACGGCGGGTGGCATGGCGGCGGGATCGCCGTCGTCGAGGCGCTGAGAAAGGCCGGGTCGGCAGAAACCGAGGATCTGATCGCCGCGATGGAAGGCATGGAATGGGAGACGCCCAAGGGCACGATGCGCTTCCGCCCCGAGGATCACCAGGCGCTGCAATCCATGTACCATTTCCGGACCGAGGTTCAGGACGGCAAGGATTATGGCGTGCCCGTGCTGGTGCGGGAGCTTGGTATCGACGACATGGAGATCCCCGTGCGGACCGAATGACATCGCAAAGGGGTGAGGGTTGATGCCGGTACGGCGCTCGGGGAGCTTGCGGTGCCTCGGGCGCAGGTGCGGCATCCGCCTCTCACAAGGGGCACACGGCCGATGAACGACACGATCCTCGAGACCGAAGAACTGACCGTGCGTTTCGGCGGGCATGTGGCCGTCGACGGAGTGAGCTGCGCCTTCCGTCCCGGCGAACTCGTCGCCATCGTCGGCCCGAACGGGGCAGGCAAGACGACCTATTTCAACCTGATCTCGGGGCAGGTCCCGGCGACTTCTGGGCAGGTACGTCTCTACGGGCGGGATATCACCCGGGACGGAGTCGCGGCGCGAACCGCGGCAGGCATCGGGCGGGCGTTCCAGCTTACGAATCTCTTTCCCGACCTGACGGTACTCGAGAACGTGCGCCTCGCGGTCCAGGCCCGGACGGGGCGCGGTTTCCGGATATTCTCGCTGGCAGACGCGGCCATGGACCTCACCGAGGAGGCGCAGGAGATCGTGACCCGCGTCCGTCTCGGCCGGCAGCGCGACGCGACCGTCGCCGGTCTCTCCCATGGCGACCAGCGCAAGCTCGAGGTGGCGCTGCTGATCGCGCTCGACCCGGCGGTCTACATGTTCGACGAGCCGACGGCCGGGATGAGCATGGACGAAGCGCCGGTGGTGCTCGACCTCATCGCCGAGCTCAAGCAGGACCCGACACGCGCGATCCTTCTGGTGGAGCACAAGATGGACGTGATCCGCACGCTCGCCGACCGGATCATCGTGCTCCACAACGGCCGCCTCGTCGCCGACGGCCCGCCGGGGCAGGTCATGGAGTCGGACGTGGTGCAGGAGGCTTATCTCGGCCGGAATCTCGTGGATGTCTGACCCCGTGGCCAACGCCCGGCTCTGTCCCGGAGAGCGTCCGTTCGGTGGTCGTCGAATCCCCTCCGGCTGCGCGCGACCTGCGGCCGCGCCGCATCTGGCCGATCCCGGAGCCCGGCGTGGCGCGGCGGATGCGGCCATGACCGGAACCGGGACGCAATCGCGGAGGGACGACCCGATCCTGTCGCTCAGCGGTGTCTTCACCGATATCGCGCAATACCACATCCTGCAGGGCGTTGATCTGGAGGTGCCGCGCGGCGGGGTCACGATGCTGCTGGGACGCAACGGCGTCGGCAAGACGACCACCCTTCGCACGATCATGGGGCTCTGGCGCGCGCGAAAGGGCACGATCCGCTTCGACAGCGCCGATATCACGGCCGCGCCGACCAATGCCATCGCGCGGGCGGGACTCGCGCATGTGCCCGAGAACATGGGGATCTTCGCCAATCTCACCGTCGAGGAGAACATGATTCTCGCCGCGCGCGCGGGCCCACTGGACACGGAACGGCTCGACGCGGTCTTCACCGCCTTTCCGCCGCTGCGGACTTTCTGGCGGTCCGCAGCGGGAAATCTGTCCGGCGGTCAGAAGCAGATGCTCGCCATCGCCCGCGCCATGGCGGAGGATCGGCTCCTCTACCTGATCGACGAGCCGACGAAAGGCCTCGCACCGGCAATCGTTCGCACGATGGCCGCGGCCCTGCGGTCGCTCAAGGCTCGCGGGGCCTCGATCCTGATGGTGGAACAGAATTTTGCCGTCGCCTGCGCGCTCGGCGACACGGCGGCGGTAATGGATGACGGGCGGATCGTCTGGGCCGGTCCGATGGGCGACCTCGCGACCGATGAAGTCCTCCAGGAGCGCCTCATGGGCCTCAGGATGGAGGCGTCATGAACGCGAACCTTGATGCCTGTCGTCTCGCGCCGCCGGACCGGGTGGCGGCCGGGCCCCGCCCGGCATCAATGAAGGCGTGCGGCGCAGCCGCTCCGTCGGGTTGCCTGCCATGAGCGCGGCCCCCGATCACGCCCCGACAATACACCGACCCGGCTGGGCCGAGCGGGCCGGGCGCGCAACGCCGTTTGTACTCGTCCCGGTCCTCGTCCTCTGCGGGTTCCTGTTGATCCCTTCGCAATCCTCGTGGTTGACCCTGACCGTTTCGGGACTGGCGATGGGGATGATGATCTTCATCATGGCTTCCGGCCTGACGCTGGTCTTCGGTCTGATGGATGTCATCAATTTCGGCCACGGCGCGTTCATTTCGGTCGGCGCCTTCGTGGGGGTGAGCGTGCTTCTCGCGCTCGGCCATCTCGCCGGTGCGCCGTCACTTCTGTTGAACCTCGCGGCGATGCTGGCGGCCGCGTGCGTGGCTATGGTCGCGACCGGCGCGATGGGCTGGGCGTTCGAGCGCGTGCTGGTGCGGCCCGTCTACGGCGCGCATCTGCGGCAGATCCTTGTCACGGTCGGCGGACTGATCGTGGTCGAGCAGCTCATCGCGGTGATCTGGGGCCCCGAAGAGATCTATCTCAGCCGGCCCGAGGCGCTGAAGGGCGCCGTCACCTTCGCCGGCGCCGCTCTCGAGAAATACCGGTTGGTCGCCGTGGGCGTGGGTCTGCTGCTCTTCGTCGCGATGCGCGCGGTGCTGCGGAACACGAAGATCGGGCTGATCGTCCGCGCGGGCGTCGAGAACCGCGAGATGGTCGAGTCCCTGGGTTACCGCCTTTCGCGGGTATTCATTTCCGTCTTTGTCGCGGGCTCGGCGCTGGCTGGGCTGGGTGGCGTGATGTGGGGTCTCTATCAGGAAGTCATCACGGCCGGCATGGGCGAGGAGTTGATGATCCTCGTCTTCATCGTCGTCATCATCGGTGGCCTCGGCTCGGTCGAGGGCTGTTTCATCGGCGCGCTCCTCGTCGGGCTGATGCAGAATTACGTGGCCTTCCTCGAACCGAAGTTCGCGCTCGTCTCGAACATCGCGCTGATGGTGGCGATCCTCATGTGGCGCCCCGAGGGCATGATGCCGGTGGTGCGTGCGAAATGAGGCTTCTGTCGAACGATCCGCCACGAAGTCGTGTGCTGACCGCGCTGCTGGCGCTCATCCTTGTCTGCCTGGCTCTTGCGCCGTTCCTGTTCGACGGCACGCGCGCGCTCGATACCGCGGCGCGAATCTGCATCTTCATCGTCCTCGTGGCGAGCTACGATCTGCTGCTGGGCTATACCGGCATCGTCAGTTTCGCGCACACAATGTTCTTCGGCCTCGGCGCCTATGGAGTCGCTCTGTCGTGCGAGAATCTGGGACGATCGTTCTGGTCGCTGGCCAGCGGAACGTTCGCCGGAATGCTGGCGGCCGTGGTGCTGGCCTTCGCGATCGGGCTGTTCAGCCTGCGGGTGCGGGCGATCTTCTTTGCGATGATCACGCTCGCCGTGGCGTCGGCCTTTGCCGTTCTTGTCAGCCAGCTCTCGGGCTTGACGGGTGGCGAGGACGGGCTGAACTACCGCATCCCGCGCTTGCTGACCCCGGCGTTCCGCTTTGGCGACGAGTTCCTGGGTGTGCGGCTGAATGGCAAGCTGCTGAACTATTACCTCGTGTTTCTCGGCTCGCTGGGGATCTTCCTCACGCTTTTGCGGATCGTCAACTCGCCGTTTGGCCGGGTCCTGCAGGCGATCCGCGAGAACGATTTCCGGGCCGAGGCGATCGGCTACCGGGTCGTCTGGTACCGCACCACCGCCACCTGCATCTCGGCGGCCGCCGCGGCACTGGCGGGGGCGCTCTTCGCGGTCTGGCTGCGCTATGTCGGGCCAGACACGGTATTGAGCTTCGAGATCATGCTCGACATCCTGCTGATGGTCGTGATCGGCGGGATGGGCACGCTCTACGGTGCCGTGCTGGGGGCCACGCTTCTGGTGCTGGCGCAGAACTATCTCCAGACGCTGATGGGCGGCGCGGCCGAAGCCGTGGTGGCGATCCCGGTTCTGCCGCGGCTGCTCGACCCCGATCGCTGGCTGTTGTGGCTGGGCGTGCTCTTCATCCTGTCGGTATATTTCTTTCCCAGCGGGATTGTGGGGCGCCTGCGCGAAAGGCGCTAGGCCGGGCCGGCCTTCTGGCGTCCGACGCGCCAACCGCTAGAGTGGGGACGGGAGGTGGCGCAATGACCAGCATCTACGACGAGGGACTTGATCGGAACGCGGCGAATTTCGTGCCGCTGTCGCCGATTTCATTCCTGCGCCGCACGGCACGGGTCCATCCGGACCGCACGGCCATCGTTCACGGGCCGCACCGTCAGACCTGGGCGGAGACGTGGACGCGCGCCCGGCGGCTTGCCTCGGCGCTGGCACAGCGCGGGATCGGGCGGGGCGACACGGTGGCGATCATGGCGCCCAACGTGCCGGCCTTCGTGGAGGCGCATTTCGGCGTGCCCATGGCGGGCGCGGTTCTGAACGCGCTCAACATCCGTCTCGATGCGGCCGCGATCGCCTTCATTCTGCGGCACGGCGAGGCGAAGGTGCTGCTGACCGACCGGGAGTTCTCGCCCGTCATTGCCGAGGCGCTCGGTCGGCTCGACACGCCCCCCCTCGTCGTGGATATCGATGACGCGCTGGCCGAGGGCGGGGATCTGATCGGCGCGCTCGACTACGAGGCGCTGCTGGCGGAGGGCGACACCGAATACGAGCCGGTCATGCCCGATGACGAATGGGACGCGATCGCGCTGAACTACACCAGTGGCACGACCGGAGATCCCAAGGGCGTGGTCTACCACCATCGCGGCGCCTACCTGAACGCGCTCGGCAACGCGGTGACCTGGGCGATGGGACAGTTCCCGGTCTATCTCTGGACGCTGCCGATGTTCCATTGCAACGGCTGGTGCTTTCCCTGGACCGATCACGGCTCTCGCCGGCACGCATGTCTGTCTGCGCCGGGTCGAGGGTGGCGAGATCCTGGACACCATCGCGCGCGAGGGCGTCACGCATCTCTGCGGCGCGCCCATCGTCATGGGGATGATGGTCAACCACGAGCCGCGCCCCGACTGGAGCCAGAAGGTCCGGATGATGACCGCCGGCGCCGCGCCGCCCGCCGCGGTGATCGCCGCGATGGAGGATATGGGCGTGAGCATCACCCACGTCTACGGCCTGACCGAGGTCTACGGCCCCGCGGTCGTCTGCGCCTGGCATCCCGAATGGGACGAGCGACCTCCGGCGGTGCGCGCGCGGCTCAAGGCGCGGCAGGGCGTGCCCTACGAGGTGCAGGAGGACGTCACCGTCGTCGATCCCGAGACGCTGGAGGAGGTGCCGCGCGACGGCGAGACGTTGGGCGAGATCGTCATGCGCGGCAACGTCACGATGAAGGGCTATCTCAAGAACCCGGCGACGACCGAGGCGGCGTTCGCCGGCGGCTGGTTCCGCACCGGCGACCTGGCGGTGCTGCATCCCGACGGGTACGTGGAGATCAAGGACCGCTCCAAGGACATCATCATCTCGGGCGGCGAGAACATCTCGTCCATCGAGGTGGAGGACGCGCTTTACGGCCATGCGGCCGTCGCGACGGCGGCGGTGGTGGCCCGACCGGACGAGAAATGGGGCGAGACGCCCTGTGCCTTCGTCGAGCTGAAGCCGGGCAGATCGGCGACGGAGGACGAGATCGTGGCGTTCCTGCGCGAGCGGCTCGCGCATTACAAATGTCCGCGCCGCGTGGTCTTCGGCGAGGTGCCCAAGACCTCCACCGGCAAGATCCAGAAATTCGTCCTCCGCGAGCGGGCGCGCGACCTCTAGGATCTGCGGTCGCGCAGGCCCGAGATCGTGGCGCCGGCCGCGATGAGTTCGGCGCTCGCGCGCACGGCCAGCACCGCGGCCCCGTCATGGGAAAGGAACCGCTCGACCGACGCCGCGATGTCGTCGCCCGGTCCGACACTCAGACCCAGCGCGCCGAAGCTCGCCCCCCAGGCGGCGAAATCGGGATTGCTCAGCGCGGTGCCTGAAACACGGCTCGGAAATGCGCGCTCCTGATGCAGGCGAATCGTGCCGTAGGTGCCATTGTCGCAGACGACGATCTTGGGCGTGGCGCCAAAGGCTGTCGCCGTCGCCAGTTCGCTGCCGGTCATCAGGATACCGCCGTCGCCGACAAATCCGATCACGCAGCGGCCGGGATGTCGCAGGCTGGCCGCCACCGCGCCGGGCACGCCCAGGCCCATGACGCCCCCCGCCGCGCCGATTGCGGGCGTGTCGCCGCGCCACGGCCAGAGCACGTGAACCCAGCTGGAGAAATTGCCGGCATCGGTGGTGACGATCGTGTCGCGGGGCGCGCGCGCGGCGATCTCCGCCACGACTTCGCCGAAATCGAGGCCGTCCTCAACCTGGCGCGGCTGGTAGGCGCGTGCCTCGCGGATCGGGGCATTGAGCCGTTCGGCCCAGCGGTGACGCGGCGACGACGCTTCGGGCGGCGAGCTGACGAGCGCCTCGCAGAAAGCCGCCGGGTCGCAGGCCAATCCCACTTCGGTTCGGAATATTGCACCAAGGCGCGCCGGGTCGGGCCAGACATGCACCAGCGGTTGCGTCGGATCCGGGGCGTGCGGCAGGCGCCAGCCCTGCGTCGGCGTGTCGCCGAGCCGGGTGCCGACCGCCAGGATCAGGTCGGCCTCGGACAGCCGCCCCACCATCGCCCGCGGCACCTTGAATCCCAGATGTCCGGCAAAGAGCGGCGAGTGGGCGTCGAAGATCTCCTGATGCTTGAAGGTCGTCGCGACCGGGATGTGATGGGCCCGGGCGAGCTCAGCCAGCGCCTCGCGCCCGCGCGGTGACGCCAGCCCGCCGCCCACGACGAGCAGCGGCCGTTCGGCCAAGTCCAGCAACCGGCGCACCCGCTCGATATCGGCCCCGGACGGGCCGCCGCGTGCCAGGGGCAGAGCCGGCACGACCGGCACGTCGACCTCGTCGCCCAGCAGATCCTCGGGCAGGACGACAACGACGGGTCCCGGCGTGCCGCTGCGGGCGGCGTGCCAGGCGGCGGCGAGCGTGTCGGGCAGGCGGTCGGCCTGGGTGACCTCCCAGACCCGCTTGGCCATGCCGCCGAACATCTGCGTGTAGTCCACCTCCTGAAAGGCGCCGCGCCCGCGTTCGGCGCGCGCGACCTGACCGACGAGCATGACCAGCGGCACCGCGTCCTGATCGGCCAGGTGAATCGCGATGGCGGCGTTCGTCGCCCCCGGCCCGCGGCTGACCGCGAGCAGGCCCGGCCGTCCCGTCAACTTGGCGTCGGCCACCGCCATCATCCCCGCGCCGCCTTCGTGCCGGCAGACCACCAGGTCGATGCTGTTCTGGGCGTGAAGCGCGTCGAGCAGCGCCAGATAGCTCTCCCCGGGCACGCAGAAGAGCCGGTCGGCCCCCTGTTCCACCAGACATTCCACCAACAGATCGGCTGCGCGCATCCCTCATCCCCCCTTGGTGCCGCCGCTTGACTAGGGTTCGGGCGGCGTCTTTAATCCCGCTGAGCGAAACACGGTTCCGCAGACGTGACAAGCGTCTGCGGGGCGGTACGATCCGCGTGAAGCGGACATCAGCGATCAGGGGAGGATTCGCATGAGAAGCATTATCGGTGCCACCGTTCTGGCGAGCGTTGCCGGACTGGCGGGCGCGCAGGAACTCGACCTGCCGAAGCAGCTGAGCTGGACGGCCTACGACACCGGCTCGGCGGGCTATAACCAGGCGGTCGCCATCGGCGCCGCGCTGCAGGATGCGGCCGGCGTCAATCTGCGGGTCCTGCCCGGCAAGAACGACGTCAGCCGCACCGAGCCGCTGCGCCAGGGCCGTGTCGATTTCTCGGCCACGGGTGTCGGCGGCAGCTTCATGTCGCAGGAGGGCGCGTTCGATTTCGGCGCCGAGAACTGGGGGCCGCAGCCGGTGCGCGTGCTGCTGGCCAACAACGGCGGGGCGATCAACCTCGCCGTCGGAGTCGCCGGGGACGAGGGCATCGAGGAGTTTTCGGACCTCAAGGGCAAGCGGGTCGCCTACATCGTCGGCGCGCCGGCGCTGAACGTGAACACCGAGGCCTATCTCGCCTATGGCGGCTTGACCTGGGACGACGTGGAGCGCGTGGATTTCGGCGGCTTCGGCGCGTCGTGGAAGGGCCTGATCGAGGATCAGGTGGACGCGGCCTTCGCCTCGACCAACTCGGGCATGGCCTACGAGGCGGCCTCGTCGCCGCGCGGCCTGTTCTGGCCGCCGATCGACCCGGAAAACACCGAGGGCCTTGAGCGGATGCAGGCGATCGCGCCCTTCTTCTCGCCCAACACGGCCAGTGTCGGGGCGACAATCGACGGCACCGACGGCTATGCCGGTGCGGGCTATGCCTATCCGGTCCTGATCGCGATGGAGGAAACCGACGCCGATCTGGTCTACAACATGACCAAGGCGATGGTGGAGCTGTTCGATTCCTACAACGGCAAGGCGCCGGGCATCGGCGGCTGGGCGCTCGACAAGCAGGACTTCACCTGGGTGGCGCCCTACCACGAGGGCGCGATCCGCTATTTCGAGGAGAAGGGCCTGTGGACCGAAGAGGCGCAAGCCCACAATGATCGCCTGATCGAAAAGCAGAAGGCATTGATGGCCGCCTGGGAAGAGCTCAAGGCCGAGGATCCCGAGAACTGGGAAGAAGCCTGGGCCGAGAAGCGTCGCAAGGCGCTCCAAGACGGTGGTTTCCAGGTCGTCTTCTGACGGCATGAGTTAAGTGGGGCACCCCTGTCCGGGGGTGCCCCGACGCAGCCCCCAGCGAAGGATCCGCTCATGGCAACGGGCAACGACAGCCCGACGGCCGCGCTCGAAGCAGAGGTGTCGCCGGATCGCGTGACGGGGCCAGCCCGCACCGTGGTCATCGCCGGCACGCTCGCCGGGCTCGCGCTGGTCATTCACCAGCTCTTCAACCTGGCGATCGGCGGGGTGGTGCTGATCGAGGGGCGTTACCTCTACCTGATGGGCGGCGGGTTCCTGACGCTCGCGTTCCTGATGTTCCGCATCCGGACCGGCACACGCGGTGGCCATGTGCCCTGGTACGACTGGGTTCTGGCGGCGCTGGCCGCTGCGGCGACAGCCTACCTTGCGGCGACGGCACAGCAGAACCTCTCGTCGGGCTGGGAATACGCGGCGCCCGAGACGGCGCGCTGGGTCGCGGCGCTGTTTTTCCTTCTGACGATCGAGGCGACGCGGCGGGCCGGCGGCACGGTGCTGTTCGTGATCGTGACGCTCTTCGGGCTATACCCGACTTTCGCGAGCCACGTGCCGGACCCGTTCTCGGGCTTCCAGTCGCCCTTGTCGGATGTGCTGGCCTATCACGTCTATTCGTCCGAGAGCTCGTTCGGCATCCCGATGAAGGCGTTCGGCAACCTGGTGATCGGGTTCATCCTGTTCGGGGCCGTGCTGCAGCGGACCGGGGGCGGCGCGTTCTTCAACGACCTCGCCATGGGCATGGTCGGCGGTTACCGGGGCGGGGCGGCCAAGGTCTCGATCTTCGCCAGCGGGTTCATGGGCTCGATGTCGGGCAGCGTGATCTCCAACGTGCTGACCACGGGGGCGGTCTCGATTCCGGCGATGAAGCGCACGGGCTTTTCCGCGAAGACGGCCGCCGCGACCGAGGCCTGCGCCTCGACCGGCGGGGTGCTGATGCCGCCGATCATGGGGGCGACGGCGTTCGTCATGGCCTCGTTCCTGTCGCGGCCCTATGCCGAGATCGCGCTCGCGGCGGCGATCCCGTCGGTTCTGTTCTATTTCGGACTCTTCACGCAGATCGACGCCTATTCGGCCCGACGCGGCCTGCGCGGTCTGCCGCGCGCCGACCTGCCACGCCTGAGGCGGACGCTGGCGGACGGGTGGATCTATGTCACGGTCTTCGGCGTGCTGATCTTCATGATGATGGTGCTGCGCCGCGAGACGACGGCACCGTTCTACGCCACCGCGCTGCTGCTGGTGGTGAACCAGATCTGGCCGAGCCACCGTCTGACGCTGCGCGGCGTCGGCGATCTGATCATCGGGGTGGGGCAGGCGCTGGCCGAGCTCACGGCGATCCTTCTGGGCGTTGGCCTGATTGTCGGGTCGTTCTCGGCAACCGGGCTGGGCGGGACGCTCGTGAACGAGCTGGTGTTCCTTGCGGGGGACAACACGTTCGTGCTGCTGCTGATGGGGGCGCTCACGGCGTTCGTCTTCGGCATGGGGATGACGGTGACGGCGTGTTACATCTTCCTGGCCGTCGTGCTGGCGCCGGCGCTCGAGGCGGGCGGGCTCAACCAGCTCGCCGTGCACCTCTTCATCCTTTACTGGGGCATGGTGAGCTACATCACCCCGCCAGTGGCGCTTGGCGCGTTCGCGGCGGCGACGATGGCGGGCGCCTCGGCGCTCGAAACCGGCCTCGAGGCGATGCGTCTCGGCGGAGTGATCTACATCGCGCCGTTCTTCTTCGTGCTGAACCCCGCCCTGATCGGCGCCGCGCCGGCGTGGGAGGTCGTGGTGACGCTGGGCACCGCGCTCATTGGCGTGGCTTTCCTGTCGATGGCGCTGCAGGGGCATGTCAGCCTGATCGGGCCGCTTTCGGGGAGCGCCGCGGCGGCGGCGCTGCGGTTCATGCTCTTCGCGGCGGGGCTGATGTTCGCGATGCCGCATTTCGAGGGTCTGGGTCTGAGCCATTTCGAACTGTCGGCGCTGGGCCTTTTGCTGTCGGCGCCGCCGCTGGTCTATGCTTGGCAGCACGGGCGCAGGGTGGGAAAGCCGGCATGAAGTATGTCCACGACCTGATCGCCGGCAAACCGCCCGAGGCCCCCGCCCTCATCGACCATGACGGAGCGAGATATGCCTATGGTGACCTGTCGGCGATGGTCGACACACTGGCGGATACTCTGCGCGACGCGGGCCTGCGGCCGGGCGACCGACTGCTCCTCGTAAGCGAGAATTCGGTCACCTATGCCGCCGGAATCCTCGCTGCGAGCCGGATCGGCGCCTGGGTTTCGCCGGTCAATGCACGGCATTCGACCGACGAGCTGGACGCGATTGCGGCTCATGCCGGGGCGCGGATGCTGCTCTTCACGCCAGAGGCCTCCGCCGACGCGGCCGCCCACGCTGAACGGCTGGGCGCGGTGGAGCTCGGCCGGATTGCCTGTGGCCGGATCCTGGCGACGCCGGCGGCAAGTTCCGAGCCCGAGCCGATGCCTGACGACCCGGCCGAGCGAGTTGCGGCGCTCATGTACACGACCGGGACCACGAGCGCGCCCAAGGGGGTCATGCTGACCCACCGCAATCTTGTGTGGAACGCTGAAAGCTCATCGCGCCTGCGCAAGATGACGTCCGGCGACGAGGCTATGCTGGTCCTGCCCGGCACTCACATCTTCGGCTTCGCGTCGGTGTTCCTGGCGTCGCTCCATGCGGGGTGCACGATCCGGTTCCTGCCGCGATTCAGCGCGCGATCGGTGCTCGACGCGATGGCGGACGGTTCCAGCGTGATGTCGGCGGTGCCGCAGATGTACGCCGCAATCCTGCGCCACCTGAAGGCCGAGGGGGCCGCGCCCCATGCGCCGCGCCTGCGCTACATCTCGGCCGGAGGGGCGCCGCTCGACCCCGAATGGAAGATCCGCATCGAGGAGGCGTTCCACCTGCCGCTCAACAACGGCTACGGCCTGACCGAGACGGCGCCCGGCGTCAGCGGCACCTGGCAGGACGCGCCGCGCCACGACACGTCGGTGGGCTATGCCCTGCCGGATGTGGAGCTGAGGATCCACGAGCCCGACGCGAACGGCGTTGGCGAGCTGTGGATTCGCGGACCCGGCATCATGAAGGGCTATTACCGCGACCCCGGGCGCACCGCCGAGGTGCTGGTCGAGGGCGGCTGGTTCCGCTCCGGCGACCTGGCGCGGGTTGAGCCGGACGGCGCGCTCTTCATTGTCGGGCGGCTCAAGGAGCTGATCATCCGGTCGGGCTTCAACGTCCATCCGCCCGAGGTGGAGGCGATGCTGACCCGGCACCCGGCGATCAGTCAGGCCGCCGTCGTCGGCCGCATGGTGCCGGGCAACGAGGAGATCCTGGCCTACTGCCTGTCCGACGGGTCGGTGGGCGAAGAGGCGCTGAAGGGCTGGTTGCGCGAACATCTCGCCCATTACAAAGTGCCCCAGCATATTCTCTTTGTTGACCACTACCCCGTGGCCGCGACTGGGAAGATTCTGAAACACAAACTTGTCCAGCATTTCGCGTCGCTTATGACCGCGCGGGACGCCGAGACAGCACAGAGCCGAGGTCTGTCATGAACACTGCCGCCGAGCCCGAAAATGCCGTCCGCATCGAACGCGAGGGTCCCGTTGCGCTTGTCGTGATCGACAGCCCGCCGGTCAACGCCGCCGGCTGGGCAGTGCGCAAGGGCATCGCGGACGCAATCGAGACACTCGACGCCGACCCGGGGGTCGAGGTCATTGCGCTATACGCTGCCGGCAGGACCTTCATTGCCGGCGCCGACATCCGCGAATTCGGCAAGCCGCCGAAGGAGCCGTGGCTGCCGGGGCTCTGCAATCAGATCGAGTTGTGCGAGACGCCGGTGATCTCCGTCCTGCACGGCACGGCCCTGGGCGGCGGGCTGGAGGTCGCGTTGGGCACGCATGCCCGTGTGGCGCTTCCTGGCACGCTGGTCGGCTTCCCTGAAGTGACGCTCGGGATCCTGCCCGGGGCCGGCGGCACGCAGCGTGCGCCGCGTCTCTCGGGCATCGGTCCGGCGCTGGACCTGATCGTGAGCGGCCGCCGCGTGGGCGCCGACGAGGCGAAAGAGCTGGGCCTGATCGATGTCATAGACGAGGGCGAGCCGCGCGAACTTGCGCTGCGCCACGCGCAGGACGTGTTGTCGGGCAAGCTCAAGACCCGCCGCAGCCGGGACCTGGAGGTCGAACCGGACTCCGAGGCGCTGTCGCAGATGCGGGCGAAGCTGGAAGAGACGCAGGCCCACCTGTTCTCGCCCTTCCGCTGCGTCGATGCGGTGGAGGCGAGCACGAAGCCGATCGACGAGGGCCTGGCCGAAGAGCGGCGGCTGTTTCAGGAGTGCATCGACAGTCCGCAGCGCGCCGGTCTGATCCACGCCTTCTTCGCCGAGCGCGCCGTGCAGAAGATTCCCGAGGCGGACGCGACCCCGCGCGAGGTGCGTAGCGTCGGCGTCATCGGTGCCGGCACCATGGGCTCCGGCATCGCGACGGCCTGTCTGATCGCCGGTCTGCCGGTCATCGTCGTCGAACAGAACGAGGATGCGCGGGATCGCGCGCGGGCAACAATCGAGAAGAACCTCGAAGGCGCGGTGAAGCGCGGCAAGCTCGACCACAGGAAGCTCGCCGGCATCAGTTTGAACATGACCGGCGAGCTGGAATCGCTTGTCAGCACCGACCTCGTCATCGAGGCGGTCTACGAGGACCTGGAGGTCAAGCAGGATATCTTCGACAAGCTGCAGCGGATCGCGCATCCCGGCGCGATCCTCGCCACCAACACCAGCTATCTCGACGTCAACGAGATCGCGGCGATGACCGACCGGCCGCAGGACGTGATCGGGCTGCACTTCTTCTCGCCCGCGCATGTCATGCGCCTGCTCGAAGTGGTCGTGGCCGACAAGACCGCGCCCGAAGTCGTCGCGGCGGGCTTCGCGCTGGCCAGGCGGCTCAAGAAGGTCGCCGTGCGCGCCGGCGTCTGCGACGGCTTCATCGGCAACCGGATCCTGGCGCATTACCGCAAGGCGGCCGACTACATGATGATGGACGGGGCCAGCCCCGAGCAGATCGACCGCGCGCTGGAGAAGTTCGGCTTCGCCATGGGCCCGTTCGCGGTGAGCGATCTGGCCGGGCTCGACATCGGCTGGGCGACACGGAAACGCCAGGCCAAGACGCGTCCCGAAGACGAGCGCTACGCGGGCCAGGTGGCCGACCGCATCTGCGAAGAAGGGTGGTTCGGGCGCAAGACCGGCAAGGGGTTCTATATCCACGAAGGCAAGGAGAGCCGCCCGAATCCCGACGTCGAAAAGTTCCTCGCCGAGGAGCGGGAGAAGGCCGGCATCACCCCCCGCGAGTTCTCCGACGATGAGATCGTGGATCGCTACATGACCGCCATGATCGCCGAGGCGGCCCGCGTGGTCGAGGACGGCACGGCGTTGCGCCCGATCGACGTCGATGCGGTGTTCCTGTTCGGCTACGGCTTCCCGCGGTTCCGGGGCGGCCCGCTGCATTACGCCGATCTGGTCGGTGCCGAGGAGCTGGTCCGGCGCATGAAATCCTATGCCGAAGAGGACCCGCATTACTGGCAGGTGCCTGACATCCTGAGCCGCATGGCCAGGGACGGCGGCACCTTCGCAGAGCTGAACGAGAAACGCTGATGGATCTGAGCTATTCCCCCGAGGAGCAGGCGTTCCAGCAAGAGGTGCGGACGTTCCTGGCCGAAAAGTTGCCCGCCGACCTGGCGCGCAAGGTGCGCGCGGGGCACGAGCTGAGCAAGCACGACATGGAGCGCTGGCACGCGACCCTGAACGAACAGGGCTGGCTCGCCACCACCTGGCCAGAGGAAAATGGCGGGCCGGGCTGGACCGCCGTGCAACGCCACATCTTCGAGGAAGAAAGCTGCCGCGCCGACGCGCCGCGCATCGTGCCCTTCGGCCTGCACATGCTGGGACCGGTCCTCATAAAATTCGGCTCGGACGAACAGAAGGCGGAATACCTGCCGCACATCCTCGACGGGCGCGACTGGTGGTGTCAGGGCTATTCCGAGCCGGGCGCCGGGTCGGACCTCGCCAGCCTCAAGACCCGCGCAGAGCGCGAGGGCGACCATTATGTCGTGAACGGCCAGAAGACGTGGACGACGCTGGGCCAGCACGCCAACCGGATCTTCTGCCTGGTGCGCACCTCGACCGAGGGCAAGCCGCAGCAGGGGATCAGCTTCCTGTTGATCGACCTCGACACGCCCGGGATCGAGATGCGCCCGATCCGGCTGATCGAGGGCGGACACGAAGTGAACGAGGTGTTCTTCACCGACGTCCGCGTGCCGGTGGAGAACCTGGTAGGCGAGGAGAACCAGGGCTGGACCATCGCCAAGTACCTTCTGACCCACGAGCGGACCAACATCGCCGGCGTAGGCTTTTCGGTGCACGCCTTCGAGCGGCTGAAGTCGCTGGCGCGTCAGATCAAGCGGGGCGGGCGGCCGCTGATCGAGAATCCGCTCTTCGCGTCGCAGCTGGCGCAGATCGAGATCGATCTGGAGGCGATGAAGATCACCAACCTGCGGATGCTGTCGGACGCGCAGAAGCGCGGCGCGCCGGGCCCAGAAAGCTCGATGCTCAAGATCAAAGGCACCGTGATCCGCCAGGCGCTGAACGATTTGACGCGCCGGGCGCTCGGCCCCGCCGCCGCGCCATTCCCGTCAGAGGAGCTGGAGAACGCGGCGCTGGTCCCGCCCGAGCACACGCACGAGGCGGCGAAGTACTTCAACAACCGCAAGATCTCGATCTTCGGCGGCTCGAACGAGATCCAGCGCAACATCGTTTCCAAGGCGGTGCTGGGCCTATGAACTTCGAGAGAACCGACGACCGCCGGATGCTGGCCGAAACGCTGGATCGATTCCTGGCCGATCGCTATGGCTGGGAGCACCGGCTGCGCGTGGCCTATACGGCGCCCTACCATGATCGCGCGCGCTGGGCGGAGCTGGCCGAACTGGGCATGGTGGCAGCGCTCGTCCCCGAGAGCCACGGCGGCTACGGCGGCGCGGGATTCGATGTCACCACGGTATTTGAATCGCTGGGCCGGGCGCTTTGTCCCGAGCCGGTACTGCCGCAACTGATGGCGGCGCGGCTTCTCATGGCAGCTGGCGAAGACCTCGAAGAGCTGATCGCCGGCACGCCCTACGCGATCGCGATCGGCGAGCTGGAGGCGCCCTATGACCCGCGTGACATCGCGACCGAGGCCACACGGCAGGGCGACGGCTGGAGCCTCACCGGCCGCAAGAGCGTCGTGCTCGACGGCGACACGGCACGGAAGATCCTGGTCGCGGCGCGACATCCTGACGGCATCGGTGTCTTCGAGGTCGAGGCAAGCCTGGCACGGCTGCAAAGCTACGGCCTGATCGACGGAGGCGGTGCGTCGGAGCTGTTCCTCGATGCGACGCCCGCGCGTCTGCTGATCGAGGAGGGCCTCTCGGCGCTGGAGGATGCGCTTGACTGGGGGGCGCTCGCGCTTTGCGCCGAGGCGGTGGGAGCGATGGAAGTCTCGCGCGACACGCTTCTGGAATACCTCAAGGACCGCAAGCAGTTCGGCCGGCCGATCGGGACGTTCCAGGTCCTCCAGCACCGCATGGTCGACCTTGCCACCGAAATCGAGCAGGCGCGCTCGATCACCATTCTCGCCGCGAGCCGCATGGGGACCGACGCGCAGAGCCGGACCGTCTCGATGGCCAAGAACCTCGTCGGACGCGCCGCCAGGCTGGTGGCGGAGGAGACGATCCAGATGCATGGCGGCATCGCGATGACGTGGGAGTATCCGGCGTCGCACTATGCCAAGCGGCTGGTCATGATGGACCATCAGCTGGGTGACGCGGACTACCATCTGGAGCAGGTGATGGCGGCCCACCTCGGGCGGCTAGATCCCGCCGGTACTGCTGGACTTGTCGCTGAAAGCGGTGAAATGCTCTTCCATCATTTCGCCGCGCGTGCGGTGGGGGTGCATCTTGAGGACGGGCATCGGCATCGCGAAGTGCTTGTAGGAGACGGCCTCGACGATGGCGCCGAACGGTCTGTCCGGCTGCCGGGTGGCGGCGAGGATGCCGTGCAGCCTCTCGTAATCCTCGTCGTCGGGTTTCACGATCCGTGCCCGGGCATGGATCTTGAACCCGGCATCGCGCGCGACGTCGATGAAACTGAGGCAGGCGAGCGGGTTTTCCTCGAGATTGGCGACACACTCCGCGAACGCCACGTCCGCCAGCAGGACCGTGTTCCCGTGGGCTGTGAACACGGTCTTCGGCGATACGCAAGGAACGCCTTCCTTGCTGGCCGTCGCCAGCCAGCAGATGCGCGCATTGCTCAGGCTCTGCCGGATCGGTTCGCTCAGTTCTTCAGGGACCATCGGGCGCATCCTTTCGCTCCATATGGTAACCCAACCCACGGATAATTCTACTCCAGCGTGCGGTACCGGAAGCTGCCGGACGCTGTTGCAAGGAGTTCGCCGGAATCGTCCCGTACGGTACCCTCGGCAAAGAACGTGCGTCTGCCGCCGCCCATCTGCCGCCCTTCGCCGATCAGTACGCTGCCGCGCGGCCGCGACAGGAAGTTGACGGTCAATGTCAGGGTCATGGCGAGCTTCTTTTCGCCCGGGACGCCGGTGTAGCTCCCCGAATATCCCATGACCGTGTCGAGCAGCGTCGCGTAGATTCCTCCGTGCGGAATGCCGTAGCGGTTCATCAGCGCCTCCGACAGCGGCAGCTCGAAGCGCGACCATCCTTCCGTCCAGCCGGTCATCCTGAAACCGAGAAGGTCTTGCAGCGGGTAGGGCGGCTCCACGAGCGCCGGATCCAGGTCCTCCGTCAAGGCTGGGTCCTCACGCGCCGGCTCAGGGCGGCGGCCGCCTGCTTCAGTTGCGCGCCGTACTGGTCCATGAGTTCCTCCGGATTTGTCAGGAAAGAGGGCCCGCCGATGTTCAGCCCGAACACCCGGTCACCATTCAGCGAAACGACGGGTACCGCGATACCGTGCACCTCCGGCCGCCAGTCCCCGAAGGACGTGCAGAAGCCATAATTGGCGTAATCCTCCAGCGCGCGGTCGAGGCTGGCGCGCAGCCTGTCCGCGTCTTCGGGCCGGGTCTGACAAGCGAGGGCGAGCATGTGGCGCCGCTCCTCGGGGTCGAGCGCCACGAGGATCGAGCGGCCGATCGCCGAGTGAAAGAGCGGCAGCCGCGCGCCCACGTTCATCGTCAGCGCCACCGCCTGGCTCGATCGGTGGACGGCCATGTAGACCACGCTCATCCGGTGGCGTTCGCCCAGGGCGGCGGTGACGTAGGGGTTGGGGCCGTCGCAGAGCCGGCGCAGCTCCTCGCGGGCGCGGTCGGCCATCTCCATCCCCGAGAGCACGCCGAAGCCGAGCGACAGCACACCCGCGCCCAGCCGGTAGGTGCCGGTCCGCTCCGAATGGACGAGATAGTCGAGCTTGCAGAGCGTGTGGGTCAGCCGGGTGACGGTGGGTTTCGGCAGGTCCGTGCGCCGCGCGATGTCCTGGTTGCTCAGGGTCGTTTCGTTCGGACGGAAGCAGCGCAGCACCTCGAGCCCGCGCGCGAGGGCGGTGACGAAGTTGCGGTCCTCGTCCGTGTCGCCAAGCGGTGCCGGGGTTTCGGCCATCGGGTTCTCCGTCAGATCGCCGTAAGGCCGCCATCGATGGCGATGGCCTGTCCGGTCATGAAGCTGTTGGCGGGCGCGCAGATCCAGAGCATGGCCTGCACGATCTCCTGCGGCTCCGCGACCCGTTGCATCGGCACCCGCGCGGCGATGCGTGCATAGGCGGCATCGCGTCCGGTGCCGTGTCGTTCTGCCAGCGCGTCGGCCATCCCGTCGAAGAGCGGTGTCGCGGCAAAGGCCGGGCAAAGCGCGTTGACCCTGACACCCTTGCGCGCGACCTCGTCCGCGGCGGCCCGTGTCAGGCCGACGACCGCATGCTTGGAGGCGGCATAGGCGGAGAGATGACCCGCGCCGACCAGGCCTGCTGCCGAGGCGACGTTGAGGATGGCGCCGCGGCCGGCTGCGATCATCGGGGGGAGCTGATGTTTCAAACCCAGGAACACGCCGCGCGCATTGACCGCCATCATCCGGTCGAACTCGTCCACGTCGAGCGCGGTGACGGGCGTCAGATCGTGCCCCACCCCCGCATTGTTGATCGCCACGTCGAGCCGCCCGAACCGCTCGAGAGTTGCGGCCACGTGGTCAGCCACCTGCGCCTCGTCGGAGACGTCCACCACCGCGCTCAGGACGTCCGCGCCCGCCTCGCGCAACGTGTCGGTCAACTCCGCAAGCGCGGGGCCGGAGACGTCAGACAGGGCCAGAATCGCGCCGGCCTCGGCGAAACGGCGGGCGGCAAGGGCTCCGAACCCGCTGGCCGCGCCGGTGATGAGCACGACCTGCCCGTCAAAGAGCGGCTCACTCATCTGCCGCCTCCAGCCCGCCGCGGGCGAAATGCGGAACGTAGCCGCCCATCTTCAGCGCGCGCTCGGGGTTGGAGGCGTTACCGTCGAGCGCGCGCTTCTTCACGCCCTGCAGGATCGCCGCCATGCGGAAGAAGGCGAAGGCGAGGTAGAAGCCGAAGCGCGGAATGCCGTCGATTCCCGTCCGCTCGCAGTAGCGCGCAACGAAGTCGGCATCCGAGGGAAGGCCCAGCGCGTCGCGGTCCTCGCCCGCAAGGCCGCGCCCCTCGCTCCCCGGCGGCATTCGCCACTGCATGATCAGCGCCGCGAGGTCGGCCCAGGGATGTCCCAGCGTCGACAGCTCCCAGTCGAGCACCGCGACGCAGGCGGGGCCGTCCGGGGCGAAGAGCATGTTGTCGATGCGATAATCGCCATGCACCAGCGTGCGCCGGCCGTCATCGGGCGGAACATGGGCGTCGAGCCACGCGATGAGGCTGTCCATTTCCGGCACTGTCCCGGTTTCGGAGGCGCGGTACTGTTTGGTCCAGCGGTCGATCTGACGCCGGTAGTAATCGCCGGGCGGGCCGTAATCGGTGAGACCCGCAGCGTCCAGATCGACGCTGTGGATCGCCGCCAGCACCCGGTTCATCTCGTCGTAGATCCCGGCCCTCTCTTGCGCGTCGAGGTCCGGCAGACGGGGATCGAGGAAGTTGCGGCCGCGCACATGCTCCATGACGTAAAAGGTGGAGCCGATCACGCTGTCGTCCTCGCACAGGACATGCATTCGGGCGACCGGCACGTCGGTGCCGGCCAGCGCGCGCTGCACGCGGAACTCCCGGTCCACGGCGTGCGCCGATTTCAGCAGGGTCCCCGGCGGCTTGCGGCGCAGGACGTAGGCACCGCTGGTAGCGTCGAGGCGGAAGGTCGGGTTCGACTGCCCGCCCTCGAACTTCTCGGCAGAGAGCGGCCCGCGAAAACCGGGCATGTGATCCCCCAGCCACGCTTCGACGGCGGCGAGATCGATCTTCGCGGCTTCGTGTGTCATGAGTAGGTCAACAGATGTGCCATGTCCGCATCCACATGGGGTGTTTCGTTGAAGACGTGGAGATACATCGTGCTGCGCCCCGCGATCAGCCGCGTCACGGCGCAATTCTTCATCTGCAGTTGCAGCTCGATCATCCGCGCGGGCGGCGTGCCGAGCGTCTGGGAAACCATCTGCGCGATGGCCCCGCCCGAGCTGACGGCCAGCACCCGGCGTCCGGCGCCGCGCAACGCCTCGCGCGCGTCGGCGACCCGGCCAGCGAAGGCGCTCCAGCTTTCGGGCGGGTGCTCGATCTCGTCGCGCTGCCACATCAGGACCGTATTGCGGAGCGTCTTGAAATGCGTCTTGCGATCCTGCGCGACGTCGTGCGGCACGCCTTCGGGGAAGCGCGCGGCAAGGAGGCCCTTGAAGTCGAACTCGTTCAGCCCGTCGTGCACCTCCGGCGCGTGGTCGAGGCCGGACCCTTCGGCCAGCCCCTCCCACGTCTCGCGGTGACGCCGCTGGGCGCCGGTAAAGACCGCGTCCGGACGCACGCCCTGACGCCGCAGCGCATGGCCCAGTGCGTAGGATTGCCGGTGTCCCAGTTTCGACAGGACGTCATAGTCGTCGGCCCCGAACGAGGCCTGCGCGTGACGGATGAGGATGATCTCGGTCACGAGGACTGGTTCGTGTACTTCTTGAGCTCGTTGCGCGCGACCTGACGGCGATGCACCGCGTCGGGTCCGTCGGCCAGCCGCAACGTCCGCAGCTTGGTCCACATGCCGGCCAGCGGGAAATCCTGGCTGATGCCGCCGCCGCCATGCATCTGGATCGCCTCGTCCACGACCTTGAGCGCCATGAGCGGCGCCACGACCTTGATCTGGCTGATCCAGGGCTGCGCGGCGCGGGTCCCGTGCTGGTCCATCATCCATGCCGTCTTGAGGCAGAGCAGGCGCGCCTGCTCGATCTCCATCCGGGCGTTGGCGATGATGTCGTGGTTGGCGCCGAGCTGCGCCAGCGGCTTGCCGAAGGCGGTGCGGGAAAGCGCCCGGCGGCACATCATCTCGAGCGCCGCCTCGGCCTGTCCGATGGCGCGCATGCAATGGTGGATGCGGCCCGGCCCGAGCCGGCCCTGCGCCACCTCGAAGCCGCGTCCCTCGCCGAGGATCAGGTCGGCCTTGGGCACGCGCACGTCGGTGAAGCGGATGTGCATGTGCCCGTGCGGCGCGTCGTCGTTGTTGAACACCTTCATCGGGCGCAACACTTCGATCCCCGGCCGGTCCGCCTTGACCACGAACATCGAATGGCGCTCGTGCTTGGGCCCGTCGGGATCGGTGCAGGCCATGACAATGTAGACCGCGCAGCGCGGATCGCCGGCGCCGCTCGCCCACCATTTCTCGCCGTTCAGGATGTACTCGCCGCCCTCGCGCTTGGCTTCCAGCGAGATGTTGGTGGCGTCCGAGGAGGCGACGTCCGGCTCGGTCATCAGGTAGGCCGAGCGGATCTCGCCCGCGAGCAGCGCCGCGAGCCAGCGCGCCTTGTGCGCCGTTGTGCCGTAGCGCTCCAGCACCTCCATGTTGCCGGTGTCGGGAGCGGCGCAGTTGAAGACCTCCGCGGCGATCCCGACCTTGCCCATCTCCTCGGCGAGGTAGGCGTATTCGACGGTGGTCAGGCCATAGCCCTTCTCGCTGTCGGTGAGCCAGAAGTTCCACAGGCCGCGCTCCCGCGCCCTGGCCTTCAGCCCGTCCATGATCTCGGTCTGCCGCTCGGTGAGCTGGAAGCGGTCGCCGGAGGGATGGCGTCCGATCTCGGCCTCGTATTCCGCGTCGAGCGGCGCGATCTCGTCGCGCACCATCGCCCGCACCTTCTCGACCAGCGGCTTGACGCGGTCGCTCATTCCCAGATCCATCAGACGTTCACTCCCCTGTTTGCAGCTTCGGCGGCGGCTTTCGCCAGCGCCTCCAGATACTCGGCTTCAAGCCGGTCCACGACCGCGCCGGCGGCCATGACCTTCTTGATCGCGCCGATGCCCTGGCCCGATCCCCAGATGTCTTTCCAGGCCTTGGCCTTGGACGACCCGCCGGCGAAGCTCATCGACGCGGCGTCGGCGCCTTCCAGCTTGTCCGGGTCGAGGCCCGCGCGCACGAGCGACGGCTTGAGGTAGTTGCCAGAGACGCCGGTGAAGAGCGACGAGGTCACGATGTCCTCGGACCCGCTTTCGACCAGCATCTGCTTGTATTCGGGTTGCGCGTTGGCCTCGTCGGTGGCGATGAAGGGCGAGCCGATATAGCCCAGATCCGCCCCCATCACCTGCGCCGCCAGCAAGGCGCGCCCCGACGAGATGGCGCCCGAGAGCAGGATCGGCCCGTCGAACCATTCGCGGATCTCGGCCACCAGTGCGAAGGGCGAGATCGGGCCGGCATGGCCGCCCGCGCCCGCCGCCACCGCGATCAGGCCGTCGGCGCCCTTGGAGATCGCCTTCCTGGCGAAGGTGTTGTTGATGATGTCATGGAGCGCGATGCCGCCGCAGGAATGGGCGGCCTCGTTCACCTCCACCCGCGCGCCGAGCGAGGTGATCCAGATCGGCACCTTCCAGCGCGCGCAGATCTCCAGGTCGCGCTCCAGCCGTGTGTTCGAGCGGTGGACGATCTGGTTGACCGCGTAGGGCGCGGCGGGCCGGTCGGGATTGGCCTGGTTGTGGCGGTCGAGCTCCTCGGTGATCCGCTTGAGCCACGCCTCCAGCATGATCGGATCGCCGTCGCCCTCGCGCGCGTTGAGCGCCGGGAACGAGCCGACGATGCCGGCCTTGCACTGGGCGATGACCAGATCGGGGTTCGACACGATGAAGAGGGGGGCGCCCACGGCCGGAATGCGGAGTCCCCTCAGCGCGGTGGGCAGTCGGGATTGGTCGTCGAGCATCAGGATACCTCGGGGTTCTGTCGGCGCCGACCCTGACCGCTCGCGCGGGCGGGTGCAGGCGAAACGTCGCGTCGCATCAGAGCACCTCGAAAAGGCCGGCCGCCCCCATGCCGCCGCCCACGCACATGGTGCAGACGACGTAGCGCGCGCCGCGCCGCTTCCCCTCGATCAGGGCGTGGCCGACCATCCGCGCGCCCGACATGCCGTAGGGGTGGCCGACCGAGATCGCGCCGCCGTCGACGTTCAGAAGCTCGTCGGGGATGCCCAGCTTGTCGCGGCAATAGAGCACCTGCACCGCGAACGCCTCGTTCAGTTCCCACAGGCCGATGTCGTCCACGGTCAGGCCGTTGCGCTCGAGCAGCTTCGGGACGGCGTAGACGGGGCCGATCCCCATCTCGTCCGGCTCGCAGCCGGCGACGGCCATGCCCACGTAACGGCCCAGCGGCGTGAGGCCCCGGCGTTCGGCCTCCTTCGCCTCCATGAGGACCGAGGCCGACGCGCCGTCCGAGAGCTGGCTCGCGTTGCCGGCGGTGATGAACCGGCCCTCCTTGACCTGCTGGCCGCCCTGGAAGACCGGCTTGAGGCCCGAAAGGCCGTCGAGCGTGGTCTGCGGGCGGTTGCCCTCGTCGCGGGTCAGGCGGATCTCGTGGTCGCGGACCTCGCCGGTGTCGCGGTCCTGGACCTTCATGACGCTGTCCAGCGGCACGATCTCGGCGTCGAAGCGGCCGGCCTCCTGCGCGGCGGCGGTCCGCTGCTGGCTTTGCAGGGCGTAGGCATCCTGTGCCTCGCGGCCGATGCCGTAGCGGTCGGCGACGGTCTCGGCGGTCTCCAGCATCGACATGTAGATCGCCGGATGGCTCTCCTGCAGCTCCGGGTCGGCGGCGCGGAAGGCGTTGCGGTGTTCGTTCTGCACCAGGCTGATCGATTCCACGCCGCCGCCGACGGCCACGTCCATGCCGTCGTGGATCACCTGCTTGGCGGCGGTGGCGATGGCCATCATGCCGCTGGCGCATTGGCGGTCGACGCTCATCCCGGCGACGCTCACCGGCAGGCCCGCGCGCAGGGCCGCCTGCCGCGCCACGTTATAGCCGGTGGAGCCTTGCTGAAGGGCGGCGCCCATCACCACGTCCTCGACCTCCGCGCCGGCGACGCCCGCGCGCTCAACCGCGTGGCGGATGGCGTGGGCGGCGAGCGCCTGGCCCTGGGTGTCGTTGAAGGCGCCGCGATAGGCGCGCCCGATCGGCGTGCGGGCGGTAGAGACGATGAGGGCGTCACGCATGGGGTCTAGCTCCAGTCAAGCGGCAGGCCGCGCAGATCTGCGGCGCGGCGGGCGAAGTTGCGGGTCTGGGAAAAGGCGTCGGGCAAGTCCTCGGCGCCTTCGGGGTTGGTGATTTCGGCGGCGCGCGCGGCGACAGTCTCGGGCGTCAGCTCGTCGTCCGACAGCGCGATGCCCGGCGTCTCGGTGATCCGCGTCGCGGCGAAGCAGCCGCCGCCGGCCGACAGGATCAGCCGCGACGGCGCGTCCTCACTCACCAGCCAGAGCAGGCTGGGCACGATGGTCTCGGGCGCCAGAAGCGCGGCGGCCTCGGGCGGCAGCAGCCCCTCGGTCATCGCCGTCGCGGCGGTCGGCGCGAGCGTGTTGACGCGGATGTCGTGCTTCGCGCCTTCGAGGTGCAGCACGTTCATCAGCCCCACCATGCCGGCCTTGGCGGCGCCGTAATTCGCCTGCCCGAAATTGCCGTAGAGACCGGACCCCGACGAGGTGAAGACCACCCGCCCGTAGCCCGCCTCGCGCATCAGCGGCCAGACCGCGCGGGTGGCAAGGTATGACCCCCAGAGATGGACGTCGAGAACGGCTGCCGCCTCGTCCCGGGTCATCTTGACGAAGGAGCGGTCGCGCAGGATGCCGGCATTGTTGACCAGGATGTCCACGCCGCCCCAGCGATCGACGGCGGCGGACACCATCGCCTCGATGTGATCCGGTTTCGCCACGTCGACGGCCTGCGCCAGCGCCTCGCCCCCGGCCGACTCGATCTCGGCGGCGACGGCCCCGGCGCCAGCCGGGTCGGCCACGACGACCTTCGCGCCGCGCGCCGCCAGTCCCAGTGCGTGCGCCCGGCCAAGGCCGGCGCCGCCGCCGGTCACGATCGCCACGCGGTCGTCAAAACGGATCATGCGGCCTCCAGGTAGCGGCGGTTGAGCCAGCGGGCGGCGAGGGCGGGTTTCTCCGCGCCTTCGATCTCCACCGTGACGTCCCAGTGCAGGGTGATCTCGCCCGGTTTGCGCTCTTCGAGGTCGGCCAGCACGAAGCGCGCCCGGACGCGCGCACCTGCGGGCACGGGGGCGAGGAAGCGAATGCGGTCGAACCCGTAATTGACGCTCATCGCGATGCCGTCCAGCGCGGGCTGCGCGTCGTAGGCCATTGCCGAGAGCAGCGAAAGCGTCAGGAACCCGTGGGCGATGGGGCCGCCGAACGGCGTCTGCGCCGCGCGGGACGGGTCGACATGGATGAACTGGTCATCCTCGCAGACCTGCGCGAAGGCGTCGATCCGCTCCTGTCCGACCTCGAACCAGCGCGAGACGAAGGGCGCCCCGCCGATCTGCGCGCGCAGCGCCGCGGGTGTCATTGTTGCGCCTCGTCGAAGATGGCGGGGCCGGTTTCCACGTTGATCCCGCCCGAGAGCGGCAGGATCGCGCCGGTGACGTAGGCGCCGCCCCGGCCGCAGAGGAAGAGCATCGCTCCGGCGATGTCGTCGTCGCGCCCGACCCGGCCCAGCGGCACCTGCGCGCCGACCTTCGCGCGGGTGTCCTCGTCTGCGGTGGCGAAGGCGGTCATGCGGCTCACGAACGGCCCCGGCGCGAGCGCGTTGACGGTGATGCGCCGGGCGGCCAGTTCCTTGGCGAGGATGCGGGTGACCTGGTGCACCGCGGCCTTGGAGGCGGCGTAGGAATACGCCCCGTCGCCCATCGGGATCTCGCCCATGACCGAGCCCACGTTGACGATGCGGGCGGGGTCGTCGTCGGTGGCGGCGGCTTCGAGGTGGGGGAGGAGGAGTTGCGTGAGCTGGAAGAGGCCGGCGACGTTGACCGACATCACCTTGTCCCAGGCGTCGAACGGGAAGCGGCCGAGTTCCTCGCCCCAGCTTCGGCCCGCGTTGTTCATCAGGATGTGGAGCCGGTCGGTGCGGCCCGTGACCGCCTGCGTCAGCGCGGTGACGCCGTCCGCGCTGCCGACATCGCCGGCGAAACCTTCGGCGGAGCCCTTTGAATCCAGCGAGTTGAGCTCACCGGCTATGGCGCGGCAGGCATCGCCCTTGCGGCTGGCGATGAGCACGTGGGCACCGGCGCGCACCATCGCTTCGGCGGCCATGCGGCCGATGCCGGTGGCGCCGCCGGTGACGAGGGCGGTCTTGCCGGTGAGGTCGAAAAGGGCGGCGGGGTCAGTTGTCATGGGGCGCTGATCTCGTTCTCGGAACACGTTGCGAGGCGTATTGCAGGGCGTATTGCAGATTGTATTGCTGCGCGTATTGCACCGGAAGCGCGCAACGGGTCGGAGGGGCGCTTCCGCGCCGCCGGCCGAGCGGGTGCATGCAAGGGCCCGGCGACGAGGAACGTCCCAAGGCGTGTGGCGGAAGCGGGCCGAGCCGGACCGAGCCCGCCGGGTTCGCCGGGCGATGGGGCAGGGAGCGGCGCTGCGAGGGCGCATGCCAGGGACGCTCGGGCGGCATCCGGCCTGCGATCGGCCCGGTGCATCCTCGGGCATGCGCAAGTCCGAGGGCCGGGACGCCCGGGCAGGACCGGCCCGGGCGGAAAATTCGACGCCGCGCGGCCGACCTCGGAGTGGTGCAGCGTGGGCGCGGGGGTCGTGACGTCCATGGCGCAAAGATGCGCAGGACGGTCGCGGCCCTCCCTGGCGACCCCGAACACGGGAAGGCGGCGCGGCGCTCGGGTCATGCGGCCTCGCGCAGGCGGGCGACGCGGGCGGCGTGATAGCCGTAATCGCCGAGCCATTCGGCGGCCACGCGGGCGCGCTTCATGAAGAAGCCGATGTCGTGGTCGTCGGTCATGCCGATGCCGCCATGCATCTGCACACCTTCCGCGACGGCCAGCCGGGCGGTGTCGGTGGCGCGCGCCTTGGCGAGCGAGACGGCGAGGCCCGCCGCGCCAGGATCGGTGTCGAGCATGCGTCCGGCATGGGCGATGGCCGAGGCGGTGACCTCCAGTTCGCACCACAGATGCGCGGCGCGGTGCTGCAAGGCCTGGAACGCGCCGATGGGGCGGTCGAACTGGCGCCGCTCCTTGAGGTATCCCGCCGTCATGGCGAAGGCGCCGGCGGCGAGGCCCGTCAGCTCGGCCGCCAGGGCGGCGCGGCCGGCGTCGAGGGCGGGCGTGAGTGCCGCGAGACCGTCGTCAGGCTCGCCCACCACGTCGTCGCCGGTGGCCTCCACCCGGTCGAGCGTGATGTCGGCCGCATCGCGGGCGTCGATCGCTTCGCGGCGCGCGACATGCAGACCCGCCCGGCCGGCGGGAAGGTCGAAGAGCGTCAGGCCCGCCGATTCGCCCGGCGCGCCGGCGGTGCGGGCCAGGATCAGGAGGCGGTCGGCCGAGGTGCCGTCCGCGACGAAGGCCTTGGCGCCGGTCAGGCGGAAGCCGTTGCCGGCCCGCGCCGCCTCGGCCGAGGTGGCGAGGGGGTCGTGCTTGGCTCCTTCGTCCACGGCCAACGCGTAGGTGAGCGTGCCCTCGGCGATGGCGGCGAGGCGGCCGCCCGGGTCGCCCGCCGCGCGCAGGGCGGTGGCGGCGATGACGGCGGAGGAGAGGAAGGGCGAGGCGGCCAGGGTGCGGCCCATTTCCTCGGCGAGGATGCCGGCGGCGCGGTGGCCCATGTCGGCGCCGCCCGCGTCGTCGGGGACCAGGACGCCTGCCCAGCCCATGCGCGCCATCTCGGACCAGAGGGCGCGGTCCCAGCCGCCGCCCGCGTCGCGCAGCCGGCGGAAGGCGGCGAGCGGGGCCGCGTCGTCGAGGAAACCGCGCGCCGCGTCGCGCAGCATCACCTCGTCGTGGTCGGGCAGGAGCGTCGTCATTCCTGCCGCTCGGGCCGGGGGGCGGCGGGGGGCAGGGTCACGGTGAGCGTGCCGCGCGGGAAACGCACCATGAGGAGCGAGGGGCGTCTCATGCGCGGCCCCGGGCCGCGCGACGGGCGGAGGGCGCGGCCCGGCCCGGTGCGGCGGGCGCGGCGGGGGGCGGGGCCGGTTGGGCGGCGTGGACGGAGCGCCTCATGCGGGCAGGTCCAGGATGCGGCGCGCGATGATTCCCAGCATGATCTCGGATGTTCCCCCTTCGATGGAATTGGCCTTGGTGCGCAGCCATTCGGGCGCGAGCCCGTCGGCGCCGTCCCAGGTCAGCGCGTCGCTGCCGGAGACGGACATCATCAGATCGTACCGGCGCTTGTTGAGCTCGGTGCCGTAGTATTTCAGCATGGCCGACGCATCGCCGACACCGTGTCCGGCCTCGGCGGCATCCTTCATGCGGTCCATGGTGAGGGCGAAGGCCAGCGTGTCGACCTCGACCGCCAGCGTCTCGGCCCGGATGACGGGGTCGTCGGTGCCAGCGAGGATCGCGGTCAGCGGCCGGCCGCCGAGCAGGCCGCGGGCGCCGCCGCCGATCATCTCGCGCTCGTGGGTGAGCAGGTATCTGGCGATCGACCAGCCCTGGCCCGGGTCGCCCACGAGGTTCTCCTTCGGGACGCGCACGTCGTCGAAAAAGGTCTCGCAGAAGGGCGACTTGCCGGAGATCAGGCGGATCGGGCGGGTCGAGACGCCGGGCGTCTCCATGTCGATGAGCAGGAACGAGATGCCCTTGTGCTTGGGCGCCTCGCGGTCGGTGCGCACGAGGGTGAAGATCCAGTCGGCGCGGTCGGCGTAGGAGGTCCAGACCTTCTGGCCGTTGACCAGCCAGTGGTCGCCGCGATCCTCGGCGCGGGTCTGCACGCTGGCGAGGTCGGAGCCCGCGCCGGGCTCGGAATAGCCCTGGCACCAGCGGATCTCGCCGCGCGCAATGGGGGGAAGATGGGCAAGTTTCTGCGCCTCGGAGCCGAAGCGCAGGAGGGCGGGGCCGAGCATCCACAGGCCGAAGGATTCGAGCGGGGAGCGGGCGTTGATGCGCGCCATTTCGTCCCGCAGGATCTTCTCCTCGGGGCGGGCCAGGCCGCCGCCGCCGTATGCCGCGGGCCAGGTCGGCGCGGTCCAGCCGCGGGCGGCCATGCGCTCGAGCCAGAGGCGCTGGGCGTCTGACTGGAACTGCCACGAGCGGCCGCCCCAGCAGATGGCGTCCTCGCCGGCGGGGGCGTCCCGCATCCCGGGCGGGCAGTTGGCGTCAAGCCACGACGCCACCTCATCGCGAAACGCTGGCTCAGCGGCCATGACAGCACCTCTCCCCGGTGTCGTTTTGCTGTGCAGAATAGAGTTCCACGGCAAACTTGACAACTGTGGCCCGAACTCGTTCCCATGAGCCCGTGACGAACGGGGGCCGGGCAATGTCCTTGGCTCCGATCCAGGGAGGATCTTCATGAAGCATCGCAATGTGGCGCTGGCTGCCGCGGCACTGTCCGCACTGGCCGTGACGGCGTCGGCTCAGGACGACACGATCCAGATCGCCTATATCGAGGGCCTGTCCGGTCCGTTCGCCAATACCGGCGACAGCGGGCTGAAGCACTTCACCTACGCCGCCGAGATGATCAACGAGACCGGCGGCGCGGGCGGCAGGATGGTCGAGATCGTGCCGTTCGACAGCAAGACCAACCCCAAGGAGGCGCTGGTCCAGCTGCAGAAGGCGATCGACCAGGGCATCCGGTTCATCACGCAGGGCAACGGCTCGTCGGTGGCCTCGGCGCTGATCGACGGGGTGGACAAGCACAATGCCCGCAATCCGGGCGAGGAGGTGCTGTTCCTGAACTACGCCGCCGTCGATCCGGCCTTCACCAACGAGGATTGCTCGTTCTGGCACTTCCGCTTCGACGCGGACGCCGACATGAAGATGGAGGCGATGACCGACTACATCGCCAGCCAGGACGACATCGAGAGCGTCTATATCCTCGGCCAGGACTACTCGTTCGGCAAGGCGGTGGCCGACGCCGCGGTGCGGATGCTGGAGGAGAAGGCGCCCGACGTGGAAATCGTCGGCAACGAGCTGCACCCCCTGGGCAAGGTCAAGGACTTCACGCCTTATGTGCAGAAGATCATGCAGTCCGGGGCCGATGCCGTGATTACCGGCAACTGGGGCCAGGACATGACGCTGCTGATCAAGGCGGCGTCCGATTCCGGTCACCAGGTGCCGTACCTCACCTATTATGGCGGCGGGCTCGGCGCGCCGACGGCCATGGGGGAAAGCGCGCTCGGCCTCGTGAAGCAGATCACCGAGTTCCACGAGAACATCCCGACCGACGACCCGGAGCAGATCGCTCTGATGCAGGACTTCGAGGACCGCTTCGGCGGGCTCGACCTCTACTACCAGCGCGTCTTCACGCTGATGGAGATGTTCGACAAGGCGGCCGACGCGGTGGACGAGGTGACGCCCACCAGCGTCGCGATGGAGCTGGAGGGGATGCGCTACGAGACGCCCTACGGCGAGGTCTGGATGCGCGAGGACAACCACCAGCTCATTCAGCCGATGTTCATCTCGACCTTCTCCGACGACGTGGAGCGCGGAGTTGAAGGCATGGATTACGGCTTCAAGACCGACGAGGGCGGCGAGATCCCGGCCGAGGCCACGGTCATGGAGACGTCCTGCGAGATGGACAACCGTCCCGAAAGCTGAACCGACGACCGATCCGCGCGCCTTGTCTGCGAGGCGCGCGGAGCTGACGGGGACGGGTGATGGAAACCATCGTCTTTTCGCTCCTCAACGGAGTGATCTACGGGCTGCTGCTCTTCATGTTGTCGAGCGGTCTCACCCTCATCTTCTCGATGATGGGGGTGCTGAACTTCGCCCATGCGAGCTTCTACATGCTGGGCGCCTATTTCGCCTATTCGATCGGGGCGGTGACGGGGTTCTGGATCGCGCTGTTCCTGGCGCCGGTGGCGGTGGGGCTGGTGGGCGCGGCGGTGGAGAAATGGGGCCTGCGCACGGTCCATCCGAACGGGCATGTGGCGGAGCTGCTGTTCACCTTCGGGCTGGCCTATCTGATCGAGGAGATCGTCAAGATCGTCTGGGGCAAGCTGCCGGTGGCCTATCAGGTGCCCTCGGCGCTCGACTTTCCGCTCTTCACGCTGTTCGGGTCGCAATATCCGGCCTACCGGATCTTCATGCTGGCGATCTCCATCGCGATGCTGGCGGGGCTGTGGTTCCTGCTCAGGCGGACGCGCGCCGGGCTGATCATCCAGGCGGCGCTGACGCATCCGCACATGGTGGGGCATCTGGGCCATGACGTGCCGCGCATCTTCATGACCGTCTTCGGCATCGGCTGCGGGCTGGCCGGACTCGCCGGGGTGATCGGCGGCAACTACCTCGTTACCGAGCCCGGCATGGCCTTCGCGCTGGGGCCGATCATCTTCGTGGTCGTCGTGATCGGCGGGATGGGGAGCCTGATCGGGGCGTTCATCGCCTCGCTGCTGATCGGCCTGCTGCAGACCTTCGCGGTGGCGATCGACGCGACCTTCGGCGACCTCTTCGGCTGGGCGGGCCTGGGTGCTGCGACCGAGCTGGGGCGCATCTCGATCGCGTCGCTGGCGCCGATGCTGCCCTTCCTGCTGCTGGTGGTGATCCTGATGGTGCGCCCGCGCGGCCTGATGGGAGACCGTGAGTTTTGAGCGCGGTCACCGAACAGGGCAGCCTGGCGCCGAGCGCGGGCGAGAAGTTCCGCCAGCGTCTTCTGCCGTTCCTGCTGCTGGCGGTTCTCGTCGCCGTGATCCCGCTGTTCGGGCCGTCGCGCACGACGCTGAGCCTGCTGAACGCGGTGGGCATCAACATCGTCTTCGCGCTGAGCTTCAACATGCTGCTGGGCAAGGCCGGGCTGCTGAGCTTCGGGCACGCGGTCTATTTCGGGCTCGGCGGCTACGCGGCGGTGCACGCGATGCAGGCGATCGAGGCGGGCACCGGCCTCTGGGCGGGCGTTCCGGTCTTCGCGCTGCCGCTCGTCGGGTTTGCCGGCGGGGCGCTGGCGGGGGCGGTGATCGGCTGGCCCTCGTGCCGGCGCGCCGGGATTCCGTTCGCGATGATCTCGCTCGGCATCGCCGAGCTGGTGGCGGCGGCGGGCTTCATGTTCGCCAGCGTCTTCGGCGGCGAGGAGGGAATCTCGGGCGACCGGATGAACGGGCCGGAACTCTTCGGCCTGTCGATGGGGCCGATCGAGGAGGTCTACTGGTTCATCGCGTTCTGGACCGTGGTCGGCGCGGCGGGGATGTTCGCCTTCACCCGCACGCCGCTCGGCAAGATGTCGGAGGCGGTGCGCGACAACCCCGAGCGGGTGGAGTTCGTGGGCTACGACCCGCAGCGGGTGCGCTATCTCGTGTTCATCGCGGCGGGGGGGTTCGCCGGGATCGCGGGCGGCATGGCGGCGGTCAACTACGAGATCTTCACGCCGGAATCGCTGTCGCTGGCGCCGTCGGGGTTCGTGCTGCTGATGGCCTATATCGGCGGCATCCGGTATTTCTGGGGTCCGGCGCTGGGGGCGCTGGTGCTGACATGGATGCAGTCGAACCTCAGCGATTATACCGAGGCGTGGCTGCTCTATCTGGGGCTGCTCTTCATCCTGATCGTGATGTACGCGCCGGCCGGGCTGGCCGGGCTGGTGGTGGCGCTCTGGCACGGGGTGAGGCGGCCGGGGGCGGGTCGGCGGCTGGCGCGCTGGGCCGTCGGCGGGCTGGCGGGGGCGGTGCTGTTCGCCGGCGTGGTCGTGCTGGTGGAGATCGCGGTGCGCTGGTCGAACGGGTTCGGCGATGTGTTCGAGCCGTGGGGCGTCGCGCTGCCGCCCGACCGGCTGACGAGCTGGCTGGCGGCGCTGGTGCCGATCGCGCTGGGCGCGGCGTTCCTGCGGGCCTTCCTGAGGAGCGACGAATGACCGGACCGGCGCTTTCGATCCGCGACCTGCGCAAGAGTTTCGGGCCCGCCGAGATCATCCGGGGGGTGACGCTCGACATCGCGCCCGGCGAGCGTCACGCCATCATCGGGCCGAACGGGGCGGGGAAGTCGACGCTCTTCAACCTGATCTCGGGCTTGCATCGGCCGACGAGCGGCGAGGTGCGGCTGCACGGCAAGCGCATCTCGGGGATGAAGCCGCACGCGATCAACCGGCGCGGGCTCAGCCGCTCGTTCCAGGTGTCGAACATCTTCGCCAACATGAGCGTGCGCGAAAACGTGCGCTGCGGCGTGCTCTGGTCGATGGGGCACGGCTACAGTTTCTGGCGCAATGTGGGCCGGCTCGACGACGTGCAGCGCAAGACGGCCGAGATCCTCGACCGGGTGGGGCTGATCGACAAGGCGAACCTGCCGGCGGCGCTTCTGCCCTATGCCGACCAGCGCACGCTGGAGATCGCGATCACCATCGCGGGGGGTGCGGACGTGATCCTGCTCGACGAGCCGACGGCGGGGATGAGCCATTCCGAGACCGCGCGCGCGGTGGAGCTGATCGGGAAGGCGGCGGAGGGCAAGACGCTGCTGATCGTGGAGCACGACATGGGCGTGGTCTTCGGGCTCGCCGACCGGATCTCGGTGCTGGTCTACGGCGAGATCATCGCGACCGGCACGCCTCAGGAGATCCGCGGCGATGCCCGCGTGCGCGAGGCGTATCTGGGCGACGAGGCCGCCGAGCTGGAGGCGATGTGATGGCCGAGCCGATGCTCGAGGTGCGCGACCTGCACGCCTATTACGGCAAGAGCCACGTCCTGCGCGGCGTGGACCTGGAGATCATGCCGGGCGAGGTGATCGCGCTTCTGGGCCGCAACGGGGTGGGGCGCTCGACCACCGCGAAGGCGATCATGGGCGAGGTCGCGCCGCGCGGGATCGTGCGCTTCAAGGGGCAGGACATCGCCGGGCTGGAAAGCCACCGGATCGCGCGGCTGGGCCTTGGCTACGTGCCCGAGAACCGCGACATCTTCCCGATGATGAGCGTGCGCCAGAACCTGATCCTCGGGATCAAGGACATGAAGAATCCGGGGCGCTGGAGCGTGGAGCAGATGCTCGACATGTTTCCCAACCTGCGGGCGCGGGCGGATACGGCGGCAGGCGTGCTGTCGGGCGGCGAGAAGCAGATGCTGACCATCTGCCGGACGCTGATGGGCGATCCCGACCTCATCATGATCGACGAGCCGACCGAGGGTCTGGCGCCCAAGATCGTGGCGCAGGTGGGTGCGCTCATCGCCGAGATCGCCAGGGCCGGGGTGGCGATCCTGCTGGTGGAACAGAAGCTTTCGATCGCGCTGCGCATCGCCGTGCGCGTCTATGTGATGGGCCACGGCGAGATCGTCTATTCCGGCACGCCCGCCGACTTCGCCACCCGCGACGACATCCGAAAGGAATGGCTGGAGGTGTGAGGCGCGCCCGGAAAAGGATCCTGTGGACCGTTTTCAGCGCCGAACGGGCGGAGCCCCGGCGCGCCCGGAAAAGGGTCCCGTTCAGCGCCGGACGGGCGGAGCCTCCTTCTGCAGGAGAGCTGGACCCGTCCGATTTGCAGCACAGTCCGGACCCGCAGGGGGCCGCCGGGTCTTTCCTCCGGCGGATATGTGGTGCGGTGGCGACAGCCGCTCCGGCCACGGGTCCGCGTCAGATCCCGTCGACGACGGGCGGCGGGGTGATGTATCATCCAACGATGCGCCAGACGGGGAGGCGCGGGGAGGGGAGGCGGACGATGACGAACCGGATCAATGCGCCGGGGGGATGGTGGCGGATGGCGGGCCGGTCGATCGTCGCGGCGGTGGTCTTCGTGCCGCTGGTGGCGCTGCGCCTGACCGGGGAGGTCGACTGGACGCTCGGCGATTTCGTCTTCGCCGCGGTGATGCTGGGCGGGACATGGGTGCTGCTGGAAACGGTCGTCGAATCGAGTGCCGCGCGGCGCCGCAAGATCGTCTGGTCCGCGGTGATCGTGCTGGCGCTGCTGGCGGTCTGGGTCGAGCTGGCGGTCGGGATCTTCGACTAGCCGTCGAGAAAGGCCGCGATGTGCCCGGCCAGTTCGCCGGGCTTCTGGTGGTGGAGCCAGTGGTCGGTGCCTTCGACGTCGATCAGCGTGAAGCCTGCATCGCAGAACGGCGCGACGCCCTGCCGGATCTCGGGGACGAAGGCCTTGTCGCCGGGCCCCCAGAGGAGGAGGTGCGGCACGGCGATGCGCATGCGCGTCTCGTCCCAGTCGGGCAGGTCTTCGGGCGCGACCGGCTGGCCCGGGCGGGGCACCACGATGGGCGAGGCGCGGTACCAGTCGATCATCGCGCCCAGCCCGTCGGCGTCGCGCCAGGCGGCGCGGTAGCGGGCGGCGCGATCCGGATCCATCCAGTCGAGGTTCATGCGCCTGGCGAAGAAGTCGCGCAGGGCGGTGAAGTCGTCGGCGGCGAGCCGGTCTTCGGAGCCGTCGCGGCGCAGAGCGTGGAAATACTGGCTGGCCTCGGCCTGGGCCCCGCCGGTGGCGAGCAGGCGCTGGAACGGCACCGGATGGGCGCCGTTCAGGATCACCAGCCGGTCCATCCGCTCCGGCGCGCGCATCGCCAGCGCATAGGCCACCGAGGCACCCCAGTCGTGACCGATGACCGCCGCCGCGTGGCCGCTGCCGAAGCGGTCGATCATCGCCAGCGCGTCGGCGACCATGTTCCGGGTCTGGTAATGCTTCGCGCCGCGGGGGCGCCACGACTGGCCGTAGCCGCGCTGATCGGGCGCGACGCAGAAGTGGCGGTCGGCGAAGCGCGGCAGCAGCTCTTCCCAGGCGCCGGAATATTCCGGGAAACCGTGCAGGAAAAGGAGGAGCGGCCGCCCGGCCTCGCCCGCGGTCAGGGCGAAGAACGGGTGACCGTCGATCTCGAACCGCGTTTCGCCCGACCGCATCAGGCGGTTTTCATCTCGGGCAGGACGTGGCCCTCGAATTGCTGGCGCAGCGTGAGTTTCGAAACCTTGCCGGTGGCCGTCAGCGGCAGCGCCTCGACGAAGACCACGTCGTCGGGAAGCTGCCATCTGGCGAAGTGCCCGGACAGCAGGTCGAGCAGCTCCTGCGGCTCCAGGCCGTCTTCGGAAGGCACGACGATCAGAAGCGGACGCTCGTCCCATTTCGGATGCGCCACCGCGATGACGGCGCAATTGGCGACCTTGGGATGGGACATGACCACGTTTTCCAGGTCGATCGAGCTGATCCACTCGCCGCCCGACTTGATCAGGTCCTTGGCCCGGTCGGTGATCGTCAGGAACCCGTGCGGGTCGATCGAGGCAATGTCGCCGGTCGCGAACCAGCCGTCTGCGTCGAAGCAGTCGCGGCTGGCTTCCGCGTTCTCGTAATAGGCGGAGATCACGGAGTTGCCGCGCACGTAGAGTTCGCCCGTGGCGCGTCCGTCATGGGGCTGCGCCACGCCATTTTCGTCGACGATCTTGAGCTCGACGCCGAAGACACGGCGGCCCTGGCGCGACTTGATCTCCATCTTTTCGTCCCGCGCCAGATCGTCCAGGAAAAGCGGCAGGTTGCCCTGGGTGCCGACGGGGCTCATCTCGGTCATGCCCCAGGCGTGACAGACGTTGACGCCCGCATCCTCGAACCGCTCGATCAACGAGCGCGGCGCGGCGGAGCCGCCCACCACCACGTCCTTGAGCCCGCCGGGCATGCGACCCTGCTTCTTCACCTCGCCCAGAAGGCCGAGCCAGACGGTCGGCACGCCCCAGGCGGAATAGACGCCCTCGTCGTCCATCAGCCTGAACAGGCTGGGTCCGTCGAGATGCGGGCCCGGAAAGACCAGCGCCGCCCCGGTCATCGGCGCGGCGTAGGGCAGACCCCAGGCGTTGACGTGGAACAACGGCACGACGGGCAGGATCTTGTGCCCGGTGCGCAGGCTGTCCTGCAGCGAGATGCTGATCATCAGCGCGTGCAGCACAGTCGAGCGGTGCGAGTAGAGCGCGCCCTTGGGATGGCCGGTCGTGCCGGACGTGTAGCAGAGCGCCGCCGCGGTATTCTCGTCGAGGTCGGGCCAGGGATAGCCCTCCATCTGGCCCTCGAGCAGTTCCTCGTAGCAGAGCGCGTCGAACGAGGTCTCCGGCATGTGCGCGCGGTCGGTCATGATGACGTAGCGCAGCGAGGCGGGCAGCTGGTCCTTCATCTTCTCGATCAGCGGCACGAATGTCAGGTCGAGGCACAGGATCGTGTCGCCGGCATGGGAGGTGATGTAGGCGAGCTGCTCGGCCGAAAGACGGGGGTTGATCGTGTGGCACACCGCACCGATGCCCGAGATCGCATAATAGAGCTCGAAATGGCGGTAGCCGTTCCAGGCCAGCGTCGCGATGCGGTCGCCCTCGTTCACGCCTTGCGCCTTCAGGCCGTGGGCAAGCTGCGCCACGCGCCGGGCGGTTTCGGCGTAGGTCGTGCGGTGGATGTCGCCCTCCACCCGCGCCGAGACGATCTCGGCGTCGGCATGCACCTCGGCGGCGAAGGTCAGGATGTCCGCGATTTTGAGCGGACGGTGCATCATCAGGCCTTGCATCAGGTTCCTCCCCATGGTGGCGCCCCGGCTTTGCGCGAGGTTCTGCCGTTGTGCCTTGCGAAACGACGTTCCGATGGCGACAAGTCTAGCACCGATCGTCAGGAGGGAAACATGAGCGAGACGATGCAGCGCGTGGTTCTGGCCAGCCGGCCGGACGGTCCGCCCGGCACGGACAACTTCCGGCTGGAGAGCGCGCCGATGCCGAGCCCGGGCGAGGGCGAGGTGCTGGTGCGCGTGCTCTGGCTGTCGCTCGACCCCTACATGCGCGGCCGGATGGACGACAGCAAATCCTACGCCACGCCGGTGGCGATCGGCGCGACGATGGAGGGCGGCGCCGTGGGCGAGGTCGTGGCGTCGAACGCCGACGGTTTCGCGCCGGGCGACACGGTGCTGGGCATGTTCGGCTGGGCCAGCCACGGGGTACTGCCGGGCAAGCAGCTTCGCAAGCTCGACACCGGGCTGGCACCGCCGCAGACCGCGCTGGGCGTGATGGGGATGCCGGGTTTCACCGGCTGGTACGGCTTCACGCAGATCGGCCGACCGAAGGAGGGCGAGACCCTGGTCGTGGGCGCGGCCACCGGGGCGGTCGGCTCGATGGTGGGGCAGCTTGCCAGGGCCCGGGGCCTGCGCGCGGTGGGCGTGGCCGGGGGAGAGGAGAAATGCGCCTTCGCGGTGGAGGAGCTGGGCTTTGACGCCTGCCTCGATCACAGGGCCCATGACGCGAAGTCGCTGCGCGCGGCGCTGGCGGAGGCCTGCCCCGACGGCGTCGACGTCTATTTCGAGAATGTGGGCGGTGACACGCTGGAGGCGGTGCTGCCGCTGATGAATGTGGGCGGGCGGGTTCCGCTGTGCGGAATGATCGCCTGGTACGATCTCGGCGGCCTGGGGTCCGGGCCGGCGGCGGGGGCGAACCTGCTGCCCAAGGCGTGGCGGACGATCCTGGTCAACCGGCTACTGGTGCAGGGCTTCATCATCTCGGACCAGTTCCACCGGCTGGGCGATTTCATCGCGGAGGTCGCGCCGATGCTGGGCGACGGGCGCGTGAAATGGCGCGAGGACGTGGCCGAGGGGCTGGAGAACGCGCCCGCCGCGTTCCTGTCGATGCTCAGGGGCGGCAATTTCGGCAAGCAGCTCGTGCGGGTCGCGCGATGAGGTTGTTCGATCTGAGCGGCAAGGTCGTGCTGATCACCGGATCGACGCGGGGCATCGGCCTGGCCATCGCGCATGCCATGGCCGAGGCGGGCGCCCGCGTGGTCGTGTCGAGTCGCAAGGCCGATGCCTGCGAGCGGGTGGCGGCCGATATCGTGGAGGCGGGCGGCGAGGCGATCGCGGTGCCCGCCAACATCTCCGACGACGGCGATCTCGACCGGCTGGTGGCCACGACCGAAGAGCGCCTCGGCCCGGTCGACGTGCTGGTCTGCAACGCGGCGGTGAACCCCTATTACGGGCCGTTCCTCGACACGCCCGACGACGCCTTCGACAAGACGATCCGCGTCAACATCCGCTCGAACATGCGACTGGCGAAGCTTGTGGTGCCGGGGATGCAGGCGCGAAAGGACGGCGCGATCGTGATCGTCTCGTCGATCGCCGCGTTCAAGGGCTCGGACGGGCTGGGAATCTACGCGGTCACCAAGGCCGCCGACGCGCAGATCGTGCGCAACCTCGCGGTGGCCTACGGGCGCGACAACATCCGGGTGAACGGCATCGCGCCGGCTCTGGTCAAGACCGACTTCGCCCGCACGCTCTGGGAGGACGAGGCGCGCGCGAAACGCGTCGCCGAAAGCTACGCGCTCAAGCGGCTGGGAGAGCCCGACGACATCGCGGGTGCCGCCGTCTTCCTCGCCAGCCGGGCGGGGGCGTGGACGACCGGCCAGACGCTCATCATCGACGGCGGCTGGTCGGTCACCGAGTAGCGCCTCACCGGGACGCGAAGAAAGCGCCGTAGGGGGGCAGGACGATGTCGTCGCCGTCCTGGCGTCCGTCGAAGCCGTGGCCTTCGATCGGCGTGCCGGCGGCGGGCAGGGTCAGCCGTACTTCGTCGCCGCCGAAATTGAAGAGGCAGGTGATGGTCTCGCCGTCGAGGCTCCGCGTCAGGCCGAGGACCGGGTCGGGGGTGTCGAGAAACGCCATTTCACCGCGCCGCAGCGGGGCCTTGCCGCGCCGCCAGTTGAGGTAGCGCCGCATCCGCTCCAAGGTCGAGCCCACACGCCCGTCCTGCGTCGCGACGGCCAGCGCGCGGTGCGTCTCCGACACCGGCAGCCACGCCTCGTCCGCCGTGCTGAAACCGGCATGGGGGGCGTCGGGATCCCACGGCATCGGGCTGCGCGCCACGTCCCGGGTCTTGATCGCCGGCCAGAACTCCCGCCCGAACGGGTCCACGATCCGGTCGTAGGGAATGTCGGCGTCGGGCAGGCCCAGCTCCGAGCCCTGGTAGAGACACGTCGCGCCGCGCAGGCAGGTCAGCGCGGCGTAGCGCACCGTGATCGCCTCGGGCCGGTCCTCGAACCCCAGGCGCGAAACCGCGCGCGGGAAGTCGTGGTTGTCGATCGCCCAGCAGGGCCAGCCGTCGCCGGGCTCATGACCCAGGGCCACCGCCAGCTCGCGCAGGGTCTCCGGGCCGATCCGTTCGGCCGCCAGCAGCCAGAAGCTGTAGGCCAGCTGCAGCCGCCCGTCGGCGGTGTAGTGCGGATGCAGCGGCTCCAGTTCGCCCTCGTGCAGCTCGCCCAGCAGCGCACGGCTGTCGTATTCGTCGCAAAGCGCCCGGAGCCGTTCGATGAAACCGAGCGTCTCGGGCTGCTCGATGTCATGGATATGGCGCTGCATGCCATAGGGGTTCGCGTGGCCGTGCAGCCCCAGGGTGTCCGTTTCGGCAACCGGGTTGTCCCGCAGCCGCGCGTCGTGGAAGTAGAACGCGCAGACGTCGAGACGGAAGCCGTCCACACCGAGCTCGAGCCAGAACCGGCAGGCATCCAGAAGCGCATCCTGCACATCGCGATTGTGGAAGTTCAGGTCGGGCTGCTCGCGCAGGAAGTTGTGGAGATAGTACTGGCCCCGTCGCGGCTCCCATTGCCAGGAGGCGCCGCCGAAGACGCTGAGCCAGTTGTTCGGCGGCGTGCCATCGGCCTTCGGATCCGCCCAGACGTACCAGTCGGCGCGTGGATTGTCGCGGCTTTCACGGCTTTCGCGAAACCACGGATGCTGATCCGAGCTGTGCGACAGGACCTGATCCATCATCACCTTCAGCCCGCGCGCGTGCGCCGCGTCGAGCAGGCGGCGGAAATCGTCCAGATCGCCGAACATCGGGTCGACCGCGCAATAATCCGACACGTCGTAGCCGAAATCCTTCATCGGCGATCTGGAGAAGGGCGAGATCCAGATCGCGTCCACACCCAGCGACGCCACATGGTCGAGGCGGCTGGTGATGCCGTTCAGGTCGCCCACCCCGCTGCCGGTCGTGTCTTGATAGCTGCGGGGATAGATCTGGTAGATCACCGAGCCTTGCCACCAGTCCTTGCCATGCGTGCTCATCACGTTCTCCAACTTTGGTCGCCCGACGGGCGTTTCAGCTTCGCGTTGCCGCCAGCGCGGCCAGAATGATGATCGCGGCGCCCGCGACCAGGGCCGCGTCCGGCACCTCTGCGAACACGACGTAACCCACGCCCGTCGTCAGCACGAGACTCAGATACGAGACCGGGCCGAGCACGCCGGCATCGCCCAGCCAGTGCGCCCGCAGAAAACAGAGCTGGGCCGCCTGCGCGAAAAGCCCGATGGACAGCAGGAACGGCCAGTCGGCGGCCGGCACCGTCGCCCAGCCGCTCAGCGCCAGCGGCGCCGTCACGAGCGCCAGCCCGGCGGTGTAGGCGGTCATCATCACCAGCGGCGGCGTCCCCTTGAGCCGCCGCGTCACGATCACCGCGCCCGAGCCCGCGATGACCGTCACCATCAGCGCCGCGAGCGCTGGCGAAAGCTGCACGTCGCCCGGTCCGACGGCGATCACGGCCCCGGCGAGGCCCGCCGCGACGGCCAGCCAGCGCCGGCGCGAAATGCGCTCGCCCAGAAGCGTCGCCGCCAGCAGCATCAGCACGATGGGGCGCGTGAAATTGACCGCGGTGAAGAGCGCGAAGGGCAGGCGTGCAATGGCGAAGAAGCTCGTCATCAGCGCCGTCGCCGAAAGTCCGATCCGCAGCACGTGCAGGCCCGCCGACCCGGGCGCGGAGAACACGTGGCGCTGCCGGAGGATCCACGGCGTCAGCACGACCAGCCCGGCCGCTGCCCGCAGGAAGACGAGCTGCGCCGCGGGATAGTCTGCACCCGAGGCCTTCACGATGGTGAGCGCCCAGATGTTCAGGCTCATGTCGAGCAGGAGCCATCCCGCCGCGTGCAGGTTGTCCGGACCGTCATCGGATGCCTCCTTGGCCGGAATCACGCCGGGGTCAGCAGGTTCGCCATCAGACGAAACGCCCCCGGCACGAGTTTCTCCATCTGGTGGTGCAGGATCAACGCGCAATGGGTGTGCCGTCCGTCGCCGATCCGCGCCGAGAGAAGCGCGCCCTTGTGCGGCGCCTCGCCCGGATCGGCCATCGACAGCAGCGGGACATACTCGTCGGCCCAATCCCTGGCGAAGTAGAGCCCGCGCTCCTTGTGCCATCCGGCCCAGTCGTCGGGTCCGATCCGGTTGGGACTCGTCAGCAGCGGATGGTCGGGCACCAGCGCGGTGACCTCGGCAGTCTCGTCCGTCACCCGCCAGCGCAGGGAAGGCTGCCCGATCTCCAGCCGCCGGGGCGGGACGGTGTCGGGATCCCACGCATCCCACGGCCGGTGGTAGAGCGTGACAAGGTTGCCGCCCGCCGCGATCCAGTCGTGCAGTCGCGGCATCGCGGCGCGCAGGGCAGGGCGGGTGCGAATGGCGAAGACGCCCACGAGGAGCGTGTCGAACCCCGCCATCGCCTCGCGGTCGCCCAGCGCCGGATCGCCGAGCACCGTCACATCGCAGCCAAGCGCGTCGAGCCAATGCGCCACGTTGTCGTTGCCGCCCCCCACATAGCCGATCCGCGCTCCGGGCAGATCGCACTTCAGAACGCGGACGCCCAGCACTGCGGGAAAAGCGCGGGCGCGCGGGGGGATGTGCGGATGTGCGAAGCGGCGCACCGTCATCACCGGCCCGCGCGGGCTTTCGAGACGCGCCTCATGGAGACCGGGCTTGAGCGCGTCTGGCGCGGTCAGCGTCATCCGGTCCCCTTCGGCGTGCATCTGCCAACCCTCCGGCGGAGTCACGGTCACGTCGGGCGCGGCGCCGCCGAGCCGCAGGGACACGCTGCGGTCGGACGTGGCGAGGTTGAGCAGCGCGGCATCGGGCGACAGCTCCGCCGTCACCGGTGGCAGGACCACAGGCGTCTCGTCGAGGGGCAGCCGCTGAACCGCCTGCGTCTCGCCCACCGTCACCGTCACGTCGAGCGCGGGGAGCGGTGGCGCAAGGGGGTCGTAGGCCGCCACATACGGATCGCTCGGGGCCGCATCGGCGGAAAGCGTCAGGCGGTCGTCGTCGGCGCGCCAGCCGGGCGGAAGGGCCGGCACGACGACGACCGCGTCGGCATCGCCCGTCCGAGGTCTCGACCCTGAGCGTCGTCGTCTCTCCGGGCCGCAGCCAGTCGTGATCGACATTTCCGGCCACATCGACTCCCGCCGCCAGCCGGATCACCCGCGCCAGTTGCGCCCGACGCAGAGAGGCTCGCGTGTCTTCGCCGTCCAGCAGGTCATGTGCCGCAGCGGCCGCGCGCAGGATTGCGTCGCGGTCGGGAAAGGCCGCAACGGCCTCGGCGCAGAGGCGGTCGATCCGGGCTCCCCGGGGGTGCCCGAGATCGGCGAACCCCGCGGGCAGGTTGTCGGTGACCGCACCCCTGTCGGCCCCGACTTCGGAGCGCACGAGATGCAGCGGCCGGTCGATCTCCTCACCGGGCGCAATCCAGCGGCCCATGCCCTGCGTCGCATGAAAGAGGCGCGATTGCTGGCCAATGTTGGCCCAGCTCCACCCCGTTACCGGATCTCCGCCGCGCACCGGCACCTTGAGTGTCGCCGCGGGTGGAGGCAGCTCGTCGTCATAGGCGCCGCCCGCGCCGGACCAGGCCGGAAGGTAGAGCTTTGACGCCTGCCAGGGCGGAAGCTCGCACGGGAAGCCCGGGTCGGCGGCGGCATCCATCACCGCATGCGCCGCGTCGGTCATGGCGCGGTGGTGGCCGTGCTGTCCGGGGATATCGAGAAAGGTGGGGCACAGGATGTCGGGACGTTCGGTGCGCACGATCTCGACGAAGCGCGCCATCACGCGGTCGCGGCCCCAGCGCCGCATCGTCTCGTCGCCCGACTTGGAGAAGCCGAAGTCGAAGATCGTGTCGTCGGGAGCCTCGCTCAACCAGTAGAGGCGCATGTCCAGCCGTTCTGCCGCGCGCTCCATCTCGGCGGTGCGGATCGTGCCCAGGTCGCGGGTCACCGCGCGGCCGATGTCGTTCTGTCCGCCCTCGCCGCGGTTGGCGCAGGCATAGGCGATGGAAAGCCCGTCGCGAAAGCGCAGCGCCGCCAGCATGTCCGAGGTTTCGTCGTCGGGATGCGCGCCCGTCTGCAGGAAGCGCACGACCGAGCGCAGCGCGCTCAGCGCCTGCCACAGATCGACGATGGCGGGTTTTTCTCGCGCGCGCCTCAGCCGCTCCGGATCGTTCAGCGGCATTGGCGGCGCCCGGGGCGGGTCGGGAAATGCGTCATGGGGAGAGACCTGCTTGATACTGGAGTTTGCCACGTCCAAGCTGACCCGTGACGGTGCCCCGCCACAAGGGGCAGCCGCACGAACAGGGAGGACGAAATGATCCAGAGCTGGAAAAGACTTCTGGCGGGCGCCGCATGGCCGGCGGCATGGCGAGTCCGGCTTGCGGCGGTCGAAATCGAATACTGGCAGTACTTCTTCGAGGCGCGTGTCAACGCCATGGAGAAGCTGATCGAGAATTTCCAGGCGGCCAACCCCGACATCACCGTCAAGATGAACCATTTCCCCTATGCCGATTACCGCACCAAGGTCGCGGCCGCGATCCCGGCGGGCGAGGGGCCCGATGTGGTGCAGCTCTTTTACGGCTGGCTGAACGATTACGTCGAGGCCGACCTGATCCAGCCGCTGCCCGAGGATGTCTTTCCGGCCGAGAGGATCGAGGAGGAGTTCTTCCCGATGGTCCAGGCGATGAAGATCGACGGTCAGTACTGGGCGCTGCCGACGGCGGTGCGGAGCCTGGCGCTGTTCTACAACGAGCGCCTGTTCGAGGAGGCCGGCATCGACGGCCCTCCGGCGACGCTGGACGAACTGGTCGAGGACGCCAAGGCGCTCACCAAGACCGACAATGCGGGCAATGTCACGCAGGTGGGCATCACCACCGGCATGACCGCGCAGGACCACCACTGGTTCCGCGAGGTGCTGGTGCGCCAGTTCGGCGGCGAGCCCTACAACGAGGACAGCACCGAGGTCGCCTACAACACCGAGGCCGGTCGGAAGGCGCTGGAATGGTACGTGAACCTCGAAAAGGAACACGGGGTCACGCAATCGACGTTCATGGACGAGCCGCAGGCGGCGTTCAAGGCGGGGCGCGCGGGCATGCACATCGACGGCTCGTTCCGGATTGGCGCGCTTGACGAGACGCGCGGTCTGAAATGGGGAGTCGCAGAGCTTCCCGCCGGGCCGGACGGGACCAGGTCGAACTACGCGTCCTACTGGGTGAACGCGATCACCTCCAAGGCCGAAGGCGAGAAGTACGACGCGGCGGTGAAGTTCATGGAGTACATCACCTCGGACGAGGCGATGCAGATCTGGCTGGAGACGGTGGGCGAGCTGCCGGCGAAACCGTCGGCGGCGCTGACCGAGGAGAACACGAACGATCCGGTCTACGGGCCCTTCATCCGCGGGCTTGAATACGCGCAGACCACGAAGTTTGCCGACGAGAGCGCGCAGCGCCAGCTGATGACCGACATGGTCAGCCGCATCGACCTGGAGGGTGCATCGGTCGAGGAGGCGCTCGGGATCGCAGCCCAAGAGGAACAGAAGATCCTCGACGACTATTACAAGGCCCAGTGATGGGACGAGCGGTCAGCGTCGCGCCGCTCATCGAAAGGAGCGGGCTTTCGCCCGCACGCCTTCAGCCGGAGGCGCCCCCGGGCGCCTCCGGCCGTGGGCCCCGCGACGCGGGGATTCCTGGCGCGGGGACCGATCGCGGCTCGTGGACATGCGGGACGTCGCGAGGGGCGCGGGGCCGACTTGAGACGCCGGGGGCCCTTCCTGTCGCGCCGCGTTCGGAAACCGGCCGGGCCGTGCGCCGCGCCGGATCCTGTGGCGCGGGCGTCGCGGGACGGTACACATCCCGGTTGAGTGAGGGATCGAGCGCATGAGCCTTTACCGTGGCCTGTCGATCCGGCAGAAGCAGGTCGTCTGGGCGTGGGGTTTTCTCGCGGTCCCGATCGTCTTCTACGTCTCGATCCGGTTCTATCCGACTGCCAACGCCTTCGTGTTGTCGTTCATGGAATGGAACCTGCTGGGCGAGAAATCGTGGTCCGGCCTCGAGAATTACGCGACGCTCTGGAGCGACCCGGTCTTCTGGAAGGTGTTCGGCAACACCTTCGAGTACCTGATCATCGGGACGCCGATCAGCCTCGTCCTGGCGTTCGCAGTGGCCTATCACCTCGACAAGGTGCGCTTCTTGCACGGGACGATCCGGGCGCTGTACTTCATTCCGTTCATGACCTCGGCCGTCGCGATGGCCTGGGTCTGGCGCTGGTTCTACCAGCCGGTGCCGATCGGGCTGTTCAACAACGCGCTGGCCTCGATCGGACTGCCGCAGATCGCGTTCCTGAACTCGACGACGAATGCGCTGCCGGCGATCCTTGCGCCGGCGATCTGGGCGGGGCTGGGCTTTCAGGTCATCATCTTCATGGCGGGATTGCGGTCGATACCGCAGAGCTATTACGAGGCGGCGCGGATCGACGGGGTGTCGAACTGGACGATGCTGTGGGAGATCACGCTGCCGCTGCTGAAACCCACCATCGTTTTCCTCGTGGTGTTTTCGTCGATCGGCTTCCTGCGGATCTTCGACCACGTCTTCAACATGACGACGAACAATCCGGGCGGGCCGCTCAACTCCACCAAGCCGCTGGTTCTGATGATCTACGACACCGCGTTCAACAGCTTCGACATGGGCTATGCGGCGGCGCAGACGGTGGTCCTCTTCACGATCCTGCTCATCGTCAGCCTGCTGCAGCTCCGCCTTCTGAGGGACCGCTGATGGCTGTGACCGAAGCGCCCGTTCCGGAGCACCGACGCGCGCATCCGCGCCTCGTCCGACGCGCTCCTGCGCGAGCGGCGCGAGCCGCGCCGCCGCGCAACTGGGGACAGCTCGTGCGGTGGTTGCTGCTTTTTGCGGGCGGGATCGCGATGGTGATGCCGCTGGCCTACATGCTGTCGACCTCGTTCAAGTTCCCGTTCGAGGTTTTCAACCTCAACCTGATCCCCGAGGAGCCGACGCTCGAGAACTACGCCTATGTCCTCGGCGATGGGCGGTTCTACCTGTGGTTCTGGAATTCGATCCTGATCGCGACGCTGACGACGGTGTCGAACGTGTTCTGGGACAGTCTCGTGGGCTACACGCTCTGCAAGTTCCGCTTCCGCGGGCGCTACATCGTCTTCATCGCGATCCTGTCGACGCTGATGATCCCGACCGAGATGCTGGTGATCCCGTGGTACCTGATGAGTCAGCAGATGGGCTGGCTCGACACCCATTGGGGCATCATGTTCCCCGGCCTGATGACGGCGTTCGGCGTGTTCCTGATGAAGCAGTTCTTCGAGACGGTGCCCGACGACTTCATCGAGGCGGCGCGGATCGACGGGCTGAACGAGTTCCAGATCTGGTGGCAGGTGGCGATGCCGCTGGTTCGGCCCGCGCTGGCGGCGCTGGCGATCTTCGTCTTCCTCGGCAACTGGACGGCGTTCATCTGGCCGCTGATCGTCACCAACAGTCAGGAGATGTACACGCTGCCGGTGGGCCTCACGACCTTCTCGGTCGAGCAGCAGGTGGAGTGGGAGCTGATCATGACGGGCGCCGCGATCGCGACGCTGCCGACGCTGATCGTGTTCCTGATCTTCCAGCGGTTCATCATCCGGGGCGTGGTGATGGCGGGCTGAAGGGATGACCGACGACGCGAACTTTCCGCACCCGGTCTATGCCGAGACGGTGCTGGCGCCGCTCTTCGAGGGGGTGAAGACGCATTACGTCGGGCCACATGGCGGCGATAAACCGGGCGCATCTGGTGATGCTGTGTCGAGACCGGCATCCTGAGCGGCGCGCAGGGAGCCAAGATCGCCCGCGCGCTGGCGGCGATCGAGGCCGAAACCGATGTGACCGCGCTCACATATACCGGCGAGCACGAGGATTACTTCTTTTTCGTCGAGAGCGGATCTGAAGCGCCGCCTCGGGCCGGATCTGGGCGGGATGCTGCATACCGCCCGGTCGCGCAACGACATGGACCACACAGTGTTCAAGATGGCGCTGCGCACGCGCAGCGACGCCATGCTCCCGGGCCGCTGCTGGCGCTGGCGCATGGCGCTGATCGACCAAGGCGCGGGCGGAGCGCGATACGCCGATCGTCGCCTACACCCATGGCCAGCCGGCGCAGCCCTCGACCTTCGGGCATTATCTCGGCGCCGCGATCGAGGTGCTGCTGGCCGATGTCGAGCGGCTGCTGACCGCGATGGACGGGCTGGACCTCTGCCCAATGGGCGCGGCGGCGATCACGACCAGCGGCTTTACCATCGACCGCGACGCGGATGGCCGACCTGCTGGGCTTCGCGGCGCCCAAGCGCAACAGCTATGGCTGCATCGCGTCGGTCGACTACGTCACCGGCCTCTACTCCGCGCTGAAGCTGCCGTTCCTGCATCTGGGCCGGGTGGTGCAGGACCTGGCCTTCTGGTCCGCGTTCGAGGTGGGCCAGCTTCGACGTGCCGGACAGTCTCGTCCAGATCAGCTCGATCATGCCGCAGAAGCGTAACCCGGTGCCCATCGAGCATCTGCGCCATCTCTGTTCTGTCACGGTCGGGCGCTGCGACACGATCGTGAACACCATGCACAACACCCCCTTCACCGACATGAACGACAGCGAGGGCATGGTGCAGGAGGCGGGCTACGCCGCCTTCGAGAGCGGCGGCCGGGCGCTGGCGCTCTGCTGACCGCGTTGCTGCCCGCTTGCCGCATCGACGCCGCGCGGGTGCGGGCGACTGCCGATGCGGCCTGCATCACCGTCACCGAGCTCGCCGATACGCTGGTGCGGGAGGAGCGGCTGTCGTTTCCGGCAGGCGCACGAGATCGCCGCCGCGACCGCCCGCGCGGTCATTGCCGGCGGCACGCCCGCTGGCGGCGGCTACGACGGCCTTCGCCGACAAGCCTTCCGCGACGCGGCCGGGCGGGAAAGCGACTTGACGAGACGGCTTTCGCCGACGCCGTCTCACCGGAGACGCTTCATCGCCGTGCGCGACCGCTTCGGCGGCCCGGCACCCAGCCGCCCTCGACGCCGCCTTCGACGACTACGACGACACCGATGCGCGCACGGCGCGCTTCGCGGCCGCGCACGGGGCCGGACGGCAGGCGCGACCGCACCCGCGACCGCGCCTTTACGATCTCAAGGAGACCTGATGGCCGCTCTCATCCTGCGCGACCTCGTGAAGACCTTCGGCGAGCACAGAGGTGCTGCACGCCATCAACCTCGACGTGGCTGACGGGGAGTTCGTCGTCTTCGTCGGCCCCTCCGGCTGCGGCAAGTCCACGACGCTGCGGATGATCGCTGGGCTGGAGGAGGTGACGTCCGGCACCATCGAGATCGGCGGGAGGGTGGTGAACAACCTCGAGCCCAAGGAGCGGGACATCGCGATGGTGTTCCAGAACTACGCGATCTACCCGCACATGAGCGTGCGCCGGAACATCGGCTTCGGGCTGAAGACGGCGAAGATGTCGAAGGCGGACAAGGCGCGCGCGGATCGAGGAGGTGGCCGAGATCCTCGGCATGACCGAGTATCTCGACCGGCGCCCGGCGCAACTTTCCGGCGGCCAGCGGCAGCGCGTCGCGATCGGCCGCGCGATGGTGCGCGACCCGGAGGTGTTCCTGTTCGACGAGCCGCTCTCCAACCTCGACGCGCAGCTGCGCACGCAGATGCGGCTGGAGCTGAAGAAACTGCACCACCGGGTCGGCACCACGATCGTCTTCGTCACCCACGATCAGGTGGAGGCGATGACGATGGCGGACCGGATCGTCATCATGAAGGACGGCGCGATCCAGCAGGTCGGCACGCCGGCCGAGGTCTATCATTCGCCCGCCAACACCTTCGTGGCGCAGTTCATCGGAGCGCCCGCGATGAATCTGCTCGACGGGGTGTGGTCCGGGGGGCGCGTGCGGCTGAGCCACGGCAGCGAGATCGCGCTGCCTGATCTGCACGCGACGGAGGGGCAGCGCGTGCGGCTTGGCATCCGGCCCGAGGATCTGGCACCGGCATCGGATGGTGGCGCGCTTCTTTCCGGGCGGATCACCGTGGCCGAGCCGCTTGGCGCCGAGACGCTGCTTTACGTGGATGTGGACGGCACCGAGGTCGTGGCCTCCGGCCCGGGCCGCATGGCGCCGAAGCCGGGCATGATGCTGCACCTTTCGGGCGATCCTGCGTCCATGCACATCTTCGATGCGCAGAGCGGTCGCGTGCTCGGGTGACGCGGTCACAGCGATGAGCGGCGCTGCATTTCCGCATGCGCCTGTGCGCGCTGTCGGCGACGCCCGAGCGGTTTCGCAGGCGCCGCTTTGAGGTCGAGCCGGGCTGATGTGGTTCTGACGTCGGCCGCGGGCGTCGTCACGGATTGCCTGCCCCGGATCCCTGTCCTTCACGTGGCCGTGGAACGCGCGGCACGGGCGCGGGGCCGGAGCGCGGATGATCTGCGTTCCTGTCGAGGCAGACGGGCTTATTGTGAAAGTTCAGGAACCTGAGCCGAAGGTTTCGGTTCAATTAGGAGCAACGACGGGTGGCAGGTCGGCTTGTCCTGCTTCATAACGTCGCTGACAAAGGACCGGCGCAAAGTCGGCCGGGAGGGCGCGAAGTGGCCAATGAGGACACGGTTCTTGTGATGGGCGTCGCCGGCTGCGGCAAGTCCACCATTGCGCGTGTCCTGGCCGAACGACTGCCGGCTGCCTTCGTGGAGGCGGACAGCTACCATCCGCCCGAGAACATCGCCGCCATGAGCCGTGGCCAGCCGCTGGACGATGCGATGCGCTGGGGCTGGCTCGATGCCGTTGCCGCGGCTCGTGTCGGGATCGACGGACCGGCGGTCATTGCCTGTTCGGCGCTGAAGCGCCGCTATCGTGACCGGCTGCGCACCGGCCTGGGGCCATTGACGATCGTGCATCTCGCAGGGGACAAGGCGCTGCTGGCGAGCCGGATGGAAAGCCGACCCGGCCATTTCATGCCGTCGAGCCTGCTGGAAAGCCAGTTCTCCGATCTGGAGCCCCCCGGCCCCGACGAGAACGCCCTGGAGCTCGACGTCGCAGCGGATCCGGCCGATCTCGCCGAAGCCGCGCTCGCTTTCGTTCGCCCGCGTCTGCAGGGAGGACCGGCCCGCGTGCCGGTGCAGGACAAATCAACATCCACAGGAGGAAACGGATGAACATCACCACCAGAACCCTCGCCGGCGCGACGCTGGCGACACTTCTCGCTTCTACTGCCTGGGCGCAGGATCAGACCTTCAAGTTCCAGTCGTCCGACCCGGCCGGCAACCCGAACTTCGAATTGCAGAAGACCTGGGCCGAGGATGTGGCCGAGCGCACCGACGGAGCAGTGCAAATCGAGCTTCTGCCGGTCGAGTCGATCGTCGCCCACAACGAGACGCAGGACGCCATCGCGGCCGGCATTCTTGACGGGCACATCACCGACACGTCCTACTTCGCGGGCAAGGATCCGGCCTTCGGCCTGATTGCGAATCCGGTGGGCGCGTGGTCGGACCCGCAGGAGATGTTCGACTTCATGCAGGAAGGCGGCGGCAAGGAGCTGATGAACGAGCTGGTCGAGCCCTACGGCCTGCATTTCATCGGCGCCACCACTCCGGGACTCGAGGCGTTCGTCTCCAAGGTTCCTCTGGACGGGGTGGACGACCTGCAGGAACTCAAGGTGCGCGCGCCCGAGGGGTTGGTGCAGCAGGTGTTCGCGGCCGCCGGCGCGGCGCCGGTGAACCTGCCGGGTTCGGAGGTCTTCACCTCGCTCGACAAGGGCGTGATCGACGCGGCCGACTACACGGTGTTCTCGACCAACCAGGCGCAGGGCATGCACGATGTCGCCCCGCACCCGGTCTATCCGGGCTTCCACTCCATGCCGCTCGTCGAGATCTCGATGAACAAGGAGAAGTGGGACGCGCTGCCCGAGGACATCCAGTCGGAGCTGGAAGCGTCGGTGCAGGACTTCGCCCAGAGGCAGGTCGCGGCGCTCAAGGAGGCCGACGAGGCCGCCGTCGAAGAGGCCAAGGCCAGCGGCGACGTCACCGTGCACGACTGGTCGGACGAGGAGCGCGCCAAGTTCCGTACCATCGCCACCGGCGAATGGGAGAAGGTCGCCGAGCGCTCCGACGACGCGCAGAAGGTCTATGACACGCTGACGACCTACCTCAAGGACAAGGGTCTGATGCAGGAGTGATCTGTTTTCGGGCCGGGGGCGTCGTCTCCGGCCCGGTTTCGCGCGCGCTCCGACAAGGGCGGCGTGGTGGCTTCGGGGAGGACGTCGGAATGAGCCATCCGGTCTTGTGCGAAGGTGCTGCAATGGTTCCGCCTCGACGAAGGCCGCTGCCAGTGGTGACCCGCCAGCCAGCCAGCCGTCGTGCGGCCGCACGCATGAAGAGTTGCTTGATGGCTTGGGGATATTCGTGCGCCGGTCGCCCCGCGCGACCTTCACGCCCGTGTCTGCGGTCCGTCTGCCAGGATCCGCAGCGGGCTTGCCGCGACGCCGCCCATGACCGCACAACCGGGAGGATGCCATGATGGATGAGCCAGCCACCACCGACCACGACGTGCCCCGCGACGAGGGCGCGCCCATTCCGGAGGCGGGCGCGCTGGGGCGCTGGATCGACCGGGGCGGGCTCCTTTTCGCCATCGGGATCGTCGTCTCGATGCTGATCCTGATTCAGGAGGTATTCCTCCGCTACGTGTTCAACTCGCCGACCAACTGGGCGCATGAGACGACGGTGTTCCTCTCGGCGATCGCCTTCATCTATGGCGGGCTCTACTGCGCCGCGCGGGACCGGCATATCCGGGTGGTTCTGATCTACGACGCGATCGGGCCACGGCTTCGGCGGACGTTCGACGTTGTGATCTCGGGTATCTGCATGGCGTCTTCGGCGATGTTCGCCTGGGCTGCCTGGTTGATGGTGGAACGCGCGGCCTGGGCACCCACCGGCGAGATCCGGCTGGAGCGCTCGGGCAGCGCCTGGGATCCGGTCTATCCCGGCCTCGTGAAGATTTTCCTGATGCTGGTTCTGGGGGTGATGGCGGTGCAATTCCTAGTTCTGGCGGTCAACTACGCGCGGGGACGATCCCGCATGGGATCGTTGTGATGGAGATCTTCGGCAGCCTTCAGGGTCTCGGCATCGAAACGGCGACCCTTGCGATGTTCGCGATGTTGCTGCTGCTGCTCGTCACGGGCATTCCGCTTGCCTTCGTGACGCTGCTCGTGGCGCTGATCTTCGCGTTGGGGTGGTTCGGGCCGATGGCGGTGCCGCTGATCACCTCCCGCGTCTATTCCTTCGTCAATTCGTTCGTCTTCGTCTCGGTGCCGATGTTCGTGCTGATGGCGGCGATCCTCGACAGGTCCGGCATTGCGCGTGACCTTTTCGACGCGATGCGGCTGGTGGGCGGACGGTTGCGCGGCGGCGTGGCGATCCAGACGATCATCGTCGCCGTCATCCTGGCGGCCATGTCGGGGATCATCGGCGGCGAGGTGGTGCTGCTCGGCCTGATCGCCCTGCCGCAGATGTTGCGACTCGGCTATGACCGCAACCTCGCCATCGGCGTGGTCTGCGCCGGCGGGGCGCTGGGTACCATGGTGCCGCCATCGATCGTGCTGATCATCTATGGCCTGACGGCGAACGTCTCCATCGGCGACCTGTTCACGGCGGCGTTCATTCCCGGCCTGATGCTCGCGGGGTTCTACGTCGCCTACGTGCTGATCCGCGCCTACCTCAACCCGGCGATGGCGCCCGTGGTCGAAGGGCCCTCGCCGTCGACGAAGGAGAAGCTCCGCCTGCTCAAGGGCCTGTTCCTGCCCATCCTCGTCGTGATCGGCGTGCTCGGCTCGATCTATGGCGGCATCGCGAGCGTGACCGAGGCGTCGGCGGTGGGCGTCATGGGCGTGACGCTTTCCACGATGATCCGGGGCGAGTTCACGTTGAGCCTGATGAAGGGAGCGGCGCTCCAGACGCTGCAGACGGTGGGCATGATCGTCTGGATCGGGATCGGCGCCTCGGCGCTGGTGGGCGTCTTCAACCTGATGGGCGGTATCCGGTTCGTCTCGGCGCTGATCACCGGCATCTCCGAGAACCCGACCATCGTGCTGCTGTTCATGATGGCGATCCTGTTCGTGCTGGGCATGTTCCTCGACTGGGTGGGGATCGCGCTGCTGACCATGCCGATCTTCGTGCCGATCATCTCGCAGCTCGGCTACGACCCGGTCTGGTTCGGCGTGCTCTTCGCGATGAACATGCAGGTGAGCTTCCTGTCGCCGCCGTTCGGACCGGCGGCGTTCTACCTCAAGTCGGTGGCGCCGCCCGAGATCAGCCTGGGCGACATCTTCCGCTCACTCATGCCATTCATCGGATTGCAGGTGCTGGCGGTGGCGGTGCTGATCGCGTTCCCGTGGATTGCCGTGCACTGATGCTGAAGCGGCGGGAGAGCCAGGAGGCCACCCGCGCGGCGTTCCGCTGGCAGATCCCGGAGCGCTACAACATCGGCGGGGACGCCTGTGACCGGTGGGCGGACGCGGAGCCCGATCGGCTGGCGCTGATCGACGTCACCGAGGCGGGCGCGGAGAGAAATCACGTTCGGCGATCTGCGCCGGCGGGCCGAGGCGCTCTGTCACGCGCTGGCGAGGCGCGGAGTGGCGCGCGGCGACCGGGTCGGTGTGCTGCTGCCGCAGGGGGTGGAGACGGCGGTGAGCCATATCGCGGCGCTGCGGATGGGGGCGGTCTCGATCCCTCTCTTCACGCTCTTCGGCGTCGAGGCGCTGCTGCACCGGCTCGGTGACAGCGGCGCCGCGGTCATCGTCACCAATGCCGAGGGCTCGGCCCGGATTGCGCCGCTGCGCGCCGACTTGCCCGACCTTGCGCACATTCTCTGCACCGACGGAGCGCAGGACGGGGCGGATGACTATCGCGCCGCCTGCGCCGAATCTGCAGAGCGGTTTCCGCCCGTCGATACTGGTGCCGACGATCCGGCGCTCCTGATCTACACGTCGGGAACCACCGGTCCGCCGAAGGGGGCGCTTCATGCCCACCGCGTGCTGCTCGGGCATCTGCCCGGCGTGGAGATCAGCCACGATTTCCTGCCCCAACCGGGTGACCGGATCTGGACACCTGCCGACTGGGCCTGGATCGGCGGTCTTCTCGACGTGCTGATGCCGGCGTTGCACCACGGCGTGCCGGTAGTTGCGCGGCGTTTTGCCAAGTTCACCGCCCGGGAGGCGTTTGCGCTGATGGAGAGGCACGGGGTTCGCAACGCCTTCCTGCCGCCGACCGCGCTCAAGATGATGCGACGGATGGAGAGCCCCGCCGCGCCTGTCGCTGCGCAGTGTGGCGAGCGGCGGCGAAGCGGTGGGGCCGGAATTGCTGGATTGGGGCCGCGAAGTTCTGGGCTGCACCATCAACGAATTCTACGGCCAGACCGAATGCAACATGATCGTGTCGGCCTGCGCCGCGTTGGAACCGCCCGTCCGCGGCTTCATCGGCCGCGCCGTGCCGGGCCACGATCTCGCCTTGCTCGACCCCGCCACCGGCGCGACCGTGCCACGCGGCAGCGAAGGCGAGATCGCCGTCCGCGCGCCCGATCCCGTGATGTTCCTGCGCTATTGGAACCGCCCCGATGCCACCGAGGAGAAGTTCGTCGTCCACGACGGCGCGCGCTGGCTGCTGACCGGAGACAGGGGACGGCAGGACGCGAGCGGTCGTTTCGCCTTTGTCGGGCGCGGCGACGACGTGATCGGGTCCGGCGGCTACCGGATCGGGCCGGGCGAGGTGGAGGATTGCCTGCTCGGCCACCCTGCCGTGGCGCTGGCGGGCGTCGTGGGCCTGCCGGACGAGACGCGCGGCCAGATCGTGGCCGCCTTTGTCACGCTGACGGACGGCTATGCGCCGTCCGACGCGCTGGCCGACGAGATCGCGGCGCATGTGAAAGTGCGGCTGGCCGCCCACGAATACCCGCGAGTCGTGCGATTCATCGATGAGATGCCGATGACGACCACCGGAAAGATCGTCCGCGCCCGCCTCCGCGAGATGGGCCGCCACACCTGATCCTCCGCCCTGGTCGAGGCTCAGTTTCCCGGCACCAAGACCGCCGCCCCGGTCAGTCGCCCAGATCGCAAGTCGTCCAGAGCCAGGTTCGCCGCCGACAGCGGGTAGGCGACCGTTTCCGTGCGCACCTCCGCGGCGCGGGCGAGCGGAAAGAATGCCTCGCCATCTGCGCGGGTCAGGTTCGCCACCGATCGCAGGACGCGTTCCCCCCAGAGGTCGGCGTAAGGAAAGCCGGGAATATCCGACATGTGGATGCCACCGCAGATGACCCGCCCGCCCTTGCGCACGGACCGGAGGGCCAGCGGTACCAGAGGGCCGACCGGCGCGAAGATGATCGCCGCGTCGAGGAGATCCGGCGGCGATGCGGTGGAATCGCCTGCCCACATGGCTCCGAGGCTGAGCGCGAAGTCCTGCGCCGTCGTGTCGCCGGGGCTGGTGAAGGCGTAGACGTCCTTGCCCTGCCAGACGGCGATCTGCGCCAGAATGTGCGCGGCGGCTCCGAAACCGTAAAGCCCCAGCCGTCGTTCGGGCGCAGCCATGACGTAGCTGCGGAACCCGATTAGGCCGGCACAGAGCAGCGGCGCCAGCGCCACCGGATCGCCGTCTTCGGGCAGGGGAAAGACATAGGCCGCATCGGCGAGGCAGGCTTCGGCAAAACCGCCATTCCGCGTGTAGCCGGTGAAGAGCGGTGCGTCGCACAGGTTTTCGGCCCCCATCCGGCAATAGTTGCACACGCCGCAAGTTCGGCCGAGCCATGGCACACCGACCCTCTGGCCGGGTTCGAGCCCCGGAACGTCGACTCCGAGACGCTCGATGCGACCGACGATCTCGTGGCCTGGAACGATCGGCAGGAGCGGATCGGGGAGTTCTCCGTCGCAGACATGGAGATCGGTTCGACAGACCCCGCAAGCCTCGATCCGGATCGCAACCTCGCCAGGCCCCGGATCGGGCAGAGCCAGTGTACGCTCTGTCAGCGGCCGGCCGAGCCGCTCCAGCACCATGGCGCGAAGGGTGCGGCGTGCGAGGGATGGGGCGGCGTGGGTCATGCGGCTTCGCTGACAACAAGGGAGCGGTCGCCATCTTGCGGACCAGACCCGATGACGGCAAGTCCCGAGAGCCTTAGGCCGGCGATTGGCGCTCGATAGCCAATCTCGTTCGATCCGGTTGTCGGACCGAAGGGCGATCGCAGGCTCCTCCAGGCCGACATTAGCAATACAGAAGCTGCGGGCGCTGATTTAGCTGCGCGTCAGGATCCAGTCCTGCAGCGGCGCGGGCAATATCCGCGCGAGTACGGCAAGACGGGTGGGCAGCGTCACCCGGTAGCGGGCGCGCGGGCTGGGGGCGGTCAGGGCCTGCCACAGCACTTCTGCCACGGCGTCGGGCTGCAGCTGGAACCGATCGGCCCCGCCGCCGTACAGCCGTGCCAGCAGGGTCTCGCGGTATTGCTCAGCGCGTGGCGATGAGCGCCAGTCGATCCATCGCTCGAAATGCGGGATGGACTTGCGCCGCAAATCCGTCTCGATCGGCCCCGGCTCGATGAGCACCACGTCGATGCCGGTATCGCGCATTTCGAGCCTGAGCGTATCGGTCAGACCTTCGAGCGCGTATTTCGTGGCGACGTAGGCGCCGCGCCATGGCGCGGCGACGAGGCCCAGAACCGACGAGCAATTGACGATGCGTCCTTGGCCCGCCGCCCGCATGGAGGGGATGATGCGCGTGGTCAGATCGTGCCAACCGAACAGGTTCGCGGCGAAGATCTCTTCCAGCGCGCCGCGGGGCAGATCCTCGACCGCGCCGGGGCAGGCAAAGGCGCCGTTGTTGAAAAGCGCATCGATCCGGTTGTCGGTCTGGTCCAGGGCACGGCGGGCTCCCGCCGCCACCGATTCCGCATCGGCGTAGTCGAGAACGAAGCTGTCGAACCCCTCGCCGGTGAGCCGGGACACGTCGGTTTGATCCCGGCAGGTTGCCAGCACACGCCAGCCCCGCCCGCGCATCATGCGCGCGGAGGCGGCCCCGATCCCGGAACTGCAACCGGTGATCAGGACCGTCGGGCGGTGCGAAGCCGCAGGATCCGAGGCCGTGTTCAGGCCGGGGTCTCGGCCAGGAAGCGACCGAAGATCCAGGCTTCGGTGCCGTTCTCGAGGCGGATCCGGATCCAGCTCTGCGCCGGGTCGGACAGGATCTCGGCGCGATCGTTCAGATCAGCCTGGCCCACCACGGATTCGGAGGTCGAGGGACCGGCGCGCAGGTTGACGTCGCTGCCCGTGACGTACCAGACCGGTTCCCGGGTCGTGATCGCGTCGGCGGCGGGCGACGCCGGGCCGGTGGCCGCCGCGCCGGCGGATTGCGGATCCTGAGAGGTCGCAGGCGCATTCCCGGCGGCGAGCGCCATTTTCACGGCCTCCTCGGCCGACACGTTGCGCAATTCGTCACGCGCCTTCGTGGTCGCGGTCGCGTCAGGGGCGCTGGAAGGTGCCGGCGCGGACGCAGCTTCGGCGGCCCCGGCCCCGAGGAGCGGTCCGTCGAGCGGTGCCATGCGCGTCACGGTGAAGTCTTCGCCCGGCGGCAGCCCCCAGATCGAGAGGGCGACGTAAATCGAAGCAAGCAGCGTGGCGGTCAGTCGTAACATGTAAAACACTCGGCAATTGTTTCAGACATTCGGTGAACTATCGCGCGGGTGGCCACAAGGTTCCCTCGGGAGAACATCCTATCATGGTTTACGGCCCCATGCGGCGCCGCTATCAACCGGACGATGACTGCGCCCGACGACACCTCACCCGATCCTGCCCGCGATCCGCTCGAGGTCTCGGAGCCGCTGAGCCGCGCAATCGGCGGCCGTTATCTGACATACGCGCTTTCGACGATCATGAACCGGGCTCTGCCCGATGCGCGCGACGGATTGAAGCCGGTCCATCGGCGCATCCTCTATGCCATGCGCGAGTTGCGGTTGACCTCCACCGGCGCGTTCCGGAAGTCGGCCAAGATTTCGGGCGACGTGATGGGCAATTACCACCCGCATGGCGATGCCGCGATCTACGATGCGATGGCGCGGCTCGCGCAGGATTTCGCGGTGCGCTATCCGCTGGTCGACGGGCAGGGAAATTTCGGCAACATCGACGGCGACAACCCGGCGGCTCCGCGCTACACCGAGGCGCGCCTGACCGAGGCGGCCGAGGCGCTGCTCGACGGGCTGACAGAGGACGCGGTGGATTTCCGCCCGAACTACGACGGCACGCTGAACGAGCCGGTGGTGCTGCCGGCGGCGTTCCCCAACCTGCTGGCGAACGGATCGAGTGGTATTGCGGTCGGGATGGCGACCAATATCCCGCCCCACAACATCGCCGAGTTGTGCGATGCCTGCCTGCACCTGATACGGGCGCCCGACGCGCGCGACGAGACCTTGCTCAACCACGTGCCGGGGCCGGATTTCCCGACCGGCGGAGTGATCGTCGAGCCGCCCGCCGCCATCGCCGAGGCCTACCGGACGGGGCGCGGCGCCTTTCGGCTGCGCGCCACGTGGGCAAGCGAGGATCTCGGCCGCGGCCAGTGGCAGATCGTGGTGACCGAGATTCCCTACCAGGTGCAGAAATCGAAACTGATCGAGCGGCTGGCCGAACTTATCCAGACCCGCAAGGTGCCGATCCTCGCCGATGTGCGCGACGAGAGCGCGGATGACGTGCGCATCGTGCTGGAGCCGCGGTCGCGGAACGTGGACCCCGAGGTGCTGATGGGGATGCTCTTCCGCAACTCGGACCTCGAGGTGCGGTTTTCGCTCAACATGAACGTGCTGATCGACGGGCGCACGCCCAAGGTCTGTTCGCTCAAGGAAGTGCTGCGCGCGTTCCTCGATCACCGGCAGGAGGTGCTGGTGCGCAGGTCGCGCCACCGGCTGGGCAAGATCGACCACCGGCTGGAGGTGCTCGACGGGTTCCTGATCGCCTTCCTCAACCTCGACCGGGTGATCGACATCATCCGTTACGACGATGAACCCAAGGCGGCCTTGATGCGCGAGGACTGGTCGGCCGGCCATGTTCGCGCGGCGTCCGAGGCGGATTACGTTGCGCCGTCCGCTTCGCCAGCCGAAGGGGCGGAGCGGTTGTCGGACGTGCAGGCCGAAGCCATTCTGAACATGCGCCTGCGATCGCTGCGCCGTCTCGAGGAGATGGAATTGCGGCGGGAGCGCGACGCGCTGGCCGAGGAGCGCGAGGGGCTGCTGGCCTTGCTGAGCGATCCGGGGCTGCAATGGCGGCGGCTGGCCGAGCAGATCCGCGAGACCAGGCGGCAGTTCGGCCGTGATCATCCCGCCGGCGCCCGCCGCACGCGGTTCACGGAGGCGGCCGAAACGCCCGACCTGCCGCCCGAGGCGATGATCGAGCGCGAACCCGTAACCGTGGTCTGTTCGAAGATGGGCTGGATCCGCGCCATGAAGGGCCATCTGGCAACGGACGCGCAGGTCAAGTTCCGCGACGGCGACGAGGGGCGGTTCCTGATCCATGCCGAGACCACCGACAAGCTGCTCCTGTTCGGCTCCAACGGGCGGTTCTACACCATTCTGGCTGCGAACCTGCCCGGCGGTCGCGGGCTGGGCGAGCCGGTGCGGCTCATGGTGGATCTGCCCAACGAAGCCGAGATTGTCGATCTGATGGTTCACGTCGCCGATCGCAAGCTGCTGGTGGCCTCTACGGCCGGGGACGGCTTCGTCGTGCCGGAGACCGAAGTCGTGGCCCAGACCCGGACGGGGCGCCAGGCGCTCAACCTGAGGGGAGAGGCCGTGGCGCGCGTCTGTCGCCCGGTCGAAGGCGATCACGTCGCGGTTGTCGGTGACAACCGCAAGCTACTGGTCTTTCCGTTGGAAGAATTGCCCGAGATGACGCGTGGCAAGGGCGTGCGCCTGCAGCGCTACAAGGATGGCGGGCTGTCGGACGCGCGCACCTTCCGGCTTGCCGAAGGTCTGTCATGGCTCGATCCGGCGGGGCGGACCCGGACGGAGAGCGAGCTCGGCGAATGGGCCGGGCGCCGCGCCTCGTCCGGCCGGATGGCGCCGCGCGGCTTTCCCCGTGACAACCGCTTCACCTGATCCCGGGGACGCGTCCCTTCGGGGGCATCGAACCCCCTCGGGCCGCGCGCGACCGGCCTTCGGCCCCTCGCGCAGAAGGCGCCGCGCGGCGGGTCCCCGATTTTCCTCCCGCTTCACGGCGATCCGCGCGATTGCGAATTGCCCAATCCCCGTCTATCGCTGGAAGGCGCGCAGAGCCGGAGACCCCATGTCGTTACGCCCGATCCTCACGTTTCTAGCGGCCTGCATGCTCGCCGCCTGTTCGCGACAGGCTATTCCGGAGAAACCCGAGCCGATCGGTGATTTCCGGCTCGGGCACGCGATCGCGCTGGCGGAAAACGCCACCAAAGGTCCGTTTTCTCGTGAGGCGACCGAGACGGAACTTGAGGAGACCCTCTCAGCCGCCCTGCGCGCGCGGCTTGGGCCCTTCGACGGCGACGGTCTCTATCATCTCGGGGTCAACATCGGCGGCTATGTCCTGGCGCAGCCGGGGGTGCCGCTGATCTATTCGCCGAAGTCGGTTCTGCTGCTCGACGTGAACCTTTTTGACAATTCGACGCGCGCGCGCCTCAACGAGGAGCCCAAGCGCATCGTCGCGTTCGAGGGGCTCGAGAACAGCCGCCCGATCGTCGGCTCGGGCCTGACCCGCGGCAAGGAAGAGCAGCTCGACAACCTCACCTTCTCGGCCGCGCGCCAGATCGAGGACTGGCTGCGCGAGAACCCTGACTGGTTCACGCCGGAGCCGGGACAGGTGCGCGTCGACTTTCCGGCAGAGACGGACGGGAACCCCGAAGGCAACTGACGCTTGAATTTCCGACGGCGACTCAGTACGAGGCGCCCGATATCGAACCGGGCCGATCGCGGCCCCACCAGGGATGAGGCTGCACCCAGATGGCGAAGGCAAAGTTTGAGCGCACGAAGCCGCACGTGAACATCGGCACGATCGGACATGTCGACCACGGCAAGACGACGCTGACGGCGGCGATCACGAAGTATTTCGGCGACTTCAGGGCTTACGACCAGATCGACGGAGCGCCCGAGGAGAAGGCGCGCGGGATCACGATCTCGACGGCGCACGTGGAGTACGAGACCGAGGCGCGGCACTATGCGCACGTGGACTGCCCCGGTCACGCCGACTACGTGAAGAACATGATCACGGGTGCTGCGCAGATGGACGGCGCGATCCTGGTGGTGAACGCCGCCGACGGCCCGATGCCGCAGACGCGCGAGCACATCCTTCTGGGGCGCCAGGTCGGGATCCCGACCATGGTGGTCTACCTCAACAAGGTCGACCAGGTGGATGACGAGGAGCTTCTGGAGCTCGTCGAGATGGAGGTCCGCGAGCTGCTGAGCAGCTACGACTATCCCGGCGACGACATTCCGATCATCAAGGGCTCGGCCCTGGCGGCGATGGAAGGCCGTGATCCGGAGATCGGCGAGAACTCGATCCGCGAGCTGATGGCGGCGGTTGACGAGTGGATCCCGACGCCCGAGCGGGCGGTGGACCAGCCGTTCCTGATGCCGATCGAGGACGTGTTCTCGATTTCGGGCCGCGGCACGGTCGTCACCGGCCGGGTCGAGCGCGGGGTGGTCAACGTGGGCGACGAGCTCGAGATCGTGGGCATCCGGCCGACCCGGAAGACGACCTGCACGGGCGTGGAGATGTTCCGCAAGCTGCTGGATCGCGGCGAGGCGGGCGACAACATCGGCGCGCTGCTGCGCGGCATCGACCGTGAAGGCGTCGAGCGGGGCCAGGTTCTCTGCAAGCCTGGCTCGGTCAAGCCGCACACCAAGTTCGAGGCCGAGGCCTACATCCTCACCAAGGAAGAAGGCGGCCGCCACACGCCGTTCTTCGCCAACTACCGGCCCGCAGTTCTACTTCCGCACGACGGACGTGACGGGGACGGTGACGCTGGCCGAGGGCACCGAGATGGTGATGCCGGGCGACAACGTGTCGTTCACGGTGGAGCTGATCGCGCCGATCGCCATGGAGGAGAAGCTGCGCTTCGCCATCCGCGAGGGCGGCCGCACCGTCGGCGCCGGCGTCGTCTCCAAGATCATCGAGTGACGATCTTCGTGTTGCGCGAGGTCGCCGGCGCGGTGTCGAAGCTCGCGGGATGATCGCGGATGCGACATGACGCATAGCGTGGGGCGGTCGAAAGGCCGCCCCTTTGCGTTCAGGGGGTCGTCGTGAAGGCACTCAGGGCGGGTGCGGCCTACTTCGCCGCGATCTTCGCGGCGGGGTTCGTCCTCGGCACGATCCGGGTCCTGTTTCTCGTTCCGCGGCTGGGCGAACTCGCGGCGGTGGCGCTCGAGATCCCGTTGATGCTGGCGCTAGCCTGGTGGATCTGCGGCCGGATCATTGCATGGCTCGCCGTGCCATCGCGGACCGTCGACCGGGCGGGAATGGGGGCGGCGGCGCTCATGCTGCTCTGGGGCGGCGAGACATTGCTCGCCTTGAGCTTCGGGACGTCGCTCCGGGACATTCCCGAGGGTCTGGCGACGGCCCCGGGCGCCCTGGGCCTCGTCGGGCAATTGGGGTTCGCCGCGTTCCCGTTGGTCCGACATCGGGGCGCCTGAACCGGCGGGGCCACTGCCGCGTCCCTCGGGGCTTGCGTCTCCAGCCCGGCGCGCGTAAGCAGCCCTCGGCCTTAGGGGTGTAGCTCAGTTGGTAGAGCATCGGTCTCCAAAACCGAGGGTCGGGGGTTCGAGCCCCTCCGCCCCTGCCAAGGCCCGCTGTCGGCGCTTCGACCCCTTCGCACTTCGATCTGCTTCGAATGCGCTTTTCCCCACGGATCGCGCGCGTTAGCAACGAACTGCAAGAGGGGGTGCCGATGAACTGCGTATTCGTTCAGCTTCGCTGCCAGCCGGGCAGGACCTACGACGTGGCGCAGGAGGTCTACCTGCGCGAGATCGCGTCGGAGCTCTATTCCACGAGCGGTGACTTCGACCTTCTGGCGAAGATCTACATCCCCGACGGGCAGGACACGGGCCGCTATCTGAGCGAACAGCTGCTCGACATTCCGGGCATCGTGCGTTCGCTCACGACGATCACCTTCAAAGCGATCCATACGGGCGGTTCCTGAGAGACATCATGAAGCTTCTGAGACACGGACCCCTCGGCGCCGAAAAGCCGGGTCTTCTGCATGACGGCGTGGTGCGCGACCTCTCCGGCGAGATCGCGGACCTCGCCGGCGACGCACTGATGCCGAGTGCTCTGGATCGACTGCGGGCACTGGACCCGGCGGCGCTTCCGGTTGTCGACCCGGACCGGCTCGGGCCGTGCGTGGGACAGGTCGGCAAGATGGTGTGCATCGGGCTGAACTATTCCGACCACGCGGCCGAGGCCGGCATGGACGTGCCGAGCGAGCCGATCATGTTCATGAAGCCCACCAGCGCGATCTGCGGGCCGGCCGACGAGGTGCTCATCCCCCGCGGCGCGACGAAGACCGACTGGGAGGTCGAGCTTGGCGTCGTGATCGGCGCCGAAGCGCGGTATGTGGACGAAGCCGATGCGCTCGCACACGTCGCCGGCTATTGCGTGGTCAACGACGTCAGCGAGCGCAGCTTCCAGCTTGAACGCGGCGGCCAGTGGGTCAAGGGCAAGGGCGCCGACACCTTCGGTCCCATCGGGCCGTGGCTGGTCACCACCGATGAAGTGCCGGATCCGCAGGCGCTCGACCTCTGGCTGGACCTGGACGGCAAGCGGATGCAGCACGGCACGACCGCCACGATGGTCTTTCCGGTGACGAAGCTTGTCAGCTATGTCAGCCAGTTCATGTCGCTGCAGCCCGGCGACATCATCGCGACGGGCACGCCGCCGGGCGTCGGCATGGGGCACAAGCCGCCCGTCTACCTCCGGGCGGGGCAGGTCATGCGTCTCGGGATCGAAGGCCTCGGCGAGCAGAACCTGCCGGTCGGCACGGCCTGAACCGGCTACTCCAAGGGTTCCGACAGCTCGAGCGTGATCGCGGCCGTTCCCTCGCCGACAAGCGAAATGTCCCAGCATCGCGTCGCCGTGTCGCCGGGCAGAAAAAAGCGTCTGGCCTCTGTCTCGCCTCCCGGGCGGGCGGGGCCGCCGGGGAAGAGACCGATCTGCGTCGTCTCGCCGGTGTCGGCCGCGACAGAGATCCGCGGCGGGCCATTGTCCGCCGGATCGAGGGCATGAAGCGCGAGGACCGCCCGACGCCGGCTGTCACCGAGGCCGGACTGGTCGGGCGCCAGACACAACTGCACCGGCTTCGACTCGCTCACCAGCGTCGGCTCCGCAGGCTTTTCCATGGCGGTCGCACCCGTCATGGCCGCCAAGGCGACACACAGTACCTTCGACACGCTTTCATTCTCCTGTCACTCCGCGTGGAGGTGGCCTCAGACGACGGCCAGTTCAACCAGCCTCACGGAGACGGGAGCGGCCTCGTCGCCCTCGGTCTGCGGCACCGGCACGAGTTGCAGTGTCATCGTCTCGGCGCCAGCCTCCACGCCCGCTTGCGAGAGCGGTATGTCGATGGCGAAGGACGGCGACCTTGCGTCACCTTCGTCCATTCCCTCCATCAGCATCGTGCCGCCCGGCCCGACGCCGAAGAAGCCGATCGTCGTGACGAAGTTCGGATTGCCCTCGGTCGGCGTATCGACCGTCGCATCGGGCGAATTCACGAAGACCCTGAGCTGCGTCCCCTCCGGCGCGTCGGGCATGATGTCGCGCAAGAACACCTTCGCGCGGCGCGGCGTGACGCCTGCCAGCTCGAACGATTCCAGGGCACTCTCGGTATGCACGGGCAGGGCCAGCCCGCCGGTCTCCAGTGTCACGTTCGCCGGCGCCCCGGGGCTCGCCGAAACGTCGGACACCTGCGCGGTGTTGGCCGTGAACGCTCCCTCGACGGCCTGCGGCGCACCGTAGAGGTAGGCGAGGTAGAGATCGCGGCCCGGCTCCTCGGGTTGCGGTTCCTCGGGTGCCTCGGGCTCCGCGACGTAGGTGTAGCCCAGCGGCGCGACATCGAGCAGCGCGTTCACCGCATGACCGTACAGGTTGCCCTGCGGGTCGATGTAGTTGTCGGCAAAAGTCATGTCGAGCCAGAGCGGGCTGGTGCTGTCGGCGCCGCCGGCCCGGTTCCATGCGTCCCAGATGCGGTCGATGTTGCAATGGTGCATCTGGAAGATCGGGTCCTGCGGCGAGGTGGCCGCGCACATGAACGGGCCACGGATCATGCAGTGGATGTTGTTGTGGGGGTTGGCCTCGAGCTCGCCCTGCACCCCGGGGCGCCGGATCCACGTCGGGTCGGTATTGTTCTGGCCGCTGGCGCGGGAGGAGCCGAATTCCTCGTAGCTGACATCCCCCATGATGGAATTGAGCACCGCCTGTCCCGAGACGGCAGGGTCGATCGAGTTGCCCGTCGTCATCAGCCGGCCGGCGACGAAAAGCGGATTGGGCTGACCGTCGACGTTTTCGTCCCCGAAGGCGGCCGGGAAGTCGGGATGTGAGGTCCAGTCCCAGAAGGGCATGGCGAATTCGGCGTTGCCGGTGACATCGCGCACCGCCTGCTCGTACATGTGCACATAGCCGCGGTGCCAGGGCAGGAAGTACCAATTCCCGTGGGGACACATGTTGAAGCCCGCCGACGTGCCGTGGATGTTGGCGAAGCTGATCCAGCTGACGGGCTGCCCGTTGCGCGAAGGGTCCTTCATCTGAGCCACGAAATCCCGCAAGGAGACGAGAACCGGGTCGTCGAGATCCATTTCATGCAGGCTGCGGCGCAGCGGCAGCGGCTGGGCCCATGCGGCGCGGAAGGGCAATGAGCCGGCGACGGCGGTCGCCGCGGTGAGTTTCAAGGCTTGGCGGCGATTGAACATGCTGATTTCTCCGGCAATGACTTTTGGCAACCGATGCACATGGGCCGGAGGAAAATGGGGAGCGCCGACCCCTGCTGCCGCTATTCTACCATAGAGAGCGCCAGACAGCGACGAAATCGCGCGAAGGCTTAGCTGATCGAACGGACCGTCAACGACGTCGACCCGGCAAGTTCCCCGGCGATGCCGCGGCACGCCTTGCGCAAGGGATATCGAATCAGCGAGGTGGTGTCTGGTGGACCAACGGGAGCGATCGAACCGCCTCTTTGAAGTCCTCCAGGAATGGGAACACCTCTCGCACCTTTTGATCTAAGCGATCTGAGGTGCGGCGATGAGCACCTTAGATAGACGTTTCAATAAGTTAGCGAAGGATCAGCGGCCCAAGTACCCGCCGCCGTTCTCGCTGCGCCTGACCTTCGAAGAGCGGGCGAAGCTGGATATGTTGCGGGGCAGCATGCCGCTGGGGCGGTATACACCAGCCAAACGGTGCTGCGGCAAACTTCGTGCGGCGAAGCTGCGGCGGAAGGCGCGCTGCCATGATGCAGCGCGACGTGAAAAAAGAGCAGGCCCAGCGGCGTCTCTGGAGCTTTGATCCAGACAGCCACGGCTCTGCGAGATGGGCGGACCCCGCCCATCTCACTGCTCGGGGCTACGGCCCCGCAGGGCGTCACACGCTCGGCTACCTGCCAGCGCAAGATGCCCGGCTGGGCGCGGCGCGAGTCTCGTACGGCGGCGACCGGCACGAGTTAATCGTCGCCCCGACGCGCGGTGGCAAGGGCGTCTCGGCGCGATCCCGCGCCTGCTGGAGCACTTCGGCAGCGCGATGTGCTCGACATCAAGGATGGAGAGCTGGCGCTGATCACCGCGCGCTACCGGCGCGACGTGCTCGGCCAGAATGTGATCCTGATCGATCCTTATGACGTGGCCGCCAGCCAGCTCGGGATGGAGCGGTCAAGCTTCAACCCGTGCGCCCATATCCAGCCCTTTGCCGATGATGCCTTCGATGATGCCATGTTGGCCGCCGACAGCCTTGTGATCGCCGATGGCGGCTCTGATAGCCACTGGTCCGGCGAAGCGGCTAGCCTGATCGCCGGGCTCCTGCTGCACGCCTCCGAGCATGGCACGGCCAGCTTGAAGGCGATGAGGCACGCGCTCAATGCCAGCCGCGATGACTTCCGCAGCATAATCGATCAAATGCTGGCCTCGCCCTTTGATCTGGTCAAAGCCGCTGGCGGGCGGATCGACAACAAGGAAGAGCGCGAGCTTTCCGGCGTCATCTCGACCGCGCACCGCAACACGCATTTCCTGGAAAGCGCGAGGCTGGCTGATACGCTCGCAAGCTCTGACTTCGATCCCAAGAGCATCGGAGAGAACACAAGCATCTACATCATCCTGCCCGCGCGCCGGATCGGCACAGCGCGGCGGTTCTTGCGCGTCCTAATCGGCACGCTAATCGCCAACGTCACGACGCTGGAGGTAAGGCCCTCCACCCCTGTGATGTTCCTGCTTGAAGAAATGGCCACGCTGGAGCGCATGGCGATCATCGAGCAAGCCGTGGGGCTCATGGCGGGCTTCGGTATGCAGTTCGTCATGGTCGTGCAGGACTTCACCCAGCTCAAGGACCTATACAAAAACCGCTGGGAAAGTTTTCTGGCCAATAGCGCCGTGATCCAGTGCTTCGGCACCAATGACCGCTTTACGGCGGATTATCTCTCGGCGCTCTGCGGGCAGACGAGCCTACACCAGCTCAGTTTGGACAGCGCCATGGAGCGCGGGCGGCTGCTGGGTGATCCGGCCTTCCGGTCAAGCTCGACTCATCAATGGCGCGCCGCCTGATTGCGCCGGATGAGCTGATGAGCCTGCACCCATCGGTGCAGGTGATCGCCCTGGCGGCTGCGCGGCCCGTCATCGGCTACCGTCCCGTCTACTTCCTGGAGAAGCGGTTCCGCGAAAAGCGCGGCAGGCCGCTCTATGACATACACCCGAGCCGCGCTGGTCAGCCGATCACCCGCGCTGTGGATTTCACCGCGCCCGGCCTGGCGCTCGGCGCGCTGCTCGGCGATTACCTGAGCGTGGGGTAAGGCCATGGGAAAATTCTTCATCCTCACCGCTGCCAATGTCATCTTCGGCTACGCCGCGCTTGCCATCCTGCTGCGCGGCACCATCAACCTGCCGCTCTTTCATCCATACTACGCGCAGGCCACCTGGACCGCCGGGCCGCTCCCGCTGCTGGTCTCGGCGCTGTGGAGCGCTGCTCTGCTCTGGCAGGTGCGCAAGGTCTCAGCTCTGCGCAAAGTCGATCTGCCGGATATCTCGGACGCACTGGCGCGCGGCGATCATGATCCGGCGCGCGCCGTCGCTCTCGGCCCTGCTTCGCCCGAGCTTCTGGCGCGAGGGCTGGTCTGGCTGGCGCTCTTCACCCTTCCGGTATGGCTCGGCTGGCCACTGCCCTTCCTCTGGCCAGCGTTGCTCTACGGTATGTGGGCGGTTCTTCGATGGATGCTGTGACTTGCCAAAATAGAAAGCCCCGAGGCGCGGCGGCGCTTCGGGGCTTATCTGGTCTTTGGCGGCAGGTATTAGGCGGCGACGCCCTGGCTAGAGGCATAGAGGCGGCAGTACAGCTCGATCACGCGCACGCGGTTATAGGTGATCGGGCTGGCGTAGCGCTTCGGCGCGGTGCCGCAGGGCGCGGCTTCCATGAAGAGCCCCATCCAGCGATTGCCGACATCGGGGAACATGTCGAGGATTTCCGGGTGCCGGAAAGGCCGCTGATCGGGGAAGTAGAGCCTTCCGTCGAAGTCCTCGATCTCGACCAGGACCCGCCGCCATGCTGCATACGAGCCGACTTCCTCGTGCATGGCGCGTGCGGGTTTCCAGACGTGCTCGCGGTACAGGCGGCGGTTGGCGATGTGGTGATCGGCCAGAACAGTGATCTTGTCGTCCTTTGTATTGATGGTGTCCATCATGGGTGAGCTTTCTTTTGTCTAAGGGATCATGGGGTTGGTTCCTCGGGTGTGTATGTTCGGCATGGCTAGTTCATGGGGCTCCTTTCTGGTTGGGCAGGGGCGCTTGCCCGTGCTGGATGGGATGTGGGAAGGTTCCTAAAATTTTCCGATTCGGGTATGGATAACGGGGCTGGTAAATCACGGTATAGGCCGGTTTCATCAACATCTTAGACGCAACTTTCTATGGTCGAAAGGAAGCGATGAAGAACCGCTACTGCATAGGCTCCAAGTTCTCAGAAGCCAGCTTCCGGGCGCTCGTGCGGGCGTATTTCACCGGGATGAAGACCGAGGACGCGGCGCGAACTCTCAAGCACTCACAGGCGACGGTGAAGAACCTCTATCGGCGCATCACCTACCGGCTCGTGGACGACTTCGAACTCTTCAAGTTCCACCGCGAGTTGCTGACCGACTGCTTTGAGACCGGAGGACGCCGCGTCGAGACGCTGAAGCGTTGCCTGTGGCAGTGCCCAGGCGACAAGGACTATGGCGACTTGATTTATCGAGATACCTGCGCAGAGTGCCCGTTTTCCGCCGAGTTTCGAGCGGCGATGGACAACGACCACGCGGCGCTCACCATGTATTTCCAGCGCCGGTCGCTTGCGCCTCTGACATCGTTCAGCTTCGTCAATCGCGCTGCCTATATATTCGGACAACAGCGTTTCCTGTATGGGCCGCTGGAGAACCGCCGCCGCCAGGCGACGGAGTTCATCGGAAACTTAAAAGCCAAGCCGTTGAGCTCGAAAGGAACGAAGGAGCAGATTGCCCATAGATACGTGAACCGGAAAGGCGTCCTGCCGCTCTGGTATGTCGCCGCATACGACGATGCATACTACCTGCCCGACCACGACATGATGTGAGGGGCGATTTCGGGATCGTTTCCGATTGCGCTCCGCCAGCCTTCGCGGGCGGCGTCAAACAGGCATGCCCCTCATCGCCAGATTTCCATCATCGAACAACGATGATGGGAAGAACAATGGCGGCAAAGAGAACAACCTCCAGAAAGGACGCGGCGGCAAGAATTTGCAGCCAGCGCATAAATAATGCTAAACTTAAGGTAGATAAAGGAAGTCGAACTTCCACTATAGCGCCGGGGCCAAGTAGAAGCTCCGGGCCAACAACTTTTCAAGTCAATCGATACTGAGAACCAAGGGCAAGGTTTAACCGGCGCTCTTGCGCCCCAACGCGCTATACTCGCGCAGATGGGCAGGTGTTTTGATGAGTGAAAATGGTTTTGATAACGCGCCTAATCTGGGCGTGGCACTTGGGATCGCCCTTGAAAATGGAAGCCAGTCCAAGTGCCGGATCGATTATGAGCGCTACAGGGATTTTTTCGATGATCTCGATGTCAGCGATGCTTTGAAGGAAGAGATAATCGAGGCGCTCTTCCATATCGGCCTGGTCTTCTACGACATGGGTTTTGGCGTCGAAGTGAGCGGGCAAGCCTGTGGAAAACTCGGTCCAAGTGAGGATGACTCTGCCCCTGAGCCCCAAGATGTGGTAGGTTCGGCAGATATCACCCTGAGAGAACAATTCAACCTGTGCGCGGCTGAGTAGCCTCGCTGCTAGACAAGGAGGAGTTATAAATCATGTAGTAAAAATCGCGGACGTGCAAACGAGCGCGCTCATCTATTGCCGCGTATCCGACAAGAAGCAGAAGACGCAGGGACACGGCCTCGAAAGCCAGGAGCACCGTTGCCGCCAGTTTGCCGAAGAGCGCGGCTACGATGTCGAAATGGTGTTCCCCGACGATATCACCGGCGGCGTAGATTTCATGAAGCGGCCCGGCATGCGCGCCATGCTGGCCTATCTCGATGCCCAGAAGGGCAAGCCTTACGTGGTCATCTTCGATGACCTCAAGCGCTTCGCCCGCCACACGGAATTTCACCTCAAGCTCCGCCGCGAGTTCGCGCAGCGAGGGGCGCAGGTCGAATGCCCCAACTTCAAGTTCGAAGACACGCCCGAAGGCGTTTTCATAGAAACCGTGATCGCCGCGCAAGGCCAGCTTGAGCGGGAACAGAACCGTCGCCAAGTCATCCAGAAGATGACTGCCCGCGTCGAGAAAGGCTATTACGTCTTCAACGCGCCGGTCGGCTATCGCTACGAGCGTGATCGCACGCACGGCAAGCTGCTGGTGCGGGATGAGCCCGTGGCCTCGATCATTGAAGAAGCCCTCGAAGGCTATGCCTCGGGTCGTTTCCGCTCGCAAACCGAAGTTTTGCGGTTCTTTGAATCCAAGCCGGATTTCCCGAAGAGCGACAAGGCAGGCAATGTCCGCATCACCAAGGTCAGGGAAATCCTTGAGCGCCCGACTTATGCCGGGCTCTGTGGAGGCTCCCAATTGGGGCGTGTCCTTGCGCAAGGGGCATCATGAGCCCCTGATCAAGTATTGCGACATACGAGCGTATTCAGGCGCGCCTGAAAAGCGGTGCCAACGCGCCAGCGCGCAAAGACATCAACGAAGACTTTCCGCTGCGCGGCTTCGTCCTGTGCGATGATTGCTGCGAGCCTATGACCTCATGCTGGTCGAAGGGGCGCAACCAACTCTATCCCTACTACCTCTGTGATACGAAGGGCTGCGCCTCCAAGCGCAAGTCGATCACGCGGGGCGATATCGAGGATGGGGCGGAACGCCTGCTGCGCGGCCTGCAACCAGCCACGCAGCTCTACAAGCTCGCCAAGGCCATCTTCACGGACATCTGGGAGATGCGCCGCACCGAGGCCATCGCCGCGCGCAGCACGATAGAGACGCAGCTCGCGGAGACGAGCAAGCAGATCCACTCGCTGCTTGACCGGATCATGGATGCCTCCAGTCCCTCTGTTATCGGAGCCTATGAGAAGCGGATTGATGAGCTGGAGCGCCAGAAGATCAGACTGGCTGAGCAGGCAGCCTCGGCTCGGTGCCAGAACAAGGACGCCTAACCGAATTTATCGAACCGGCGCTGACGTTCCTCGCAAACCCTTGGAATATCTACAAAAATGGTAGCTTTGCTCTCAAGCGGACAGTGCTGAAATTGGCCTTTGCAGAGCCACTGAGATATAGCCGGAATGAGGTTATCGAACCGCCGAAATCACCTTTCCTTTCAAGGTGTTAGCGGATTTTCATCCCTAAAGTGCGATGGTGGAGCCAAGGGGGGTCGAACCCCTGACCTCTTGCATGCCATGCAAGCGCTCTCCCAACTGAGCTATGGCCCCGACCGGGTGCAGGCCTTGGCCTGCGCTCGCGGTGTCTAGGCCAAGCCCCGGCAGGGCGCAAGGCAAAAACCGCAGAATATCCCGCCGCAGAATCGCCCCCGCGGCCGCCTGGCCGGGCGAAATCGCAAGCTCTGACGGGAAAGTCGTTCGTCGCGCGTTTCAGTCACGCAAGGGGTCGCCCGGGGCCAGGGGACGGCGGCTTGCCACCGCACGCGTGTCGGCCGGGATTCGGGCGGGGCCGGAACCGGCCGCCGCCCGTCTCGTCTCAGCTGTCGTCGCTTTCGTCGGCGACGTCCGCCAACTCGTCGAGGGACACGTTGTCGTCTTCGTCGTCGTCGAGGACATCCTCGTCGTCGAGTGCGACCTCATCGGTATCGTCGTCGTCCTCGAGAACGACATCCTCGTCATCGTCGGCGAGCTCTTTTGCCTTGGTCGCCGGATCCTGCTTGTCGGCGACCAGCATCCGGCCTGCCTTCGAGGTGTCGATCACGACAATTTCGTTGGTATACGGGCTCACGATCGGGCTGCGGTTCAGATCGTAAAAGCGCTTGCCGGTGGTCGGGCAAATGCGCTTGGTGCCCCATTCCTCCTTGGGCATCGCGGGTCCTCTCGTCGGGAAGAAACGGTAAGGTTGCGCCTCTGCCACAGGGTGGGAGAGCTGTCAAAGGCTTTCCGGCCCCCGGCGCAGAGGGTAGGGTCGCGGGCGAGACAAAGACGGGGTGAGCGATGGGACAGGCGATCCTGCAGGGCGATCCACCCATCACGCTGGCGTTGCGCCGCTCGGGGCGGGCGCGCCGGCTGAGCTTGCGGGTATCGCGGCTCGACGGGCGGGTGACGCTGTCGCTTCCGCCGGGCATGGCCGAGCCCGAAGCCATGAAATTCGTGCGCCAGAAAGAGACGTGGCTGCGGCGCATCCTGTCGGACTGCGTGGCGCCGGTCGCGCCCGAAATCGGCGGCCTTGTGCCGCTGGAAGGACGGCTGTTGCCCTTGGTTGCGGGCACGGGGCGGGCCGCGCGCGCCTTTCCCGACCGGATCGAAGTGCCGACGGGGCGGGAGCGGCCCGCGCTTGCCGCCTTGCTCAAGCATCTGGCGCGGGACCGTGCCGACCTCTCCGTCCGACGCCATTCCGCAGCGCTCGGGTTGCCCTTCGGCCGGCTCGGTCTGCGCGATACGCGCTCGCGCTGGGGCTCCTGCACGTCCCGGGGCGATCTGATGCTGTCCTGGCGTCTTATTCTGGCCCCCCCGGAGGTGCTTGACTACGTCGCCGCGCACGAGGTCGCGCATCTGCGGCACCTCGATCATTCGCGCGCGTTCTGGGAGACGGTCGAAGAGCTGCTTCCGGGCTATCTTGAACAGCGGGACTGGCTGCGCGCGAACGGTGCCGGTCTGCACCGCTGGCGCTTCACCGATTGACCGCACACCGCGCTGTCGCCATCTTCTCGCGATGCTCATGCAGACGCGCCCTTCGGATCAGCTTCCGGCCGCTCACGACCGGGTCTACCGTGCGCTTCGGACGCAGATTATGCACGGCGAGCTGGCCCCGGGCGTGGCGCTGACCCTTCGCGGCATCGGGCGCAGTTTCGACGTCTCGATGACTCCGGCCCGCGAGGCGGTCCGGCGGCTGGTGGCCGAAGGCGCGCTTACCCTCTCGTCTTCGGGGCGGGTGGCGACACCGGAATTGTCGAACGAGCGGATCGAGGAGCTGGCGTCGATCCGCGCGCTGCTCGAGCCAGAACTGGCGAGCCGGGCCCTGCCGCGGGCCCATTCCGCGCTGATAGAGCGCCTGCACGCGATCAACGGTCAGATCGCCGAGGTCACGGCCGTCGGGGACGCGTCGGGCTATATCCGCACCAATCTGGAGTTTCACCGAACGCTCTATCTGCGGGCGCAGGCGCCGGCGATCCTGGCGATGGTCGAGACGGTGTGGCTGCAACTGGGGCCCACCATGCGCAAGCTCTACGCGCGGCTCCGGCGGACCGAGGTGCCATATCACCACCGAGCGATCGTGGCGGCCCTGCGGGCGGGCGACGAGCCGGGGTTGCGGCTGGCGATCCGCACCGACGTGACCCAGGGGCTGAGGATGCTGATGGTCTAGCGAAGCCCTGGCGTCAGCGCTCCGGTCATGTCCACTGCTTGCCGTCGAATGCGCGGACGAGGCCAATCACCGCCATCACCACCATGTAGAGCCCGGCTCCTGCCATCAGCAGGAATCCGATGCCGATGACGCTGAGCACGATGCCTGCCAGCATGACGGCCGCGGTGATCCAGAACACGCGGATCTGCTTGTTGAAGTGGCTGTTGAGCGGGTCGGCCGGATCGCTGTCCCGCCACACATAGGCGAGAACCACACCGATAAGTGCCGTGACGCCCGCGACGACCGTCAGGATGTAGAGGGCCCAGACGATCTTGACGCGCGTATCGATGTCGCGGGTGCGCTCTCGGATGTCCGCCATGCCGGTCCCCTCTGTCGTTGCCCGTTCAGAGACTAACCTGCCGGGCGGATCCACTCAACGTGCCTGATGCGTCCGGAATCCTGGCGAGCGGCGCGGCCCGAACCCGAAGGGTCGGGCCGCGTCGGATCAAGCGTGAATCGGGCCGTCGCCGCAGGCCAGGGCCGCCTCGCGCACCGCTTCGGAGTAGGTCGGGTGGGCGTGGCAGGTGCGGGCGAGGTCCTCGGCCGCCGCGCCGAATTCCATTGCGACGCAGATCTCGTGGATCAGATCGCCCGCCATCGGCCCGATGATGTGGGCGCCGAGGATGCGGTCGGTCTCCTTGTCGGCGAGGATCTTGACGAAGCCGTCGGCCGCGAAATTGGCCTTGGCGCGACCGTTGCCCATGAAGCTGAACTTGCCGGCCTTGTAGCTGCGCCCTTCCTTTTTCAGCTGTTCCTCGGTCATGCCGACGGCGGCGACCTCGGGGTGGGTGTAGATGACGGACGGAATCACGCCATAGTTGACATGTCCGTGCTGGCCGGCCAGCACCTCGGCCACCGCCATGCCCTCGTCCTCGGCCTTGTGGGCCAGCATCGGGCCCTCGACGCAATCGCCGATGGCGTAGATGCCGTCGACACTGGTCTGCCAGCGTTCGCCGATCTTGACCTGGCCGCGGTCGGTCATGGCGATGCCGAGATCGGAGAGGCCGAGCCCGTCGGTGAAGGGCTTGCGACCCGTGGAGACGAGGACAACGTCGGCGTCGAGCGTCTGCTCGCTGTCGTCCTTGCGCATCTTGTACCTGGTCTTGCAGGTGCTTTTCTGCGTCTCGACGCCCTGCACGGCGGCGCCGAGGGTGATCTCGAGGCCCTGCTTCTGCAACAGGCGCTGGAACGTCTTCTGGACCTCGGGGTCCATGCCGGGAGTGATGTGGTCGAGGAATTCGAGCACCGTTACCTTGGTGCCGAGACGGGCATAGACCGAACCCAGCTCCAGCCCGATGACGCCCGCGCCGATCACGGCCATCGTCTTGGGAATCTTCTTCAATTTCAGCGCGCCGGTGGAGGTCACGACGCGTTCCTCGTCGATCTCGACGCCCGGCAGGGCGGAGGGTTCGGAGCCCGAGGCGATGACGATGTTCTTCGCCTCGTGGACCTCGTCGCCGACCTTGACCTTGCCCGCCTCGGGGATGGAGCCCCAGCCCTTGAGCCAGTCGATCTTGTTCTTCTTGAACAGGAACTCGATGCCCTTGGTGTTCTGCTCGATGGTGGTGTCCTTGTAGGCCAGCATCTGCGTCCAGTCGACCGTGGGCGTCTTGGCCTTGAGGCCCATTTTCTCAAAGTTGTGAGAGGCTTCGTGAAGCTGATGGCTCGCGTGCAGGAGCGCCTTGGAGGGGATGCACCCCACGTTCAGGCAGGTGCCGCCCAGGGTCTCGCGCCCCTCCACGCAGGCGGTCTTGAGGCCGAGCTGGGCGCAGCGGATGGCGCAGACATAGCCGCCGGGGCCGCTGCCGATCACGATCACGTCGTAGGATGCCATGGGGACTCCTCTGGGTCATTTCGGGCCATGCACCGGGCGTACACCCCCTGTACACCCCCTGTACATACGCAGGCTCATATCAGCGCGGCCAGAAGCATCAGCACCGTCGCGCCAAGCCCCGCCAGCCAGATCAGCGACCGCCAGGGCGTCCAGCCGAACGCGTAGGCCGGCACGTAGAGGATGCGCGCGGCGAGATAGGTCCAGGCGCAGGCGGCCGTGAAGCCGGTGGAGCGGCCGGTTTCGGTCACGAGGACCACCGCGAGCGTGAAGAGGACGAGCGCCTCGAAGTGGTTGGCGAGCGCGCGCCTGAGGCGCGCGGTCCGTGGCGAGAGCTGGCGCTCGAGGTCGGGGTCGTCGCGGGGGCCGAGCGTCTTCGCCGTCCCCAGCTCGAGGTTGGCGGGCACCGACATCAGGGCGTACTGCACGACCTGCAGGAGGCCCGCCAGGGCCAGGACAAGGAGTTCCGGCGTCACAGCGCCAGCAAGTAGAGCCAGGCGGTGGCGAGGAAGCCCACGAGCCAGATCAGCGGTCCGCAGGAACGGGATGCCGGCGGCGTAGACCGGCACGTAGGCGAGGCGCGCGATAAGGAAGGCCTGCGCGGCCAGGAGCGTCGTGCCGGACGTGGCGTCGCGCAAAACGAGGATCAGGATTGCGGGCGCGAAGAGCGCCATTGCCACGACCGAGTTGTCGAGACAGCGCGCCATCCGTCCGGCGACACCTTTCAGCGGCGGCATGTCGTCGCGCGGTTTCGACAGCGTCACGAGCCCGACCTGGCCCATGGCGGTCAGCACCTGGACGAGGACGACGACGATCACGAGCAGCCCGTACAGGGCGAGGATGCCGAGTTCGCTGGACATCTGGTTCTCCTCAGGCCGTTTTCACGAAGTGCAGGTCGGTGGCGCGCACGCCGCCCTGGCGGGCGTGGACCTGGGCGAGGCCGTCGAAATAGCCCTGCGACGCGGTCACGGTCGTGGACCTCGTAGAGCAGCCAGACCGAAGCGGCGCCGTCCTCGCGCCAGATCTGCAGCAGCGAGAGCCCGGCCTGATAGCGGTCCTCTGAATCGTCGTCGAAGGCTTTGCGCCAGGCGTCGTAATCCTCGATCTGGTGGTGGACGAGCAGCTGCATGTGGTCTCCCTCCCTGTTGCCTCAGCCGCATCGGAGCGGTGCGGCGAGCATGGTGCCTTTGTAGAGCGTGCCTTCCTGGCGGCTTGTCTCGGCCTCGATCACCTCGCCGGGCGCGTCGATCCAGTCGCAGCCGCGCTCTCGCGCGACGGCGCGGCGGGCGATGCGGATGCGCTCGCCGAGCGGACGCGGCGTGGCGGGGTCGAAGATGAAGAGGTGCATCCGCCGTCCTCGTAGAGCCGGGTTCCCGCCACGTGCCGCACTTCGGGCTCACCCGGCCGTGGCAGGGGCGCGCAGGCGGTGAGGGCGGCCAGCGCAGCGAGCGCCAAGACAGCGCCTGCCCGCCGATCGAGGCCTGTCGGTGAAGTCATAGACGAGCGTGGCGCCGACGGCCCCGATCCCGAACATGGCGACGATCGCGGGAGTGGGCGCGTAGAAACCGCCGCCGAAGCCCGCGAGCCCCGCCAGCGGGCCAAGGGCGCCCACCAGCCCGTGCTGCAGTTCGCGCCGCTTGTTGCGCAGGCCCATGTCATCCCCGTGGCCGAAGCTGGCGGGGGCGCGCGGAGGGCAAAACGCGCCGCGCGGACATCTCAGAGGTCCATCAGCAGGCGGCGGGGGTCTTCCAGCGCCTCCTTGACGCGGACGAGGAAGGTGACCGCGCCCTTGCCGTCGACGACGCGGTGGTCGTAGCTGAGCGCGAGGTACATCATCGGGCGGGCCTTGATCTCACCCTTCACGACCATCGGACGCTGCTGGATCTTGTGCATGCCGAGGATGCCCGATTGCGGCGGGTTGAGGATCGGCGAGGACATCAGCGAGCCGTAGACGCCGCCGTTGGAGATGGTGAAGGTGCCGCCCTGCATCTCGGCCATGGAGAGCTTGCCGTCGCGCGCCTTGACGCCCAGCTCGTTGATCCGCTTCTCGATCTCGGCGAAGGACATGGCGTCGGCGTCGCGGACCACCGGCACGACGAGGCCGGTGGGGGTGCCGACGGCGATGCCCATGTGGACGAAGTTCTTGTAGACGACGTCGGTGCCGTCGATCTCGGCGTTGACCTCGGGCACCTCCTTGAGCGCGTGGCAGCAGGCCTTGGTGAAGAACGACATGAAGCCGAGCTTCACGCCGTGCTTCTTCTCGAAGAGGTCCTTGTACTCGGAGCGCAGCGCCATGACCTCGGTCATGTCCACCTCGTTGTAGGTGGTGAGCATCGCGGCGGTGTTCTGGGCGTCCTTGAGGCGGCGGGCGATGGTCTGGCGCAGGCGGGTCATCTTGACCCGCTCCTCGCGGTCGGCGTCCTCGGCGGGCGAGGGCGCGCGCGGGGCCTGCTTGGGCGCCTCGGCCTGTTTCGGCTGGGAGAGGGCGCTCAGCACGTCTTCCTTCATCACGCGGCCGTCGCGGCCGGTGGCCTCGACGTCGGCGCGGTCGACGCCCTTGTCGGCCATCATCTTCCTGGCCGAGGGGGCGTCCTCCACGTCGCGGCCGCCCTTGTCGGGGGCGGTGCCCTTCTGGCCGGCGGGGGCGGGGGCCTCCTCCTGGGCCGGGGCGGAGGCGGCGGCGCCGTCTCCGGAGGACAGGACGGCGAGCTTGCCGCCCGCCTCGACGGTGGCGCCCTCCTCGGCGAGGATCTCCGAGAGGGTGCCGGCCTGCGGGGCGGGGACCTCGACAGACACCTTGTCGGTTTCAAGCTCGCAGAGCATCTCGTCGGCCGCGACCTCGTCGCCGACCTTCTTGAACCAGGTGGCGACGGTGGCCTCGGTGACGCTTTCGCCGAGGGTGGGGACCATGACGTCGACAGTGCCGCCGCCCGGACCGCTCGAACCGGCGGAACCCTCCGAACCGCCGGACTCGGCCTTCGCGGTCTTGTCGTCGGACTTCACGGCTTCCCTGGCGGCGCCGCTCTTGCGCGGACGGACCTCTTCGGAGCCGGCGGTGCCTTCCTCGGAGATGGTGGCGAGGAGCGCGTCGACGCCGACGGTCTCGCCCTCGGGCGCGACGATCTCGCCGAGTTCGCCGCCGACGGGCGAGGGCACCTCGACGGTGACCTTGTCGGTTTCGAGCTCGCAGAGCATCTCGTCGATCTCGACCCGTTCGCCGGGCTTCTTGAACCAGGTGGCGACGGTGGCTTCGGTGACGCTCTCGCCCAGGGTGGGGACGCGGACTTCGGTGCTCATGTCTGTCAATCCTTGATGGTCAGCGCGTCGTTCAGGAGCGCCGCTTGTTGCGCCTTGTGCTGGCTCGCGAGCCCGGTGGCGGGCGAGGCCGCCGCGGGCCGTCCGGCATAGGACGGGCGGGTGTGCCTGGCCTTGATGCGGGTCAGCACCCATTCGATGTTGGGTTCCATGAAGGTCCAGCCGCCCTGGTTCTTGGGCTCTTCCTGACACCAGACGATGTCGGCGTTCTCGAAGCGGCCGAGCTCCTTGGTCAGCGCCAGCGCCGGGAACGGATAGAACTGCTCGACCCGCAACAGGTAGACGTCGTCGATGCCACGCTCGTCACGCTCTTCCAGCAGGTCGTAGTAGACCTTGCCCGAGCACATCACGACGCGGCGGATCTTGTCGTCGGGCTGAAGCCGGGTGTCGCTGTGGCCCTTCTCGGCGTCGTCCCACAGGATGCGGTGGAACGACGAGCCGGTGGTGAAGTCCGACAGGTCCGACACCGCAAGCTTGTGGCGCAGGAGCGATTTCGGCGTCATCAGCACCAGCGGCTTGCGGTAGGAGCGGTGAAGCTGCCGCCGCAGGATGTGGTAATAGTTGGCCGGCGTCGTGCAGTTGGCGACGATCCAGTTGTCCTCGGCGCACATCGTGAGGAAGCGTTCGAGGCGGGCCGAGGAGTGTTCCGGGCCCTGGCCCTCGAAGCCGTGGGGCAGGAGCATCACGAGACCCGACATCCGCAGCCACTTGCGCTCGCCCGACGAGATGAACTGGTCGAACATGATCTGCGCGCCGTTGGCGAAATCGCCGAACTGCGCCTCCCAGGCCACCAGCGCGTTGGGCTCGGCGAGGCTGTAGCCGTACTCGAAGCCCAGAACGGCGTATTCGGAGAGCATCGAGTCGATGACCTCGTAGCGTGCCTGGGTTTCCTCGGTGCCATCGACGATGTGGTTGAGCGGGTAGTAGCGCTCTTCGGACTTCTGGTCGACGAAGGCGGAGTGGCGCTGACTGAAGGTGCCGCGCGTGCTGTCCTGACCGGCGAGGCGGACGGGATAGCCCTCGAGCAGGAGCGAGCCGAAGGCCAGCGCCTCGGCGGTGGCCCAGTCGAAGCCCTCGCCGGTCTCGAACATCTTCGCCTTGGTCTCCAGCAGGCGGCCGATCGTGCGGTGCAGCTCCAGCCCCTCGGGCGCGCTCGTGAGCGCCTCGCCGACGGCGCGCAGGGCGCTTTCCTTCACCGCGGTCTTGCCGCGCTGGTAGCGCTTGCCCTGCTTGTCGAGATGGCTCCAGCGCCCGTCGAGCCAGTCGGCCTTGTTGGGGCGGTAATCCTTGCCGGCCTCGAACTCGTCGTTGAGCTTCGCCTGGAACGAGGCCTTCATGTCCTCGATCTCGCCTTCGGGGATGAGACCGTCGGCCACCAGGCGATCGGTGTATTTCTGCAGCGTGGTCTTCTGGCGCTTGATGTGCTGGTACATCTCGGGGTTGGTGAACATGGGCTCGTCGCCCTCGTTGTGACCGAAACGCCGGTAGCAGAAGATGTCGATGACCACGTCCTTGTGGAACTTCTGCCGGTATTCGGTCGCCACCTTGGCGGCGTGGACCACCGCCTCCGGGTCGTCGCCGTTGACGTGGAAGATCGGCGCCTCGACCATCAGCGAGATGTCGGTCGGGTAGGGCGAGGAGCGCGAGAACTTGGGCGCCGTGGTGAAGCCGATCTGGTTGTTCACGACGATGTGGATGGTGCCGCCGGTGCGGTGCCCCACGAGGCCCGACATGCCGAAGCATTCCGCCACCACGCCCTGACCGGCGAAGGCCGCGTCGCCGTGCAGCAGGATCGGCAGAACCTGGGTGCGGTCGTGATCGTCGAGCTGATACTGCTTGGCGCGCACCTTGCCCAGCACGACCGGATTCACCGCCTCGAGGTGCGAGGGGTTGGCGGTCAGCGACAGGTGGACGGTGTTGCCGTCGAACTCCCGGTCGGAGCTGGCGCCGAGGTGGTATTTCACGTCGCCCGACCCGTCGACGTCCTCGGGCTTGAAGCTGCCGCCCTGGAACTCGTTGAAGATCGCGCGGTAGGGCTTGGCCAGCACGTTGGCGAGCACGCTGAGGCGTCCGCGGTGGGGCATGCCGATGACGATTTCACGCACCCCGAGCGCGCCGCCGCGCTTGATGATCTGCTCCATCGCGGGGATCAGGCTCTCGCCGCCGTCGAGGCCGAAGCGCTTGGTGCCCATGTACTTGACGTGCAGGAACTTCTCGAAGCCCTCGGCCTCCACCAGCTTGTTGAGGATGGCGCGCCGGCCCTGCCGGGTGAAGCGGATTTCCTTGTCGAGCCCCTCGATCCGCTCCTTGAGCCAGGCGGCCTGCTCGGGGTCGGAGATGTGCATGAACTGCAGCGCGAAGGTGCCGCAATAGGTGCGCTTGACGATGCCGAGAATCTCGCGGAGCGAGGCGACCTCGAGGCCGAGCACGTTGTCGATGAAGATCGGTCTGTCCATGTCGGCTTCGGTGAAGCCGTAGGACGCGGGGTCGAGCTCGGGATGCGACGCTTCGGTGCGCATTTCCAGCGGGTCGAGGTCGGCGGCAAGGTGGCCGCGGATGCGGTAGGCGCGGATGATCATCAACGCGCGGATGGAATCGAGCACGGCGCGGCGGACCTGATCGTCGGTCGGCTTGGCGCCGCGCTCCTCGGCCCTGGCGCGGATGGACTTCTCGGCGGCCTTCGCCTGGACGGCGGGCGCGAGCGCCCATTGCCCGTCGAGCGCGGCGGTAAGCTCGTCGTCGGGTTGCGGCGGCCAGTCGGCGCGCGCCCAGGACGGGCCCTCGGCCTCGGCCTGCGCGTTGTCCCCGTCATCGCCGAGCGCCTTGAAGAAATCGGCCCAGGCGGCGTCGACCGCCTGCGGATCGCGGGCGTAGCGGGCATGGAGCTGCTCGATGTACTCGGCGTTGTGCCCCTGCAGGAAGGACGAGGCGCGGAAGACGTCGTTGGGGGATTGGTCGGTCATGGTGAGACCTCGTGGGGGTTGGGACCGTATTTGTTGGCGCCGGGTTGCGAGGGGCGGGCGAGCCACCAGAGGACCAGGAGCGGTGAGATCAGGAAGACGAAGCCGGCGAGGGCGAGCACGAGAAGGCCAGCGGCGCCGAACGTCCCGGTAGCGGCGCCCGCCGGATCGAAGGCGCCGGTCGAGACCATCAGGCCGGTGAACATGGCGATCCCGAGCATCACCAGAAGCGGATAGATGAGGAAGAGACCCGAGCGGCCGGTGTCGTGCATCCGCCGCCAGCCCACCGTCAGCGAGGGCATGAACGTCGCGAGCTGCCAGGCTTGCGGGAAGAGGGAGCCGCGCGTTTCCGCCACGTCGGCTCGGGACACGAAGGCTTCGATGAACCCGAGGCCGAATCCCACGAGGAAGGTGAACAGGGTGAACCACCAGAATTCGGCGCGCGAGGCACGCCCGGAGAAGGTGAAGTACCTGGCGAAGCAGGTGCGGACGGCTTCGCCCATTCCCATGCGGCGGCGCGGGGTTGCCGGGTGCGGCGGGGCCGCCACCGGCGCGGACCAGGGTCCCTCGCGCCGTTCCTCATGGTTCTGAGCGCCCGTCTGCATCTCCGTCAGCCGATCGCCTTAAGAACCGCCTCGCCAAGGCCCGCCGGGCTGTCGGCCACCGTGATGCCGGCGGCTTTCATCGCCTCGATCTTGCTCTCCGCGTCGCCCTTGCCGCCCGCCACGATGGCGCCGGCATGGCCCATGCGGCGGCCCGGAGGCGCGGTGCGGCCGGCGATGAAGCCGGCGGTGGGCTTCCAGCGGCCGCGCTTCTTCTCGTCGGCGAGGAACTGGGCGGCCTCCTCCTCGGCCTGGCCGCCGATCTCGCCGATCATGATGATCGCCTGCGTTTCGTCGTCGGCGAGGAACCATTCCAGCACGTCGATATGCTCGGTGCCCTTGATCGGGTCGCCGCCGATGCCGACGCAGGTGGACTGGCCGAGGCCGACGTCGGTGGTCTGCTTGACCGCCTCGTAGGTGAGCGTGCCGGAGCGGGAGACGACGCCGACCGAGCCGCGCTTGTGGATGTGGCCGGGCATGATGCCGATCTTGCAGGCGTCGGGCGTGATGACGCCGGGGCAGTTCGGGCCGATGAGCGTGGTCGCCGACCCGTCGAGCGCGCGCTTGACCTTCATCATGTCGAGCACCGGGATGCCTTCGGTGATGCAGACCACCAGCGGGATCTCGGCGTCGATCGCCTCGAGGATCGAGTCCGCGGCGAAGGGCGGCGGGACGTAGATGACGGAGGCGTTGGCGCCGGTCTTCTCCACCGCCTCGTGGCAGGAGTTGAAGACCGGCAGGTCGAGATGCGTCTGCCCGCCCTTTCCGGGCGTCACGCCGCCGACCATCTTGGTGCCGTAGGCGATGGCCTGCTCGGAATGGAAGGTGCCCTGGGAGCCGGTCAGGCCCTGGCAGATCACCTTGGTGTTTTCGTCGACGAGAATGGCCATGTCAGGTCTTGCTCCTATTTTCCTTGTCGACCTCGGCTTGGCACTTTTTGCAAATGCCATTTCGGCCGTCGGGCTTGGTCTGGTTTTCGAAGTATTCGTTGAGACGCTTTTCTTCGCCGCAACGCTGGCACTTCTTAGTCAGTAGGACGCCTTGACCACTCACCCTTTCACCGCCTTCACGATCTTCTCGGCGCCGTCCTTGAGGTCGTCGGCGGCGATGACGTTGAGGCCGGAGCCGGTGATGATCTCCTTGCCCTTCTCGACGTTGGTGCCTTCGAGGCGGACGACGAGCGGCACCTGCAGGCCGACCTCCTTGACCGCGGCGACCACGCCCTCGGCGATGACGTCGCAGCGCATGATGCCGCCGAAGATGTTGACCAGGATGCCCTTCACCTGCGGGTCGGAGGTGATGATCTTGAACGCCTCGGTCACCTTCTCCTTGGTGGCGCCGCCGCCGACGTCGAGGAAGTTCGCGGGCTCGGAGCCGTAGAGCTTGATGATGTCCATCGTCGCCATGGCGAGGCCCGCGCCGTTGACCATGCAGCCGATCTCGCCGTCGAGCGCGATGTAGTTCAGGTCGTACTTGGACGCAGCGAGTTCCTTGGGATCCTCCTCGCTCTCGTCGCGCAGGTTGGCGATGTCGGGCTGGCGGTACATCGCGTTGCCGTCGAAGCCCATCTTGGCGTCGAGGCATTTGAGGTCGCCCTCGTCGGTGACGATCAGCGGGTTGATCTCCACCATCTCGGCGTCCTTCTCGGTGAAGAGCCGGTAGAGGATGCCCATGAGCTGCACGCATTGCTTGATCTGCTTGCCCTCGAGGCCGAGCATGAAGGCGATGCGGCGGCCATGGAAGGGCTGGTAGCCGGTGGCGGGGTCGACGGAGAACGACAGGATCTTGTCGGGGGTGGAGGCGGCGACCTCCTCGATGTCCATGCCGCCTTCGGTGGAGCAGACGAAGCTGACGCGGGAGGTCTGGCGGTCGACGAGGAGGGCGAGGTAGAGTTCGCGGTCGATGCCGGCGCCGTCCTCGATGTAGACGCGGCCGACCTGCTTGCCGGCGGGACCGGTCTGGTGGGTGACGAGCGTGCGGCCGAGCATCCTGCGGGCCTCGTCGGAAGCCTCCTCGACCGACCTGGCGAGGCGGACGCCGCCCTTCTCGCCGGCGTCGGCCTCCTTGAAGCTGCCCTTGCCGCGGCCGCCGGCGTGGATCTGGGCCTTGACGACCCACAGGGGGCCGTCGAGCTCGCCGGCCGCTGATTTCGCCTCTTCGGCGCGGGTGACGATGCGACCGTCCGAGACGGGCGCGCCATAGGAGCGCAGGAGCGCCTTCGCCTGGTATTCGTGAATGTTCATCCCAGCAGCTCCGTTGTCGTGACCTGGTTCTCCTGGGTCTTTGACATAGCAGAGCGGCGAGTTGAACGGAATTGTCCCCGCAAAAGTCGCGGATGCGGCAGAAAAGTCGGGCCTGTGATCACACGCTGCGGGGCTGTGATCACAACGACCGCCGTCGGAACGCCCTCGGGAGCAGAGCGCCGGGGGGCGTTCGAATCACTCACGAATTGTGGAAGCGGGGCTGCGCCAGAGCGCCGTGGGGCGCCGCGCCCGGCGGCGCCGGGTCGGGAGAAGCGCAAGCTGGTGCCCGCGCTTCTCCGGCGGGGTCAGGCCCCGAGCTTGTCGTCTATGCCCTGGCAGGCCTCGACGAGACCGCGCACGGCCTCGACCGACTTGTCGAACATGGTCTGCTCGTCGCGATCGAGTTCGATCGCCACGACGCGCTCGATCCCGCCCGCGCCGATGATGGTCGGCACGCCCACATACATGCCCTTGAGGCCATAGGCATCGTCCACCCATGCGGCACAGGGCAGGACCCGCTTCTGGTCCTTGAGATAGGCCTCCGCCATCTCGATCGCGGCGGTTGCCGGGGCGTAGTAGGCGCTGCCGGTCTTCAGCAATCCGACGATCTCGGCGCCGCCGTCGCGGGTGCGCTGCACCACTGCGTCGAGCGAGTCCTCGGTGGTCCAGCCCATCTTGACCAGATCCGGCAGCGGAATGCCGGCGACCGTGGAATAGCGGGCCAGCGGCACCATCGTGTCGCCGTGACCGCCGAGGACGAAGGCGGTGACGTCCTTCATCGAGACCCCGAACTCGAGGCTCAGGAAATGGCGGAAGCGCGCGCTGTCGAGCACGCCGGCCATGCCGCAGACCTTCTCGTGCGGGAGGCCGGAATATTCGCGCAGCGCCCACACCATCGCGTCGAGCGGGTTGGTGATGCAGATGACAAAGGCGTCGGGCGCGTTGGCCTTGATGCCTTCCCCGACCGACTTCATCACCTTCAGGTTGATGCCGAGCAGGTCGTCGCGGCTCATGCCGGGCTTGCGCGGCACACCGGCGGTGACGATGCAGACGTCGGCGCCGGCGATGTCGGCGTAGTCGGTGGTACCTTTCAGATGCGCGTCGAAACGCTCGGACGGGCCGCTTTCGGCAATGTCCAGCGCCTTGCCCTGCGGCGTTCCATCGGAAATGTCGAACATCACGACATCCCCGAGTTCCTTGAGCGCGACGAGATGCGCAAGCGTGCCGCCGATCTGTCCCGCGCCGATCAGGGCGATCTTGGGTCTGGCCATGGGCGGTGAACTCCCCTCTTCAGAATTGGCGCGGCAACGCCTAGCCCTCCGGCGCGACGCGCGCAAGGTGGAGGGAGGGCGCCAAGGCGTCTTCCCCTGCGCGCGGCGGAGTCCTATTGCTGCGCGGATGGACGGCATGCCCCAATTCGACCTGACCTTTTTCGCGCTGGCAATCCCGGCGGTGACGTTCGCGGGCATGTCGAAGGGCGGGTTCGGGTCGGGCGCGGCGTTCGCGGCGACTCCGCTTCTGGCGATGATATTGCCGCCCGCCGTGGCGCTGGGGATGATGCTGCCGCTGCTGATGCTGGTGGATGCGGCCACGCTGCGGCCCTACTGGCGGCTCTGGAGCTGGCACGATGCGCGGCGGCTGATCGTGGGGGGCATTCCCGGGGTGGCGCTGGGGGCGGCGTTCTACAGGGTGGCGGACGCGGATCTGCTGAGGCTGCTGATCGGTGCCGTGGCGCTGGGCTTCGTGTTCTGGCAGCTTGCCAGACGCCTGGGCCTGATCCTGACCCTGACGCAGCCCTACCCGCCGTGGGTCGGCGCGATGACCGGACTGATCGCGGGGTTCACCAGCTTCGTCAGTCATGCGGGCGGACCGCCGGTGGCTGTCTACCTTCTGTCGCAGGGGCTGTCGAAGACGACCTACCAGGCGACCACGGTTCTGACATTCTGGGTCGTCAACATCGCCAAGGCGGTGCCCTATGCGATGCTGGGCGTGTTCACGAGCTGGAGCCTGCTTGCCGATGCGATGCTGGCGCCGTTCGCGCTGCTGGGCGCGTGGTTCGGGGTGGTGGCGCATCGGCTCGTGCCCGAGCGGGCCTTTTTCGGAATCACCTACCTGCTGCTGACCTGCACGGGCGCGAAACTCGTGTGGGACGCGCTGACCTAGCGCGCCGCCATCCGCTCGGCCGCGGGTGCGGGCAGACCCGGGGCAGGCATGGCGAAGGCATGGTGCGTCGCCAGGAGAAGGGCGCCGATGCCGAAGGACAGGATGAGGAAGGGGCGTTCTGGCATCGCGTCTCTCCGTCAGGGAATAGGGTGCGTACGCAAGGTGCGGCCGGTCCGGTTTTCGCGGGGATAACCCGGCGCGCGCCGGCGCGCGTTCGCAGGCAACATCTCGCCGCAGGCCCACCAAACCTTCGCACTTGCAGAATGCTGTGCCGCGGGGCAATGTCCGCGCAGTTTTGTTGCGAGGGGACCGGAGTCATGCAGCACGACATGAGGCCCTGGCGGTCGGTGCTCTACATTCCCGCGTCCAAGCCGCGTGCGCTGGAGAAAGCCCGGGGGCTGACCTGCGACGCGATCATCTTCGATCTCGAGGATGCCGTTCCGCCCGAGGAAAAGGCCGAGGCGCGCGAGACGCTCCTGCGCACCCTGGCCGAGGGAGGTTATGGCGCGCGGACCCGGATCGTGCGCGTCAACGGTGCCGATACGGCGTGGGGTGCTGCCGATCTCGAGGCGGTCGCGGGCATGGCGTGTGATGCGGTCCTTCTGCCGAAGGTCGGCGACGCGGAGGGCGTCGCGGATGCCCGCAAGGTGACGGGCGACCTGCCGATCTGGGCAATGATCGAGACGCCGCGCGGCGTGCTCAACGCGCGCGAGATCGCCACCGCGCCGGGGATGAGCGGCTTCGTTCTGGGCACGAACGATCTCGCCAAGGAACTGGGGTGCCGCAGCCGGCCCGATCGCCTGCCGCTGATGGCCTCGCTGCAGATCGCGCTGCTCGCGGCGCGGAATGCCGGGATCGTCTGCGTCGACGGGGTCTACAACGCCTTCAGGGACGGGGACGGATTGCGCGCTGAATGCGAGCAGGGCCGGGATCTGGGGATGGACGGAAAGACGCTCATCCATCCGGCACAGCTCGACATCGCCAACGATGTCTTCGCGCCGACCGAAGACGAGGTCGCTCTGGCCCAACGTCAGATCGCGGCGTTCGAAGAGGTCGAGGCGTCGGGGCAGGGGGTCGCCGTGGTCGAGGGACGGATCGTGGAAAACCTGCATGTGGAAACCGCCCGCGCGACCCTGGCGCGGGCCGAGGCGATCCGCGCTCTGGAGGATGCATGATGTTCTGGTTGATCCTTGGCCTGTTGTTGTGGTCCGGCGCGCATCTCTTCAAGCGCGTTGCCCCTGAACGGCGCGCGGCGCTGACAGCGCGCTTCGGCGACAAGTCGAAAGGCATCTTCGCGGTGCTGCTCGTCCTGTCGATCGTGCTGATGGTGATCGGCTACCGCGCGGCGGACTGGACCTTCGTCTGGACGCCGCCCGCCTGGACGATCCATATCAACAACCTTCTCAATCTGGTGGCGGTGTTCCTGTTCGGGGTCGGCAATTCCAAGAGCCGTCTTCGCGGCAAGATGCGCCATCCCCAGCTGACGGGCTTCAGCCTGTGGTGCATCGCGCACCTGATGGTGAACGGCGACCTTGCCTCGATCGTGATGTGGGGCGTCCTGCTGATCTGGGCCGGGACCGAGATCGTGCTGATCAACCGGCGGGAGCCGCGGCCCGCGCCCTTCACCGGCGGTACCATTGCGGGCGACATCCGGCTGACCCTCATCTCGCTGGTGGTCTTCGCGGTGATCGCGGCAGTTCACGCCTGGCTCGGCGTCTGGCCGTTCCCGGCATGACGCTCTACCGGCTCCTGAGCGGCGAGGATAGCTCGGCATTCTGTCACAAGGTCTCCGATGCGCTGGCGAAGGGTTGGAAGTTGCATGGCAGCCCGGCCTACGCGTTCGACACGGCGGCAGGCGTGATGCGCTGCGCCCAGGCGGTGACGAAGGAGGTCGAGCGGCCCTATGATCCGTCGATGAAGCTGGGGGAGCAATGAGCCGCGGTCGTTTCTTCGAGGATTACCGTCTCGGCGAGGTGATCCGTCACGCAGTTCCCCGAACTTTGTCCGGCGGCGAGCGGGCCCTTTATCACGCGCTCTACCCCTCGCGCCATGCTCTGGCCTCGTCCGATGCGTTCGCGGCGTCCTGCGGCCTCGATCCCGCGCCGCTCGACGAGTGGATCGTCTTCCACACGGTCTTCGGCAAGACGGTTCCCGACATCAGCCTGAACGCGGTGGCCAATCTCGGCTATGCCGAGGGACGCTGGCTGGTGCCGGTCCTTCCCGGTGACACCCTGCGCGCCGAGAGCGAGGTGATCGGCCTCAAGCAGAATTCCAGCGGCAAGACCGGAGTGGTGTATGTCCGCACGACCGGGTTGAACCAGCGTGACGAGGTCGTTCTGAGCTATGTGCGCTGGGTGATGGTACGGAAGGCCGATACCGGGGCGCCCGCGCCCGAGCCGGTGGTGCCCGACCTCGCGCCCGTCGTCGATCCCGCGGACCTTGTGGTGGCGTCCGGGCTCGATTTCACGAGCTACGATGCGGCGCTGGCGGGCGACGACGTTTTCTGGGAAGACCTCGCGCCGGGCCGGATCATCGACCACGTCGATGCGGTCACGATCGAAGAGGCCGAGCACATGTTGGCCACGCGCCTGTGGCAGAACACCGCCAGGGTGCATTTCGACGCGACCCAGCGCGAGGACGCGAAGCGGCTGGTCTATGGCGGCCACGTCATCAGCCTGGCGCGGGCATTGTCGTTCAACGGGCTGGCGAATGCGCAACCGGTCCTCGCGCTCAATGCCGGCTCCCACGTTGCGCCCTGTTTCGCCGGAGATACCGTCACCGCCTGGACCGAGGTTCTGGACAAGGCCGAGGCGCCGGCGCCTGGGGCGGGAGCGGTACGCCTGCGACTGGTGGCGGCGCGCGCGGGAACCGAGCCGGGACGGGTTCGCGATGACGATCGGCGCTATCGGGAGGGCATCCTGCTCGATCTCGACCTCTGGGCCGCGATGCCTCGCCGGGACTTGTGATCACGCGCCGAGCGCATGTGATCACGAGTGCGGCGAATTGAGGCGCGTGCAGCGAAAAACCCGCGAGAAGCAGCCGAGCCCCTCGTGACACGCGCGAAAAATGGTCTATCAACAAGACCGAAGCCGCTGGAAGGCGCTGCAAGGGACGGAGGGAACGGCCATGGCCGACGTCAATCGGGGCAATCGCCCGCTTTCGCCGCATCTGAGCGTCTACCGACTGCAGTTGACCTCAGCGACGTCGATCCTGACCCGCGTCACCGGAAACGCGCTTCTTGTCGCGGCGCTGTTGATCGTGTGGTGGTTCCTGGCGGCCGCCAGCGGGCCGGAAGCCTACGCGACGGCCAACGGCGTGATCACTTCGTGGTTCGGCGATCTGGTCATGTTCCTGTCGCTCTGGGCGCTCTGGTACCACACGCTGGCTGGCCTGCGGCACCTCATCTGGGACACCGGCCGCATGCTCGACCTCAAGGAGGCTGAAACGCTGGGCTGGGCCGTGATCGGCGGTTCGGTCGTGCTGACGCTTCTGACCGTTTTCGTGATCTGAGGGGACCGACGATGGCCTACCTGACCGACCGCAAGCGTGCCTCGGGCCTCGGCTCCGCCAAATCGGGGACGGAACATTTCTGGTCGATGACGAAGAGTTCCGTGGCCCTGCTGGTGCTGGTGCCGCTCTTCGTCTTCACGTTCGGGCGGGCGCTGGGCCTGCCGTGGGAAGAGGCGGTGCTCTACTATTCGCGTCCCTTCCCGGCCATCGTGGCGGCGCTGACGATCCTGGTGGGGTTCGTCCACTTCCGGCAGGGCGTGCAGGTGCTTATCGAGGACTATTCGCAAGGGTTCACCCGCAAGGCGCTCATCGTCCTGATGATCGGGGTGAGCTACGCCGCGGCGGCGACGGGGCTGTTCGCGCTTGTCCGGCTGGCGATCTGAGGGGAACGACATGGCTGCCTACGAATATCAGACGCATGATTACGACGTTGTGGTGGTGGGCGCCGGCGGCTCCGGCCTGCGCGCCACGCTGGGCATGGCAGAGCAGGGGCTGCGCACCGCCTGTGTCACCAAGGTCTTTCCGACGCGCTCCCACACGGTCGCGGCACAGGGCGGCATCGCCGCCAGCCTCGGCAACATGGGACCCGACCACTGGCAGTGGCACATGTACGACACCGTGAAGGGGTCGGACTGGCTCGGCGACACCGACGCGATGGAATACCTGGCCCGCGAGGCCCCCAAGGCGGTCTACGAGCTCGAACATTACGGCGTGCCGTTCAGCCGGACGGAGGACGGACGCATCTACCAGCGCCCTTTCGGCGGCCACACGACCGAGTTCGGCGAGGGCCCCCCGGTGCAGCGCACCTGCGCCGCCGCGGACCGCACCGGGCACGCCATCCTGCACACGCTCTATGGTCAGAGCGTCAAGCAGAAGGCCGAGTTCTTCGTTGAATACTTCGCCATCGACCTTGTCATGTCCGAGGACGGGCAATGCCAGGGCGTTGTCGCCTGGAACCTCGAGGACGGCACGATGCACGTCTTCAACGCCAAGATGACCGTGCTCGCCACGGGCGGCTACGGGCGTGCCTATTTCAGCGCCACCTCGGCCCACACCTGCACTGGCGATGGCAACGGCATGGTGGCGCGTCAGGGCCTGCCGCTCCAGGACATGGAGTTCGTGCAGTTTCACCCGACCGGCATCTACGGCGCGGGGTGCCTGATCACCGAGGGCGCGCGCGGCGAGGGCGGTTACCTCACCAATTCCGAGGGTGAGCGGTTCATGGAACGCTACGCGCCGACCTACAAGGATCTGGCGTCGCGCGACGTGGTCTCCCGCTGCATGACGATGGAGATCCGCGAGGGGCGCGGCGTGGGCCCCGACAACGACCACATCCATCTGCACCTCAATCACCTGCCGCCGGAAACGCTGGCGGAGCGTCTGCCCGGCATCTCCGAGAGCGCGCGGATCTTCGCCGGGGTCGACCTGACCAAGGAGCCGATCCCCGTCCTGCCGACGGTGCACTACAACATGGGCGGCATTCCCACGAACTACTGGGGCGAGGTGCTCAACCCGACCGAGGGCGAGCCGGACCGGATTGCACCGGGCCTGATGGCTGTGGGCGAGGCCGGGTGCGCGAGCGTGCACGGGGCCAACCGCCTCGGCTCCAACAGCCTGATCGACCTCGTGGTCTTCGGCCGCGCCGCGGCCATCCGCGCCGGCGAGATCGTCGATGCCTCCGAGGCGCCGCGTCCGGTCAACACGGCCAGCGTCGACAAGGCGCTCGACAGGTTCGACGGGCTGCGCCAGGCCAAGGGCGGGACGCCGACGGCCGAACTGCGTCTCGAAATGCAGAAGACCATGCAGCAGGACGCTGCCGTCTTCCGCACCGACAAGACGCTTTCCGAAGGCGTCGACAAGATGAAGGCCGTCGCGGCCAAGGTCGACGATCTGCACGTGACCGACCGCTCGCTCATCTGGAACACCGACCTGATGGAGACGCTGGAGCTGACCAATCTGATGCCGAACGCTCTGGCCACCATCGTCAGCGCGGAGGCGCGCAAGGAAAGCCGGGGCGCCCACGCCCACGAGGATTACCCCGACCGCAACGACGACGAGTGGCGCAAGCATACTCTCGCGTGGGTGAATGGCGGGGTGGAACTGACCTACAGGCCGGTCCACATGGACCCGCTGAGCGAACATGACGCGGGCGGGATCGATCTGAAGAAGATCGCGCCCAAGGCCCGGGTCTATTGAGGCGAGCGGCGTGCGTCCCGGCTCTGACCACGGTGCTCTTGACGGCCTGCGCGGCGCAACCTTCGCGTCCGCCGGGTCTGTGCATGGGCGCCGGGCCGGTCAGCGCGTCGATCGGGGGTACGGCGGAGATGGGCGTCAGCAACGAGGGGATGGTCTCGGATTTCGACCTGACGGTCTCGACTGTGGTTCGACCCGGGCGAGCCGTCTGCGCCCTGCGCCGATCCGCGTCCCGTCTCGGAGTTCTGATGCGGACCTGGCGCGCCATCGCTCTGTTGTCGCCGCTGGTTCTGGCCGCGTGCATCCCCATGACGCAGGAGCAGATCGCCCGTGAAACGGCGCGCAACGTGGTTCGGCCCATCGTCGCGGAGCGCTTCCCGGGTCTCCCGGCCGAAGCCGTGACCGATTGCGTCATCGACAATTCGGGTCTGTCCGAACTCAACACCTTTGCGCGTGCGGCAATTACCGGCCTGACGCCAGAGACGTACAACGCCATCATCGCGGTCGCCTCGCGTCCGGCGACCCTGCAATGCCTCGCGACTGTCGGTGTCGCCGGGGCGACGATGTGAGGAGAGCCCAATGGTCCAGTTGAACCTGCCCAAGAACAGCCGCATCCGGACCGGCAAGACCTGGCCCAAGCCGGAGGGCGCGACCAACGTGCGCAAGTTCCAGGTCTATCGCTGGAGCCCGGACGACGGTGAGAACCCGCGTGTCGACACCTATTTCGTCGACATGGACAATTGCGGGCCGATGATTCTGGACGCGCTCATCAAGATCAAGAACGAGATCGATCCCACGCTGACGTTTCGCCGGTCCTGCCGCGAGGGAATCTGCGGCTCGTGCGCGATGAACATCGACGGGATCAACACGCTGGCCTGCATCTACGGGCTCGAGGAGATATCCGGCGACGTGAAGATCTATCCGCTGCCGCACATGCCGGTGGTCAAGGATCTGATCCCCGATCTGACGCATTTCTACGCCCAGCATGCCAGTATCATGCCGTGGCTCGAAACCAAGTCGAACCCGCCGCAGAAAGAGTGGAAACAGTCGATCGAAGACCGGCGCAAGCTTGACGGGCACTATGAATGCATTCTTTGCGCCTGCTGCTCGACGTCGTGCCCGAGCTACTGGTGGAACGGCGACCGGTACCTCGGACCGGCGGCGCTGTTGCAGGCGCACCGCTGGATCGTCGACAGCCGCGACGAGGCGACTGGCGAGCGGCTGGACGATCTGGAAGACCCGTTCAAGCTCTACCGCTGTCACACGATCATGAACTGCACGAAGACCTGTCCCAAGGGCCTGAACCCGGCCAAAGCGATCCAGGACATCAAGAAGATGATGGTCGAACGCTCGCTCTGAAGAGATATCGAGGGGAGCAAGGGGACCGCCGCGCCCGCGCAGGCTGAGCCGCAGATGAGCAGCGCGCTGAGATTGCGGATGCCGTTTCGACCGGCATCGCGGCGCCCCCGGTGGAATATGCGGACAAACCCGGGCGCCGTCGGTCCTCGGCCGGGATTCCCCTGCTGGTCATTCGCGAATGCGGCGGATCGGGAACATCAGCGCCGCTGAACCCGAGCCGCCATCCTCGGGTTGCAAGAAGGGGTCCAGAGGACATCTGGCGGGCTGTGATGGATCAGTCGAAGGCGGCGTGAAGCGCGATCTCGACCATGTCGCCAAAGCTTTTCTCGCGCTCGGATGCGGGCAGGGCTTCTTCCGTCAGCAGATGATCCGAGACGGTGAGCACGGCGAGCGCGCGGCGGTCATGTCGGGCGGCAAGCGTGTAGAGTTCGGCGGCCTCCATCTCGACGCCGAGGATGCCGTGGCGAACCATCTGTTCGGACAGGTCGGCCCGCTCGTCGTAGAAGACGTCCGACGAGTAGATCCCGCCGGCATGGGCCGTAACTCCCTTTGATTCAGCGCTTTTCCATGCCGCCTGCAGGAGTTTGAAATCGGCGCAGGGGGCATAGGAAAGCTCGCGGAAGATGCCGCGGGAGGGGGTGGACATGGTCGTGGCGGTCATGGCGAGGATGACGTCGCGCAGCTTGACCGAATGTTGCATGGCGCCGCAGGAGCCGATGCGGATGAGCGTCTGCGCGTCGTGGTCGCGGATCAGCTCGTTGACGTAGATCGACAGCGACGGCATGCCCATGCCCGTGCCGTGGATCGTCACGCGATGCCCGTTCCAGGTTCCCGTGTAGCCCAGCATCCCCCTGACTTCGTTGACCAGTTCGGCCCCGTCCAGAAAGGTCTCGGCGGCCCAGCGCGCCCTGTAGGGGTCGCCCGGAAGCAGGACCGTTTCAGCGATCTGGCCCTTTTCGGCGCCGATATGGATGCTCACGGCTGATCCCTTCCTCAAGCTGCGGATCGCAGGAATATCCATGATTGCTGGGCGTATTGCACCCTGTATTGCATCTGTATTTACGAACGCACGCAACGGCCGCGCAACGCCGTCCGATGGCCGGGGCCAAGATGGCGCGCGGGGGCGTGTTGCGCGTCGGAGGAGAGGCGGATGCCGGGGGGTGGAATCCGAAGCGGGACGGCCCAGGGGCGGCGGCCGGACCCGGCGCGGGACAGGAGCGTCGCCGCTCGGGCCCCCGGGTCGGCACGAGGCCTCCGGGAGCGCCGTGCCGTGTTACTCTGCGGCGACGGCGTTCACGTCGGCGAGGGACACGATGTCGGCCATGATGGTGTTCAGGGCGAAGTCCTTGGGGGTGTAGATGCGGGCGACGCCCATGGCGCGCAGGCGCTCGGCGTCGGCGTCGGGGATGATGCCGCCGACGATGACGGGCACATGGCCGAGGCCGGCATCGCGAGGCGGGCGAGGACGTCCTCGACCAGCGGCAGGTGGCTGCCGGAGAGGATCGACAGGCCGATGACATGGGCGCCGTCGCGGGCGGCCGCGACGATCTCGGCCGGGGTGAGGCGGATGCCCTGGTAGTCGATCTCCATGCCGCAATCGCGGGCGCGGGACGCGATCTGCTCGGCGCCGTTGGAATGGCCGTCGAGGCCGGGCTTGCCCACGAGGAGCTTGAGCCGGGCGCCGAGGCGGGTCGAGACGGCGTCGACCTCGGCGCGGATCTCGTCGAGGCCCTCGGTGCGATTCGAGGGGCTGCGGCTGACGCCGGTGGGGGCGCGGTACTGGCCGAAGGACTGGCGCACGACCTCGCCCCATTCGCCGGTCGTCGCCCCGGCCTTCGCGGCGGCGATGGAGGCGGGCATGATGTTGTGCCCCGAGGCGGCGGCGGAGCGCAGGTCGGCGAGCGCGGCGTGAACGGCGCACTCGTTGCGCTCGCGCCGCCACCTGGTGAGGCGGGCGAGCTGGTCGGCGGCGGCGGCGGGATCGACGGTCATGATGGCGTCGGGGCCGGTGGTGAGCGGGCTGGGCTCGCCGTCGGTCCAGCGGTTGACGCCGACCACGGTGGTTTCGCCGCTCTCGATCCGGGCGATGCGCCGGCGTTGGACTCGACGAGGCGGGCCTTCATGTGCTCGATCGCGCGGGTGGCGCCGCCCATGGCGTCGATCTGGCCGAGTTCGTCGCGGGCGGCGGCCTTGAGGCTGGCGACCCTGGCCTCGATGGCCGGGTTGCCGTCGAAGAGGTCGCCGTATTCCAGAAGGTCGGTCTCGTAGGCGAGGATCTGCTGCATGCGCAGCGACCATTGCTGGTCCCACGGGCGGGGCAGGCCCAGCGCCTCGTTCCAGGCGGGAAGCTGGACGGCGCGGGCGCGGGCGTTCTTCGACAGCGTGACCGCCAGCATCTCGATGAGGATGCGGGGGACGTTGTTCTCGGGCTGCTGCTCGGTGAGGCCGAGGGAATTGACCTGCACGCCGTAGCGGAAGCGGCGGTATTTCGGGTCGTCGATGCCGTAGCGGTCGCGGCAGATCTCGTCCCAGAGCTCGGTGAAGGCGCGCATCTTGCAAAGTTCGGTGACGAAGCGGATGCCGGCGTTCACGAAGAAGGAGATGCGGCCGACCATCTGCGGGAAAGTGCTCCGCCGGGACCTTGGCGCGCAGGTCGTCGAGGACGGCGGTGGCGGTGGCCAGCGCGTAGGCCAGCTCCTGCTCGGGCGTCGCGCCGGCCTCCTGCAGGTGGTAGGAGCAGACGTTCATCGGGTTCCAGCGCGGCAGGTGCTCGCGGGTCCAGGCGGCGACGTCGGTGATCATGCGCAAGGAGGGTTCGGGCGGGCAGATGTAGGTGCCGCGGGAGAGGTATTCCTTGATGATGTCGTTCTGCACCGTGCCCTGCAGCGCGGCGATGTCGGCGCCCTGCTCCTCGGCGGCGGCGACGTAGAGCGCCAGCAGCCAGGGCGCGGTGGCGTTGATCGTCATCGAGGTGTTCATCTGCTCGAGCGGGATCGCGTCGAAGAGCGTGCGCATGTCGCCCAGGTGGCAGACGGGCACGCCGACCTTGCCGACCTCGCCGCGCGCGAGCTCGTGGTCGCTGTCGTAGCCGGTCTGGGTGGGCAGGTCGAAGGCGACGGAAAGCCCGGTCTGCCCCTTGGCGAGATTCGCGCGGTAGAGGGCGTTGGAGGCGCGCGCGGTGGAATGGCCGGCATAGGTGCGGAACAGCCACGGGCGGTCGCGGTGGGGGGTGTCGGTCATCTTGGGCACCTCGCACAAATCTTAGTTCGGCATCGGGGGTAAGGGAAATATTCTTGCGTGTCCAGTCGCTGCGTTGCGGCGCCTCCGAGCGGGCGCCATCTTGCGTGAAGCTCCCTCGCCGCAAAGCTTCGGCGGGGTTGCGCGAAAGTCAGCGCAATAAAATTTCCGAAACACGCCATGAATGGGTTGCAAACTTGCTAAAGCGTCGGTATCCGGGGGTCGCTGTGCTGCGGCGCGGCATGGTTAATGGCGGAGGTTTTTGAGGATGGCACTGGACACGGACGCCCCGATCCTGAGTTACGAGGCGGTGGAGAAGGACCTCTACGAGATGGGTGAGATCCCGCCCATGGGCTATGTGCCGCGCCAGATGCATGCCTGGGCGATCCGGCGCGAGCGCCACGGCGAGCCCGACAAGTCGTTCCAGCTCGAGGTCGTGGACGTGCCGCGCCCCGACAGCCACGAAGTGCTGGTGCTCGTGATGGCGGCGGGGGTGAACTACAACGGCGTCTGGGCCGGCCTCGGCATCCCGATCAGCCCGTTCGACGTGCACAAGGCCGCGTACCACATCGCCGGGTCGGACGCGTCGGGCATCGTCTGGGCCGTGGGCGACAAGGTGAAGCGCTGGAAGGTGGGCGACGAGGTCGTCATCCATTGCAACCAGGACGACGGCGACGACGAGGAGTGCAACGGCGGCGACCCGATGTTCTCGCCCCTCCCAGCGGATCTGGGGCTACGAGACGCCGGGCGGGTCGTTCGCGCAGTTCACCTGCGTCCAGGCGCAGCAATTGATGCGGCGGCCGAGGCACCTGACCTGGGAAGAGAGCGCGTGCTACACGCTGACGCTGGCCACGGCCTACCGGATGCTCTTCGGGCACAAGCCGCACGAGCTGAAGCCGGGGCAGAACGTGCTGGTCTGGGGCGCGTCGGGCGGCCTCGGCTCCTACGCGATCCAGCTGATCAACACGGCCGGGGCGAACGCGATCGGCGTGATCAGCGACGAGGACAAGCGCGAGTTCGTGATGAGCCTCGGCGCCAAGGGCGTGCTGAACCGCAAGGACTTCGATTGCTGGGGCCAGATGCCGACGGTGAACACCGACGAGTACAAGGCCTGGTTCGGCGAGGTGCGCAAGTTCGGCAAGGCGATCTGGGACATCACCGGCAAGGGCAACAACGTCGACATGGTGTTCGAGCATCCCGGCGAGGCGACGTTCCCGGTCAGCGTGTTCATCTGCAAGAAGGGCGGCATGGTGGTGATCTGCGCCGGGACGACGGGCTACAACCTGACGCTCGACGCGCGCTATCTCTGGATGCACCAGAAGCGGGTGCAGGGCAGCCATTTCGCCAACCTCAAGCAGGCGAGTTCCGCCAATCAGCTTATGGTTGAGAGAAGGCTTGACCCCTGCATGTCAGAGGTGTTTCCCTGGGATGAGATCCCGGCGGCGCACGTGAAGATGCGCCGCAACGAGCACAAGCCGGGAAACATGGCCGTGCTCGTCCAGGCCCCGCGCACAGGGCTCCGCACGCTCGAGGATGTGCTGGAGGCCGGCCACTGAAACTTCGCGAGGCCAGAGGCTTCCCGAGCCATGGCCTCGCTATTTCGGGGGAGTAAATATCCGCGAATATTCGGCAATCCCTGATCTTGTTATGGTTGCGCCCTGACGTTAACCATAGCGGGAAAGCTCCGATGGCACATGACTGGATCATCGACGTCCTCTCGGATCTCAGGACGTTCGCGGTAAAGAATGACCTTACCGTTCTGGCCGAGCATCTCGATGAAGCCAAGCTGATTGCGGCGGCGGAGATTTCTTCGGTCGAGGCCAGGGAAGCAGGACCAATCGGTGCAGGCGCAGAGCCAACTGGAAAACTTCATTGGTCGGCTTCAGCAGGCGGTAACGCTTGAGGACCTTCAGAAACTGACCGTCGAGCTGCGCGACCTGCTGGACGTGCGGCACATCGTCTACCACTGGGTCAACAATGTGGGCGAGAGATACGGCGTCGGCACCTACGGGTCCGAATGGGTCGATCGCTACGTGGAGAAGGACTACCTCCATATCGACCCGGTGATCCTCGGCTGCTTCCGCCGCTTCCACCCGGTCAACTGGAAGGAACTCGACTGGTCGTCGAAGGCGGCGCGGGGCTTTCTGGCGGACGCGGTGAAGCACGGGGTCGGCAACCAGGGCTACTCGATCCCGATTCGCGGACCAAGCGGCCAATTCGCGCTGTTCACGCTCAGCCAGGACGCAACGGACGACGAGTGGGCGGCGTTCATCCACGAGCGCGGGCGCGACCTCCTGATGATCGCCCACGATTTCAACAGCAAGGCGCTGGAATTCGATGCCAAGGACCTGAGCCCGGATGCCAGCCTGTCGCCGCGAGAGTTGAGCGCGCTGACCCTTCTGGCCAAGGGCCGGAGCCGGGCGCAGGCGGCCGAGGAGCTGTCGATTTCGGAGCATACGCTGCGCGTCTATATCGAGACGGCACGGCACAAGCTGGGGGCGCTGAACACGACCCATGCAGTGGCGCGGGCGTTGAGCCAGGGCCTCATCGTCGTCTGAAATCCGGGATGTTGCGGGGGGAGCGAACGCCGGCTTAGGGCGCGCTTCAGCACGCTGGTCGACCTTTCCGTCAGCACCGACGGAGAGGACGCCACCCATGCTTCGCTACATCTACGCCGACGCCCTGCACCATTTCCCCACGCTTCGCGACACGATGTTCCGCGACCGGGCCGAGCAGTTCCATCGGCGGCTGGGCTGGCAGGTGAAGGTCGACGAGCAGGGCGAGGAACGCGACGAATACGACGACGAGAACCCGCTCTACATCGTCTGGGAGGATGACGACGGGCGCCACGGCGGCTCGATGCGGTTCCTGCCGACCACCGGTCCGACCATGGTGAACGACCACTTTCGCCACCTTACCGGCGGGGTGAAGATCACGAGCCCGCTGATCTGGGAATGCACCCGGTTCTGTCTGGCGCCGAAGGCCGACCGGCGGGCGTCGGCGGCGCTCGTTCTCGGGGCCGGGGAGTTGATGGAAACGTTTCGTCTCAAGCACTTCGTCGGTGTCTTCGATTCGCGGATGGAGCGGATCTATCGCCTGCTGAACGTGGAGCCGGACGTCGTCGGCTCCTCCGGCACCGGGCGCGACCGGATCGGCGTCGGCCTGTGGGATTTCAAGCCCGAGGCCCGCGGACCGGTGCTCGAGAAGGTCGGCGTCACCGAGGAGCAGTCGCGCGCCTGGTTCCGCCATTCCTTCGGCCTGTCCATGGCCGAGATGGAGAGGGTGCTCGAGGTCGGCCGGGATACCGCCACGGCCGAGATCTGAGCCGCGCATCGCGTCTGGCGGCAGACGGCGCGTGGCCGTAAGCTCGCGCCCCATGGATGCCGCCACGCCCCATTCGCCCGAGTATTCGCATGACCAGCAGGCGGCCGCCGACCTTGTGGCCGCGACGCTGAAATCGGCGGGCATCGACCTCGCTTCCGGCAAGCTCGGTCCGCCGGGAGAGGGCGAGGACGCGGTTCTCGCGATCATCGGCAAGGCGGGGTCGGGCAAGACGATGCTGCTGGCGCGGCTGGCCGCGGCGCTGGGCGAGGCCGGGGTCGAGACGGTCAGCGGCGACTGGGAGGGCCGGCGCCGGCGCGAGCGGCGGACGCTGGCGATCCTGGCGCCGACCAACAAGGCCGCGAGCGTGCTGCGTCTGCGCGGCGTGCCGGCAACGACCATCCACCGTATCCTCTACACCCCCGTCTACGACCCCGAATACGAGAAGATCGCCGAGTGGCTGGCCGGGAGCGGCACGCGCCCCGAGGTCGAGGCGCTGGACGACGCGGCGCTCGACCGGGCGCATGCGTTTTACCAGACCCACAAGTCGGTGCCGGGCGCGCTGGCGGCGGCGGGACTGCGCGGGTCGGACTTCATCAAGGGGTGGAAGCGGCGCGACGACCCGCTCGACATCGGGTTCGTGGACGAGGCCTCGATGCTCGACAGCCGGCAGCTGGCCGATCTGCGCGAGATCTTCTCGACGCTGATCCTGTTCGGCGACCCGGCGCAGCTCGCGCCCGTGGGCGAGTCGGGGGCGATGGTGTTCGACGGGCTGAAGGACGCGCAGAAGCTGCATCTCAGCCGCATCCACCGGCAGGCGGCGGACAACCCGATCCTGGACCTGGCGCACGCGCTGGCCGACGACGAGCTGACCTTCGAGCGGTTCGAGGCGATGATCGAGGAGGCGGCGTCGCGCGACGAGCGGGTCGTGGTGGCGCCGCGCGTCGATGCCGACCTGATGGCGCGCTCGCCGGTGCTGGTCTGGCGCAACGTGACGCGCATCCGGCTGATCCAGGCGTTCCGCGCGGCGCACGGGGCGAGTGTCGACGCGCTGCTGCCGGGCGAGCCGCTGATCTGCGACGGGATCGAACTGCCGCTCAAGCACCGCAAGCGGCGCATCGAGCTGGAGGCGCGGGGCCTCATCAAGGGCGCGCAGGTGATCTACCTCGGGCCGGGCAAGCGGCCCGGCTTCTCGCGCCTGCACGTGGTCGGCGCCGAGCAACCGCAGGTCGGCGCGGCCAGCATCATCAAGATCGAGCTGCCGGGCGAGGAGGAGCCGTTCATCCCGTTCGCCGCGAACATGGGCGCGGCCTTCCTGCACGGCGCGGCGGTGACGATCCACAAGGCGCAGGGCTCGCAATGGGAGGATGTGCAGGTCTTTGCCCCCGACCTCTGGGCCGCGAGCCGGGCGGGGCGGATCGAGGCGGGGCAGCCGCTCTGGAAACGGCTGGCCTATGTGGCGATCACGCGGGCGCAGACGCGCCTGCTGTGGGTGGTGCGCAACCGGCTGGCGCGCCCGACCCGGCCCTTGGGCACCGACGATCTGAATGTGCCGGCGAAGGCGGCGGCATGAGCGGCGCGATCCTGATCACCGGGGCGAGCGGCGGCATCGGGCGCGCGACCGCCGAGCTGTTCCTCGAGGCCGGGTGGACGGTCGGGTTGCTGGCGCGGCGGCGAGACGCGCTGGATCGTGTCGCGGCGGGGCGGGAGCGGGCCGTGGTGCTGGAGGCAGACGTGACCGATGCGGGCGCCGTCGATGCGGCGTTCGATGCGTTCGTGGCGGCGACCGGCCGGCTCGACGTGCTTTTCAACAATGCCGGGGTGTTCGGGCCCCAGGCGCCGATCGACGAGATCGCCCCCGCCGATTTCGCGCAGGTGATGGGGGTAAACGTGACGGGCATGTTCCTGTGCGCGCGCGCGGCCTTCGCCCGGATGCGGCGGCAGGACCCGCAGGGCGGGCGGATCGTCAACAACGGCTCGATCTCGGCCCATGTCCCGCGCGAGGGGTCGGTCTGCTACACGACGTCGAAGCACGCGGTGACGGGGCTGACCCGGACGCTGAGCCTGGACGGGCGGGCCTTCGGCATCGCCTGCGGACAGATCGACATCGGCAATGCGCGCACCGAATTGCTGGACGGGCTCGAGCGGCGGCGGCTGGCGGTCGACCCCTCCGCCGCGCCGGCGCCGATGATGGACGTGGCCGACGCCGCGCGCTCGGTCTTTCACATGGCGACGATGCCGCCCGAGGCGAACGTGCAGTTCATGACCGTGATGGCGACGACGATGCCCTATATCGGCCGCGGCTAGGAGCGCAGGTAGCGGAAGGCGGCCGACGCCCCCCATCCCGCCACCACAGCCAGGACGAGCGACATGGTTCCGTAGACCAGCGGATCTTCGCGCGAGAGGGTGTAGAGGAACCGCTCCAGCCCGACCTTCTGCACGAAGATCACCGTCTGGTAGCGGTTGATGACCCGGCCCCCCCGGGTGAGAAAGATTCGCGCCGTGTAATTCCCCTCGACGAGGTTCGAGGGCAGCGTGATCGAGGCGCGAAAGAGCGTGTCCTCCATGACGATGATGCCGCCTTCCTCGACCGTGTAGAGGCCCGTCTTGTTGCGAAGGCGGATCAGCGCGTCGGTGAAGGCGAAGCTGTCGGTGATGTCGTCGGGTGCGCCGACAGACCGGATCGCGCGGTTGGGCGTGATCCGTTGGCGCAGATTCTCGGTGTTGCGCAGGATCAGCGGCAGCGGCGCATTGGTCGCGACGCTGTAGAAGCTGGGCGCGGCGTCCACCTCCACGGAGGCGGTATTGACCCAGATTCCGGCCACGCGCGATTTGCGGCGCACCAGGACGGGCTGCGACGGACCGGCGACCGTGATGATGACGCCGAGCTGGCTGTCGCGGTCGATCGGTTCTTCGCGCTTGATTGCACCGAAGATCAGGATTTCGGAGCCGTCGAAGTCGGCGGTGATCGAGACGCGATTCTGGCTGAGGTCGACCACGACGTTCTCGGCGGCGGCTGGGAAGCACAGCGCGAGAAGAGCGGCGAGCCAGCGCATCAGACGACGGGACTGAGCGAGTAGAGGTCCTCGGGGCGCAACAGCAGGTCGAGCGCGAGCTTGCCGCAGACGGCCAGGACCATGAGGGCGAGCAGGATCCTCAGCTGCTCGGCCTTGAGCCGCGTGCCGATGATCGTGCCGAATTGCGCGCCGATCACGCCGCCAACCAGGAGCAGCAGCGCGAGAAGGACATCGACGGTGTAGTTCGTGACGGCGTGGAGAAGCGTGGTGAAGGCGGTGACGAAGATGATCTGGAAGAGCGACGTGCCGATCACCACCTTGGTCGGCATCCCGAGCAGGTAGATCATCGCGGGAACCATGATGAAACCGCCGCCAACGCCCATTATGGCGGCCAGAACGCCGACCAGAAGCCCGACGATCATGGGTGGAATGACCGAGATATAGAGTCCGCTGGTGCGGAACTTGATCTTGAAAGGCAGCGAGTGGATCCAGTTGTGGCGCCGGCGGGGTGCCGCGCGTCCGCCCCTGCGCGCGCGCCGGATCGCGTTCAGGCTCTCGACGAACATCAGCGCGCCGATCACGCCGAGGAACACCACGTAGCAGAGCCGGACCATCAGATCGACCTGGCCCATGGCGCGCAGGATGTTGAAGATCTGGACCCCGAACGCGGCTCCGATCAGGCCGCCGACAAGCAGCACGGTCCCCATCCTGAGATCGACGGTCTTGCGGCGCAGATGCGCCAGCACGCCCGAGATCGAGGCGGCCACGATCTGGTTCGCCGAGGTTGCGACGGCGACCGCGGGGGGGATGCCCACGAAGAACAGCAGCGGCGTGATCAGGAACCCGCCGCCCACGCCGAACATGCCAGACATGATTCCGACAAGTCCGCCCAGCCCCAGCAGGAGCAGCCAGTTAACCGAAACCTCGGCGATGGGGAGGTAGATCTGCATTGGGCTCGGCTTAAGCTCCTCCCGCTGTGGTTGACAAGGCGCCCGTCTAGCGCTCCTTCACGTAGGGTTCGCCGCCGGCGCGCGGCGGGACCGCCTTGCCGACGAAACCGGCGAGGATGACCACGGTCAGAATGTAGGGCAGCGCCTGCATGAACTGGTTCGGGATGGTCAGGCCCAGGATTTCGACCGTCTGGAACCGGATCGCGATCGCTTCGAGCAGACCGAAGAGCAGCGTCGCCATCAACGCGTACCAGGGCCGCCACTTGGCGAAGATCAGCGCCGCCAGCGCGATGTAGCCACGGCCCGCCGTCATGTCCTTGCCGAAGCCGGCATTGAGCGCGGTCGCGAGATAGACCCCCGCGAGACCCGTCAGCAATCCGCAGATCAGGACAGCCGAATATCGCAGGCCCACGACCGACACGCCGGCCGTGTCGACCGCCGCCGGGTTCTCGCCGACCGCGCGCAGGCGCAGGCCGTAGCGGGTGCGGAACAGGATCCACCAGGTCAGCGGCACGCAGAGAAGCGCGACATAGACGAGGAGCGAGTGGCCCGAGATCAGGTCGTGATAGATCGGTCCGAGGAGCGGCATGTCGCGCAGGGCGTTCGCGCCGGGCAGGGTCAGCGATGTGAACCGCGCGCCGCCGGTCAGGGCCGGCGTGCGGCCGCCGGCGCTGAACCAGTCCTGCGCGATGAGTACGGTCAGGCCGGACGCGAGGAAGTTGATCGCGACCCCCGAGATGAGCTGATTGCCGCGGAACGTGATCGAGGCCAGCCCGTGGATCAGCGAGAAGACCATCGCCGCCGCGACCCCGGCGAGCAGGCCGAGCCAGACCGACCCGGTCAGCGCGGCCGCAGCACCGGAAAAGAAGGCGGCGACCAGCATCTTGCCCTCGAGACCGATGTCGAAGATGCCCGCGCGCTCGGAGAACAGGCCGGCGAGGCAGGCAAGCAGCAGCGGCGTCGCCAGCCGCAGCGCCGAATCGAGGATCGGCAGGATGTCGGCCGGGCTCATCAGAGGTGCCCCGTGCGGCGGTGCAGGAAGAAGCGTTCGACGGGCATCCGCACCATGTTGTCGAGCGCACCGGTGAACAGGATCACGAGCGCCTGGATGACCACGATCATCTCGCGGCTGACCGCCGGCATCTCGAATTCGAGCTCGGCGCCGCCCTGGTAGAGCACGCCGAAAAGGAGCGCCGCGAGGAACACGCCGACCGGATGCGACCGCCCCATCAGCGCCACGGCGATGCCGATGAACCCGGCGCCCTGGACGCTGTCGAGCACGAGACGCTCGGCCTCGCCCATGACGGAGTTGATCGCCATCAGCCCGGCCAGCGCGCCGGAGATCAGCATGGTGAGCATGGTGACGCGCACCGGCGAGATGCCGGCATAGACCGCCGCCGGCTCGGAATGGCCGAAGGCGCGGATCGCATAGCCGAGCCGGGTCCGCCAGATCAGCAGCCAGACCAGGAAACAGCAGACGATCGCGACCACGAAGGCCAGGTTCAGCGGCGTCGACGGCCGGAACGGCAGGCCCAGCGGCGCGAGGATGCTGGCGTTCGGAAGCTTCGCGCCTTCGGGGAAGCGGGCGGTCTCGGGCGACATGCTCTCGGGCGTCTTGAGCACATTGACCAGCAGGTAGACCAGCAGCGCCGAGGCGATGAAGTTGAACATGATCGTGGTGATGACGATGTGACTGCCGCGCCTGGCCTGCAGGTAGGCCGGAATCGCGGCCCAGGCCGCGCCGAAGACCGCGCCGCCGACGATCGCGGCGGGCAATGCGACGAGCCAGTGCGGCCACGGAACGGCGAGGCAGACCAGCGCGACGCCGAGGCCGCCGAGCGCGGCCTGTCCCTCGCCACCGATGTTGAAGAGCCGCGCGTGGAACGCGACCGCGACGGCGAGCCCGGTGAAGATGAAGTTCGTGGCGTAAAAGAGCGTGTAGCCCCAGCCATAGGCCGACCCGACGGCGCCGCGGATCATGATCATCAGCGCCTCGATCGGGTCCTCGCCGATGTAGAGCACGACGAGGCCCGAGACGGCGAAGGCCAGCACGAGGTTCAGCAGCGGCACGAGGGCGACATCCGCCCATTTCGGCATGTGATTCATTGCGCCCCTCTCAAATCGGCTGCGCCACCGGGCGGGCCGGGACCTCTGCGGCGCGGGCTGCTTCCTCGTCGTCGATGCCGGCCATCAGCAGGCCCAGCTCGCGTTCGTTGGTCTGTTCCGGCAGGCGCTCGCCCATGATCCGGCCGTCGAACATCACCGCGATCCGGTCCGACAGCGACAGGATCTCCTCGAGCTCGACGCTGACCAGGAGGATCGCCTTGCCCTCGTCGCGCAGGGCGACGATCTGCTGGTGGATGAACTCGATCGCGCCGATGTCGACGCCGCGGGTCGGCTGACCGACGAGCAGCAGGTCGGGATTGCGCTCGATCTCGCGGGCAAGGACGATCTTCTGCTGGTTGCCGCCGGAGAAGTTCTTGGCCTCCAGCCAGCAATCGGGCGGTCGCACGTCGAACCGTTCCATCTTGGCCTCGGTGTCCCGGCGCAGGGCGTCGTTGTCCATCAGGAAGCCGTTGTTGTAGGCGGCGTCGCCCTCATAGCCGAAGGCCATGTTCTCCCAGGCCTTGAACTCCATGATCAGGCCGCGGCGCTGGCGATCCTCGGGAACATGCGCGATGCCGGCGGCGCGCCTTGTCTGACCGTTGGAATGGCGGCCCGTCACGTCGAGGCCGACGCCGTTGAGACGGACCGAGCCGTCGCCCGGCATGATGCCGCCGAGGACGTCCAGCAGTTCGGACTGGCCGTTTCCGGCGACCCCGGCGATGCCGAGGATCTCGCCGGCGCGGACCTGGAACGACACGCCCTTGAGCCGTTCGACGCCCTTGTCGTCGGTGACGTGGAGGTTCTCGACCTCGAGCACCATCGGGCCGGGTTTCGCGGGCTTCTTGTCGACGCGCAGGAGGACCTTGCGGCCGACCATCAGCTCGGCCAGCTCCTCGGGGCTGGTCTCGGAGGTCTGGACGGTGGCGGTCATCTCGCCGCGGCGCATGACGCTCACGGTGTCGGTGATCTCCATGATCTCGCGCAGCTTGTGGGTGATCAGGATGATCGTCTTCCCCTCGCGGCGCAGGCCGTCGAGGATGCGGAAGAGGTGATCGGCCTCGGCCGGGGTCAGCACGCCCGTCGGCTCGTCGAGGATCAGGATGTCGGCGTGGCGGTAGAGCGCCTTGAGGATCTCGACCCGCTGCTGCATGCCGACGCCGATGTTCTGGATCAGCGCGTCGGGATCGACGCTGAGCTCGTATTCCTCGCTGAGTTCGTGCAAGAGCTTGCGCGCCTTGGCGAGCGAGGGGCGCAGGAGGCGGCCCTCCTCGGCGCCCAGCACGACGTTCTCCAGCACGGTGAAGTTCTCGACCAGCTTGAAGTGCTGGAACACCATCCCGATGCCGGCGCGGATGGCGGCCTGGCTGTCGGGAATGTCGGTCTTCTCGCCGTTGATGAAGATCTCGCCGGCGTCGGCGCGGTAGAATCCGTAGAGGATCGACATCAGGGTCGACTTGCCGGCCCCGTTCTCGCCGATGATCCCGTGGATCGTGCCCGGCATGACGCGGATCGAGATGTCCTTGTTGGCCTTGACGGGGCCGAAGGACTTGGAGATGCCGCGCAACTCGATCGCCGGGGCACCGGCCTCCCGGGAGGAGGCTGGGGCGGCGTCGTGCCGCCCCGTCCTGTCGTCGGTGGTCAAACTCAGCTTTCCGGGCAGCTGTTGTCGCTCATGTAGTCGTGGACCTCGATCTCGCCGGCGATGATCTTCGCCTTGGCATCTTCGACGGCCGCCTTCATCTCCTCGTCCACGAGGTCCGCGTTGTTCTCGTCCATGGCGTAGCCGACGCCCTCGCTCTCGAGGTTCATCACGCGGTTGTCGGTGTCGAAATCGTCGTTCGCGCTGTCCGAGAAGCTCTCGTAGACGGCGTTGTCGACGCGCTTGGTCATCGAGGTCAGGACCGAGCCCGGCTGCATGTAGTTCTGGTTGCTGTCGACGCCGATGCCGAGGATGTTCTCGTCGGCCGCGGCCTGCAGCACGCCGACGCCGGTGCCGCCGGCGGCGTGGTAGACCACGTCTGCGCCCTGGCTGACCTGCGCGCGGGTCAGTTCGGCGCCGCGGGTCGGGTCGTTCCATGCCGACGGCGTGGTGCCGGTCATGTTCTGGATCACGGTCGCATCCGGGTTCACCGCCTTGACGCCCTGCACGTAGCCGCAGGCGAACTTGCGGATCAGCGGGATGTCCATGCCGCCGACGAAGCCGACGGTGCCGGATTCGGACGCCATCGCCGCCATCATGCCGACGAGGTAGCTGCCCTCGTGCTCGGCGAACGTGTAGTTGCGCACGTTGGGCTGGTCGACGAAGGCGTCGATCACCACGAAGTCGGTGTCGGGGTATTCCGGCGCGAGCTGGTCCATCGTCGAGGCATAGGCGAAGCCCACGGTGACGACCGGGTTCGAGCCGCTCTCGGCCATGCGGCGCAGGGCCTGCTCGCGCTGGGCCTCCGAGCTCAGCTCGATCTCGCGGTAGGATTTACCGGTTTCTTCGGCCCAGCGCTCGGCGCCGGCGAAGGCCGCTTCGTTGAACGACTTGTCGAACTTGCCGCCGAGGTCGAAGATGATGGCGGGCTCGGCGGTGGCGGCGCCGGCGCAAAGTGCGGCAACGGCAGTCGCGCCGAGGAAAAATGGCATACGTGTCATGAAGATCTCCCTGATCATTGTGCGGGCGCATCCACTTCTTGCGTGCGACCCGTCAGCAGCACATCCCTCTGAGGATTGGCGGCAATTAAGGCCGCAGCCCCGAAGAGGGGTCAACTGCTTTTTGGGTTAGCGGACGCAACGGCGGGCGGGACCTGACGCCGGGTGAGGGCGGAGAACGGCCTGGTCAGGACGAGCGCGTCGACCCTGCCTGCGGCGGTCGCGTAGTATCCGCGGCGGCGCCCGGCCTCCGCCCATCCCGCCCCGCGATAGAGCGCCAGGGCCGCACCGTTGTCTGCCGCCACTTCGAGAAATCCCGTTCGGGCGCCGCGCCGCGTCGCTTCGGCGTCGAATGCCGCGAGTGCCGCGCGCGCGAGGCCCTGTCGACGGAATGCCGGTGCGGTCGCCAGGGTCAGCAACTCGGCCTCGCCGGCCACACTGCGCCCGAGCGCGAAGCACGCGCCGTCTGCCGCGACGTGGATATGGACCAGCGGATCGGCGAGAAAGGCGGCGAACTCGTCCGGCGACCAGGGACGCGGACTTGTCATCGCCGCTTCATGCAGGGCGGCCAGCGCGGTCGGAGTCGAATCCAGCAGGGCGGGCGCGGTATCGCGCGCCGGCGCGGCATCGGGGGGGCGGACATAGAGCGGCACCGGCGCCGGGGCAGCGCCCGCCGCGGCCCGTGCGGCCGCCAGACGCGCGACAGCGGGGGCGAGGTGAGCGTCCACAGGGTCGAAGGGGCCTCCGATCAGACGCGATCCGGTCGCCTCGGCCTCCTGCCGCGCTTCGTTCACGCTGACCAGACGTGCCTCGGCCGGACCGTTCGGGCTCCAGCCGCTGAAGATAAACCTGATCGCGCGGCGCCGACACGGCCGACAGGACCGGCCGCGGCCTGTCCAGCGCCTGCGCCTCGAATTGAGTGACGCCGATGGCAGGGCAGCCCAGTGAGAGCGCAAGGCCCCGTGCCGCCGAGACGGCGATGCGCAGGCCGGTGAAATTGCCGGGCCCGGTCCCGACCCCGACGAGGCCGAGATCGCGCCAGCCCACGCCCGCCTCCGCCAGCATCTCCTCGATCAGCGGGAAAAGGCGTTCGGCCTGCCCGCGCGTCATGTCCTCGTGACGGTCGGCCAGGAGGCTATCGCCACAAAGCAAAGCGGCTGCGCAATGCGCAGCCGATGTGTCGAAGCCCAGGGTCAGAGCGTCAGATGGCAACCGGCCGGACCTCGATCACCTCGGGGATGTAATGCCGCAGCAGGTTCTCGATCCCCATCTTGAGCGTGAGGGTCGAGGACGGGCAACCGGCGCAGGCGCCCTGCATGTGCAGGTAGACGATCCCCCGATCGAAGCCGTGAAAGGTGATGTCGCCCCCATCCTGCGCCACGGCGGGCCGGACGCGGGTGTCGAGCAACTCCTTGATCTGGCCCACCACTTCGGCGTCAGGGCCTTCGTGGGCGGCGTGACCGCCAGCGGCCTGTCCATCGTCCTCCATCACCGGGGCCCCGGACTGGAAATGCTCCATGATCGCGCCAAGCACGGAAGGCTTGATGTGGTCCCACGCGATTTCGTCCGCCTTCGTCACGGTGACGAAGTCGTTGCCGAAGAAGACGCCCGTCACACCGTTCACCGAGAACAGGCGCGTGGCCAGCGGCGACGAGGCCGCGGTTTCCGCCGCCGGAAAGTCGGCTGTGCCGGCGTCCAGGACGGTGCGCCCCGGCAGGAACTTCAGCGTGGCGGGGTTGGGGGTGGACTCGGTCTGGATGAACATTGCGGCCTCCTGTCTGGATCAGGATATGCGGGTCGGCAGGGGCGGTGTCAATCTTTGGAACCGTTCCAAGGTTGCCGATCAGGTGACCTGTTCCAGCCGCTCCTTGGACAGGGTGCCCGGCACGATGGTCAAGGGGACCGGCAACGCACCGGAATTCTTCGACAGTTGCGTGACCAGCGGTCCCGGCCCGTTTTCCGCATCCGCGCCCAGAACGAGGATGCCGATATCCGGATCCTCGCGGATCTGCGCCAGGATTTCGGGCACCGGCTCGCCCTCGCGGATCACCAGCCTCGGATTCACCCCCTGCTTGTCGCGCATCCATTTCGCGAAGACCTCGAAATGCGCCTCGATCCGTTCGCGCGCCTCGTCGCGCATGATCTCGCGCACGCCGATCCAGTGATTGAATTCCTCGGGCGGGATGATCGAGAGCACGTCGATCTCGGCCCCTGTGCGCGCCGCGCGCATCGCGGCGAACCGCATGGCGTTCAGACATTCACGGGTGTCGTCGAGAACCACCAGGAACTTGCGCATGAAACCTGCCTCCGTCCGCATTATTGGGCACAGGCTCGCAAAAGGACAACGCCGAAACGCTCAGGCGCTCAGCGCCCAGTCCCAGTAGAGCTCGCGCGCGCGCCGGGTCATCGGTCCGATCTGGTAGTGGGTGCCGTCGAACTCGGTGACCGGCGTCACCTTCGTCATGTTGCCGGACAAGAAGACCTCGTCGGCGGCCCGCACGTCGTCGAAGTTCAGCACCGTTTCGTGCACCTTCACGCCGTCGGCGCGGAAATTGGCGATATGGCGCGCCCGCGTGATCCCGGCCAGGAACGTGCCGTTGGCGATCGGCGTGAAAAGCTCGCCGTCCCGCGCGATGAAGACGTTCGACGTGGCACTTTCGGCGACATTGCCCATCGCGTCCGCCACCAGCGCGTTGCCGTAACCCTTGGACCGCGCCTCCTTCAGCATCCGCGCGTTGTTGGGATAGAGGCAGCCGGCCTTGGCATCCACCACCGCGCAGTCGAGAGTCGGGCGGCGGAACCGCGTCGTGGTCAGCGTGGTCGAGCGGCCCGCGGGCGCCATCGGGATCTCTTCCAGGCAGATGGCGAATCCGGTCGGCCCCTCCAGCGGCGCGACGCCCAGGTCCCCGCCCTCCAGCGCCCAGTACATCGGCCGGATATAGACCGCGGCGTCCGGGGCGTAGGCGCCCAGACCCTCGCGCACGATCCCGGCCATGTCCTCGGTCGCCACCGACGGCTCGATCATCAGCGCCCGCGCCGAGCGGTTGACCCGCGCGCAATGGGCCTCGAGGTCCGGCGCCACGCCCTCGAACCAGCGCGCGCCGTCGAAGACGGTCGTGCCCAGCCACGAGCCGTGGTCGGCCGCGCGCATGATCGGCACGTCGCCGTCGTGCCAGCGGCCGTCGAAATAGGTCCTGATATTCGTGCCCGTCGCCATCCCCGGTCCCTCCTGCGGGCGGACCCTAGCGGGGGCGGCGGGCAGGGTCCAGACGGCCTTGCGCAAGGGCAAGAGGCGTCATATTGCCGATCATGAATTCGTTACTGGTCAACGATGCCGGCGCCGATAGGTTTCGCGCCACGAGCAGTCAAAGGACGGAGATCCGCATGCAAAGACGCACTTTTCTCGCAACCGGCGCGTTGGCGGCCGGGACCCTCGGCGCCCCGGCGATCCTCAGGGCCGAGCCGGCCGCGCGTCACAACATCTCGGGCTTCGGGACGGCGCGGTGGCAGGACCATTTCGACGACCTCCGGGGCGGGGCGATCGTTGCCGACACGGCCTCGCGCGCGCTCCATTTCTGGTCCGAGGACGAAAGCGTCTATCGCCTCTATCCCACCTCGGTCCCGGTCAGCGAGGAGCTGACGCGGCTTGGCTACACCCGCGTCGTGAAGAAGGTCGAGGGGCCGACATGGACGCCCACCCCTTCCATGCGCGAACGCGACCCGAGCCTGCCCGCCGTCGTGCCCGCAGGCCCCGCAAATCCGCTCGGAACCCACGCCCTCTACCTGTCGTGGCAGTACTACCGGATCCACGGCACCCACGACACGCGCAAGATCGGACGGCGTTCGTCGGACGGCTGCATCGGGCTCTACAACGAAAAGATCGCGGAGCTGTTCGAGCTGGCCCGGGTCGGGACGCAGGTGCGTCTGATCTGACCGGATCCTTGGTCGGCGATCTCGGCCGTCCGCACGCAACCAAGCGCGCCCGCTTGCCCGCGCCGACCACGGGCAGGGGGCGGATCAGCCGGCCGGGCGGATCAGCCCGACGATCTCGAACGTGCGTTCAAGGATCGGATCGGCGATGGTCCGTGCCCGTTCGGCGCCGCGGGCGAGAATCGCGTCGATCTCTGCCTCGTCCTGCATCAGCCGCGTCATTTCCGTCGAGATCGGCCCGAGCTTGGCGACCGCCAGGTCCGCCAGCAGCGGCTTGAACTCGGAAAACGGCTTGCCGCCCACCTCGTTCATCGCCTCCCCGAGGCTGCGGTCGTCCAGCGCGGCGTAGATGTTGACCAGGTTGCGCGCCTCGGGCCGTGTCTCAAGCCCCTCGACGCTTTCCGGCAGGGGCTCGGGGTCGGTGCGCGCCTTGCGGAACTTCTGGGCGATGGTGTCGGCATCGTCGCCCATGTTGATCCGGCTCATGTCGGACGGGTCGGACTTGGACATCTTCTTCGAGCCGTCGCGCAGGCTCATCACCCGCGTTGCCGGCCCCTCGATCACCGGCTCGGTGACGGGAAAGAAGTCGACGCCGTAATCGTGGTTGAACTTGGCCGCGATGTCGCGCGTCAGCTCCAGATGCTGCTTCTGGTCCTCGCCCACCGGCACCTGCGTCGCGTGGTAGGCGAGGATGTCGGCCGCCATCAGCGCCGGATAGCCGAAGAGACCGAGCGAGGCGTTCTCGGCGTTCTTGCCGGCCTTGTCCTTGAACTGCGTCATCCGCTTCATCCAGCCCATCCGGGCCACGCAGTTGAAGATCCACGCGAGCTGCGCATGGGCGCTGACCTGGCTCTGGTTGAAGAGGATCGAGCGCTCCGGGTCGATGCCGGACGCGATGTAGAACGCGGCCACCTCGCGGGTGCGGCGGCGCAGCACTTCCGGGTCCTGCCAGACGGTGATGGCGTGCAGGTCGACGATGCAGTAGATCGAACTCGATGCCCGTCTCCTGCAGCTCCACGAAGCGCTTGAGCGCGCCGAGGTAGTTGCCAAGCGTCAGCCCGCCCGAGGGCTGGATGCCCGAAAAGACGCGCGGCGTGAATCCGCTGTCGCCCATGACCCGCTCCGTGCTGGAAATTTCCGTCCGGCTCGCTTACCCCTCGCCCCGCAGACCGTCAAGGAAGCCTCGCGTGCACGATCACAACACCCCGCCCGTCAATCCGCTGCCGCCCGTCGTCGTGGCGCTGGCGCTGGTGATATTCGCCGTCGAACTGCTCCTCGCGGGCGCCGGGCGCGGCCTGATCGGGGGCGCCGCCGGCATCGGCTGGCGGCAGGAGGCGATTCAGGACTTCGCCTTCTTCGGCGACGTCTTCGACGTGATGTGGGCGCGTGGCGACTGGCCGCTGCAGCACGTGATGCGGTTCGTCACCTATCCGTTCGTCCATTACGGCTTCACCCATGCGCTCTTCGTGCTCGTGTTCCTGCTGGCGCTTGGCAAGATGGTGGGCGAGGTGCTGGGAGGGGTCGCGGTCCTGTCGGTGTTCTTCGTTTCGGCCGTGACGGGCGCGCTCGTCTATGCCGTGGCGCTTGACGATCCGCTGCCGCTCGCGGGCGGATTCCCGGCCGTCTACGGACTGATCGGGGCGTTCACGTTCATCCTTTGGGTGAACCTTGGCCGTCAGGGCGCGCCGCAACACCGGGCCTTCACGCTGATCGGGTTCCTGCTGGGGATCCAGCTCGTCTTCGGTGTACTTTTCGGCGCGACGAACGAATGGGTGGCCGAGGTGACTGGCTTCGTCACCGGCTTCGCGCTCTGCTTCATCATCGCGCCCGGCGCCTGGGCACAGATGCGCGCGCGTCTGCGGCGGCGCTAGCGGCGCAGCGATCCGCGCAGGTCGGCCACGCGGAGAGCGCCGAGCACGATCGCGAAAGCCGTGTAGGTCACGAGGCCCAGCAGCACCAGGATCGCCAGCGCGGCATAGCGCGTCGTGCCGTCGTAGAGCCAAGGTTCGAGGACCTTCTCGGCCCCGAACAAGCACACGCCCATGAGCGCCGACGCCGCGACGATGCGCGGCAGACGCCGCCGGAACTGGTCGTCGGCGCGCGCCGCCAGGCCCATGTCGCGCGCGCCCAGATGCAACTGCAGCACCGTCACCCACCCGGCCAGCGTCACGCCGAGTGCCGCCGACAGGTAGCCGATGAAGGGCGCCAGTCCGATCGCGACGGCCGCGTTCACCGCCAGCGCCACGAGCGCGTAGCGGAACGGGCGCATCGTGTCCTCGCGCGCGAAGAAGAGCGGCTGCAGCACCTTCTGCAGAACGAAGGCGGGCAGCCCCAGCCCGTAGAGCGCCAGCGCCGCCGCCGTGCCGCGTGCGTCCGCCGCGTCGAAGGCGCCGCGCTCGAACAGGACCGAGATCAACGGCAGGGGGATCACCACCAGGGCCACCGCCGCCGGCACGGTCAGGGCCAGCGCCATCTCGCCCGCGCGACTGAACGCGTGGCGGCCGCCGTCATGGTCGCCCGCGCGCAGCCGCCGCGACAGATCGGGAAGGAGCACCACGCCGATCGCGATGCCCACGACCCCGAGTGGAAGCTGGTAGAGCCGGTCGGCATAGTTGAGCCAGGCAATTGCGCCGTCGAAGAACGACGCGACCTGCCGTCCGACCATCAGGTTGACCTGCACCACGCCGCCCGCGAGCGCGGCGGGGCCTGCAATGATCGCCAGCCGTTTCAGCTCGGGCGTCATGCGCGGGCGGCGCAGGCGCAACGGCATCCCCGCCCGCGCCGCCGCCCACCAGACCAGCGCGAGTTGCGCGATGCCCGCCGCGACCACGCCCCACGCAAGGAACGTGCCCTGGACCACGCCGTCGAGGGTGGCCGCTGCGGGCACGTCGACCGCCAGACCCTCGGCCTCCCGGCTCCGGGACAGCAGCAGCGCGCCGATCAGGATGAAGTTCAGCAGGATCGGCGCGGCGGCGGCGGCGGCGAAACGGCCGAGTGCGTTCAGCACGCCCGAGAGCATGGCGGCGAGCGAGATGAAGAGGATGTAGGGAAAGACGATGCGCGCCAGAGCCACCGCCAGCGGGAAACGTTCGTCGCCCGCGAAGCCGCCGGCCATCGCCAGCACCAGCCACGGCATCACAAGCTGCGCGACGAGCGTCAGGGCGATCAGGACGACGGCCAGTCCCGCGAAGGCGTCGCGCGCGAACGCCTGCGGGTCGTCGTCGCCTTCCAGCTTCTTGGCGAACATCGGCACGAACGCCATGTTGAACGCGCCCTCGGCGAAGAAGCGGCGGAACATGTTGGGCAGGGCGAAGGCGATCAGAAACGCCTCCGCCACCGGGCCGGAGCCGAGATAGGCGGCGATCAGGATGTCGCGCACGAACCCGAAGACCCGGCTGAGCAATGTCCAGACGCCGACGGTGACGAACCCGGCCAGCAGGCGTATGGGCTTCATCGCGCGCCGCCGCGAAGCGCGATCACGAGACGCGCGCGCGTTCGACACCCGCGGCGATGGCCTCGCGCAGGCGTCTGTCCAGCGTGCGCTGGCGGCTCTCGGAGTGCAGTTTCAACCCGAACATGTCCTTGACGTAGAAGCTGTCGACGGCCTGCTCGCCATAGGTCGCGATGACGGCGCTGGCAATCTGGACATTGGCGGCGGCAAGCGTGCGCGTCAGGTCATAGAGCAGACCGGCCCGGTCGCGCGTATCGACCTCGATGATGGTGTAGATGTCCGACCCGTCGTTGTCGAAGGTGACGGAGGTGGGCACCCGGAAGGCCCGCTCGCGCTTCTTGATCTTGTCCTTGGGCACCAGCGCGTCGCGCGCCACCAGTTCGCCCGCGAGCGTCCTGCGGATCGTGCGGCGCAGGCGGGGCAGGCGCTCCTCGTCGTAGGGATGACCGTCGGCGTCCTGCACCCAGAAGCACGCCGTCGCGAAGCCGTCCTTGGTGGTGTAGGTCCGCGCGTCCACCACGTTCGCGCCCGAGAGCGCCAGGGCGCCCGCCAGCCGCGAGAAGATGCCGGGATGGTCGGCCATGACGAAGCAGGCGCGGGTGGCGTCGCGATCCTCGTCGCCCATCAGGTCGATGCGGATGTCGTCGTCGCCGAGCTCCCGCAGGAGGCGCGCGAAGACCACGTGGGCGGCGGTCGGCAAGCCCTGCCAGTAGGGGCCGTAATGGCGCTGCGTCTCGTGGCGCAACTCTGCCTTGGGCCAGCTCGACAGCGCCTCGCGCAGGGCGCGCTTGGAGACCGTTTCGCGCGCCTGGCGGTTGATGTCCTCCAGCCCGGTCTCGAGCGCGGAGGCGGTCATGCCGTGAAGCGACCGCAGGAGTTGTGCCTTCCAGTTGTTCCACACGCCCGGCCCGACGCCGCGGATATCGCACACGGTCAGGACGGTCAGCATGTCGAGCCGGCGTACCGACCGCACCGCCTTGGCGAAGTCGCGCACCGTGCGCGGATCGCTCAGGTCGCGCTTCTGGGCCGTGTCCGACATCACCAGATGATGGCGGACCAGCCACTCCACCGTCTCGCACTCTTCGGGCTTGAGGCCCAGTCGCGGACACACGCGCCGCGCGATCCGGGCGCCGAGGATCGAGTGGTCCTCGGCCCGTCCCTTGCCGATGTCATGCAGCAGCAGCGCCACGTAGAGCACCCGGCGGTTGGCCAGGCCCGAGGTCAGGATGCGGCTTGCCACCGGCAGCTCGTCCGTCAGCTCGCCGCGCTCGATCTGCGCAAGGGTGCTGATGCATTGGATGGTGTGTTCGTCCACCGTGTAATGGTGGTACATGTTGAACTGCATCATCGCGACGACCGGCGCGAATTCGGGCAGGAAGGCGGCCAGCACGCCCAGCTCGTTCATCCGCCTGATGGCGCGTTCCGGATTGCCCCGCTTGAGCATCATGTCGAGGAAGATCCGGTTCGCCTCGGGCCGGGTCCGCAGCGTGTCGTCGATCCGGTCGAGGTTCGACGCGATGAGCCGCATCGCATCCGGATGCAGAAGCATGCCGGTCCGCAGCGCCTCGTCGAAGATCCTCAGGATGTGGATGTTGTCGGCGGCGAAGGCCTCCGTGTCCCTGACCGTCAGCCGCCCGCGCAGCACCCCGAACGGCTTTTTCGGACGGCGCCGGCGCAGGAAGGAGGGCAGGGTCGGCGCGGTGCGCCCGTGCCGGTCTTCCAGCGCCACGAGGAAGATCCGCGTGAGTTCCCCCACCCGCGTTGCGTGGCGGAAGTAATCCTGCATGAAATGCTCGACCGCGCGCCGCCCGGACGTGTCCTCGTAGCCCATGCGGCGCGCCACCTCGACCTGGATGTCGAAGGTCAGCTGATCCTGGGCGCGACCGGTGATCAGGTGCAGGTGGCATCGCACAGCCAGCAGGAAGCCCTCGGCCCGCTCGAAGCGGCGGAACTCGTCGTCCGTGAAGGTGCCTTCCCTGACCAGTTCGGCCGGATCGCGCACGCCGTTCACGTATTTTGCGATCCAGTAGAGCGTCTGCAGATCGCGCAGGCCGCCCTTGCCCTCCTTCACGTCGGGTTCGACCACGTAGCGCGCGCCGTGCTTGCGGTGACGGGCGGCACGTTCCGCCAGCTTGGCTTCGATGAAATCGTTGCCGGTGCCCTTGAACAGGTCTTTCCAGAGCCGCTTGCTCAGCTCGTCGGCCAGCGGCTGGTGCCCGCCCAGAAAGCGGTATTCCAGCAGCGCCGTCCGGATGGTCATGTCGTCGCGGCCGAGGCGGATGCAGTCGCGGACCGAACCGCGTCGCGTGGCCGACCTTCAGGTGCAGGTCCCACAGGATGTAGAGCATGGACTCGACCAGGCTTTCCGACCAGCCGCTTTCCTTCCAGGGAATCAGGAAGAGCAGGTCCACGTCGGAATTCGGCGCCATCTGCGCGCGTCCGTAGCCGCCAAGCGCCAGCAGGGCCAAGTGCTGGCCCTCGGTCGGGTTGGGGCGGGGATGCAGGTAGGTGTTGGCGACATGCAGCGTCGTCTGCACCACGCAATCGGTCAGGTAGGTGTAGGCCGCGACGGCGGCGCGCGATTCCAGCGGTCGCGCCGCGAAGGCGTCGGCAATCACCTGGCGGCCGTGGCGCAGGGCCTCGCGCAGCACCTCGACGGCCGCCCCCCGGATCGCCCGCGCGTCGCCGCCGCACGCCTCGATTCCCTCGGCGAGGCTCACGGACACGGCCTCGCGGTCGAACACCATCGCGGCCGGGCGGATGAGCTCGCCCGCGACGGGTGTCGTCAGATCGGGGCGGGGCGGGGCGACGGAAGGGGCCGGCCCCGCCAGCTCAGAAGCCGAAACCGCCGAAGCTTCGCGGAGCGGGGTCAATGACGACTACCTGGTTGTTGCGGATCTCGGCGACGGCCAGAGCGCGTTCGTTCGACCCGTCGCGGAGCAGTCGGAACGGCCCGCCCGTGCCGGCGAAGCCCGCTGACTGGGTCAGCGCGGCGGCTGTGGGGCGATCGCCCCGACGTGCCAGCGCGCCGACGGCCGCGATGCCGTCGTAGGCGAGCCCCGCGATCGGGTGCGGATTGCTGCCGTAGGCGGCGGCATAGCGTGCGCGGAACCGGTCGGCCGTAGACTGGTCGGGCAGTGCGAACCATGCGCCCTGCAGCCCCTGGAGCGTCAGCGCGCTCGCGGGAATGTCGAGCCGTTGCAGGCCGATGTATTGCGTCGTGGCCGGCGAGACCCCGTTGGCCGGGAGCAGATCGGCCAGGAACGGCAGCGCGCCCGCGGTTCCCGACGTCAGGAACACCGCATCGGCGCCGGAGGACTGGATCTGTGCCGCCATCTGGGGCGCGGCGCGCACGATTCCCTGTTGCGAAAGCTCGAAGTCGGCTTGCCCCGCGAGGCGCGCGCCGCTGCCGGCGATGGCTTTCGTGATGGCCGCGCGCCCGATCTGTTCGGAGGTGTCGCGGGCGTTGACGATGAAGATGTTGCCCTTGCCCTGACGCGCGGCATGACGGGCAAGGCGGTCGGCCGTATTCTCGAAGGTCGGGCCGAGAACGAAGACGTTGCCGCCCGCGATGTCGGAATTGTTCGAGAAGGCCAGCACGTTGATCCCCTGGTCGGCCACGGCGAGACCCGCCGCATTGGCCGCGCTGGCGAAGACCGGTCCCAGAATCACGTCGGCGCCGTCGGACGCGGCGCGCCGCGCGGCATCGGCGGCGAGGGATGCCTGCCCGGCCGTGTCGTAGACGCGCAGGTCGATATCCGCGCCGTCAAGGTCGGCAATCGCGAGACGTGCCGCGTTTTCAAGGCTCTGCGCCAGAATGGCGCCTCCCTCCGCGGACCCGGCAGGGACCAGGAGGGCGACCTGGACCGTATCGCCGCTGCCCAGTCGTCCGCCCAGACCCGCGTTCGAGACGGGTTCGCAGGCCGCGGCGGCCAGCACGGTCAGGGCGGCCAGCATCCTCAGAAGCGGCTTGCGGGCGAATTGCGGAATGGCGACCATGGCACTCTTTCTCCTGAACCGGACGAACGGACCCTATGCGCATCCCTCGCACGTGTAAATCTCGCCCGCGGGTCCCGGCATGAGCGGCGCATCCCTGCCGGCGGGGCTCTACCTGGTGGCCACTCCGATCGGGTCGGCGCGCGACATCACGCTGCGGGCGCTGGACATCCTGCGCGATGCCGACGCGCTGGCCGCCGAGGATACGCGCACCCTGCGTCACCTGATGGAGATCCACGGCATCGCGCTCGGGGATCGCCCGCTCGTCGCCTACCACGATCACAACGGACCGCAGGCGCGCCCGCGCATCCTCGGGCTGATTGCCGCCGGCAAGTCGGTCGCCTATGCGTCCGAGGCGGGAACGCCGATGGTGGCGGACCCCGGGTATCAGCTTGCCCGCGCCGTCATTGCCGAGAACCTGCCGGTCACCGGCGCCCCCGGCCCGTCGGCCGCCATCGCCGCGCTGACGCTTTCGGGATTGCCGACCGACCGATTCCTCTTTGCCGGCTTTTCGCCATCCGCCGCGGGGGCGCGGCGCACCTTTCTGGAGGAACTGGCGGGCGTGCCCGCGACACTGGTCCTGTTCGAATCGCCGCGTCGGGTGCGGGCGACCCTGACCGAGATGCGGGACGTCATGGGCGACCGGCAGGCGGCGCTCTGTCGCGAGCTGACCAAGAGGTTCGAGGAGGTTCGCCGCGGCTCGCTGACGGAGCTTGCGGAGTCCGTGGCCGAGAAGGACCCCAAGGGCGAAGTCGTTCTGGTGATCGACCGTGACCGCGCCGAGCCCGACGCCGCGGATCTCGACACGATGCTGCGCGAAGCCCTCAAGGCGATGAGCGTCAAGGATGCCGTCGCCGCCGTCGCCTCCGCGCTGAACCTGCCGCGCCGGCAGGTCTATCAGGCAGCGCTGGCGCTGGAAAAGGCGAAGCCGGCTTGACCGGCGCGGTCTCCTACCACGCCGGGCAGGCGGCCGAGGACCGCGTCGCCGCGCGCTACCGCGAGGCGGGCGGCGAGGTGCTGCACCGGCGCTGGCGCGGACAGGGCGGGGAGATCGACCTGATCCTGCGGCTGGGGGCGACCATCGTCTTCGTGGAGGTCAAGTCGACGCGCAGCCTCGATCGGGCCGCCCTGCGACTCGCGCCACGTCAGGCCGCGCGCATCCTTTCCGCCGCCGAGGAGTTTCTGGGAAGCCAGCCCGACGGCGCCCTCACCGAAAGCCGTGTCGACGTGGCGCTGGTCGATCGCCAGGGCCGGATCGAGGTGATCGAGAACGCCCTCGGCGCGTGAGCCGATTGCACGCGCCTCCGGGCTCGGGCAAGACGGGGCACGTCGCCGAAGGGAAAGGTTCTCTACATGTCGCTCAAGGTCGCCTTCCAGATGGATCCGATCGGGCCCGTCAACATCGACGCCGACAGCACCTTTCGCATCGCCGAGGAAGCGCAGGCGCGTGGTCACACGCTCTTCTACTACACGCCCGACCGGATCTCGTGGCGCGACGGGCGGGTGCTGGCGCGCGGCTGGCCGCTGAACGTGCGGCGGGTGCGCGGGGACCACTTCACCCTTGGCGAAGAGACCGAAATAGACCTTTCGACTCAGGACGTTGTCTGGCTCCGGCAGGACCCGCCGTTCGACATGGGCTACATCACGACCACGCATCTTCTGGACCATATCCATCCGCAGACGCTGGTGGTGAACGACCCGTTCTGGGTGCGAAACTTTCCCGAAAAGCTGTTGGTGCTGCGGTTCCCCGACCTGATTCCGGCGACGGCGATCGCGCGGGATCTGGATGCGCTCAAGGCGTTCAAGCACGCGCATGGGGACATCATCCTCAAGCCGCTCTACGGCAATGGGGGGGCGGGGGTGTTCCGGCTCGATCCGAACGATCGCAACCTGTCGTCGCTGCATGAATTGTTCATGTCGTTCAGCCGTGAGCCATTGATCGCGCAGAGATTTTTGCCAGAGGTGGCAAAGGGCGACAAGCGCGTGATCCTGGTCGACGGGGAGCCGGTGGGCGCGATCAACCGGGTGCCGGCGCAGGGCGAGACGCGCTCGAACATGCATGTGGGCGGCCGGCCCGAAAAGGCGGAGCTGACCGAGCGCGACCGCGAGATCTGTGCCCGGATCGGCCCAACCTTGCGCGAAAAAGGTCAGGTTTTCGTGGGGATAGACGTGATCGGCGATTGTCTGACGGAGATCAACGTGACCTCGCCGACCGGCATCCAGGAGCTCGAGCGGTTCGACGGCACCAACATCGCCGCCGGCATCTGGGAGGCGATCGAGGCGCGGCGGAAGGCGGGAAACTGACAACTTCCTGCATATTCCAGACCCCCCTTTTCAAACTTCCTGCAAATTTCCCGAGGAAATCTGCAACATTCCGGAGTGCCATCGCACGGTCGGAAATCGCCGGCCGGGGCCTGCGCGAGAGGCCCGCAACGGCGGTGACGAGACCGGCGGGCCGGGCGGGCTGACCGGCCCCGGGGGCTTGCGGCGGATGACGCGCGCCCTTGCGGCCGAGGGGGCGATGCCGGGACGCGGCGGTCAGGTCCGGGCGGTCGTGAGGCGGAAGCTGACGGCCTCGGCGATGTGGGGGCGGCGGATGTCGGGCGCGCCTTCGAGGTCGGCGATGGTGCGCGCGACGCGCAGGATCCGGTGGTAGCCGCGCGCCGTCAGGCCGAACCTCTCGGCGGCCTTGAGCAGGAGCGAGCGCCCCTCGGTGTCGGGCGTGGCGATCTCGTCCAGGAGCCGCCCCCCGGCGTCGGCGTTGACCCGCGCGGAGAGGCCGTCGAAGCGCGCCGTCTGGATCGCGCGGGCGGCGGCGACACGGGCGGCGACCTCGGCCGAGCTTTCGCCGGTTTCCGGCAGGTCGAGATCGCGGAAGGCGACCGGCGGCATCTCGATGCGCAGGTCGAAGCGGTCGATGAGCGGGCCCGAGATGCGGCCCATGTATTCCTCGCCGCAGGCCGGGGCGCGGGCGCAGGCGCGCGCCGGATCAGGCAGGTAGCCGCAGCGGCACGGATTGGCGGCGGCGACCAGCAGGAACCGGCAGGGGTAGCGGATGTGGGCGTTGGCGCGGGCGACGACGACCTCGCCGGTCTCGATCGGCTGGCGCAGCGTCTCGAGCACCTGCCGCGGGAATTCGGGCAGCTCGTCGAGGAACAGGACGCCGTTGTGCGCCAGGCTGATCTGGCCCGGCCTGGCGCCCTTGCCGCCGCCGATGATCGCGGCCATCGAGGCGGTGTGATGGGGCTCGCAGAAGGGGCGGGTGCGGCTGATCCCGCCTGCGTCGAGCGTGCCGGCCAGCGAATGGATCATCGAGGTTTCCAGCGCCTCGAGAGGGGAGAGCGGCGGCAGGATGCCGGGCAGGCGCGCGGCGAGCATCGACTTGCCCGAGCCTGGCGTGCCGACCATCAGCAGGTGGTGGCGTCCGGCCGCCGCGATCTCCAGCGCGCGCTTGGCCCGTTCCTGACCGCGCACGTCGCGCAGGTCGCGGGCGGCCCCGGTCTGCGTCACCTCGCCGGGCTCGGCGGGCGGAATCGGCGCGCGGCCGGTGAAATGCGCCAGCACCTCGCCCAGCGACCGCGCCGCCAGAACCTGTGTCGCGCCGACCCACGCCGCCTCGGCGCCGGAGGCGTGAGGGCAGATCAGCGCGCAATCCTCCTCGGCCGCGGCCAAAGCGGCGGGAAGCGCGCCTGGCACCGGGATCAGCGAGCCGTCGAGCGCCAGTTCGCCCAGCGCCACCGTCTCGGCGAGGTCGTCGGCCGGCAGCACCTCGATCGCCGCCAGCAGCGCCAGCGCGATGGGCAGGTCGAAATGGGAGCCGGCCTTGGGCATGTCGGCCGGCGAGAGGTTGACGGTGATCCGCTTGGAAGGCAGCGCGATGGACAGCGCGGACAGCGCCGCGCGGACCCGTTCGCGGGCCTCGCTCACCGCCTTGTCGGGCAGGCCGACGATCGAGAAGGCGGGCAGGCCGGGCGCGACGGCGCATTGCACCTCGACCATGCGCGCCTCGATCCCCTCGAAGGCCACCGTGTATGCCCGTGCAACCAATGTGGAGCCCGTTCCGTGTTGTCGCCGCAGGCGTGTGCGCCCGATGGTCCGACATGCGCGCGGGGAGGCGGCAAGATCAAGCGCGGACAGGGTTAAGCGCGCGCGGGCGCCGGGTTTCGCGCCGCCCGTGCCACGCCGGGCGGTTCTGGCGCCGGAGCGGGATGGCGGGCGGCACCGGGCGCGCGCCCGGGCCCGGATTGCGGGGCGGGCCGTCGCGGATGCGCGTGACGAACGGGCAGGAAAGACGAAACCGTCTGTTTTTTGGGCAGCGCGCCGGAGCGCCGTAGGGGAAGCGCGGGCAAAAGCAACGTCTGCCATGAACTTTCGATGATCCGGGCGCGTTGGCGCACCGTAACAGGAAGCGAAACGGGTCCAGAAGGGATCTGGTCAATGCGGGGATGTCCTCATGGCTCTTGACGGATTTTCTGATTTTTCCCTTTCGCGGCGCGCCATGCGCGCGGAGTTGCTCGATGCGGAAACGGAATTGCGGCTGGCCTATGCCTGGCGCGACGAACGTGACGAACAGGCGCTGCACCGGCTGGTGACGGCCTACATGCGGCTCGCGATCTCGATGGCGGCGAAGTTCAAGCGCTACGGCGCGCCGATGAACGACCTGATCCAGGAGGCGGGGCTGGGCCTGATGAAGGCGGCCGACAAGTTCGATCCAGACCGCGGGCGTCCGGTTCTCGACCTATGCGGTCTGGTGGATCAAGGCGTCGATCCAGGATTACGTCATGCGCAACTGGTCGATGGTGCGGACGGGGTCCACCTCGTCGCAGAAGTCGCTGTTCTTCAACATGCGCCGCGTGCAGGCCCGGCTGGAGCGCGAGGCCGCGTCGCGCGGCGAACGGCTCGACACGCACCAGCTGCGGCAGCTGATCGCGACCGAGGTCGGCGTGCCGCTGCACGATGTCGAGATGATGTCGGGGCGGCTGGCGGGGTCGGACTTCTCGCTCAACGCCACGCAATCGTCCGAGGACGAGGGGCGGGAGTGGATCGACCTGCTCGAGGACGGGGCGCAGCAGGCGTCCGAGACCGTCGAGCACGACAAGGACATCGACACCCTGCGCGACTGGCTGGTGAAGGCGATGTCGGCGCTCAACGACCGCGAGCGGTTCATCGTGCGCGAGCGCAAGCTGCGCGACGATCCGCGCACGCTGGAGAGCCTCGGCAACGAGCTCGGCCTGAGCAAGGAGCGGGTGCGCCAGCTCGAGGCGGCCGCCTTCGGCAAGATGCGCCGCAGCCTCGAGACCCAGTCGCGCGAGGTCTTCGAATTCTTCGCCTGACGCTCGCCTGTCTGGTTGCCGCGCCGCTCTGGTGTGCGGCGGCCGAGATCGGGCCCGACGCCCTTGCCGACCTTCCGCCCGCGGATGTGGTGCTGCTGGGCGAGGTCCACGACAACCCGGCCCATCACCGCAACCAGGCCCGCGCGGTCGCGGCCCTGGCGCCGCGGGCGCTGGTGTTCGAGATGCTGACGCCCGGTCAGGCGTTGCGCGTGAGGCCGGAGCTGCGCGGAGATTCCGAGGCGCTGGGCGCGGCGCTGGGCTGGGAAGAAAGCGGCTGGCCCGATTTCGCGCTCTATCACCCGATCTTCACCGCCGCCCCGGACGCGGCGGTCTTCGGCGGCGCCTTGCCGCGCGACGACGTGCGCCGCGCCTTTGACGAGGGAGCGGCGGGCGTTCTGGGATCCTCCGCGCCGCTGTTCGGCCTCGACCGGCCGCTCGACCCAGACGAGGCCGCGGCGCGCGAGGCGGGGCAGCTCGACGCCCATTGCGACGCCCTCCCGAGCGAGTCGCTGCCCGGCATGGTCGAGGCGCAGCGCCTGCGCGACGCGGCCCTGGCGCGCGCCGTCCTGGCGGCTCTGGCCGAAACCGGCGCGCCCGTGGCGGTCATCACCGGCAACGGCCACGCGCGGCGCGACTGGGGCGTTCCGCGCGCGCTCGCGGCGGCCGATCCCGGGCTTCGCATCCTGTCGGTCGGCCAGTTCGAGGCGGCGCAGGAGGCGCAGGCGCCCTACGACCTGTGGCTGGTGAGCGATCCGGTCGATCGGCCCGACCCCTGCGAGGCGTTCCGGTAGGGCCGCGCCTTCACGGCCTGACGGTCGCGCCAAGGCCCCGGCTTGTCTTGCCGCCGGGCGGAAACTAGAACCGGCTCATGCTGGGCGGGAAACGCATTCTTCTGATCATCGGCGGCGGCGTCGGGGCCTACAAGGCGCTCGACCTGATCCGGCGTCTGCGCGAGCGCGGCGCGACGGTGACACCGGTGCTGACGCGGGCCGGCGAGCAATTCGTCACCCCGCTCTCGGTCTCGGCGCTGGCGGCGCGCAAGGTGCACCGCGATCTCTTCGACCTCACCGAAGAGGCCGAGATGGGGCATATCGAGCTGTCGCGCGCGGCCGACCTGGTGGTGGTGGCGCCGGCGACCGCGGACCTGATCGGCAAGATGGCGGCGGGGCTGGCCAACGATCTCGCCTCGACAGTGCTGATGGCGACGGACAAGCGGGTGCTGCTGGCGCCGGCGATGAACGTGCGGATGTGGGAGCACCCGGCGACCAGGCGCAACGTGGAGATTCTGCGGGGCGACGGCATTCTTTTCGCCGGTCCCGACGAGGGCGCGATGGCCTGCGGCGAGTTCGGCGCGGGCCGTCTTGCGGAGGTGCCCGAGATCATCGCGGCGATCGAGCGGGCGCTCGATGGGGCAATTGACGGGGCGCTCGGCGGGGCGCCTGGGGCGGGGCCGCTGCGAGGCCGTCACGTCGTTGTCACGTCGGGGCCGACCCACGAGCCGATCGACCCGGTGCGCTACATCGCCAACCGCTCGTCGGGGGCGCAGGGGAGCGCCATCGCGGCCGCCCTCGCTGCCCTTGGCGCGCAGGTGAGTTTCGTGACCGGCCCGGCGACGATGCCACCCCCCGAGGGGGTCCGGGTCGTGCCGGTCGAGACCGCGCGCGAGATGCTGGACGCGGTCCGCTCGGCGCTGCCCGCCGATGCCGCCGTCTTCGCCGCCGCCGTCGCGGACTGGCGGGTGACCTCGGCCACCGACCGCAAGATCAAGAAGGGCACGTCCGAGCCGCGGCTGGAGCTGACCGAGAACCCCGACATCCTGGCCACGGTGGCGCGGATGGAGACGGGCCGGCCGCCGCTCGTCGTGGGCTTCGCCGCGGAAACGCACGACGTGATCGAGCATGCCCGCGCCAAGCGGCAGCGCAAGGGGTGCGACTGGATCGTGGCCAATGACGTCTCGCCCGCGACCGGGATCATGGGGGGCGGCGAGAATGCCGTGACGCTGATCACCGCGGGGGGCGAAGAGACGTGGCCCCGGATGAGCAAATCCGACGTGGCGCGCCGCCTCGCGGATCGCATCGCCACCGCGCTGGCGGACCGGGCGGGCGGATGAGGCCGGGCCGATCTGCGCCCTGCCGCGAAGCCGCAGGGCGATGCCGCACCCGCCGGACCTGCCGCTCCATGAGGCGGTCCCGCGTTTCCCTGTTGGTGCGGGACGGCACCTTCGGGCCGAGCCTCGGCGTCCGCGCCATCGCGGCGGCGGCCGGCGCGGACGCCCGGTCGGGGTGTCGGCGGCCGGACGCGGGCGGCGCGCCGTGAACCCGGTGATCCGGATGGTCCGGGAGGCCGGGGCCGACCGGCGCCTTCCGTTGCCACGTTACGAGACGCCGGGATCGGCGGGGGCGGACATCCGCGCCAACCTGCCGCCCGAACAGCGTGAAACCGGCGTCACGCTGGCCCCCCTGGAACGCGCGGTGGTGCCGACCGGGCTGCGCGTCGAGATCCCGCCGCAATTCGAGATCCAGGTGCGGCCGCGCTCGGGGCTGGCGCTCAGGCACGGCATCACGCTGCCCAACACGCCGGGCACCATCGACAGCGATTATCGCGGGCCGCTGGGTGTGCTGCTCGTCAATCTGGGGTCGGAGCCCTACACCATCGCCCACGGCGACAGGATCGCGCAGCTTGTGGTCGCCCCGGTGGTGCAGGCGCGGTTCGCGCTTGCCGAAAGCCTGGGCGAGACCGGGCGCGGGGGCGGCGGCTTCGGCTCGACCGGGCGGCGCTGATGCTGGCGGTTCTGCTCGCGGCGCTGGTGATCTGGGTCGTGGGCCGGCGGATGCAGGCTCCGCCGGATGCGCGCTGGCTGATGATCGGGCTGCTTTATGTGGTGGTCCTGACGCTGCAGGTCGTGCTGCCGCCGGGCCATGCCTTGCGCGAAGCGACGGGCGGATCGGCGGCAGAATGGCTGGTGCTCGGCGGCCTCGGGCTGGCGGTCTGGGCCTATTCGCGGCTGCTTGCGCAGGTCCGGCGCCGGGTCCGGCCGGAAAACCGCCCCGAGGCGCAGGTGACGACGCAATCGGGTCGGGCCGGCCCCTTCGCCGAGGGGGAGCTGTCGCGCTATGCCCGCCACATCGCCCTGCGCGAGATCGGCGGGGCGGGACAGCGCCGCCTCAAGCAGGCGCGGGTGCTGGTCGTCGGTGCCGGGGGTCTGGGCGCGCCGGCGCTGCAATACCTGGCGGCCGCCGGCGTGGGCACGATCGGCGTGATCGACGACGACGTGGTGGAGGCCACCAACCTCCAGCGCCAGGTCATCCACACGCAAGAGTGGATCGGCAAGCCCAAGGTGTTTTCCGCCGAGGCGGCGATGCGGGCGCTGAACGCCTCATGTGGAGGTGCGGCCCTACCACCGCCGCTTGACCGAGTCGGTCGCGGACGCGCTGTTCGCCGATTTCGACCTGATCCTCGACGGGTGCGACGATTTCGACACCCGCTATCTGGTCAACCGGACGGCCGTGGCGCGGGGCCTGCCGCTGGTCGGCGCCGCGCTGAGCCAGTGGGAGGGGCAGATCAGCGTCTACGACACGGCCCGCGGCACGCCGTGCTATCGCTGCGTCTTTCCAGAACGCCCGGCGCCGGGCCTTGCGCCGACCTGTGCCGAGGCCGGGGTGCTCGGGCCGTTGCCGGGCGTGGTCGGCGCGATGATGGCGGTCGAGGCGGTCAAGCTCCTCACCGATGCGGGGGAGCCGTTGCGCGGCCGGATGCTGATCTATGACGCGCTCTATGCCGAAGCGCGGACCATCGCGCTGAAACGCAGGGCCGACTGCCCCGTCTGCGGCTGAACCGCGCGTCGGAAGACGGCTGGCCCTCGGCGTTCGCCCGGCCTAGTTTGCCCGCCGAAGGAGACCGCCCCCATGACAAATCCCCTGCTCGCCGATTGGCAGACGCCGTTCGAAATGCCCCCGTTCGGCACATTCTCCGATGCCGACGTCGAGGCCGCGTTCGACGCGGTGCTCGAGGAAGGACGCGCCGCCGTCGCCGCCATTGCGATGGATCAGGCACCGCCGACCTTCGAGAACACGATCGAGACGCTGGAACTGGCCGATGACCGGCTTGGCCGGGTGCTCGCTCCGTTCTGGACGCTCGCCTCGACGTGTTCGACGCCCGAGCGCGAGGCGCTGCAGCGCCAGTTTTCGCCGCGGCTCGCCGCCTATTCCGCCGAGATCGTGCAGAACCGGGCGCTTTTCGCCAGGATCGACGCCCTGTGGGAGGGGCGCGATCAACTCGACCTGTCGGACGAGCAGGCGCGTGTGCTCTACCTCACCCATCGCGGATTCGTGCGCGGCGGCGCCCGGCTCGAGGGCGAGGCGGCGGCGCGCATGACGGCGATCAAGGAGCGGCTCGCGGTCCTCGGAACGCAGTTCACGCAGAACCTGCTGGCGGACGAGCGCGCGTGGTCGATGCCGCTTTCGGGCGACGATGCGGAGGGGTTGCCCGGCTGGCTCGTGGATGCGGCGCGCGAGGCCGGGGCCGAGCGCGGCGCGGATGGGCCGGTCATCACCCTGTCGCGCTCGCTGGTCGTGCCGTTCCTGCAATATGCGCCCGACCGCGCCCTGCGCCAGAAGGCCTACCAGGCGTGGGTGTCGCGCGGGATGAACGGCGGCGAGACCGACAACCGGGCCATCGCCGCGGAGATCCTCGGGCTGAGAGAGGAGCGGGCGACGCTGCTCGGGTACGGCAGCTTCGCCGAGTACAAGCTCGAGACCGAGATGGCCGGCACGCCCGACGCCGTGCGCGCGCTCCTGATGCGGGTCTGGGCGCCCGCCCGCGCGGCCGCGATGCAGGACGCCGAGGCGCTGGAGCGGCGTCTTCGCGAGGATGGCATCGACGGGCCGCTGGAGCCGTGGGACTGGCGCTATTACGCGGAGAAGCGGCGTCAGGCCGAGCACGATCTCGACGAGGCGGTGCTCAAGCCGTACCTGCAGCTCGACCGGATGGTCGAGGCGGCCTTCGCGGTGGCGAAACGGCTGTTCGGGCTGGACTTCGCGCCGGTCGAGGTGCCGCTGCACCATGACGACGCCCGCGCCTGGGAGGTGACGCGCGAGGGCCGCCACATGGCGGTCTTCGTCGGCGACTATTTCGCGCGGTCGGGCAAGCGGTCGGGGGCGTGGTGCACGGCCCTGCGCCAGCAGCGCAAGCTGGGCGGAGAGGTGCGCCCGCTGGTGCTCAACGTGTGCAACTTCGCCAAGCCGCCGGCGGGGCGGCCGGCGCTCCTGTCATGGGACGACGCGCGCACGCTCTTCCACGAATTCGGCCACGCGCTGCACCAGATGCTGTCGGACGTGACCTACGAGAGCATCAGCGGGACCAGCGTCGCCCGCGACTTCGTGGAACTGCCGAGCCAGCTCTACGAGCACTGGCTCGAGGTGCCGCAGGTGCTGGGCGAGTTCGCGACCCATGCCGAGACGGGCGAGGCGATGCCCGAGGCGCTGCGCGACCGGCTGCTGGCGGCGGCGACCTACGACATGGGGTTCCAGACGGTGGAATACCTGGCCTCGGCGCTGGTGGATCTCGCCTTCCACGAGGGCAATGCGCCGGCCGACCCGATGCAGCGCCAGGCCGACGTGCTCGACGAGATCGGGATGCCGCGCGCCATCGGGATGCGCCACGCGGCCCCGCATTTCGCGCATGTCTTTGCCGGCGACGGATATTCGTCGGGCTATTACAGCTACATGTGGTCCGAGGTGATGGATGCCGACGCCTTCGCCGCCTTCGACGAGGCGGGCGACCCGTTCGATCCCGAAACCGCGCGGCGGCTGGAGGAGCTGATCCTGTCGGCAGGCGGCAGCCGGGAGGCCGACGAGCTCTACCGCGCCTTTCGCGGGCGGATGCCGGATGTCGGGCCGCTGCTCAAGGGCCGCGGCCTTCCCGACATGGAGCGGGCAGACGGCGGCGCGCCCTAGGCGGCGGCGTCAGGTGCGGAGTTTGGCGCAGGCGGAACTTGGCGAGGAAGAGGTCTTTCGCCGTTTTCTGCCAGCACGTCGATCTGGGTCCCTCCGCCATAGGCGGTCTCGCCCACGGCGCCGCATTTCTCGCAGATGAAGAAGACGCCGAGCTTGCCGGGATGGTCGGGAAAGCTGCGGAGGGTGGCCTCGGGAGAGCAGGTCGGGGCGGTCTCCCCGTCGTTTTCCTCGTCGATCTGGTGGCCCATGGGGGGGATCCTCCTGGAGTGCGGCGGTGCGTTTGTGGCAGCGAATCGTGAACGATGCCTTGCGACGGCTCCGATCGGATCGTGGGGAATGGTGACTTCGGCGCCGGGCACGCGGGCGACGATGGCGTGGCGGACATCCTCGCCGGCGGCGTGGGCCCCGGACAGGGGCTGCTCGCCGTCGAGTTCGAGGTGGAGGGTCACGAAGATCCGGCTTCCGGCGGTGCGCGCCGCTTGGGCGATCGCGGCCGGCATTGCCGCGACCGGGGGCTCAGCCGCCTTCGGTGCCCGCCACGCCCCAGAGGGCGTCGCGCGGCACCCAGCCGCGGCGACCCGAGGCGGTGACCTGACACCATGTCTCCTGACAGGTGTCGAGCCGCGCCACCACGCCGGCCTCGGCCCGCGCGACCTCGGGCGCCTGCGCGTCGGGTTTCATCCGGAGCGGAACCATGTCGGTCACGACCATCACGGTGCGCACGCCCGACAGGAGCGAGTAGTGCATCCATCCGCCTGCGCCGTCGCGGTCGCGGACCTGCCGCCAGTGCCCGTATTCACCGGTGATCTGCAGCGGCATGTCGCGCCGCTTGAAGACCCAGTCGATGCGGTGGCTGAGCGAGGGGCCGCGCCGCGCATTGCCCTCGGCCGCCTTGAGCGAGACGAAGCGCGGCATCGGCAGGTGGGTGACCGGCCCCCGCTCGGCGCCATGCGCCAGCAATGGCGCCACGGCCAGAAGGACGGTTGCCGCCAGCATGGCGGCGAAACTTGAAAACCATGTGCGGATCGACACGCTCGGACCTGTAACCTCGTCTTTCGGGCGGGGTCTTGCGCCCCGGCTTGTGCCTCGCCCCGTTCCTTGTCACTTTGCACGCCTAGTGCGGACAGGGGAAGCAGGAGAGGGTCGCGATGCCGTTCAAGCGCCTGAGTGTTGTCGTCACGCGACGTCTGCCGGAGGCCGTGGAGACACGGATGAAGGAATTGTTCGACGTCGAGCTGCGCGACGAGGACACGCCGATGACCCGCGACGAGCTGGTGGCGGCGATGCGCCGGGCCGACGTGCTGGTGCCCACCATCACCGACACGATCGACGCGGGGCTCCTCGGGCAGGCGGGCGACCGGCTCAAGCTCATCGCCAGCTTCGGCGCGGGGATCGACCATGTGGACGTGGCGACGGCGCGGCAGCGCGGCATCCTCGTCTCCAACACGCCCGGCGTGGTGACCGAGGACACCGCCGACATGGCGATGGCCCTGATCCTCGCGGTGACGCGCCGGATCCCCGAGGGGCTGGCGCTGATGCAGGCCGGTGACTGGAAGGGCTGGGCGCCGACGGCGCTGCTCGGCGGGCGGCTCGGCGGACGGCGGCTCGGCATCCTCGGCATGGGCCGGATCGGGCAGGCCGTGGCGCGCCGGGCGCAGGCCTTCGGCATGCAGATCCACTACCACAACCGCAAGCGGCTGCGCCCCGAGGTCGAGGAGGCGCTCGAGGCGACGTGGTGGGAGAGCCTCGACCAGATGCTGTCGCGGGTCGACATCCTGTCGATCAACGCGCCGCACACGCCCGCCACCTTCCACCTGATCAATGCGCGGCGCCTGGCGCTGATGAAGCCGTCGGCGGTGATCGTGAACACCTCCCGCGGCGAGGTGCTGGACGAGAACGCGCTGACCCGGGCCCTGCGCTCGGGCGCCCTCGCCGGGGCGGGGCTCGATGTCTACGAGCGCGGACAGAACATCAACCCGCGCCTGCGCGACCTGAAGAACGTCGTCCTGCTGCCGCATATGGGGTCGGCGACGCGCGAGGGCCGGCTGGAGATGGGCGAGAAGGTCATCATCAACATCAAGACCTTCGCCGACGGACACCGGCCGCCCGACCTGGTGGTGCCCGCGATGCTGTGACGGTGTTGGCCGCTCAGCGAAAGACGTGGTCTTCGCCGGGAAAGGCGTGCTCGCGCACCTCGTCGGCGTATTGCCTGACGGCGTGTTCGATGGCGGCCCTCAGATCGGCGTAGACCTTGACGTAGTCCGCCGGCGCCTGGCTCAGGCCGAGCATCTCCTCCAGAACCAGGATCTGCCCGTCGCACGCGGCCGAGGCGCCCATGCCGATGGTCGGGATGTTGACCGCTTCGGTGATGCGCTGCGCGAGCGGTTCGACCACGGTTTCCACCATGAGCGCGAAGGCGCCGGCATCGGCCGCAGCCGTGGCATCCGCGATGTGACCGGGCCAGCTGTCCTCGTCGTGGCCCTGCGGCGCGTAGCCGCCGACGATGTGGCTCGTCTGGGGAAGCATCCCCACATGGGCGAGAACCGGGATGCCGCGTTCGGTAAGGAACCGGATCGTCTCGGTCATGCGGCGCCCGCCCTGGACCTTTATCGCGCCGCATCCCGTCTCGCGCATGACGCGCGCGGCGGAGCGGAACGCGGTCTCGGGATTTTCCTCGTAGGTGCCGAAGGGCAGCTCCACCACGACAAGGGCCCGCCGGGTGCCGCGCACCACGGCCTGCGCGTGCAGGATCATCATGTCGAGCGTCACGCCGAGCGGCGAGTCCAGCCCGTGCATCACCCCCCCCAGCGTATCGCCCACCAGCATCAAGTCGACGTGGCGATCGACGATGGCGGCGGTATGGGCGTGACCGACATTGAGCGCCACGATGGGCTCGCCGCCCTTGCGGTTGGCGATCTGCGGCGCAGTCGACCTGCGCGCGGAAGTGTTGGCGTCTGTGGTCATCGCGAACTCCGGTTCTGGGACCTGCTCTGGGACGTGGCATTGCGGGCAGGTCACGGGCCGCGGTTGCCGGGTGAACATATCGCGCGCAGGATCGTCGGCAAGCGACGTGTCGCTTTCGGCGGCTTTGGGGTCGCCGCCACCTGTCCCCCGCGCGCCGGACCCGCCATTGTGACGGTGACGAAAAGGCAGGGCGGGGGGTTCGGGTATGCGCGATCATGTTTCGGCGCTGATCGTGGGCGGCGGCGCGGTGGGTGCGGGCATTGCCTATCACCTGGCCCATGCCGGCTGGCGCGACGTGATGCTGGTGGAGCGCGACGAGCTGACCGCCGGATCGACCTGGCACGCGGCGGGGCTTCTGCCCTACTTCAACATGAACTACGCCACGACCCATATCCACGACCGGTCGATCAGGCTCTACAAGGTGCTGGAGGCGGAGACCGGCCTCAACCCCGGGTTCAGCGTTGTCGGCAACCTGCGCCTGGCGCAGACGCGGGCCCGGATGGACGAATACCGGCTTTATGCGTCGACCGCCGAGACCTGCGGCGTGCCGTATGAATGGATGACCCCGGATCAGGTTCGCGAGCGCTGGCCGCTGGTGCGCACCGACGATCTGGAGGGCGCGATCTATCACCCGACGGACGGCTACATCAATCCAGCCGACGTGACCCAGGCGCTGGCCAAGGGCGCGCGCCAGAAGGGTGTCACGATCGAGCGGCGCTGGCAGGTCGACGGCTATCGCTGGACCGGTGCCGCGTGGGTGGTGACGCTGACCCGGATGGTCGAGCGCGGCGGCAATCTTGTCCCGTCCGACGAACGGGTCGAGGTGACGGCGGAGCACGTCGTGACGGCGACGGGCAACCACGCGCAGCGCACCGCGCAGCTTCTGGGCCTCAAGATCCCCGCGATCCCGGTGGAGCACCAGTACATCGTCACCGAGCCCGACCCCGCGCTGGTGCAATGGCGCAAGGACAATCCCGAACACCCGGTGCTGCGCGACGCGGATGCCAAGTGGTACGTGCGCGAGGAACGCGGCGGCTGGATCCTCGGACCGTACGAGCGGAACGCGCCGGCCCGGTTCGCGCACGGCGTGCCGGACAGTTTCCGCGCCGACCTGTTCCCGCTCGACCTGGAGCGGATCGAGGCGGAATACATGAGCATGATCCACCGCATTCCCTCGTCGGAGGAGGTCGGGCTCAAGGACGATTTCAACGGGCCGATCTGCTACACGCCCGACGGCAATCCGCTGCTCGGACCGGCGCCGGGCCTGCGCAATATCTGGCTGGCCGAGGGGTTCAGCTTCGGCATCACGGCGGCCGGCGGGGCGGGCCACTACCTCGCGCAGCTGATGACGCATGGCGAGGCCGAGATCGACATGACGAGCCTCGATCCGCGCCGCTACGGGCCGTGGATGACGACCGAATACGCCTGTCGCAAGAACGAGGAGGCCTACGAGCACGTCTACATCCTGCACCACCCCGACGAGGAGCGGCCCGCGGCGCGCCCGCTGCGCACGGCGCCCTGCTACGACCGGCTCAAGGCGCGCGGAGCGCAGTTCGGGCAGGTCAACGGGTGGGAGCGGCCGAACTATTTCGCCGGTCCGGGGTTCGACGATGCCGCGAGCCGGTCGTTTAGACGGGGCGGCTGGTGGCAATACGCCGAGGCCGAGGCGCGCGCGGTGCGCGAGACCGCCGGCCTGATCGACGCCAGCGCGTTTGCCAAGCATCGCGTTTCGGGGCCGGGGGCGGGGGCGTTCCTGGAATGGTACACGACCAATGCTCTGCCAAAGGTCGGGCGTGTGTCGCTGACCTACGCGCTGTCGCCGCTGGGCACCGTGGCCAGCGAGTACACGATCGCGCGGCTGACCGAGGACACGTTCTACCTGGTCTCGGCAGGGGCCTGGGCGGCCTATGACGGCGACCTGCTGGCGCGGGCCATCGAGGAGGCGGACGGGCGGTTCGGGGCGATCACGCTGAGCGAGGTGACGACGCAATGGGGGGTCTTCGCGCTGGCCGGGCCGCGGGCGCGCGAGATCCTGCGCGGGCTGGTGGGCGACCCGGAGCCGGCGACGGCGCTGTCGAACAAGCGGTTTCCGTGGCTCTCGGCGCGCAAGCTGGAGCTCGGGATGTGCCCGACGCTGGCGCTGCGCGTGGCCTATACGGGCGAGCTCGGCTGGGAGCTGCACCATCCGATCGAGATGCAGAACCATCTCTTCGACCGGCTGATGGAGGAGGGCGAGCCGCTCGGGCTCAGGCTGGTGGGCATGCGGGCGCAGAACTGGCTGCGCCAGGAGAAGTCCTATCGCGCCTTCGGGGCGGAGCTCGGGCGCGATGCGACGCCGATCGAGGCCGGGCTCGACCGGTTCGTCAATTCCGCGCAGGCGTTTCGCGGCAAGGCGGCGATGGAGGAAACCGGCGTCCGATCCCGCTGCGTCACGCTGTTCGTGGAGGGGCCCGACGACGCGGATCCGTGGGGGCGCGAGGCGCTCTACGACGGCGAGCGGCGGGTCGGGCGGCTGACGTCGGGGGGTATTCGGTGAGCCGGGGTGGCTCGATCGGGATGGGCTATGTCGCGCCTGAGCGCGCCGAACCGGGGACGCGCCTGTCGGTGAGGATGTTCGACCGGCTCTGGCCCGCCGAGGTGGTGGCCGACAGCCCGTACGATCCGCGAAACGAAAGATTGCGAACCGACGGTTGAGCTCGCGGGGGGTCGAGGACGCGTTCACCTCTTCTCAACGCCTCTTCGTCGAAGATGCCCGGCGGGGGCTGCTCGCACGGGAAGGCTGACTATGCAGATCGATGTAAGAATGGCTCAAGGCGCCGAGCCGGTCGGCCATGACGGCATGTTCACCGGCGCGCCGGCCGGACTGGCGAGCGGCGCGAACGTGCGCGTTCCCGGCGGCTGGCGGCGGGTCGAGAACCTGCGCCGCGGCGACCTGATCGTCACCCGCGACGACGGGTTGCAGCCCATCCGCCTGATCTGGACGCAGCGGGTCTCGGCCGCCGAGATGATCGCGAATCCGGCGCTGATGCCGGTTCGACTGACGCCGCGGGCCGTGGGGCCGATGATGCCGCGCCGTGACGTGCTGCTCGGGGGCGGTCAGCGGGTTCTGGTGCCGGCCTGGCGGGTGGCCGGGAACAGCGACGGACATTGCCGGATGATCGAGGCGCGCGAGCTTGCCGGGCGCAGCGACGGCGCGTTCATGGACATGAGCGCGGCGGGCGTGACCTTTCACGTGCTGGTCCTGGACTGCCCGCAGGTCGTGCAGGTCGAGGGGCTGCCGGTCGAATCGTTCGTGGCCAATGCCGGGGCGATCATGGCGCTCGACGAGGATCGGCGGACCGACCTGCTGCGTCTGTTCCCCGAACTGGAGCGGGCGCCGTCCTGCTATCCGCCCGCGCGCTACGGCGTTGCGGCCGGTCGGGATTATCGCCCCGCATGAGATCTACCTCAGCGTGAGTAGGGTTTGCCTTACCTTTGTTGCCGCGTGAATCTGCTAGATTGGGTTCGGGTAGTACGCATCGGTAACGAGCATCGGGTCGTCAACCTGCAAAGGTACGGCCCGGATCCACGAGTCTCGTGACAAGGAAAAGGCCCGGCCCACTGACGTGGACCGGGCCTTTGCGTCTTTCGGGCTTCGCCCCCGGAGGGCGAAGCGGCCGGGCGTCAGTTCGGGATCTGGCCCTCGAGCCCTTCGACGTAGAAATTCATCCCCAGCAGGTCCGCATCCGAGGCGACCTCGCCCTCGGCCAGCCACGGTGTGCCGTCCTGCTTGTTCAGCGGACCGGTGAAGGGGTGGTATTCGCCGCTCTCGATGCGGGAGATCAGTTCCTCGGCGCTGGCCCGCACGTCGTCGGGCATGGAATCCGAGAAGGGCGCGAGCTTGACCATGCCTTCGGCGATCCCGTCCCAGGTCTGCTGGCTTTCCCAGGTGCCATTCATGACGGCGCGGGTGCGATCCACGTAGTAGGGCCCCCAGTTGTCCATGATCGACGTGAGCTGCGCGTTGGGGCCGAAGTTCGACATGTCCGACGCCTGGCCGAAGGCGACGATGCCGGCCTCCTCGGCGATCGCCATCGGCGCCGTCGAATCGGTGTGCTGCATGAGCACGTCGACGCCCTGGTCGATCAGGGCCTGGGCCGCATCGGCCTCCTTGGCGGGGTCGAACCACGAGCTGACCCAGACGACCTTGAACTCGACCTCGGGGTTGACCTCGCGGGCGTGGATGTAGGCCGAGTTGATGCCGCGGATGACCTCGGGGATCGGGAACGACGCGATGTAGCCGATCTTGTTGGTTTCGGTCACCTGGCCGGCGATGTGCCCGATGATCGCGCGGCCTTCGTAGAAGCGGGCCGAGTAGGTCGAGACGTTCGGCGCGGTCTTGTAGCCGGTCGCGTGCTCGAACTTCACGTTGGGAAACTTCTGGGCCACGTTCAGGGTCGGGTCCATGTAGCCGAACGACGTGGTGAAGATCAGGTCGGCGCCCGACAGTGCCATCTGCGTGAGCACGCGTTCGGCATCGGCGCCTTCGGGCACGCTTTCCTGGTAGATGGTCTCGACGCTGTCACCGAGCTCTTCCTCGAGCGCGAGGCGGCCCTGGTTGTGCTCGTGGCTCCAGCCGAAATCGCCGATCGGTCCCACATAGACGAAGCCCACCTTCGTCCTGTCGTCCTGCGCGCCGGCGGCGCTGGCCAGGCTCAGCGCCAGTGCCGCGCCCATAGCTGCGAAACGTTTCATACGGTTTACCCCTCTGTTGCCGGACGGTACCGCCGCCCGGATTGCTGCCCCGTCAGTGCGAAGCGTAGAAAACACGGCCCAACGAGGCGGGCGCGCCGATGGCGACGCGCGAGCGGTCCGCCGAGATGATCACGAGCACCAGGATGGTGATGAGATAGGGCGACATCGACAGGATCTCGGGCGGCACGGCCAGACCCGCGGCCTGCAGGTTGAGCTGCAGCACCGTGACGCCGCCGAAGAGCCAGGCGCCGAGCAGCACGCGCCACGGGCGCCACGAGGCGAAGACCACGATCGCGAGCGCGATCCAGCCGGCGCCGGCGGTCATGCCCTCGGTCCATTGCGGCACGCGCACGAGGCTGAGATAGGCGCCGCCGAGGCCCGCGCAGGCGCCGCCGAAGGCGATGGCGGCAAGGCGGATGGCGATGACGCGGTAGCCGAGCGCGTGGGCGGCGTCGTGGTTCTCGCCCACCGCGCGCAGGACGAGGCCGCCGCGGCTGTGGCGCAGGAACCACCAGACACCTGCGATCAGCAGAAGGCCCACATAGACCATCAGGTCGTGTCCGAAGAGGATGCGCCCGACGACGGGCAGATCGGTGAGCGGCCCGAGATCGAGGCGCGGCGTCAACGGGGCCTTCACGCCGATGTAGCCCTGACCGAGCAGCGCCGAGAGGCCCAGTCCGAAGAGCGTCAGCGCAAGGCCCGTCGCGACCTGGTTCGACAGCAGGAACTGCGTCAGCACGCCGAAGACGAGGCCGAGCGCCATGCCGCCGAGGGCGGCGCCGAGAAAGCCGAGAGCCGGCGATCCGGTCTCGACCGCGGTGGCGAACCCGCAGACTGCGCCGGTGATCATCATGCCCTCGACGCCGAGGTTCAGCACGCCGGCCTTTTCGACCACCAGCTCGCCGATGGCGGCGAGAAGGATCGGCGTGGCGGCGACCATCAGCGACGCGATCAGCAGGACCGGGTTGATTGCCGACAGATCCATCACGCCACCTCGCTGCGGCCGAACTGGACCCGGTAGCCGGTGAGCACGTCGACCGCGAGCAGGAAGAAGAGGAGCATTCCCTGGAACGCCTGGATCGCGGCGGCCGGCACGCCGAGCATGAACTGCGACAGCTCGCCGCCGATATAGGTGAGCGCCATGAGCAGGCCGGCCAGCAGGATGCCGACCGGATGCAGGCGCCCGAGAAAGGCGACGATGATCGCCGTGAACCCGTAGCCCGACGTTGAAGTCGATCGAGATCTGCCCGGCGGGGCCGGTCACCTCGAACACGCCGGCGAGGCCGGCAAGCGCCCCCGAGACGGCAAGGCAGAACACCACCAGCCGGTCGGGATTGACCCCGGCGAAGCGGGCGGCCCGCGGCGCCTGCCCGGCAAGGCGGATGTGGAAGCCGGTGATGTGGCGGGTCAGCAGGACCCAGGCCGCGATGACCGCGAGGAGCGCGGCGACGACGCCCCAGTGGAGGCCGGTCCCGGCGAGGAGCTCGTGGTTGGCGACCGCCTCGTATTGCTGCAGGTTGCGGCTGCCGGGAAAGCCGCCGCCCTCGGGATTGCGCAGCAGGCCGAGCGACATGGAGGCGAGGACCTGTTCGGCCACGTAGACCAGCAGCAGCGAGACGAGGATCTCGTTGGTGTTGAAGCGCGTCCTCAGGATCGCCGGGATCATCGCCCAGGCCCAGCCGCCGAGGGTTCCGGCGATCACGGCGATCGGGAACACGATCCGGGAATCCAGCGGATAGAGCGCCAGCGCCGCGCCGCCGCCGGCAAGCGCGCCCATGATGTACTGACCTTCCGCGCCGATGTTCCAGACCCCCGCGCGAAAGCCCAGCGACAGCCCGATGGCGATGAGGATCAGCGGCCCGGCCTTCACCAGAAGCTGGGGCCGCGAATACGCCGCGAAATCGGGATGGAAGAGCGGATCCCAGAAGATCGTGCGGATCGCCTCGACCGGATCCTTGCCCAGCAGCGCGAACATGATGCCGCCGGCGATCATCGTCAGCACGACGGCCAGAACGGGTGTCGCCACCGTCCAGGCGCGGCTTGGCTCGGGGCGTTTGACGAGCCGGATCATCGGGGCGCGCTCGCCGCGTGAACCCGGGCCGGGCGCTGTGTTTCGGATCGCGCGGTCAAGCGGTCTCTCCCTGAGCAACGCGGGCGTGTGGCGTGGCGTCTGCGGCGTGGTGCGCCTCTGCCATGCCGTGGGCGCCGCCGAGCATGAGGCCGATCTGCTCCACGCTGAGATCGCGGGCGGGGCGCGGCGGGGACAGGCGTCCTTCGTTCAGGGCGGCGAAGCGGTCGGAGACCTCCATCAGCTCGTCGAGGTCCTGGCTGATGACGATGACGGCCGCGCCCTTGGCCGCGAGGTCCATGAGCGCCTGCCGGATCTGTGCCGCCGCCTGCGCGTCGACGCCCCAGGTCGGCTGGTTGACGACGAGCACGTCGGGGCGCTGAAGGATTTCGCGGCCGATCACGAACTTCTGCAGATTGCCGCCCGAAAGCGCCCGCGCGACCGTGCGCGCGCCACGCGTGCGGACGTCGAACGCCTCGATGACCCGCCGCGCATAGTCGCGCGCGGCCCCCCAGCGCAGGAAGCCGTTGCGCGCCAGACCCTCGCGCACCGACGCCGTCAGCATCGCGTTCTCGGTCAGCGTCATGTCCGGCGCGGCGGCGTGGCCAAGCCGTTCCTCGGGTGCCGCGAGGAGGCCCAGCCGACGACGCGCCACCGGGCCAAGCGATCCCACATCGCGGCCCGCGAGCCACACCGCGTCGGCGCTGCTGCGGATCTCGCCCGACAGCGCGGCCAGCAATTCGTCCTGCCCGTTTCCGGCGACCCCGCCGATGCCCAGAACCTCGCCGCAGCGCACTGCGACGCAGACTTCCTTGAGCGAGGTGCCGAAGGCGTTGGCCGAGCGCACCGAGAGGTTCCTGAGCTCCAGGACCACGTCGCCAGGATCGGCGGTCTCGCGCGATGGCACGTGCAGGGTTCCGCCCACCATCATCTCGGCCAGTTCGGCGGCCGAGCTTTCTCGCGGATCGCAGCGCCCGACCACCTTCCCGAGCCGCAGGATCGTGGCGCCGTCGCACAGCGCGCGGATCTCTTCGAGCTTGTGGCTGATGTAGAGGATCGCGGTGCCCTCGGCGGCCAGCGTGCGCAGGGTGCGGAACAGGATCTGCGCCTCTTGCGGGGTCAGGACGCTGGTGGGTTCGTCCATGATCAGCAGGCGCGGGTCCTGCAACAGGCAGCGGATGATCTCGACCCGCTGGCGCTCCCCGGCCGAAAGCTCGCCCACGATCCGCGTCGGGTCGAGCGGCAGGCCGTATTCCTCGCTCACCTCGCGGATCCGGCGCGCGAGGCTCTTGCGCGGCGGCGGATCGGCCATGCCGAGCGCCACGTTCTCGGCGACGTCGAGGGCCTCGAAGAGCGAGAAGTGCTGGAACACCATGGCCACGCCCGACGCCCGCGCGTCCTGCGGCGAGGTCGGCGCAAAGGGCGTCCCGTGCAGGCGGATCTGGCCGGCATCGGGGCGCACGAGGCCGTACAGCATCTTGACCAGTGTGGACTTGCCGGCGCCGTTCTCGCCCAGAAGGGCGTGGATCTCGCCGGGTCGGATCGCAAAGGAGACGTCGTCGTTGGCCACGACACCGGGATAGGCCTTGGTCAGGCCCTCCACCGCCAGTAGCATCCCCCCGCTCACGCCCAGCCGCCCCCCCTTGCCGCCGTGCTCCGTCCCGCCGATCTCAGTAGCGCGGCGGCGACGCCGACGGCAATGGCATGAGGGTGTTTCCCCAGCGTCGGGTCGCCGATGGGGCAGGTGATGCGCGCAATCTGTGCGTCGTCGTGGCCCAGTTGCTTCAGGCGTGAGCGGAAGCGGGCCCACTTGGTCGCGGATCCGATCAGGCCGCACGCGGCGAAGCCGTGGCTCAGAAGGCGGTGGCAGAGATCGAGATCAAGGGCATGGCTGTAGGTCAGGATCAGGTGCTCGGCGTCGCCCGGCGCGTGGGCCACAAGGGCCCCCGGCTCGGCGGCGACAAGGGTCGTGACGCGATCCGGCACCACGTCGGGGAACCGCTCGGGGGTCGTGTCGATCCAGCTCACACTCAAGTCCGGCAGCGGCGCAAGGGTGTGAACCAGCGCCCGCCCGACATGGCCCGCGCCCCAGATCCAGATCTCGCGACGCGGCCCCGAGACCGGCTCGATCATCCATCCGTCGACGAGCTGCGCGGCTGGCGCCGTCCCCTGCGAGCGCGCCAGGTTCAGGACGCGGCGCACGGCGAGGGGCATGTCCGGCGCCGCGCCGGGCACCGGTCGCGCCACCACGGTGTCGGACGGCCCGAGCCGATCGGTGTCCCAGATCTCCGTCAGAAGCGTGACGGCGCCGCCGCAGCATTGTCCGAGGGCCGGCCCCAGCGGCATCTGGTCCAGCCTGTCGGCGCCGGAGGCGAGCGCCGCGCGCGCATGGGCCGTGGCTTCCCATTCCAGCGTGCCGCCCCCGATGGTGCCGTCCTGCCCGTCGGGCCAGACCAGCATCGCGGTGCCGACCTCGCGCGGAGTCGAGCCCCGGATCGCCGCCACGACGACGCGCGCCACACGCTCCCGACCTTCGAGTGCGCGGGCGATCGACTGGCGGTCGAAGCTCACCGCAACGCCTCCGTCACGCCGAACGAGGCTGACGCGACCGCACGCACCGCCGGATGGCCGTTCATTGCCGGCATCATGCGCCCCGGGCCCGTGCGACGGCGCGCAGGACGTGTTCGGCCGTCGCGGGGGCGTCGAGCGCTGGATAGTGCGGACCGCATGCGGCGCAGGCATCCGACAGGGCCAGCAGCACCGAGATGCCGAGCATCAGCGGCGGCTCCCCGACCGCCTTGGAGCGGTAGATCGTGTCCTCGCGGTTTCGCCCGTCCCAGAGCGCCACGTTGAACACCTGCGGGCGATCCGAGCAGGCCGGGATCTTGTAGGTGGAGGGCGCGTGCGTGCGCAGCCGCCCCTTGTCGTCCCAGACGAGCTCCTCGGTGGTGAGCCAGCCCGCGCCTTGCACAAAGCCGCCCTCGATCTGGCCGATGTCGATCGCCGGGTTCAGCGAGGCGCCGCAATCGTGCAGGATATCGGTGCGCAGGATGCGGTTCTCGCCGGTCAGGGTATCGATCACGACCTCGCTCGCCGCGACGCCTTGCGCGAAGTAGAAGAACGGCCGGCCGCGCCCGGCGATCCGGTCCCATTCGACCTTGGGCGTCTTGTAGAACCCCGTGGCGCTCAGGCTCACGCGGTTCTCGTAGGCCAGCCGCACCGCGTCCTGCCAGCCATAGCGCTCGCCGCCGATGATGACCTGCCCGTCCTCGAACCGGACCTCTGACGCGCGGGCCTGGTGGCGTTCCGCGATCAGTCCGGCAATCCGGTCGCGGATCGTGTCGCAGGCGGCCTTGACCGCCATGCCGTTGAGGTCCGAGCCTGACGAGGCCGCCGTGGCCGAAGTGTTGGGCACCTTGGCGGTGTCGGTCGCGGTGATCTTCACCCGCTCCACCGGCAGGCCGAAGCGTTGCGCGGCGACCTGGCTGACCTTGCGGAAGAGGCCCTGGCCCATCTCCGTGCCGCCATGATTCAGGTGCACGCTGCCGTCCTGGTAGACGTGCACGAGCGCTCCGGCCTGGTTGAGATGGGTGAGCGTGAAGCTGATGCCGAACTTGACCGGCGTCAGCGCCAGACCGCGCTTGAGGATCGGCTGCGCGGCGTTCCATGCGTCGATCGCCGTGCGTCGGGCCCGATAGTCGCACGTCTCGACGAGTCGCTCCGTCAGGGCGTCGATGATGAAGTCCTCGACCTCCATGTGATAGGGGGTCGTCTGGCGTGCGGAGGAGCCGGGGGCGGCGACGTGTTCCGGTTCCGGAGGCGCCCCGCGCGAGGCGAGATCCGCGTGTCGGTCGTCGGGAAGATCGCGGTGGTCGACCGGCTCTCCCGGCGGGGCTTCGTCATCGACCATCGGCGCGTAGTAGTTGGCCTGCCGCACCTCGAGCGGGTCGCGGCCGAGCGTGTGGGCGATCTGGTCGATGATGCGCTCCATCCCGACCATGCCCTGTGGCCCGCCGAAGCCGCGAAACGCCGTCGCCGACTGGGTGTTGGTCTTGAGCCGGTGGCTCTCGATCCGGACATCGGTCAGGTGGTAGGCGTTGTCGGCGTGCAGCATCGCGCGGTCGGCGACCGGCAGGCTCAGGTCCTGCGACCAGCCGCAGCGCATGTGGTGCAGCACGTCGAGCCCGAGGATGCGCCCGGTCTCGTCGAAGCCCGCGCGGTAGCGGATGCGCAGGTCGTGGCGCTTGCCGGTGATGACGAAATCGTCGTCGCGGTCGTAGCGCATGCGACAGGGACGGCCGGTCGCGCGCGCCGCCACGGCGCAGGCGACGGCGAGCGCGTTGCCCTGGCTCTCCTTGCCCCCGAAGCCGCCGCCCATCCGGCGCACCTCGACCCGGATTGCCGCCATCGGCGCATCCAGCGCCTCGGCCACCTTGTGCTGGATCTCGGTCGGATGCTGCGTCGAGGAATGGACGAGCATGCCGTCGTCATCCTGCGGCAACGCCAGGGCGGCCTGTCCCTCGAGGTAGAAGTGCTCCTGACCGCCGATCTCGATCTCGCCGTCGATGGTGCGCGGGCTGCCGGCGAGGGCGGCGGCGGCGTCGCCCTTGACGTAGATCCGCGGCCCGTCCTCGAACCGGCTGTCGGCGGCGAGCGCCTGCTCGATCGTCAGGATGGGTTCGAGCGGCTCGATCTCGACCCGCCCCTTTCGTGCGGCGCGCCGCGCCGCCAGATGGCTGGTGGCGACGACGAGATAGACCGGCTGGCCGAGGTAGAACACGTCGTCGATCGCCAGGAGCGGCTCGTCATGCGCCGAGGGGCTGACGTCATTGGCGTGCGGCAGATCACGCGCCGTCAGCACCGCGACCACACCCGGCGCGTTGCGCACGCCGTCGAGGTCGAGGCCCGTGATCCGGCCACGCGCCACGTCGGCCAGACCGAAGCAGAGGTGCAGCGTCCCGGCGGGCGCGGGAATGTCGTCGACGTAGCGCGCGGCGCCGGTGACGTGCAGCGCGGCGGCGTCATGGGGCAGGGGGCGCGCAACGCTCATGCCGTCACCTTCAGCACGTCGGTGGCGATCCCTTCGGATTCCGCATGGTAGCGCATCAGCATGCCGCGCGCGGCCTCCAGCCGGTAGCCGGCGCTCGCGCGCATGTCGGAGAGCGGCGTGAAGTCCTCGGCGAAGGCGGGATAGGCGTCCTCGACGGTCTCGGCGGTCCAGGGACGGCCGGTCAGGGCGGCTTCCACCGCGGCGGCCCGCCTGGGGATGCCCGCCATGCCGCCGAACGCGATGCGGGCGCGGGTCACGACGCCGTCGCTCACGATCAGGTCGAAGCAGCCGCAGACGGCGCTGATGTCCTGGTCGAACCGCTTGGAGAGCTTGTAGCAGCGCAAACGGTCGGGCTGCCGCGGGAAGCTCACCGCCTCGACGAACTCGCCGGGCTGCCGGTCCTGCCGGCCGTAATCGAGGAAGAAGTCCCGCAGCGGGATCGACCGCCGGGCGTCGCGCAGCCGCAGGTGCAGCGTCGCGTCGAGGACGAGGAGCGCCGGCGGCAGGTCGCCGATGGGCGAGCCGTTGGCGATGTTGCCGCCGACCGTCGCGGCGCCGCGCACCTGGGGCGAGCCGAAGCGGCGGATCAGTTCGGCAAGGCTCGGATGCAGCGGCGCGATGGCCTCGCGAAACGCATCGACACTGGTGAGGGCGCCGACGCGCACGAAGTCGTCTTTGATCTCGATGCCGCGCAGGTCGTCGCATCCCGACAGGAAGCCGACCGGCCCGAGATCGCGCAGGCCCTTCGTCACCCAGAGTCCCACATCGGTCGCCCCGGCGACCAGTGTTGCCTCCGGAGTGTCGGCGTAGAACGCCGCGAGTTCGTCGGCCGATACGGGGCGAAACCAGCCGCTGTCAGTCCGCGCACCACCGCGGTCGTCCGCCGACGTCCCCGCGAGCGCATCGCGCCGTCCCCAGTCGCTTGCCGGCAAGTCGACGGGACGCGCTCGGCCCGGCGATGGGGCGGACCCGTCGTCCGCCACGGCGTCGCCGATCCGGTCGAGCCCGGCCCGGTCGTCCATCCATTCGGGGACGGACGCCTTCGCGGCGGCGTCCGCGGCGCGGATTATGGGCGCGTAGCCCGTGCATCGGCAGAGCGTCCCCGCCAGTTGATCCTCGTGGTCACGTCGCCGGTTCAGGTGCGCGGCGGCGAGCGTGGTCACGATGCCGGGCGTGCAGAAGCCGCACTGAGAGCCGTGATGCTCGATCATCGCCGACTGGACCGGATGCAGGGTGCCGTCGGGGGCCGCGAGGCCTTCGACCGTTCGCACGGCCTTGCCGTGAAGCTGTGGCAGGAAGAGGATGCAGGCGTTCAGGGGACGCGCGCCTTCGCCATCGGTCACGATCACCGAGCAGGCACCGCAATCGCCTTCGTTGCAGCCTTCCTTGGTTCCGGTCAGGCCGCGTTCCTCGCGCAGCCAGTCCAGGAGCGTCCGCGTCGCCGGTACCTTGTCCAGCGTCACGGGATCACCGTTCAACAGAAACGTGATCATGATAATCCCGCGCCGCCTTACCAGGTCTTCGTTTGGCCCTCGCTCTCGATGCGGCGTAGAACGCGGGGGCCGCAATTCCGCTCCCGATCAGAGCCGGTTTTGCGCAACGATGCAAGCCGCGTGATGGGCCGGGAGCGGGCAACGTAGAGGCATCGTACGGCAAATCTGCCCGCTGCACACGATCACGATTGGCAGTCCTGCAACCTGCCGGTGCAGGGCCGGACCGCCTGTGCCGCCCCTCGATCCGCGCCCGGGCAGGCCGGAGGGACAGTCGTGGCTGATCGTCTCAGAGTGCGCCGGCGATCGTGTCGAGCTGGGTCGCGGTCCGGCTCCATCCCTCCTCGAAGCCCATCGCGCGGTGCTTGTCGCAATCGCCCCGGTCCTTGTGCAAGGCGCGGACCCGGTAGAGCGTGCCGGACCCGTCCGGCCTGAGCGTGATGTCCGCCGTCATGAACCCGCCTCCGGAGGGGCGAAACCCGGCGGTCAGCGCATCGGTCCAGACGAGGCGGCGCTCAGGGTCGACCAGCAGGATGCAGCCCGCGGCCTCGATGCACTCGGCCGGCGCGCTCGCGCCCGGAGGACCTTCCATGCGGGTCAGGAAGGCGCCGCCGGGGCGCAGGTCGATCTCGGCCCGGGTGGTCCGCCACGGCGGCGGGCAGAACCACTGGACCAGCAGATCGGGCTCCGTCAGCGCCCGCCAGACACTGGAGGGCGACGCGCCGAGGCGCTGCTCGATGACGAGATCGAAGACGTCTGTCGGGTCGGACATGGGCGCTGGGTTCCGTTGTTTTCGCGTCCGACAATACGGCGTCCCGAACGCGGCGTCCAATCGTTCAGAGCGTGGTGACGGCGCCGCCACGGAGGGCAGCCCCACCCGCTCAGCCGCGCCCTCCGTGCCGGCGCTTCCGGGCGGGTCCGGACGGCTGTTCCTCGGGCCCGGGGCCCGGTAGCGTCCGGCCATGACCGACTCGCCCCGTTTCATCCATCTTCGCCTTCACACCGAGTATTCGCTGCTGGAAGGCGCCGTGCGGCTCAAGACGCTGCCGCGGCTTGCCGCGTCGGCCGGGATGCCCGCCGTCGCGGTGACCGACACCAACAACCTGTTCTCGGCGCTCGAATTCGCTGTCGGGGCCAGCGATGCCGGGGTGCAGCCGATCATCGGGTGCGAGCTCGATCTGGCCTACGACGCTGCTGCCCCGGGCGAGCCGGAAGTGCCGCCCGCGCACGTTGTCCTGCTGGCGCAGAACGAGGCGGGTTACAACAACCTGATGAAGCTCAACACGGACCTCTATCTCGGGCGGGACAGGGCCGTGGAGCTGGTGACGCTGGACGAACTGGCCCGGCATTCCGGAGGTCTGATCTGTCTGACGGGCGGGCCGGACGGGCCGGCGGGACGGCTTCTGCGGCGCGGGCAGCGGGCCAAGGCGGAGGCCCTCATGACGCGGCTGGCAGCGGCCTTTCCCGACCGCCTCTACGTGGAATTGCAGCGCCATCCGGGCGAGGACGGCGCGCCGGAAGCGGAGCGGCTGACCGAGCGGGGCTTCGTTGAAATGGCCTATGCGATGGGTCTGCCGCTGGTTGCCACGAACGATGTCTATTTTCCCGACCCGGCCATGTACGAGGCCCATGACGCGCTGATTTGCATCGCGCAGGGCGCCTATGTCGACCAGCAGGCGCCGCGCCGCCGCCTGACGCCGCAGCACTATTTCAAGACGCCGCAGGAGATGGCGACGCTCTTCGCCGACCTGCCCGAGGCGTTGGAGAACACCGTCGAGATCGCCCGCCGCTGCGCCTTCGCGCCCCAGACACGCGCGCCCATCCTGCCCCGGTTCGCCGAAAACGAGGTTGAGGAGCTGCGGCGCCAGGCGCGCGAGGGTCTGCGCGCGCGGCTCGACGTGATCCCCCATGCCGCGCCGGTGGCGGAGTACGAGGCGCGGCTCGACTTCGAGCTGGGGATCATCGAGGGGATGGGGTTCCCCGGCTATTTCCTGATCGTGGCGGACTTCATCAAGTGGGCCAAGGACCGCGACATCCCGGTGGGGCCGGGGCGCGGCTCGGGCGCGGGCAGCCTCGTGGCCTACGCGCTGACCATCACCGACCTCGACCCGCTGCGCTACAGCCTGCTCTTCGAGCGGTTCCTGAACCCCGAACGGGTGTCGATGCCGGACTTCGACATCGACTTCTGCATGGACCGGCGCGAGGAGGTCATCGCCTACGTCCAGCAGAAGTACGGCCATGACCGGGTGGCGCAGATCATCACCTTCGGCGCGCTTCTGTCCAAGGCGGCGGTGCGCGACGTGGGCCGCGTGCTGCAGATGTCCTACGGACAGGTAGACCGGCTGTCGAAGCTCATCCCGGTGGAGGGCGTCAAGCCGGTCTCGATCGAAAAGGCGCTCGCGACCGAGGACCGCCTGCGCGAGGCGGCGAAGTCCGAGGAGGTCGTGGATCAACTCCTGACCTACGCGCAGCAGGTCGAGGGGCTCTTGCGAAACGCCTCGACGCACGCGGCAGGCGTGGTGATCGGGGATCGGCCGCTCGACGAGCTGGTTCCGCTCTACCGCGATCCGCGCTCGGACATGCCGGCCACCCAGTTCAACATGAAGTGGGTGGAGCAGGCCGGTCTGGTGAAGTTCGACTTTCTCGGGCTCAAGACCCTGACGGTGATCCAGAACGCGCTGTCGCTGATCGAGGCGTCGGGCCGGGCGCTGCACGAGGGGCCCGACGGCACGATCCTCTACGAGCCGGCGGAGGGGACGGAGGGCGACATCGCGGCGATCCCCCTCGACGACGCCGCCACCTACGAGCTCTACGCTCGGCAAAAGACCGTCGCGGTGTTCCAGGTGGAATCCGATGGCATGAAGCGGGCGCTGGGTCAGCTTCGCCCCACGGTGATCGAGGACATCATCGCGCTGGTCGCGCTCTACCGGCCCGGCCCGATGGAGAACATCCCGCAATTCTGCGACGTCAAGAACGAGCGCGCCAGGCGCCAGCGCCTGCACCCGACCATCGACCACATCCTCGACGAGACCCAGGGCATCATCGTCTACCAGGAACAGGTGATGCAGATCGCGCAGGAAATGGCGGGCTATTCGCTCGGCGGTGCCGACCTGCTGCGCCGGGCCATGGGCAAGAAGATCCAGGCGGCGATGGACGCCGAACGGCCGAAATTCATCGCGGGCGCGCAGGAGAACGGCGTCGACAAGGACAAGGCGGTCGAGGTCTGGAACCTGCTCGACAAGTTCGCGAATTACGGCTTCAACAAGTCGCACGCCGCGGCCTATGCGGTTGTCAGCTACCAGACGGCCTGGCTCAAGGCCAACCACCCGGTCGAGTTCATGGCCGGCGTCATGAACTGCGACATCCACCTGACCGACAAGCTGGCCATCTATGCCGAGGAGGTGCGGCGGGGGCTGGGGATCGAGATCGTGCCGCCATGCGTCAACCGCTCGGTCGAAACATTTTCGGTGGCCGACGGCAAGGTGGTCTACGGGCTGGGCGCGCTGAAGAACATCGGGCTCGAGGCGATGCGGCTGATCGTGGAGGGCCGGGGCGAGAGGGCGTTCGCGACGCTTTTCGACCTGGCCCGCCGGGTCGATCTGCGCCGGATCGGCAAGCGGCCGCTGGAGATGCTGGCGCGCGCGGGTGCCTTCGACGCGCTCGACCGCAACCGGCGGCGCGTGTTCCAGAGCCTCGATTTGCTGGCGGCCTATTCGGGCGCGGTCCACGACCAGCGGGCCAGCGCGCAGGTCAGTCTGTTCGGCGAGGCGGGCGACGATCTGCCGGAGCCGCGGATGGCGGCGGTGGACGACTGGCTGCCCAACGAGCGGCTGGCCGAAGAGATGCAGGCGGTGGGCTTCTACTTGTCGGGGCATCCGCTCGACGAGTATCTCGGACCGCTGAAGCGCACGGGTATCCTGACGTTGGCCGAGGTCGCCGCGCGGGCCGAGACGGCGCCGCTGGTGGCGCGGATCGCGGGGGCCGTCTCGGGGCGGCAGGAGCGCAAGTCGGCGAAGGGCACCCGCTATGCCTTCGTGCAGGCCTCGGACCCGAGCGGGTTATACGAGGCGACGGTGTTCTCGGACACGCTCGACGCGGCGCGCGATCTGCTGGAGCCGGGGCGCAATGTCGTGCTGACGGTCGAGGCGACGATGGATGGCGAGAGCCTCAAGCTGCTCGCCCGCGCGGTCGCGCCGGTGGATTCGGTGGTGGCGGGCGCGGGCGGCATGGCGCTCAGGGTCTTTCTGTCGGGCGAGGGCGCCGCGGTCTCGGTGCGCGGGTTGCTGGACCGGATGGCGGACGGGCGGGGCGCCAGGGGGCCGATCACCTTCACCGTTACCGACGGGGCGAGCGGCGACGAGATCGATGTCACGCCAAAGCAGACCTGGCCGCTGACGCCGCAGATCAAGGGAGCGATCAAGTCGCTGCCGGGCGTTCTGGCGGTCGAGGACGCCTGAACCACGAACGGGCGCGGGCGCGGCGGGGCAGGAGCGCGCCTGCGGCCCGCCCCGACTGCCGCCGCGCCCGCCGGCGGCCTGCGCCGCCGGGGTGCCGAAGGTGCCGGATGCGCGCGGTGGAAGGCACAGGATCCGGGTTGCGCGGCCCGGGCCGCCGGGCGACATGCGGCGGATCGCAAGCAATGGGTTTCGCATGACCGCGCACCGGATGTCCGGATGGGAATGGACGCTCCTTCTGACGCTTTCGCTGATCTGGGGCGGGTCGTTCTTCCTCAACGCGGTGGCTCTGGAACAGGTGCCGCCGCTGGCGATCGTGCTGGTGCGCGTGGCGGGTGGCGCGGCGGTGCTCTGGGCGGTGCTGCTGGCCCGGGGGCGTGTGCCGAAGGGCCTCCGTGTCTGGGCGGCCTTCGCGGTGATGGGAGGCCTCAACAACGCGGTGCCGTTCACGCTGATCGTGTGGGGACAGGTCCACGTGGCGTCCGGGGTCGCGTCGATCCTGAACGCCTCGACGCCGCTCTTCGGCGTGCTCGTGGCCCACGCCGCGCTCGACGACGAGCGGATGACGGCAGGCAAGCTCGTCGGAACGGCACTTGGACTGGCGGGAGTGGCGGCGATGGTCGGGCTCGCGGCCATGCAATCGCTGGGCGCGGCGGTCGCGGCGCAGCTCGCGCTTCTGGGCGCGGCGCTCTCCTATGCCTGTGCCGGAGTGTTCGGACGGCGGTTCCGGCGCTGGGGCGTGACACCGGTGGAGGTCGCGGCGGGCCAGACCACGACGGCGGCGATCCTGATCGCGCCGCTGGCCCTGTCAACGGGTCAGGCGGGCCGTCTGCTATCCGCATCGGGCGGGACGTGGGCGGCGCTCTTCGTGCTGGCGGCGATCTGCACGGCTTTCGCCTATCTTCTCTATTTCCGTCTGCTGGCCACGGCGGGGGCGGTCAATCTGCTGCTGGTGACGCTACTGGTACCGGTGAGCGCCATTGCGCTGGGCACGGTCTTTCTGGGCGAAAGCCTGGCGGCGCGGCACCTGATCGGCATAGCGGCGATCGGCGCGGGGCTGGCGGTGATCGACGGGCGACCGGTCCTCTGGATCAGGCGCCGTCGATCCGTTCCGTGATCCGCCGGGCAAAGAGCCGCGCCACTGCCACCGACACCACGATCCGCGCCACATGGTGCGCGGTGACGTAGAGCACGCTCAGGTCCAGCGACAGCGCCACCAGCGACATCTCGGCCAGCCCCCCGGGCGAGTAGGCCAGGAAGACCGCCTCCCACCGTTCGCCGACAGGGCCGGCCAGCGCGAGCGCGGCCAGCGCCGCCAGGGCGAGGACCGCCAGAACGTTCAGCGTCGACAGCCGCGCCGCGCGCAGGAACAGCGCAGGCGCCATCCCGGCGAAGCGCCCGCCGAGCGAGATCCCGATCACGAGCTGCGTGACGCCGACCAGCCAGCCCGGCGGCGCGCCCTCGACCCAACCGGCGAGATGGACAACGCCGGAGACCAGAAGCGGTCCGGTCAGGTAGGCCGCCGGAAGACGCAGCCGTTGGCCCAGAAGCGCGCCCACAAGACCTGACAGGCCAAGCACCAGCCAGCCCGCCGGCGTCAGTGTCACGCCCGCGCCGATGGCGACGCCGGCCGAGGATCCGACGGCGTGCCCGGTTGCCAGGGTAAAGCCCAGCGGCACGATGAGGATGCACAGGATGAGGCGCATGAACTGAAGCATCACGAGGGTACCGGAATCGGCGCCGGCCTCCTCGCCCATCATCACGGCCTCAACGAGACCCCCGGGCACCGAGCCGTAATAGGCGGTAACCCGGTCGATCCCGCCCACGCGGCGCAGAATGGTGTAGCCCGCGGCGTGGGCGGCCGGGATGAAGGCGACGAGCGCGATCAGGCTGGGCAGCCAGTGGACCAGCTCTCCGGCGAGGTCAGCGGTGAAGGTGGCACCGATGGAAACCCCGATGATCGGGATGAAGAACAGCCGCAGCGAGCGTGGGACACGTGGCTCCAGACCGAAGGGCCGCGCGCCGCTGAGCGCGAGCGCCCCGACCGACAGGACCGAACCCAGCAGCATCGGCAGCGGCAGGCCGAGCGCCCGCGCCGTGAATCCGCCCGATATGCCCACCAGCGCTGCCCACACGAAGGACGCCGGGTCCGCCGATACCTTGGCGGCTGGCCAGTTGAGCCTTATTCGCAAGCGTCTACCAATGTGGCGGCGGCTGGTCGGCCAGGGGCACCGAGCCGGAATCGGCTTCGCGCGCCGCTTCCCGCTCGCTCAAGAGGTCCACGCGCCGGGCCAGCCGAGAGATCTCGCGTTCCTGCCGGACGACGGTCTCGGACAGATCCTCGATCGCGCGGTCAAGGTGCGCCAGCCGTTCTTCCAGAGGCGTGAGGTCCATCATGGACGTGGCGTCGCACGCCGCGATGCCGGTTGCAAGAGACCCGCCCCCGGACGGCCCGCCACCCGCGCAGAGCGGAGGCGGGGCAGGGATGCCGCGGATGCCGTGCGTGCCCCACCGGCATCGCGGGAACAGTTCCGGCTTGCGAGCCTCGCCGTGACCCCGGCGTCGTCTTGCCCGAAGCCTTCGTGCCCGGGCAATGCGACGCCGTGGCCAGGGGCGCGGCGGGCGCCGGCGCGGTCGATCGCCGGGAGCTCCGTGCGCGCGGGACGGCTGGATCGGGCGCGGCCTCGCGACGCCCGATGCGGAGTGGATTCTTGTCAGTCCGACTGGATCATCGATGGCACCACGTTCACAGGGGCGTAGGCATGGGTCCGGGGCTCGCCCTCGCGCGGAATGACCAGAACCTGCCGCCCCAGACGCCGGCCCACCGAGGCGTGGATCGCTTCGGGCGCGGCGACGGGCGGCCAGAGGTCGGGGCGCGCCCTGTCGCGGCGCGCCGCATTGCCGATCGGACGCGGACCGGCCTCCATGTGCGTCTGCCGGTGCAGGCGTTCCCAGCGCGCGGTCCAGGGGTCGTTCTGCGGACCCGTCGTGGCTGCGGCGGCCTGCGCCCGAAGCTCGTCCAGGAATCCGTCGCGAAAGCGAAGACCCGCCGCCGCCGCGCGCTCAGCCATCCAGAGCAGAGGCAGGTTCGACAGCCGCTGCTCCTGCGGAGTAAGCGTATCGCCGCCGCCAACATCCATGTGGCTGCCAGCGAACCAGAGCTGTTCGACCTGCTGTGCCACGCGATGCGGGTCGCCGGCGGCGTCCACCTTCAGTGCTTCGCCTGCCGTTTCGGTCCAGAGCGCAGGGGCAAAGAGACCGCGCGGCTCGTCGATCGCCAGAGCCTGCACCGCCTCCTGCACCTGATTGCCAAGGCGGGTGTCGTGAAAGCCCTTGATCGGCCGGCGTACCCGGTCGCCCAACTCGTCGATCCAGCGGATCACCAGTTGTCCGGCACGCGCCCAGACCGTGTCGCGGATGTCCGGAGCCTGGTCCCTGATCTCGAACGGCAGGCCGAGTGCGCCAACCGTGTCGAACACGCCGAGAAAACGCACCGGCATCGGCGGGCCCGTCTCGGGTCGCAGCATCCGCTCGAAGAAGCTGTCGTCTTCGTCGGGCTCGTGAACCCGGTAATAGATGTAGGCCTCGTCGATCAGCGCCGGATCGCGCAGACGACCCACGAGGCGCATGAATCCGGCCAAAGAGCGGACCGTGAAAGCGCCGCGCGAGAAACCCAGCAGGAAGATCGCGTCGCCCGGCTCCCACGCGTCGCGCAGGAAGGCGTAGGCCTGACGCACATTGGCGGACAGGCCGAGGCCGAAATTGCCGCCGATTTTGGCATCCCACTCGCCGGCGGTGCCCACGCCCGCGTCGTAGAAGACGAGCTGCCGGCTGTCGGCGAGTGCGGCTTCGGTCAACCAGTGGATGTTCGTCTGGCTGAGCCGGTCGTTCCAGGTTCCGTCGCACCCGACCACGAGCGTCTTGGGCATGGTTCCGCCCTCCTGTTCCGAGAATTTGCGCGCCGCGTCGCAGCAGGAAATCGGGACCCCGTGACCTCGTCGGCCTGAATCATTGCAATTTCGGCCATTTCCGGGGAAACTTCCCTATCGAATATTTCGGCAATTTCCACGACGCCGCAACAATTTTGCTATTGGGGGTTCGGACATGCGTGTCCTCTTTGGGTTGCTACTGTCCATTTCCTTTCCGCTTGGCGCTGCGGCGCAGTTCTTTTCCGGTCCGCTGGACGAGGCCTTGCTGGTCGACCGGGAGGCCGGGTCCTTTCAACCCGCGGACGAAGATTACTTCGCCGGGATGGACAACGATCTCGACCTGACACCCGACGAGGTCATGGGACGCAACATGTGGCTGGTCTGGACCGGCGGCAACGATCTGCTTTGGGACCGCCTGACCCGCGACACGTTCGGGCAGTTCGACCTGCTCAAGACGCTGTCGTCGCATCCGGACCTGCCGTCGCAGCGCTCCAACCGGTTCGAGTATCTCGGACTGATCAACGAGCCCTGCTTCGAGGAGGCCGACGGCCCCGACCCGGAGCGCTTCGGCCTCTGGCTCGACAGGCGCACCGGCGATTGCGGACCCGACCCGTTCGCCAACGCCGAGAAATACCCCGGTGTCGAGATCGGTGCGCGCGGCCGCAACCTGCCGGTCGGCTCGTATTACGGCGAGCCCTCGGGCGTGCTCGGCCTGAGACTCTTTCCCAACCCCGACTTCGACGAGAAGGCCGAGCAGGCCTGGGACGCCGAGCGGTTCTATGACGACCCCGACTACTATCTCGACGACGATCTGGTGCGGCCCTACCGCGTCGGCATGTCGTGCGCGTTCTGTCATGTGGGCCCGAGCCCGACGGCGCCACCCGACGATCCCGAGCACCCGGAGATGGACAACCTGAACGCCACGGTCGGGGCCCAGTATTTCTGGTTCAGCCGGATCTTCGCGTGGAAACCCGACGACCGGCAATACATGGTCCAGCTCATCCACACGGCGCGGCCCGGCACGCTCGACACCTCGCTGGTCTCGAGCGACTACATCAACAACCCGCGCACCATGAACGCGGTCTACCTGCTCGACGCGCGGATGAAGAACGCGCTGCGCTTCGGCGAGGAGCGGCTGGCGGGCGGCGAACTCGACAACCGGCAGTTCGACGATTTCGTGGATGACGGCCCCCTGACGGCATTCTTCGAGGAGCCGAACCTCAGCTTCAGCCCGCGCGTACTCAAGGATGGCGCGGATTCCGTCGGCGTGCTGGGCGCGCTGAACCGGGTCTACCTCAACATCGGGCTCTTCAGCGAGGAGTGGACGCGCCACTTCAATCCCATCGTCGGCGGCCGTTCGATCTCGCCCATCAAGATCGAGACGGCCCAGAAGAACTCCGCCTACTGGCAGGCGACCGAGGCGCAGACCCCGCTGATGGCGGCGTATTTCCTGCGCGCCGGGCGACCTGACTACCTGGCCGACGCGCCGGGCGGAGACGCGTTCCTGACCGAAGACGCCGCCGCGGTGGAGAACGGCAGGACGGTCTTCGCCGAGACCTGCGCCCGCTGCCATTCCAGCAAGCTGCCCGAGAGCGCCTACGAGGCCATGCCCGGCGGATGCTCGGGGCCGGGCTACCTGCAATGCTGGAACCGCTACTGGGAGCTGACCAAGACCGACGACTTCAAGGCCCAGATGCGCGAGATCGTGATGGCCGACGACTTCCTCGACGGCAATTACCTGTCAAACGAGCTGCGCATCCCGGTCACGCTTCTGCAGACCAACGCGTGCAGCCCGCTGGCCACCAACGCCATCGCCGGCAACATCTGGGACAACTTCTCGTCGCAGACCTACAAGGACCTGCCCTCGGTCGGCGAGATCACCGTGCACCACCCGGTCACGGGCGCGCCCTACCAGTACGAGATGCCGGCGGGCGGGCGCGGCTATACCCGCGTGCCGTCGCTGGTCTCGATCTGGTCGCAGGCGCCCTACCTGCTCAACAACAGCGTCGGCTACTATGTGCAGGACCCGTCGGTGGAGGGCCGCATGCGCGCCTTCGACGACGGGATCGTCAAGATGCTCTGGCCCGACCGCCGGGCGCAGGATTCCGAGCTGGGCGAACTGGTTCCCGGAACGATCGACCGCATCACGGAACAGAGCTACCTGACCATCCCGCGCGGCTTCCAGCCGGATTTCCTGGTGCGGATCTTCACGCCGCTGCGTGACGAGTTGCCGTGGCTCTTCAACATCAACGGCGATATCGAGCTGGGGCCGATCCCTGCGGGGGCGCCGGTGGGCCTGCTGGCGAACCTCGACGTCCGGCTCGACCAGGCGGATCTGCTCGACCGGCTGGAGCACGATTTCAAGCTGGCGCAGCTGGTCATCCGGATCAAGCGCAACCTCAAGGACATTCCCGAGGACGCGAGCGACGAACAGGTCCGCGCGATCTTTGCCGACGTGGTCGATCCGCTGCTGGCGCTCAGCAAATGTCCGGACTTCGTGGTCAATCGCGGCCATTATTTCGGCTCCGATCTGACGGATGCGGACAAGGAAGACCTGATCGCCTGGCTCAAGCGGCTCTGAGGGCGCGATGGAGGCCCTGACCTTCGATTACGTCGTGGTCGGATCGGGGGCCGGCGGCGGCACCGTTGCCGCGCGGCTGGCCGAAGAGGGGATGCGCGTCCTGCTGCTGGAGGCCGGCGGCGACCCGCGGGAGATGACCGGCGGCGTGCGGGGGATGGGGTCCGCGAACCGTCTGCCCGCCGATTACGACGTGCCAGCCTTCCACGCCTTCGCCACAGAGAACGAGGCGCTCCGCTGGGATTTCCACGTCCGCCACTATGCCGATGACGCGCGTCAGGCGCGCGATCCGAAATCCCGAGCCGAGGGCACACTCTATCCGCGCGCCGGCACGCTGGGCGGCTGCACCGCGCACAACGCGATGATCCTGATCTGTCCCCACAACGAGGACTGGGCGGAGATCCAGCGCATGACGGGCGATGACGGCTGGTCTCCGCGGGCGATGCACCGGCATTTCCAGAAGCTCGAAGCCTGCCGCCACCGCCCCGTCCAGAAGTTCCTGGGCGCGGTGGGCATCGACCGCAGCGGCCATGGCTATGACGGATGGCTTTCGACGGAGAAGGCGATCCCGCGCGCGGCGCTCTTCGATGGCGATCTGAAGGACGTGCTGCTTACCTCGATCCGGACGATGGCGTCGGACGGGGCGGGTTTCGGCCGGAGATTTCGCTGGTTTCTGGAAAGCGCGGCGGACCCCAACGACATCGACCGCCTCGACGAGGCCGCCGAAGGGCTTTGCTACACCCCGCTCAGCACGCGGGACGGCCGCCGCGTCGGCAGCCGGGAGCGCGTGCTCGACGTCGCGGGCCGCTATCCCGACCGGCTGGTGGTGGAGCTGCATGCGCTGGCGACGCGCGTGCTCATCGACGAGACGGAGCGCGCGACGGGCGTGGAATACCGCAAGGGCGAGCGCCTCTACCGCGCCCATGCCGCGCCGTCGGAGACGCCCGGCGAGCTTCGCCGCGCCGAGGCCCGGCGCGAGGTCATCCTTGCCGGCGGCGCGTTCAACACGCCGCAGCTCCTGATGCTGTCGGGCATCGGCGACCCGGACGAGCTGACCCCGCACGGAATCCGCCCCCGCGTGCCGCTGCCGGGCGTGGGCCGCAACCTTCAGGACCGCTACGAGGTCGCCGTGGTCAATCGCATGGCCTTCGACAGCTGGGAGAGTCTGGAGGGTGCCGACTACTCGACCTCCGACCGCCTCTGGGCCGCATGGAACCGCGAGGGCAGCGGCCTCTACGCCACCAACGGCGCGGGCGTCGGCGTCATCCGCCGGTCGTCGGACGGCGAACCCGTGCCCGACCTCTTCTGCATGGCGCTTCTGGCGAAGTTCAACGGCTACTATCCCGGCTATGCCGCCGACCTCGCCCGGAGCCGGCGGCACCTCAGCTGGTGCGTGCTCAAGGCGCATACCGCCAACCGGGCGGGCCGGGTGCGGCTTGCCTCGGACGACCCGCGCGACATGCCGCGCATCGACTTCCACTATTTCGACGAGGGCAGCCCGGGCCACGAACGCGATCTTTCCGCCGTGGTCGAAGGGGTCAGGTTCGTCCGCCGCCTTGCCGCCCCGCTGCGCGCGCGCGGCGTGATCGAGGCCGAGGAGGTGCCGGGCGACGACGTGCGGACCGACGAGGAGATCGCCGACTTCGTCCGCGACCAGGCCTGGGGTCACCACGCCTCGTGTTCCTGCCCCATCGGTCCGCGCAGCGCGGGCGGCGTGGTGGACGGGCGCCTGCGCGTCCACGGGGTGCCGGGCCTGCGCATCGCCGACGCCTCGGTCTTCCCGCGCATCCCCGGCTTCTTCATCGCCTCCGCCGTCTACATGGTCGGGGAGCGCGCCGCAGAACTCATCCTTCAGGACGCCCACCATCCCGCAGAGGAGGGAATACATGGCCTATGATGTGGAAAAGCTCATGGACATGAGCCAGGACGACCTCGACGCGCTCTTTTCCGGCGTCGAGGCGGGTCCGCTTCCCAGCGGCGAGGCGGACGGCACCGCGATCGTCGCCCCCGGCACCAGGTTCACGCCCGTGATCTCGCGTTTCATCAACAGCTTCGCCTGGCAGGGCAAGGTCTTCGACCGCGAGCGCGGCGTGTTGCGAAACCGCATCCTGCCCTTCGGCCTGAACGCGATCCTGGCCACGGTCTACAAGGACAAGAGCTGGCTCGACGGCAAGGAATGCATCGTGCTCGACTATTCCGACACGTCGCTCCTGGCGCACTGGATCCGCGACGAGATCCGCGAGATCCAGCCGGGCATGTATCTCGGCAAGGTCTACTGGGACGACAACCGGCTGATCGACTTCGTTCTGGAATTCGACAAGTCCGAAAACGGCTGAGCACGATGACGCCGCAGAACACGTTCCTGATCCTTGCGCCGGTCGCCGACGGGCGGCTCGACGATTTGCGTGACCTGCTGGCCCGGATGACCTTCGCGCCCGGTCTGGCCGATCCGGACAATCCACTGGTGCCGTTCGGACGGTTCGACCGGCTGCATGTGGCGCGGTTCTTCGTGGCCGAAGTGCCGTCCTCGCAGGACGTGGCGCAGCATGCCGAGCATCTCGAACCGTTCCCCCCGCATCTGGCGTTTCTCGGCGATTTCGACGGCGACCGCGACAGCTTCCTTCAGGAGCTGGCATGGGAGGCCGGCGACGGATTGCGCGCGGTCTTTTCCCATTGCGCAGGGTTCGACGAGGGCGAAGACATGCTGCGCTGGATGCGCGCGAGGAATGTCGAGGAGGCGGCCAATTACGTCCACACCCGCGGCCGCACCGTGCTGCAGGTCCAGGAGGAGGAGGCGCTGCGCCAGGCGCTCGCGGCCGAGCTGCCGCGGCTGGTCGCGCGCCACGGCCTCGACGATGTGCCGCGCCTGCACGCAGAGCTGGTCGCGTTCGTTCGGGCAGAGCAGAAGGCGGGACGCCTGACGCTGACACCCGAGGCGCCGACGCCGACGGGCCGGCGCCTTGCACATTGGGCCGAGAAGATCGGCGTGCCGCTTGTCCTGCTGGCCATCTCTCCGCTGGTGCTGCTGGCGCTGCCGTTCCTGCTGATCCGGCTGCGCCAGCACGAGCGCTCGGACCCCGAATTTCTGCCGCGCCCCGATCAGGAGCGCATCGCGCATCTCGGCCGGTTCGAGGATCTGGACGTCACCAACCCGTTCTCGGCCGTGGGCAACCTCAAACCCGGACCCTTTCGCCGCAACGCCGCGATCGTCTTCCTCTATCTGCTGAACTGGTCGGCGCGGCACATCTTCGGGCGCGGCTATCTCACGCGGGTCCAGACGATCCACTTCGCCCGCTGGGTGTTCCTCGACGACAAGCGCCGGATGCTCTTCGCCAGCAATTACGACGGCTCGCTGGAGAGCTACATGGACGACTTCATCAACAAGGTGGCGTGGGGGCTGAACCTCGTCTTTTCCAACGGAGCGGGCTACCCGTCGACCCGGTTCCTGCTCAAGGGCGGGGCGGAGCACGAAGACAAGTTCAAGCGCTTCCTGCGCAACCGCCAGCAGCCGACCGAGGTCTGGTACAAGGCCTATCCCGGCCTCACCGCGTTCGACCTGACGGAAAACCACCGCCTGCGGCTGGGGCTGGAGCGACGGCCCATCGGCGCGCGCGCCCTGCGCCACTGGCTGGAGAGGATCCGGTGATGCCCACGCCCATCGACTTTGCCGACATCCAGGGGCTGGCGCGGTTCGGCCACGGGCGGCTGACGGCGACCGAGTTCCTGCTCTTGCGCGTTGCCGACGCCGCGGCCGCGCGCGACTGGCTGCGCGACGGCGCCCGTCACGACGGCCGATTGGCAGGAAACCCCGCCCGAGACGGCGCTTCAGGTGGCCCTGACCGCCGACGGGCTGCGGGCGCTGGGCGTCGAGGAAACGCTGCTGTCGCAGTTTCCGCAGCCTTTCGTGGCGGGCATGGCCGGCGAGGAGAGCCGCTCGCGCCGGCTGGGCGATGTGGGTCCGAACGCGCCCGGTCGCTGGGCGTGGGGTCGCGAGGCGCCGCACGTTCTGGTCCTTCTCTACGCGACGCCCGATGCGCTCGACGCCTTCATGGCCGAGGTGCTGGACGATACCTTCCGGCGCGGCTTCGAGACCGCGCACGAACTGCCCCGAGGCCGCAACCGGGGGCGCGAGCCGTTCGGGTTCGCCGACGGGATCAGCGAGCCGAATATCGACTGGACGCAGGACCACACGACCGATCTGCATCGCCGGCTCACCTATGCCAACCTGGTCGCGCCGGGTGAATTCGTGCTGGGGTATCCGAACGAGTATCAGGAGATCACGCCGCGTCCGCTTCTCGACGCGGGCGCGCCCGGCGCCGACGCGCTGGGCCGGGCGCCCGATGCCCCGGAACGCCGCGATCTGGGGCTCAACGGCAGCTACCTCGTGCTGCGGCAACTCGGCCAGGATGTGCGCGGCTTCTGGCAGTTCCTTGACGACGAGGCCGACGGCGATGCCGATCGGCGACATGCGCTCGCCACGGCGATGGTGGGCCGGCACATGGATGGCACGGCGCTGATGGCCGAGGAGCGGGAAATCGCGGGCGGCCGCCCCGGCAACCGCTTCACCTACGAGGACGACCTCGACGGGCATGTCTGCCCGGTGGGCGCCCATGTCCGCCGCGCCAATCCACGCACCGGCGACCATCCGCCCCATGTGAACGAGCGCTGGCAGTGGCTCTTGAGCACGCTCGGCTTCCGCCGCCGCCGCGACCACCTGAAGGGGCGGCACGATCTGGTGGCATCGTCGCGCTTTCACCGGCTGGTCCGGCGGGGCCGCGAATACGGGCCGATCCTGTCGCCCGACGAGGCGCTGGGCGAAGGACCGGACGAGGAACGCGGCCTGCTCTTCATGTGCCTTTGCGCCGACATCACGCGCCAGTTCGAGTTCGTGCAGAGCGCCTGGCTGTCGGGTGCCAAGTTCGACGGGCTTGCCGGCGAGCGCGATCCGCTTCTCGGGCCGCGCACACCGCTCGCGGGAGGCATCCCCACGGACCGCTTCACGATCCCTCGGGTGACGGGCGTGGCCGAGCGGGTCGAGGGGCTGCCCGACTTCATCACGATGCGTGGCGGGGCGTACTTTTTCCTGCCGGGCATCCGCGCGCTTCGCTTCATCGCCGGAGAGGGGAAGGGGTCATGAGACGCATCCTGATACCGCTGCGCCGGCTGCTCCACCGCTTGCTTCAGGGTGGCATGTACGTGGAGCGGCGTCTGGAGCCGTTCTTCCGCCCGCAACTCAACCGCCTGACGCGGGAGCCGCTGGCGCGCTTCCTCCAGCGGCAGAAGAACCGCAAGCGGCCCGATCTGGAGCTGGCCCTGGCCGAGGAGAAGATCTTCGACTGGGAGGAAGAGGCGCTCCAGACCATCATCGACGAGATGCGCGCGCAGATGCTGCTGCACTTCCAGCCCGGCGCGTTCGAGCGCGGCGGCAACACCAAGACGCACGGGCTGGTGCGCGCCGAATTCAAGGTGCTGGAGGGCCTGCCGGACCGGTTGCGCAAGGGTGTATTCGGCGAACCGCGCAGCTACCCGGCTTATGTCCGCTTCGCGGGGCCGGGGCCGGACGTGCCGGAAGACATCCGCGACGTCGGCTTCGGCTCCATGTCGGTCAAGCTGATGGACGTCCACGGCGAAAAGCTCATGGACGAGGAGAAGTTCACGCAGGACTGGCCGGCCGTGGTCACGCCGACCTTCGTGACCCCCGACACACGCGCCAATGCCCGGCTGCAATACTGGAGCACGATCGACGAGCCGCTCTGGTACTTCCTCGACCCGCGCGAGAGCCATCTGCTCGACTTCGCGATGCAGGGGCTCTGGAACGAGACGCAGTACAACCCGCTGGGCCACCGCTATTACAGCTGCGTGCCGTATCTGCTGGGGGAGGGGCAGGCGATGCTCTATTCCTACCGGCCGCTGACGGAGGTGCCGATGGACATCCCCGGCGTGCCGTTCGGTCGGGTGCCGCCGAACTATCTGCGCGACAACCTGACCCGGACCCTGCGGGAGAAGGACGTGGAGTTCGAGATGCTGGTGCAGATCCAGACCGACCCGCACGCGATGCCCATCGAGGATGCGTCGGTGCTCTGGCCGGAGGACGTCTCGCCCTGGCTGCCGGTCGCGCGAATCCGGATCCCGCGGCAGGAGATGGGGGCGAAGCAGCTGGCCTTCGCGCGCGAGCTCAAGTTCAACCCGTGGCACGGGCTTGTGGAGCACCGCCCGCTCGGCAACCAGAGCCGGGCGCGGCAGCGCATGTACCGGGAATTGTCGGATTTCCGGCAGAGGATGAACCTGGCGCCGCACACCGAGCCGACCGGCGACGAGAGCTTCGACTGACCCCGGGGAGCGCCGCCCTCGGGGGCATCGAGCCCCCTCGGGCGGCCGTTTGCGTTCGCACGCCGCTCCGGCCGGAACGCGGCGTGGCGAGGACCGGAGCTATTTCGGCTGCATCCGGATCGCGCCGTCGAGGCGGATCGTCTCGCCGTTGAGATACTGCGTCTCGAGACAGAACCGGACGGCGGCGGCGAATTCGGCCGGGTCGCCCAACCGGGAGGGGTAGGGGACGGATCTGCCCAGGCTCTCCTGCGCGGCTTCGGGCAGGCTGGCCAGGAGCGGCGTGCGGAAGATGCCGGGCGCGATGGTGTTGATCCGGATGCCGGCGCTGGCCAGTTCCCGCGCGGCGGGCAGCGTCATCGCGACGATCCCGCCCTTGGAGGCGGCGTAGGCGGTCTGCCCGATCTGCCCGTCATAGGCGGCGACGGAGGCGGTGTTGACGACGGCGCCCCGCGCTCCGTCCTCCAGCGGGTCGAGCGCATGGATGCGCGCCGCCGCCAGACGCATCACGTTGAAGGTCCCGACAAGGTTCACGTCGATCACCGTCTGGAAGAGGTCGAGCGGATGGGTGCCGTCGCGGCCCACGATCCGGCGCGGCGGACCGATGCCGGCGCAGTTCACCACCAGCCGGACCTCGCCTGCGGCGTCGAGTGCCGCCTCCACATCCGCTTCGCTCGTGACATCGCCGGCCGCGCAGCGTCCGCCCAGTTCTTCGGCCAGACGCGCGGCGCCTTCGCCGTCGCGGTCGAAGATCATCACCCGCGCGCCCGCGTCGGCCAGCATCCGCGCAGTGGCCGCGCCCAGCCCGGAGGCGCCGCCGGTGACGAACGCGCCCTGTCCCTCGATCCGCATGATGTCTCCCTTTCGCGTCGCGTGTTCCGAGGCCTTGATCGCCCGGATGCGGCGGGATCGCAATTGCGCGCTCGTCGCTCGCCGCCTTGCTCCTCTGGCGGCCTTCGGCTAGACCCCGCCGCGATCAGCGAGAGGGCGCCCGCCAATGGCGAAGACGGCCAAGCCAAGACGCCCCCGGGCCGAAACGCCCAAGGGGTTCCGCGACTATTTCGGCGCCGAGGTGACGGGGCGCTCGGCGACGCTTGCCGCGATCGCGGAGGTCTATCATCGCTACGGGTTCGACGCGCTGGAAAGCTCGGCGGTGGAGACCGTGGAGGCGCTGGGCAAGTTCCTGCCCGACGTGGACCGCCCGAACGATGGCGTGTTCGCCTGGCAGGAGGATGGCGACTGGCTGGCGTTGCGCTATGACCTGACGGCGCCGCTGGCGCGGGTCTATGCCCAGCATCGCAACGACCTGCCGACGCCCTACCGGCGCTATGCGATGGGGCCGGTCTGGCGCAACGAGAAGCCGGGGCCGGGGCGGTTCCGCCAGTTCTATCAGTGCGATGCCGATACGGTCGGTGCGGCGTCGGTGGCGGCGGATGCCGAGATCTGCGCCATGCTGGGCGAGGCGCTGGAGGCGGTCGGCATCGCGCGCGGCGACTACATCATTCGCGCCAACAACCGCAAGGTTCTGAACGGCGTGATGGAGGCAGCCGGCGTGCTGGACCCGGCGGACCCCGATCGGCTGGCGCACGAGCGCGGCATCGTGCTGCGCGCGATCGACAAGCTCGACCGGCTGGGAGAGGCCGGCGTGCGGGCGCTCCTCGGCGAGGGGCGGCGCGACGAGAGCGGCGACGTGACCAAGGGCGCCGGCCTGTCGGACGGCCAGGCGCAGGTCATCATGGCGTTTCTCGGCGCGGGGCAGGCGGACGGCGCGGCCACTGTGTCGCGGCTGCGGGACCTCGTGGGCGGGTCGCGCATCGGGGCCGAAGGCGTGGACGAGCTCGAGATCATGGCCGAACTGATGGCGGCGCAAGGCTTCGGGGCGGAGCGGTTCGTGGTCGATCCGAGCGTCGTGCGCGGCCTCGGCTACTATACCGGGCCGGTCTTCGAGGCCGAGCTCACCTTCGAGACACTGGACGAAAAGGGTCGGCCCCGGCAATTCGGATCGGTGGCGGGCGGCGGGCGCTATGACGACCTCGTCAAGCGGTTTACCGGGCAGTCGGTGCCGGCGACCGGCATATCGATCGGGGTCGACCGGCTGCTGGCGGCCATCGCGGCGCGGCGTGGCGAGACGCCGGGTCGGGGGCCGGTGGTCGTGACGGTGATGGATCGCGACCGGATGGGCGCCTATCAGGCGATGGCGGCAGAGCTTCGCGCGGCGGGCGTGCGGGCCGAGGTCTATATGGGCAACCCGAAGAACATCGGAAATCAGCTCAAATACGCCGACCGGCGGGGCAGCCCGGTGGCGGTGATCCAGGGCAGCGACGAGGCGGCCCGCGACGTGGTGCAGATCAAGGATCTCGTCCTGGGCGCGCGGATCGCCGAGAGTGCCAGCCTCGAGGAGTGGAAGGCGCAGCCCGCCCAGCGCGAGATCCCGCGCCCCGATCTCGTGGCCGAGATCCGGCAGATCCTGGATCGCGGCTGATGCCGGTCCGTCGAGCCCGGACTGGCAGGGGTCGGACAGGAGGGGCTCCCGCCCCCGGCCTGCGCGCAGGGGCGCTTGTCCGGCGTTGGGCCGCGCCGCGCCTTCGCCGCGGCAGGGGCGCTGACGGAGGGGGAGGGTGCATGCGCCTTCCCGAGGCGCGCCCCGATCGGGCGGGACAGGAGAGACCGGGTGAGCGGCGCAAGCGACAAGGCGGCAGTGCGGACCAGGGCGGCCGGCCTCATGGCGGCGTTCGAACAGGCTGGCGCGGTGCCGGTCGAGACCCTGATCCTGCAGCCCGCCGACACGCTGCTCGATCTCTACGGCGAGGACATCCGCGCGCGCGCCTTCACCACCTGGGATCCGATGCGCGGCGAGATGATGCTGCGTCCCGACTTCACGGTGCCGGTCGTTCAGGCGCACATGTCGGCCGGCGCGGAGCCCGCGCGCTACTGCTATGCGGGCGAGGTGTTTCGCCGGCAGGAAATCGATCCGGACCGCCCGATCGAGTACATCCAGGTAGGGTACGAGGTGTTCGACGGTACGGACGCGGCGGGCGCGGATGCGGAGATCTTTTCGCTCTTTTCCGATCTCCTGGCGCCGATGGGGCTGCAGGCGGCGACGGGAGATATCGGGCTTCTGCGCGCCGCGGTCGCGGGTCTGCGCACATCGGAGCGACGGCGCGCGGCGCTCCTGCGCCATCTCTGGCGTCCGCGGCGGTTCCGCGCGCTGCTCGACCGGTTCGGGGGCCGCGCCCCCGAGTCACCCGCGCGCAAGGCGCTTCTGGCCTCCGGGGATCCTTTCGCGGAGGCGGGACCGGAATTCGGTCTTCGCGGTCGTGACGAGGTCGAAGAGCGGATCGAGGCGTTGCGACACGCGTCGTCCGAGCCGCCCGTGTCGAGCCAGGAGGTGGCGCTTCTCGACGACATCCTGGCGCTCCGGGCGCCGGCCCCGCTGGCCCTGACGCATCTGCGCGACCTTGCCGTGGACATGCCGACCCTCGGCCCCGCGGTCGACCGCTTCGAGGCTCGGCTGGAGGCGCTTGCGACGCGCGGCATCCCCGTCGACGCGCTGAACGTCGAGGCGAGCTACGGGCGCACGATGATGGAATACTACGACGGGTTCGTCTTTGGCTTCTTCTCGCCGCGACGGCCGGATCTGCCACCGGTCGCCACGGGGGGGCGCTACGACGCCCTCACCGCCGCGCTGGGCGCGGGCCGGGCCATTCCGGCGGTGGGCGGCGTGATCCGGCCGGGTCTGCTTCTGGAACTCGACCGATGACGGTGAAGCTGGCGGTGCCGTCCAAGGGGCGGCTGATGGACAAGACGTTCGACTGGTTCGGCGCGCGCGGCGTCGAGATGCGGCGCACCGGAAACGAGCGCGCCTATTCCGGCGAGGTCTCGGGCGCGCCGGTGGAGCTGGTGTTGCTGTCGGCCGCCGAAATCCCGCGGGAGCTGGCGGCGGGGCGTGTGCACCTGGGGGTCACGGGCTCCGACCTCGTGCGCGAGAAGCTTCCGCTCTGGGAGCAGCGCGCGATCGAGATAGAGCGGCTCGCCTTCGGCCATGCAGACCTGGTGATTGCCGTCCCCTGTCACTGGATCGACGTCGAGACGCTGGACGACCTTGATGCGGCAGCGTGGGATTTCCGGCGGCGCCACGGGCACCGGTTGCGCATCGCCACAAAGTACCATCGCCTCGTGCGCGAGTTTCTCAAGGATGCCGGCGTCGCGGATTACAGCCTTGTCGACAGCCAGGGCGCGACCGAGGGCACGATCCGCAACCTGACGGCCGAGGCCATCGCCGACATCACGTCGACCGGGGAGACGCTTCGCGCCAACCACCTCAAGCCGTTGACCGACGGGATCGTGCACCGCAGCCAGGCGACGCTCTACAAATCGGTGAACGCGGAGTGGACCGGCGAAACGCTGGCCGCCCTTCGCGCGCTGGAACGGCAGATCGGGACGGACCATTGATGCAGGATCGGACAGACATCCGCAGCGACCCCTCGCGGTTGGCGCGCGCTCTTCTCGAAGCGATCGAAAACGACATCCTGCCACTCACGCGGGAGGGGGTCGCACGGGGCAACAAGATCTTCGGCGCGGCGCTGCTCTCCAAGCGGGACGGGCGCGTCGTTCTGGCCGAGACCAACAACGAGACCGCGAACCCGCTTTGGCACGGCGAGATCCACGCCATAAAGCGCTTTCACGAGCGGCCTGCGTCGCAACGGCCGCCGGCAGAGGAGCTGATCTTCCTGTCGACGCACGAGCCCTGTCCGATGTGCCTGAGCGCAATCACCTGGGCGGGGTTCGACAACTTCTTCTACTTTTTCAGCCACGAGGACAGTCGGGACGCCTTCGCCATTCCGCACGATCTGCGGATCCTGAAGGAGGTCTTCGGCCTGTCGCCGGGCGGCTATCGACGGGAGAATGCGTTCTGGACGGGGCGAGCGATCGCGGACCTGTATCCACCGGCGGAGCGCACGGCGTTCGAGGCGCGCGCGGCGCAGATCCGCGCCAGTTACGACGATCTCTCACGGCAGTATCAGTCGGGCAAATCCGGAAACGACATACCGCTGGGTTGAGCGCCTAGAGCACGCCGATCTCGGCCAGCGCGGCTTCCAGTTCGGGCGGCAGGGCATCCGCGGCACGGTCGCCGCGCTGATCGGGCGGGGCGTCTGCGGCCGGAAAGTAGCGCCAGCCCTGGAACGGGCGCCTTGGACGGGCCTCGACTCGCACGATCTGCGGATCGAGCACCAGACCGCAGCGCACGATGCCGTCGCCCCGGTCGACCTCATCGAGCCGCAGGATGCGCTGCCGGGCGAGGAGCACGCCCTTGATCACCCAGTAGAGTGACCCTCCGTCGAGCAATTCCTCGGCGCGCCTGGGCCACATCCGCGTGACATGGCGCGGCTGGCCGTCGGGCCCCCTGGCGCGGGCCTGCTGCTGCCAGTCCGCCAGATCCTCGACCGAGGTGGCGCCAACGCAGAGCTTGATCAGGTTGAGATTCCCCATCTCGTCCTTTTCGTTCTATCGGTTGGGGTCGGCAAGCCCGGTTGCCGCGACATGTTGGCGGGATTATGCTGGCGCCCCACCTTGAGGAGTTGTCCGGATGTCCCCATTCGCCGCCCCGATCGCAGAGCAGATCTGGGACATGAAGTATCGCCTCAAAGAGGCAGACGGCACCCCGATCGATCGGTCGGTCGAGGATAGCTGGCGCCGCATCGCGCGTGCGCTGGCCGCGGTCGAGCGCGATCCCGCGGCATGGGAAGAGCCCTTCTTCGAGGCGTTGAGCGATTTCCGGTTCCTGCCCGCCGGGCGGATCACCGCGGGTGCGGGCACCGACCGGTCGGTGACGCTGTTCAACTGCTTCGTGATGGGAACGATCCCCGACACGATGGACGGCATCTTCCAGGGGCTCAAGGAAGCGGCGCTGACGATGCAGCAGGGCGGCGGCATCGGCTACGACTTTTCCACGATCCGGCCAAAGGGCGCGCCGGTGCGCGGCGTGGCGGCGGATGCCTCGGGTCCGCTGTCGTTCATGGACGTCTGGGACGCGATGTGCCGCACCATCATGTCCGCGGGCAGCCGCCGCGGGGCGATGATGGCGACCATGCGCTGCGACCACCCGGACATCGAGGCGTTCATCGCGGCGAAATCCGACCCGGCCCGCCTGCGCAACTTCAACGTGAGCGTGTTGGTGACCGACCCGTTCATGGAGGCGGTGAAGTCCGACGCGCCGTGGGAACTCGTCTTCGACGGGACGGTCTATCGCACCGTTCGGGCGCGCGCGCTGTGGGACCGGATCATGGCCGCGACCTACGAATATGCCGAGCCGGGCGTGATCTTCATCGACCGGATCAACCAGCTCAACAACCTCGCCTATGCCGAGACGATCGCCGCGACGAATCCGTGCGGGGAGCAGCCTTTGCCGCCCTACGGCGCGTGTCTTCTGGGCTCGGTCAACCTGGCGCGGCTGGTGGAGCGGCCGTTCGAGGATGGCGCGGATATCGACATGGACGCGCTGGACAAGCTTGTCGCGACGGCGATCCGCATGATGGACAACACGGTCGACGCCAGCCGCTTCCCCTTGCCGCAACAGGCCGAGGAGGCGGCGGCCAAACGCCGGATCGGTCTCGGCGTCACCGGGCTGGCCGACGCGCTTCTGATGGTTGGCGAGCGCTACGGCTCGCCGGAAGCGGCGCGTCGGACCGAGCGCTGGTTGCACCGGATCGCCCGCGCCGCCTATCTGGCCTCGGCGCGTCTGGCGGCCGAGAAGGGGGCGTTTCCGCTTTTCGACGCTCAGAAGTTTCTGGCAAGTGGATCGCTCACCCATATGGACGAGGAGGTGCGCGACGGCGATCGGCGAGAGCGGTATCCGCAATGCGCTCCTGACCTCGATCGCGCCGACCGGCACGATCAGCCTCTATGCGGGCAACGTCAGTTCGGGGATCGAGCCGGTCTTTGCCTATGCCTACAAGCGCAAGGTTCTCCAGAAGGACGGAACCCGCACCGAGGAGGAGGTGGTCGACTACGCCGTGCAGCTCTGGCGCGAGAAGTTCGGCGATGCGGAGCTGCCGGCGCACTTCGTGAACGCCCAGACGCTGGCGCCGCTCGATCATGTGCGGATGCAGGCGGCGGCGCAGAAATGGGTGGATTCGTCCATTTCCAAGACGATCAACTGCCCGGCGGATATCGACTTCGACGACTTCAAGGACGTCTACATGGCGGCGTGGGATCAGGGGTGCAAAGGGTGCACCACCTACCGGCCAAATGACGTGACGGGCAGCGTCCTGAGCGTGGCGGAGAAGGAGGCGCCACTCACGTTCGGGGAGCGTTTGAAGAAGGCGCGGGGATTGGCCCGCATGACGCAGCAGGAAGTTGCTGACGTCGCCGGTGTTCGGATCAGCACGATCTCGAAGGTCGAAAGCGGGCATCAGAAAACACTCCAGAACTTGGAGAAGGTCGCGGCTGGGCTGGGTGTCACGGCCGGATGGCTCCAGTTTGGCGATGAAACCGGCCCGGGCAGATCCGACCTCACGGCGCAAGAGATGGCGGCGGAAACTGCCGGCGCGTCAGCGATGCAGGGAGACGTGATCTACATATCCGAACCGCTGGACCGGCCGCAGGCGCTGGAGGGGCAGACCTACAAGCTCAAGTGGCCGATGTCGGAGCACGCGATCTACATCACCGTCAACGATCTGCGGGTGAACGGGCGTCGGCGGCCGTTCGAGGTGTTCATCAACTCCAAGAACATGGAGCATTTCGCCTGGACGGTGGCGCTGACGCGGATGATTTCGGCGGTGTTCCGGCGCGGTGGCGACGTCAGTTTCGTGGTCGAGGAGCTCAAGGCCGTCTTCGACCCGCGCGGCGGCGCCTGGATGGGTGGCAAGTACGTGCCCTCGATCCTGGCGGCGATCGGCGGCGTGATCGAGCGCCACCTGATCGAGATCGGCTTCATCGAGGGCGAGGGACTGGGTCTGAAATTCGACCCGCAGGCGCAGGTCGTCACCGTCGGCGCGCCGCGCGGCGCCACCTGTCCGCAATGCGGGGCGATGGAAGTGCGGATGATCGAGGGTTGTCTCACCTGCGCCGCGTGCGGACATTCCAAGTGTCAGTAGTGGCGGAAGATGTACTTGTATGCCGCCAAGCAAAGTTCGCACTTTTTCGGAGTTTTCGCGCACTTTTTGCAGGCAAAGTTTCCCAGCGAGGATCTCGGGCTCGGAGGCTGCCTACCCGTGCTTTCTCAGCGCACGTTCCGTTCGCGTAGGGCCATCTGAAGTGTCGACCAAGCAGCGATCTTGAACTTTCGGGTGGTCATCGAGAAGAGCCGAGGTTGTTGCCGGCGGTCGTCATGAGGTTCTGTCGGAGCGCCGGCGGCAGTCTGAAGGTCGAAAAGCAGAGCTCAGTCGCAGCCACCATGAACATGCGAGACCGCCGGATGGCTAACCTCGATGCGCCAGGAACCACCGGCCGTAGCGCCGGAAAGCGGTTGTTCGCTGCGGTCAGGATGAACGGACAGGAAGGGCTCATTTCGTTGAAAAACTCTCGCTTGATCGAGGGGCATCGCGCTGATTCAATTCCGGTATCGGGCGGGAGGATTGGCGATGATGGGACCGAGGCAGGAGGCGCAACCGGCGCTGTTCTACGAGTTCTCGCTGGAGGATCACGTTCCTCAAGATCACCTTCTGCGATCCATTGACCGCTTTGTCGATCTGAGCAGCATCCGCGCCCATCTTGCGGATTTCTACAGCCACACGGGCCGTCCCTCGGTCGATCCCGAGCTGCTGATCCGGATGCTGCTGGTCGGCTATTGCTTCGGCATCCGGTCGGAGCGGCGGCTGTGCGAAGAGGTGCATCTGAACCTGGCGTATCGCTGGTTCTGCCGCCTCGATCTGTCGCGACCGGGTGCCGGATCACTCGACCTTCTCCAAGAACCGCCATGGCCGGTTCCGCGACAGCGAGCTGCTGCGCCACCTGTTCGAGATGACGGTCGCACGCTGCATCGCGGAGGGCCTGGTCAGCGGCCAGCGCATGGCGGTCGATGCCAGCCTGATCGAGGCGGACGCGAACAAGCAGAACTCGACGCCGAAGGAAGACTGGGACGCGTCGCGGATCGATCCGGCCGATGCGCCCCGCGCCGTTCGCGAGTATCTCGACACGCTGGACGAGGCCGCCTTCGGGGCCGCCAGCGAGGTCCAGCCCAAGTTCACCTCGCATTCCGATCCGGCCAGCCAGTGGACGGCAGCGCGCAAGGGTCCGGCATTCTTCAGCTATTCCGACAACTACCTGATCGACACGGATCACGGGGTCATCGTCGATGTCGAAGCGACGCGGTCGATCCGGCAGGCCGAGGTCGGCTCGACCAAGACCATGCTGGACCGGGTGAAGGCCAAGTTCGATCTGCATCCCGAACGCCTGATCGCGGACACCGCCTACGGCACCGGGCCGATGCTGGGCTGGCTGGTCGAGCGCAAGATCGCGCCGCACATCCCGGTCTTCGACAAGTCCGGCCGCACCGACGGCACCTGGACCCGGGCCGACTTCGAGTGGGACGCCGAGAACGATCAATACATCTGCCCCGAGGGCCACGAGCTGAAGCAGTTCCGCCGGAACTATTCCGACCCGAACCGGGGGCCGACCGGCAAGGGCGTCGCCAAATACCGCGGCTCTGAAGCTCACCTGCCAGGCCTGCCCCTCGAAGCCGCGCTGCTGCCCGAACATGGACTTCCGCTCCATCACCCGCGAGGAGCACGAAGACGCCCGCCAGGTCGCCCGCGACATCGCCAAGACCGAGCAATACGCGGTCTCGATGAAGCTCCGGAAGAAGGTCGAGATGCTCTTCGCGCATCTCAAGCGCATCCTCGGCCTCGGAAGGCTCCGACTACGGGGCCCATGCGGCGCGAATGACGAATTCCTCCTCGCCGCCACCGCCCAGAACCTCAGGAAACTGGCGAAGATCCTTCCCGCACCGCAGCAAGCGCGAAAAGCCTGACAAGAAAGGCACCTGCGCCAATCACGAGCGCCAAGATTCTGCGCTCGCGAACGGGTGTTTTTCCACAGAATTCGGCGTCGACCGGACATTCGCTGCGAGCGCGTGGTTCTTCGTCGGCTTCACCGAACCGGCCATTCTCGGGAGCGCGAAATTCGCCTGCAAACGGCCCTTGTCGAGATAGCTTTCGGCCTCGGCGATGGCGGTCTCGCGGATCATCTCGTCTCCTGATTACGGCGGCGCGACGTTATGTCGGGCGAAGGCAGGCCGCCAGCCGGGATTGCGCCCCGTCGACGTCTGGACTTCCGTAGCCCATCACGGTTTGTGACGCAGGGGCGCAACCGCGCCGAGCGGCCCGGTCGGGCCGCTTTGCTCCACGAGCAGCCAGTACTCGCAGCAGGCGGCCGGCTCGGCTGGCCGTTCCGCCGCCCGACGAAAGGATATCGCATGAGAAACGCCGACCCGGTCTGGGATCTTGCCGAAGCGAAGCGCGAGGAGTTCACCGCCCTCGCCGACCGGGTCTTCGACGACGCCCGAGATCGCCTATACCGAGCACTGTCGCCGTCGCCGCCATGCCGCGATGCTGCGCCGCCGAGGGCTTCCGGGTGACCGAGGGCGCGGCGGGCATCCCGACCGCCGTGATGGGAGAATGGGGCGAAGGCGGGCCCGTCATCGCGATCCTCGGCGAATACGACGCGCTGCCCGGCGCTCAGCCAGGAGCCGGGCGTGGCCGACGCCGGCCGGTCGAGGCGAACGGCGCGGGCCACGGCTGCGGGCACAACCTGCTCGGCTCGCGCCGCGCTGATCGCCGCGACGGCGGTCAAGGACTGGCTGGAGGCCGAGGGCATCGCCGGGCCGCGTGCGCTACTACGGCTGCCCCGCCGAGGAAGGCGGCGCGGCCAAGACCTACATGGTGCGCGACGGCCTCTTCGACGACGTGGACGCGGCGATCACCTGGCACCCGCGGCGACTACACGGCGGTGGACGATGCGCGCTCGCTCGCCAACACCCGGATCGACTTCACCTTCCACGGGCAAGGCCGCCCACGCGGCGGCGGCGCCGGAACTCGGCCGTCAGCGCGCTCGACGCGGTCGAGCTGATGAATGTCGGCGTCAACTACATGCGCGAGCACATGCCCGACGAGGCGCGGGTGCACTACGCCTATCTCGACGCGGGCGGCGAGGCGCCGAACGTCGTGCAGGCGCAGGCCACCGTGCGGCAGCTGATCCGGGCGCGCAGACCTGGCCGAGCCTCGCGGCTCTGGTGCAGCGGGTGCGCGCGATCGCCGACGGCGCGGCGCTGATGACCGGGACGCGGGTCGAGAGCCGGGTCGTCTCCGCCGTGTCGAACCTGCGTCGGCAACCGCCCGCTTGAGGAGGCGATGCAGGCCGAGTTCGAGCGCGCTCGGGCCGCCGGTCCCTTCGACGCGGCCGACCGCGCCTTCGCCGAGCCATCCGGGCGACGCTGACGCCCGCGCGACATCGCCGAGCGCCTTCCGCCGGATGGGACAGGCAGCCCGACGACGACCCGCCGCTCTGCGACTTCGTCGTCCCGCTCGACCGGCCGGTCCGGGGCGGGCGCGGGCTCGACCGACGTGGGCGACGTGAGCTGGGCGGTGCCGACGGTGCAGGCCCGGGTCGCGACCTGCGCGTTCGGCACGCCGTTCCACACCTGGCAGCTGACCGCGCAGGGCAAGGCGCCGGCCGCGCACAAGGGGATGATCCACGCCGCCAAGGCGATGGCCGGCCTCGCTCGCGCGCTGGTGTTGGACGAGCGGCTGCGAGCGGCGGCGAAGCGGGACCACGCCGAAAGGCTGGCGGATGCGCCTTATGCCTGCCCGATCCCGGGCGACGTGCGCCCTCCGATTGCAGCGGAGTGACCCCTTGCCGCCCAGTCCTCGCGTGGATGGGGCGGCAAGTGGCTGAAAAGACGGCGTCATCCGATCCTGTTGGCCGGACCGTGAGGTTCGGTCCGCGACCAGGCGCTGCGAGGCGTCAGTCGCGCGCCTCTGCCCAGTCGGCGACGCGCGCGAGGAAGGCGTCGCAGGCGTCGAGTTGTGCGCCCTCGACGTATTCGTCGGCCTTGTGCGCCTGCGCAATAGAGCCTGGGCCGCAGATGGCGGTGGGCACGCCCAGCATCTCGTGGAAGCGCCCGCCCTCCGTTCCGTAGGCGACCTTGCCGTGGCTGTTGCTGCCGGCGAACCGCTTGGCCAGCGTCGTAACCTCGGCCTCGGGCGGTGTGTCGAGCCCCGGAAACTCGGCGTAGAGGTCGACCTCTATGCCAGCCTCGGGGGCGGCGGCCTGCATCTCGGCCTGCAGCTCCCCGGCATAGGCGCGCAGCTCCTCGACCAGCGCGTCCGCATCCTCGAAGGGCAGCACGCGGAACTCGCAGTCCACGGTGCAGAGATCGGGCACGATGTTGAGCGCCGTGCCGCCCGAGATGACGCCGGTATGCGCCGTCGTGTACGGGACATCGTAATCCTCGTCGCGCCCACCCTCGGCGGCGAGGCGCTTCGCGATCTCGCGCATCCTCACCACCAGCAGTGCGGCGTAGTCGACCGCGTTGACGCCCTGCGGGGCCAGCGACGAATGGCAGCCGCGGCCGCGCACGGTCACGCGCATCGACCGCTTGGACTTGTGGCCCAGCGTCACCTCCATCAGCGTGGGCTCGCCGACGATGCAGAAGGCGGGCCTTACCGGCTCGGACTGCAGATCCTCGAGCAGGCGGGCGACGCCGACGCAGCCCACCTCCTCGTCGTAGGAGAAGGCGAGATGGACGGGGCGCGCGAGGTCGCGCTTGACGAGGTCCGGCACCGCCGCCAGCGCGCACGCGATGAAGCCCTTCATGTCGCATGACCCGCGCCCGTAGAACCGCCCGTTCCGCGCATCGAGGCGGAACGGGTCGCTCGCCCAGTCCTGCCCATCGACGGGAACGGTGTCTGTGTGGCCCGAGAGGACGATGCCAGGCCGGTCAGTCGGTCCAATCGTTGCCCAGAGGTTCGCCTTCTGCCTGGTCGCGTCGTAGACGCGCCGGCTCTCGACGCCACACTCGGCGAGATACGCCTCGACATGCTCGATGAGCGGCAGGTTCGAGTTTCGGCTGGTCGTGTCGAAGGCCACGAGATCGGCGAGGATCTCGCTGCTCATAGGGACAGGCATGGCGAACATCCTTTCGGTCTGATCAGGGAACGGTTGGATATGGGGTGCGGTCCAGGCTGGCACGGACCGCCTCGATGAATGCACGCGTCGCGGCCGAAGGAGGCCCGCTCGACGGCAGCAGGAAATTGGCGCTGTATCCGATCGACGGCAGGAACGGTCGGAGCTCGATCCCTGGGCCAAGCTGGTGGATGATCGGAAACTGGTTGACCAGCGACACCCGAGCCCCTCACGCACGAACTCGGCGGCCGAGACGGCGGTCGCCGTCTCGATGACCATCCGCCGGTCGACCTTCGCGCGCTCGAACACCCGGTCTATGGCGATGCGGCTCGAATGGCGGCGGGTCATGGCCACGAAGGGTTCGCGAGCAAGATCCTCGGGCCGGATCACATCCTGCGCCATGAGGCGGTGGCGGCTCGGTAGGATGCAGATGGCGTCGGTGGACAACAGCAGCTCGTTGTGGATGCCGTCGTGCGAGGGGGTCGTGTCGGTCAGCGCGACGTCGTTGCGGCATTCGGCGACGCTGGTCACGAGGCTGTCACTCGCCAGCACCTCGAACGTGATGTCGAGCTTCGGGTTGCGCTTGCTAAAGGCCGCGACCCGACTGGGCAGGAAGCGGTGTGCGATCGTCGGCGGCGCGACGAGCGAAGCTCGCCCTGGTGGGTGGGTTCTGCTCGGAGCGGCTCGTGATTTGCGCAACGGCGTCGAAGATCGCTCCGAGCTGATCGTTTATCGACAGCGCTTCAACCGTCGGCGCCAGACGCCCGCCCTCGCGCCGGAAGAGCTGGTAGCCCAACCGCTCCTCAAGCTGGGCGAGGCGCCGGCTGACAGCCGATTGCGAAACCCCCAGGCTCCGCGCCGCGTTGATCGCGCTTCCAGTCAGCACGAGAGCGCGCAGCACTTCGAGCTCGCGCAGCGTAACCCCCGCGCGCCGTCGAAGTCTCTCGTCGCTCGCTACATGCTGATACATCGCCTATGATCAAACCGCATAGGAATTGGGCATTGACATTCGATTAGCGCATAATAGTGTGGCCGCCAACCGGGATCGGCTGTCGCAAGTCAGCGGCATTCCGGAGAACGCGCAGATCGCAACAGGAAGGACATTCTTGTGAGAGCACGAAGACCCACTTCTCACGGGGCTCATGGCTTCGGTTGCCGTGCCGGCGGCGGCACAGGACCTCTCGATCGGCCTCAGTCCGAGGCGACGTCGATGGACCCCAGCTTCCATCAGCTTTCGACGAACACGCAGGTGCTGCTCAACGTTTTCGAGTCGCTGACGAAGCAGGACGCCCTGCAGCGCGTCGAGCCGTCGCTGGCGACGGAGTGGGAGGCGATCGACGACACGACCTGGCGGTTCTCACTGCGCGAGGGGGTGAATTTCCACGACGGGACCGACTTCACCGCCAAGGACGTGATCTACACCTACTGCCGCGTGCCGCTGGTCGAGGACTCGCCCTCGTCGTTCACGATCTATACCGGCACCATCGCCGACATGCAGGCCGAGGACGACCACACGCTGGTGATCACTACGAAGGCGCCGCATCCGCTGCTGCCGACCGAGATCGCGCAGCTGCCGATCTATCGGCCGAGACCCTGGGCGCCGAGGGCGAGATCACCTTCGGCCGCGACGGAACCTGCGAGGGGATGGGCGAGGTGCCGCAATCGCCGGCCTTCAGCTCGCCCGAAGTCGCAGCCGGCACCGGCCCCTACCAGCTCGACGCCTACACCCGCGGCACCGAACTGGTGCTGGGCCGCTTCGACGACTACTGGGGCGGCACCCCTGAGTGGGAGCAGGTGACGCTGCGCCCGATCACCAGCGACGGGCCGCGCGTCGCGGCCCTGCTGGCCGGCGACGTCGACATGATCGAGTCGCCGCCGATCAGGACATCCCGCGGATCCAGGAGGCGGGCTTCAAGGTGGTCGACGCGCTGTCGAACCGCATCATCTACCTGCACATGGACCAGGAGGGCGATGCGCCCGGCATCAGCGGCACCGACGGCGAGAACCCGCTGCTCGATGCCCGCGTGCGCGAGGCGATCTCGCTCGCCATCAACCGCGAGGCCATCGCCGAACGCATCATGGGCGGCTACGCGCAGCCGCGGGCGAGCTCCTGCCGCCCCGATGTTCGGCACCGGGGCGTCCGGTCGCCCTTACGACCCGGAACGCGCCAAGAGCTGATGGCCGAGGCGGGCTATCCGGACGGCTTCGAGATCATGCTCGGCACCCCGAACGATCGCTACATTAACGACGAGAAGGTCGCGCAGGCGATCGCGCAGATGCTCGCCCAGATCATATCACGGTGCGGGTCGACGCCGGCACCGCGAGCCAGTTCTTCTCCCGCCGCAACAACCTCGAGTTTCCGATCTACATGGCGGGCTGGGGCGCAGGGTCGGGCGAAATCTCATCGCCACTCATTCGCTGGTCGCGACCTATGACGCCAAGGCCGGGTGGGTCCGACCAACGCCGGCCGCTACTCGAACCCCGAGATGGACGCATCCTGATCGAGGCGATGCGCCCATCGAGGACGAGGCGCGCGCGAGCTGCTGCGCCAGGCGCAGACCATCGTGCTCGATGAGCACGGCATTCTGCCTTTGCATTTCGAGGTGACGGCCTGGGCCTTCAAGCCGGATCTCGACTACAAGCCGCGCGTCGATCAAAATGACCCTTGCCTATGACGTGAAGCTGGCGGGCGGCACCGCGGCGAAATAGGGCTTATGGGCTGCCGAACATCGAGATGGACGCTGCAGACGTGAAACAGAGCGCTGCCTCCCTCTCCCACCGGAGATCTCTGCGAAGGCTGGCCGTCGGCAAAGTCGTCGTCCCGGACGGCCGAAGGCCGAGCCGGGACCCAATCCCGCTATCCGAGAATTCGTACCGGGATGTCATGCAACAGGCCGGCTCTTCGGCCGCGGGCGACGTCCGCATGCTTGGTGAGTTCCGATGTACGTTAGCTTAGCAATGCATCATTAGCGGCGGAAAGCGCGATGCTGGTCTATCTGGTCCGCCGGCTGGGACAGAGCCTGCTCGCCACGCTTGATGTCGCTCCTGGTCTTCGCCGGCGTCTATGCGATCGGCAACCCCGTCGACATCCTGATCAGCCCCCAGGCCAGGCCGGCCGATATGGCCGCCGCGGTCGCCCGCCTCGGCCTCGATCAGCCGTTGTGGCAACAATTCGGCATCTTCGTCGGCAATGCGCTGTCTGGCGATTTCGGCAATTCCTTCGTCTCCGGCACCCCCGCCTTCGAGCTGATTTTGCAGCGCATGCCGGCGACGCTGGAACTGGCGCTGGCCGCGCTGGTGATCTCGGTCGGTTCGGCCTCCCGCTCGGGATCTACGCGGGGCTGAGACCCGACTGCATCTCCGAGGTCGATCATGGCGGGTCGATCCTCGGGTTCAGGCTGCCGACCTTCTGGGTGGGGATGATGCTGATCATGGTCTTTGCGGTGATGCTCGGCTGGCTGCCGGCGAGCGGCCGCGGCGCGACGACCCAGTTTCGGGATCCAGGTCAGCTTCCTCACGCTCGACGGCCTGGAGCATCTGATCCTGCCGGCCGTGAATCTGGCGCTGCTCAAGATTCGCTGGCGATCCGGCTGACGCGCGCCGGGACGCGCGAGGTGATGCAGCAGGATTACATCAATTCGCCCGCGCCAAGGGGCTGTCGCCCGGCGCATCATCATGGTGCATGTGCTGAAGAACATCATGATCCCGATCATCACGGTGCTGGGGCTCGAATTCGGCTCGCTGATCGCCTTTGCCATCGTCACCGAGACGTGTTCGCCTGGCCCGGCATGGGCAAGCTGTTGATCGACTCGATCAATCTGCTGGACCGGCCGGTGATCGTCGCCTACCTGATGTTCACCGTCTTCATCATCGTGAATCAACCTCGTCGTCGACATCCTCTATTCGGTGCTCGATCCGCGCGTAAGGCTTCAGGACGTGAAGGGATGACAGAGCACAATCTGATCTTTACGATCTCGAGCCGCCTAGCGGAACGGCCGCGCGCGCCAAGGCGCAGAGCCCGCTCCGGCGCGTCGCGTGGGATTTCGTCGGGACCGCGTCGCGGTCGCCGGCCTCATCCTCTTCGTGCGACCCTTCGCCGCCCTTGCCGCGCCCGGGATCGCGCCGCAGAACCCCTACGATCTCGCCACCTCGACATCCTCGACAGCCGCCTCCCGCCGGGAGAGACAGATGACGGGGAAGATCTACTGGCTCGGCACCGACGGGCAGGGCCGCGACATGCTGTCGGCGATCCTCTACGGCCTGCGGATCTGCCTCTGGTCGCGGCGGTCTCGCCAGTCTCGCGCTGGCCATCGGCATCGTCGTGGGTCTGATCGCCGCCTATTTCGGCGGCTGGGTGGACACCGTCATCATGCGCATCGTCGACCTGCAGCTGAGCTTTCCCGCGATCCTCATCGCGCTGATGCTGCTGGCCCTGCTGGGCCGGGGCGTCGACAAGATCATCTTCGCGCTGGTCGTCGTGCAATGGGCCTATTTCGCGCGCACGGTGCGCGGCGCGGCGCTGGTCGAACGCCGCAAGGACTACGTCGAGGCGGCGCGCTGTCTGGCGCTGTCGCACCGGCGCATCATGTTCCGGCACATGCTGCCGAACTGCCTGCCGCCGCTGATCGTCGTCGCCACGGTGCAGATGGCGCATGCCATCGCGCTCGAGGCGACGCTGTCCTTCCTCGGCGTCGGCCTGCCGATCACCGAGCCCTCGCTCGGCCTGCTGATCGCGAACGGCTTCGACTACATGCTGTCGGGCCGCTACTGGATCAGCGTGTTTCCCGGCATTGCGCTGGTGCTGACCATCGTCAGCATCAATCTCGTCGGCGACCGTCTGCGCGACGTGCTCAACCCGCGGCTCTGCGACGATGAGCGCCGCTGCTGGAACTCCGCGACCTGCAGACCTATTTCTTCACCAGCGACGGCGTGGCCAAGGCCGTCGACGGCGTCGAGCTTCTCGCTCGGCAGGGGCGAGATCCTGGGGCTGGTGGGCGAGTTCGGGTCGGGCAAGTCGGTCACCGGCTTCTCGATCATCGGCCTCGTCGATCCGCCCGGCCGGATCGCGCGGGGCAGATCATCTTCGACGGCGAGGATCTCGTCACCACGCGGCGAGAGGCGCTGCGGCATCTGCGCGGCAAGCGGATCGCGATGATCTTCCAGGACCCGATGATGACGCTCAACCCGGTCCTGCGCATCGACACCCAGATGATCGAGGCGGTGCAGGCGCACGAGAAGGTCGGCGCGCCGCGGCGCTGCGCCGCTCGCGCGAGGCGCTGGCCAGGTCGGCATCCCGTCGCCCGAGGAGCGGCTCAAGGCCTATCCGCACCAGTTCTCCGGCGGCATGCGCCAGCGCGTCGCCATCGCCATCGCGCTGCTGCACAAGCCGGACCTGATCATCGCCGACGAGCCGACCACCGCGCTCGACGTCACGATCCAGGGGCAGATCCTCTACGAGGTGCAGAAGCTCTGCCGCGAGACGGGCACGGCGCTGATCTGGATCACCCACGACCTCGCCGTCGTGGCCGGGCTCGCCGACCGGATCGCCGTGATGTATGCCGGCCGGATCGTCGAGGAGGGGCACGACGCCGGTCATCGACCCGCCCGCTGCATCCCTATACGCGCGGCCTGATCGACTGCGTGCCGCAGCCGGCAACGCCACGGCGCGCCGCTGCGCCAGATCCCCGGCATGACGCCGTCGCTCCTCGACCTGCCGCAGGGCTGCGCCTTCCGCCCCCGCTGCCCGCGCGCCGACGAGGCCTGCCTGCTCGAGCCGCCGCTCGAGCGCCGGCCGGGCCGCACGTCCGCTGCTTCCACCCGCATCTGCGAAGACCGTCCGGAGGAGGCGGTCACCTCATGACCGCCCGCATCATCGAGATCGACGGCGTCTCCAAGCGCTTCGCCAAGCGAGCTCGACGCGGCCGAGCGCATCGCGCGGATGCTCGGCGTCGAGCATCCAGCGCAGACCGTGCATGCCGTCGACGATGTCGAGCTTGACGTCCGCCGCGGCGAGGTGCTGGGCCTCGTCGGCGAGTCCGGCTGCGGCAAGTCCACGCTCGGCCGCATGGTCGCCGGCCTGTCGAAGCCGTCGGAGGCGAATCCGCTTCCGCGGCACGTGACGTGGCCAGCTCCGGCGGGGCCGCGGCGCGCGACGCCGCGCTGAAGGTCCAGATGATCTTCCAGGACCCGATGTCCTCGCTCAATCCGCGCATGCGCGTGCGCGACATCATCGGCGAGGCGCCGCGCGTCCACGGCATCGTGCCGCAGCGCGAGCCGCGGCCTACGTCGACGGACTCCTGCAGCGGTCGGGCTCGACCCCAGACGGCAAGCGCTATCCGCACCAGTTCTCGGGCGGCCAGCGCCAGCGCATCGGCATCGCCCGGGCGCTGGCCGTCAAGCCCGACTTCCTCGTCTGCGACGAGGCGGTCGCGGCGCTCGACGTCTCGATCCAGGCGCAGATCCTCAACCTGTTCATGGAGCTGCGCGAGGAGTTCGGGCTCACCTATCTGTTCATCAGCCACGACCTCGGCGTCGTCGAGCACATCTCGGACCGGATCGTCATCATGTATCTCGGCCGCATCGTCGAGGTCGGGACGCCGAGGATCTGTTCAGGCAGCCCAACCACCCCTACACGCAGGCGCTGTCTGCCGAGGTCCCGGCTTCGAGACGCAGCAGAAGGTCTATTCCGCCGATCAAGGGCGAGATCCCGTCGCCGCTCGACCCGCCGTCGGGCTGCCACTTCCACCCGCGCTGCCCGTTCGCGCATGACCGCTGCCGCGTCGAGGCGCCCGCGCTTGCGAAATCGCGCCCGGCCGCCGCTCCGCCTGCCACCTGAACGACGAGGCAGCCGCGGCCCGGCCCGCGGCGGTGCAGGCATGACGATCGACGACGTCTTGAACGACGCCCGGTTCCGGGCCGCGGCCGACCACCTGCGCGCCCATCACGACCGCCTGGTCGAGGAGATCGTCGCGCTGACCGAGATCCCCGCGCCGCCCTTCAAGGAGGAGGCGCGCGCGGCGGCGGTCGAGCGGATGATGGTGGAGGCCGGCCTCGAGGAGGTCCGCCAGGACGCGATCGGCAACGTCACCGCGCTCCGCCGTGGCACCGGCAACGGCAGCATCGTCGCCATCGCGGCGCATCTCGATACCGTCTTCCCCGAAGGCACCGACGTCACCGTGCGACGGGAGGGCACGCGCCTCTACGCGCCCGGTGTCGGTGACGACACGCGCGGTCTCGCGGTTCTGCTCTCCTACGCCCGCGCCCTCGATGCCGCGGGGGTCGAGACGCAGCACGACATCCTCTTCGTCGCCGACGTGGGCGAGGAAGGAAAAGGCGACCTCCGCGGCATCCGCCACCTCTTCACCGAGGGCGAGTACCGCGACCGCATCTCCGCTTTCTTCACGCTCGACAGCCCGGACATGGGCGAGCTCGTGACCCGCGCCGTGGGCTCGCGCCGCTACCGCGCCACTTTCCGCGGCCCCGGCGGCCACAGCTTCATGGCACACGGTACGGTGAACCCCGCCTATGCCCTCGCCGAGACGGTCCAGGGCCTGTCGCGCCTCGAGGTCCCGGCCGAGCCGCGCACGACCTTCTGCGCCAGCGTCTTCGGCGGCGGCTCGTCGATCAACGCGATCCCGGAGGAGGTCTGGGTCGAGATCGACCTCCGCTCCGAGGACGCGGGTGAACTCGCCCGGCTTGACGCCGAGTTGCACCGGCTGATCGAGGCGGCGGTCGCGGCCGAGAACGCACGCGGCTCGACCGAGGCTGGCGCAATCGTCGCCGAGGCAAACCTCGTCGGTGATCGGCCCGCGGGCCGAACGCCGGCGGACAGCGCCATCGTTACGCTATCGGAGGCGGCCCTGCGCGCCTACGGCTTCGAGCCGAAGCACGCCGCGTCATCGACCGACGCCAACATTCCGATGAGCCTCGGCATCCCGGCGGTCAAGATCGGCACCGGCGGCACCGGTGGGCGCGCCCACTCGCTTGAAGAGTGGATCGACGTCGAGGCCGAAGCGAGCCTCCGCGGCCTTTCTGCGAGCCTCGCCGCGATCCTCGGCACCGCTCAGCTGGCTGGAGCTCAACGCTGACCTTCTGACGGACATTGTTCGCTCACAGGCGCTCCGCGGGCGCGCCACGGCGGCAAGACCATCCAACGGTCATCGTGCGCACCGACTGGAAGGGGCGAGGCATCGTTGGGCTCTGACGCGCCGCCTGATCGATTGCGCACGGACCGAGGGGATCGGCGAACTCTTTGGCGACGTCGACGCGAGGAACCGGCAGATGTTCGACCACTACGCGGAGCTCGAACTCCGCATCGAGCGCCATCCGCAGGACGCCGGACTGCGCCGCGCGATACTCGAGCTGAAGTGAAACGTCGCCTCGTCAGGCCGGGATCGACTGATCTGGAACGCTCCCGTCGCTTCACCAGCGGCGTTGGTTTGACATGCGCAGCGGAGGTCGGCTTTCCCGCGTTTACATAGCTCAGGGAGCTTGATTGCTGCGCTTGGCACGAATGGCCGGTATCCACGCGGCGACGCCACGACCGCTGACTTCGCTGAAGGAGAGCTGTGGGCCGATCGCACGTGCCGAAGCAATGCTGCGAGTGCGAAGTTCGCAGAGTGATCGAGCGACGACTTTGCGCGGGTTCCGGCCTTTCAGGATGGCCCAAGGGACCTCGGTTGCGGCCGCGTTGTGTGACTTCGTCAGGCCGTTCTCGCTGGGCCCCGCACGAATGGCCGAGATCCACCGTCGTAGCGGGATCGAGGATCCGTCCAAGGTGCGGAATAGGGGCCGCAGCGGGAAGCTGTGTAGCGAGGAGGCGGGGCATGTCTGGGCTTGCTTCGTGCATCCTGCAACGGGCGAGACCACCAGGATCGTACTGCGACCGGGAAGAGTGTCTTCTGCACCCAGCCGCTCTCAAGCGGGAGACACCGATGTCCGGCGACGATCTCGTCGCAGTGCCACCGAACGACTGGCGCCCGCCGCCTCACATTCGGGTCAAGGCAGTTGGCCTCCATTGGCGCTACGGACGCCTGCTCGCGACCGAGGTCCGCGATGCGACCGGCCGGCTCAAGGGAGTTTGTCCCCTGGGCGGCGGCGTCGAGTTCGGCGAGCGCTGGCCCCGCCGCGCTCCTTCGGGAATTCCGCGAGGAGATTGGCATCGAGGTCACGGTCACCGGACAGCCCTTCGTTCTCGAGAATATCTACGTTCACAACGGCGCGCCGGGACCTGGCGCCAAGGGAAGACCATGAGCCATCGCGCGAGTATCAATAAGCGAAAGACGCCGTCGGAGGGAGGCGGAGCGCCGGCACGCGCGAAGCCGCGACGTGCCGCCTCTCCCCAGCGAATGGCATCGGCGACCTCCCGCAGCATGGGCGGAGCACGAGGCGCTCGCTCCGGGCCACTGCCACCGAAACCTCTCCATCAGTCGCAGAGCGCCGTCGCCGCGCCCGAGCGGCCGCTTCGCGTCATCGCGATGGAGCTCGAGATGATGCTTCGGGATCTCGGCGCAGAGGTCATCGGGCTCGCCATGACGGCTGCGGAGGCCGTGCAACTCGCGAAGCTGCATCAGCCCGACTGCGCGACAATGGACATCAGCATCAAGGGCGACCGCGATGGCGTCAGCGCTGCAATCGAGATCTACGAGACTCTGGGTATCCATTCGATCTTCGTCTCGGCCTACGGGAACGACGAGACGAGGACGCGCGCGGCGCGCGCGCACCCTCTGGCCTGGATCATGAAGCCGTTCAGCACGGAAGACATCAGGACGGCACTCGACCGTGTCCTCGAGGACGATCCGCAATAGCCGCTCAGGCGAGACCAGGGGACGCCGGAACGCCCCCCGGCCGGCCTTGCATTACGCGGCCGCGGGCCTCTTGAGCGGACTGTCTACAGACGTCGCGATTTCTCGATCGCCGCCATGACGGCTGCTGTTGCGGTCTGGTGGATCATGTGGCCCGCGCCGGGCACACGGTGAAAGCTGCTGTGCGGAATGGCGGCGTGCAGCCTGCCCGATTGGACGTCGGCATTCACCAGCCGATCGTTTGCGCCGGCGATGATGGCGACCGGCATCTCGAGGCCGGCATAGGTCGCGCTGGCGGCGAAGGCGTCCGGGATCATCAGGCGGATTCTGCCGCGCTGGCCCTGAGCTGCGACGGCCGGACGGCCATCGCCTTGGGGAAGCCGGCAAACTTCTCCGGCACGGGCTGCGGGCCGAACAGCTTTCGCATTATGCGCGGCCACAGCAGCCGGCTCAGGATCGGGGAAACCGAGTAGCGCACGATGTCGCCGACCACCGGCACGGCTGGAGCCGCCATCGCCCCCACGTCCGCCCGCACCGTCGGATAGTAGTAGCCGGAGGCGAGAACCAGTCCGCTGACGAGGCGCGGATACTTGTGCGCGAGCGCCACCGCGACCGAACAGCCCCAGGAATGGCCCAGAACCGTCGCGCGTTCGACGCCGATCTGCGCAAGGGCTGTGCGGATGAGGTCGGCCTGTGCCTCAGGCGTCCAGATGGTGCTTCGGGGGCGGTTGCTGTGTCCATAGCCCGGCCGGTCGAAGGCGATCACGCGGTACTTCTCGGCGGCACGGTCGATCAGGCCGCTCGACTGGAAGTCCTGGATCATGCTGCCGTTGCCGTGCAGCAGGACGATCGGATGCCGCCGCTGCCGCGCTCGAGGTAGTGCAGCCGACGCCACGAATGTTCAGGAACCTGCCGGCCGGGGGGTTGTCGCGCTCGGCCTTCCGGGCCAGCCGGTGGTTCACGAACGCCGAGACCGCCAGCGCGGCGATCGTGGCACCGACGAGAGTTCGCGTTGAGGGTGCCTTCCGATGATGGGCTTCTCTGGGGCGTACAACGGGAGATCAGAATCAGGAATCCTGCTCGGCCGGGAGGGCATCATACTTTTCCGATCTGGGGTGCCGCATGTTCGCCCGGGCATCCCGGGCAATGTTGCAGTGCAGCATACATACGCCCCAGACCACATTCCGTTCCTTCATGACGTGAGACAGCGGCGCCGTCCGGCGGGCATCGCCGTATCTCCCCGAATGTCGGCATAGGTCGCTGCGCCGCGGCTGCGCTCCTCAAGATCGAGAGGCTGCTTTGGGCCGAGAGCGGCACATGCGGCCGAAGGTCAGGCATGGAGAGTGGCAGAGTTACTGCTGTCTCGGTTTCTTTCAATCCGTCCAGGCCGCAAGTGGAAGCTCGTTCAGCTCTCGCCGGATGTCTCTCCAACGTGGAAGCTCTCTGTCTAAGACCTGAGTGAACTTTCGATCGTGCGTCGGCGAAACAAGATGTGCGAGCTCATGAACGATGACGTAGTCGATCATCCGCTCTGGCTTCTTCGCCAGCTCCGAGTTCAGCCAGACGATGCCCTTGTCGGGGTTGCAGCTTCCCCACTTGGTTTTCATCGGACGGATGCCCCACTTCTGGGGCCATACGCCCATGCGCGCCGACCAACGTTCGATACGCGGCGCAGCCAGTTTTCGGAGTTCTGCCTTCATCCACTGCCCCATCCATCGGCGTAGCTGTTCAGGATCGCAGTTCACGGGGGCATTCAACAGCAGCCTGTCGTTGCCCTGCCGGGCGATCCGATGACCCTTCTTGTCCCATTGCTGAACTTCCAGTCGCAGCGGTCTGCCGAACAGGTAATGCGTTTCTCCCGAGACGTAGCGCCGGGGAGGCTGACGCTCCTGCTTTCTGAATTGCGCTTGTTTTCGCCTGATCCACGGATCCTCGTCAGGACGGCAAGCCGGATCGCTTCGGCGCTCACATGTTCTGGAGCGGCCACCCTGACCCGTCCTTCAGGCGGATAGCAGCCGACATGCAAGTTCTTGATCTTCTTGCGCACTATCTCGACGTCAATGCCGCCGATCTGTGAGACTTCAGTATTCACTCTGATTTTTCAGGATCTCGAAGATCCGCTCCACTGCGTCCGGGTCGTCCAGAACCTGCGTGAGGCACCGCCGGACCTTTCTTTCCTTCATAGCGTTACCGCGCCATCCGAAAGGTGCTGTCTCGCGCACTGCGCAATCGACCTTCAAGGCCATAGCTTCATCGTTGTCGAGGTTGTCATAGAGCGCCTTCAGACCGGCGCTCCTGATCGAGGCGGGATACTCCTTGCCGTGTCCGGCTTTGACATCCCGGACCAGCGCTGCGATCCGTTCGAGGTATTCGGCATATTCAATAGCCTCTTCCCGCCGCTGGCGAACAAGATCGGTCAGCAGTTCGGACATCTTCTCGTAGAAGCGAGGGTTGACCGGGGTCTCCTCAATGATCAGCTTTCGGACGTTGTTCTCGATTTGAAGCGCATCCTGAACCTCACGCGGCTGCGGCTCCGTGGGTCGAACGCTTGCCAAGGACGAATTCCTCCTCGCGGCCATCGCCCGGAACCTCCGGAAGCTCGCCAGGCTGCGACCGCTGCAAGACATCAAGGAGTCCGCAGCGTGACCTGAGACGCTGGCCAGTCAGCTCGGCGCCGGACCAGGTGCTCCGGAATCCTGAGCCTCATCGAGAAATGGATACGCGCCGCCGGCTAAGAACTCGCGGACTTCTTCAACAACATCCGCCCTACGCGTCGGTCGTGCCGGTGGACAAGGACGCCGCAAGCCGCCGTTCAGCGTCGCTCGCGACCGCTGCGCCGCCGCATGAATAACGGCCATTTGTGCTTGTCTCGGCGGATTTATCCAACTGAACGCGACGCGGACCGACCAGACCTGCGCTATGCTTGGAAGAAGGCAGGTCAAGACAGCCGCCCGAGGGCTTATCAGGCGGAAACTTCGTGTTCCCGCTCGATGTCGGCGAAGACGCTGAGCTTCAGCCAGGTCCGGAAACGGTGGGCGAGGTCGGCGGCCCCTCGAGACGCAGCTTGCCGAGCCGGACGGCCTCGGCCGTCGCGAGGTCGCCCAGCCAGACCTCGGTCATCGTGCGGAGGTCGACGGCGATGCAGAGGTCCATGGGATGGCCCGGGTCCTTGAGGCAGATGTCTACGTGCCCCCGCTCAATCACCAGCCAATAGAACCGCGACCCGGACGGCACGTCGAGGAGGTCGAACTTCAGCACCGTCCGGCGGGACGGGAAGCGGTCGATGTGCAGCCGGCGGTGAATGTCCCACATCAGCAAACCGGCATCGAGATCGTCGGCGTCGGCCTCGCGCCTGACCCAGCGCTTGCCCCACGTGCCGAGCGCCTCGACGACCGGCATCAGCTCTCGCCCGGCCTGGGTGAGTTCGTAGCGGGTGGCTTCGCCTTCGGCGTGGCGCTCGACGAGGCCTTCGTCCTCCAGCCGCTTGAGCCGCTGCGACAGGAGCGCCGGAGACATCAGCGGAACTCCGCGCCGGAGGTCGTTGAACCGGGTGCTGCCCGACAGCAGCTCACGAACCACCAGCGGCGTCCAGCGCTCCGCGAGGATCTCGGACGCCTTCGCGACGGGGCAGAACTGTCCGTAGGGCTTGCCCATCTGACCACGGTACTGCGAATCCCGCATCGCTTCAAACATCGTGCGGAACCGGGCCCGCGAGGTCACTGCTGTCGCCGAGAACCTGTCGGCTGTGCGTTGGTTCCACGGCCATCGGCAGTACAGAAATCATACTGGATTGGCGCGGGCCTGCATCGCACATTCGGTGGTGTTCGAGCGTCCCAAACGACGGAAGGAGGCATCAGATGACTCCGTTCGAAACGATTGCACTGACCCCGGAAGACATCGAGAGCCTGCAAGCGAATTTGCGCGGCACCGCCTCCTGCCGGACGCGCCGGGCTATGACGAGGCCCGCACGCTCTGGAACGCGATGGTCGACCGGCACCCTGCGATCGTTGTGCGGCCGCGAGGCGCCGATGACGTCGCCGAGGCCGTGCGCTTCGCCGGGCTCGAGGGCCTTGAGCTCGCGATCAAGGGCGGCGGGCACAACGTGGCCGGCAACGCCGCCTGCGACGGCGGCCTGATGATCGACTTCGCCGACATGAAGCGCGTCGAGGTCGATCGGGACGCCCGCATCGCGCGGGTCGAGCCCGGCGCGCTGATCGCCGATCCTCGACCGCGCGACGCAAGCGCACGGCCTCGCGGTGCCGGGCGGCTTCATCTCGACCACCGGCGTCGCCGGGCTGACCCTCGGCGGCGGGTTTGGATACCTCTCGCGCAAGCACGGGCTCACCGTCGACAACCTGCACGAGGTGGAGCTGGTGACCGTCGACGGCCGCGTCGTCCGCGCGAGCGAGACGCGAGAACCCGGAGCTCTTCTGGGGCCTGCGCGGCGGCGGCGGCAACTTCGGCGTCGCGACCGCCTTCACCTTCGAACTGCATGATCTCGGGCCGGAGGTGCTCGCAGGGCCGGTCGTCCATGCCTGGGATGATGCGGCGGAGGCGCTGACGGCGGCCGCCGAGGCGATGCGCGAGGCACCGGACGAGGTTGCGTGCCTTCCGTCCTGCGTCACGCGCCGCCGGCCCCGTTCATCCCAGGCGCACCACGGCAAGCCGATCCTGCTGCTTGCGCTGGTCCACCTCGGCGACGCCGCCGCCGGCGAGGCCGCGCTGGCGCCGCTCCGCGCGATCGGCTGCCCGATTGCGGACGCGGTGGCGCCCCGACCATATACCGAGTTCCAGTCGATGTTCGACAAGACCGCCGCCCACGGCGCCCGGAACTACTGGAAGGGGCACTATCTGGGCGGCATTTCCCGCGATGCGGCGGAGACGCTTTGCGAGCGTGTGCCGCGGATGCCCTCGAAGGCATCCTCGATCGGCATGCTCTCGCTCGGCGGCGAGATCGCGCGCCGGCCGGCCGACGCGACGCCCTATCCGCATCGCGCCGCGGCATGGGTGCTCAACATCCAGGCCCGTTGGCGCGAGGCCGACGATGACGCGGCAAACATCGCCTGGGCGCGCGAGACCTTCGAGGCGATCGCACCGCACTCCGCTGGCGGAGTCTACGTCAACTTCATCAGCGGCGATGAGGGCGAAGGAAGGGTACACGAGGCCTACGACGCCGCCATCCTCCGTCGGCTTGCCGCTCTGAAAGTGGAGTGGGACCCTCGGAATCTCCTTCACCTCAACCAGAACATTCGACCTGCAACCTGACTCGCCAGGAGACACCGGCGCGGGCGAGATGTGCCCGCGCCCGCAGACGGGCCCTTCAAGGCGACCGCCCCTCCGTCCTCTCGCCATTGCGCAGGTCGCGAAACCGGCAAACCGCAATGACGCGCTTGGGGCCACCTTGCGGCAGCGCCGCGAAGGTTACCGATTGTTCAATCTCGCCCGTCGATCACGGCCCTGACCCGCCATCCGACCGGTCTCGGGATTGCGGCTTCGCGGCAGGGGATAGCCGTCGTTCATCCACGCCGCGGCGAAGCTGGCGGCCTGAACTCACGCACCGCAGACGCGGCAGCCGCGTGCTCGCGCCCGCGGATCGCTTAACCGATGGAGCGTGTTCTTGCGACCGCTGCGTCGAGACCCTTCGCGATATCATTCGTAATCGAGGAACGCTCCATCTCTTCCAGACCCGCGGCAGTGGTTCCGGCATAGTCGATCATCTGCGTCACGTAATCGGCAGGGGTCATCGTGCCCGCCGACATCAAGGTCCCCGCGCTCAGGAACGCTGTCGCACCGCCCGATCGGCGACATCCGACGATCCCTCGTTCTCCGCCCCGTAATCCACCATCGCCTGGCATAGAAGGCGCCAAAGCCGGGTACAGGACCTGTCATCGCCGTGAAGCATTCGATATGGGCTTCACTGTCGACTTCGTCTGTCAGGCCGCAGGCCTCTAAGATGGAGGTCGCTGTCTTGCGATCGCCAATGACGTCTTCTCGGGGAGGCGCACCACGGCGAGTAGGCCAGACCCTCTCGGGCCGCAGGACTGCTCATGGCGCGACTGATCCGCCTTGCCCCGGTGATAAAAGCCACCTAGCTGCGGACCGAGACACCCGTCATGAAGGACATGACGAGCCCGCTCGGCGCATCCATCGCGATGCTCGCCGCTGATGCAGTAGGAACTGCCAGCAGGATGACGTCTCAGGCGTCGGCAAACTTTCTGATTGCTCGTGGTCACGTTGACATCGGGCTGTTTGTCGAAGGCATCCGCCTGGCTCCACCTCTGTTCGAGACCCACAAGTGCCCGGGTCGACACGACCTGCCCTCCGCGAAGCGCATCCGCGATGTCCCGTCCGAGCATGCCCGTTCCGCCGACGATCCCGACACTACTGTCCGTCCCTTCTGCCCACCTATCGCTCCTTTTTCCCCCCCCCCCTTCGGTCCGGATTTCATCCGGCTCAAGCTCCCCGCCTCTGCGGGCCGCTGCCCCTGCCCGCCGGTTCGCAAGACCCGAGTCAATCGGCCGGCTTCCGGCATATGATCTGCACCGGATGCGTTCTTTGCTCCTCGATGTTCCGCGCAGCATTGCGAACCTTCTCCGGCGGCGGTTTCTCCTAGGAGGATGTGCACGCCGAAGGCGGGCAATCCCTCCACGACCGGCCGCCGCGATCGCACTTCTGTAAGCATCCAGGTACTCCTGCTCCCGTGTCGGTCACCTCGATTTCGTGAGAACCCGGCCTTCGACAGGCGTTGCCACCGTCTCGGAGGGCGGGACCAGGAACGCGCCTGCCCCGTCCTGGGACCACGGCACCGGGTGGTGCGGATCACCGGCGGGCCCGAGACCATGCTCGGTGATCGCGAAGAACGCTCCCGGCTTCAGGACGCGGAACGCTTCGGTGAAGAAGCGGTCCCTGTCGGCGACGTTCATCGTTACATGCTGCGAATAGCCGCCGTCGAATTGCCGCGTCTGCGAAGGGGAGGCTCTGCCCATCGGCGACCCGGACCGTGACCCGATCTTCCAAGCCGACAAGTTCGGTCAGCTTGTTCGCCGCCTCCACGAACGGCCGAGGTGATGTCGATGCCATCGACCCTGCAGCCGAAGCGCTGCGCCAGATACCGCGCCGGCCCGCCGATGCCACACCCGATATCGAGGATGCGGTCGCCTTCTGCGATCGGCAGAGCATCCGCGAGATCCCTCGTCGCGGGAAAGCCGCGCGCATGGAAATGGTCGACCGGCGCCAGTTGATCGACGGTGACGAGCGAGGCATCGATACCGGCCCTCCAGCATGGCCGCTATGGATCTTGAAAAACACGTCACCGCTTCCCCAATGCTCCGAGATCGAGCGGGCATCCGTCATGGGACGTCCCCTCATCGTTCGGTGTTCCGGACGAGCTGACACTGTTCGGACTTCCAAGTCCATCAAGCCGAGGGGATGGGAACCCTCGTGCGGCGGCGCGGCGAGCAGGGCCTCGAGACGTCGCGGGCCGGAGGCGCAGTCGGCCCTTAGCCGCCGCGCGGCAGATCTGAGCGCCGCCGCGTCGCGGCGGGGATAGCCGTCGTTCATTGACGCCGCAGCGAAGGCGGCAGCTTCAACGCAGAAAGGTTGCTTGTGCCCGAGTGTGTCGGCACGAGCCGTTCTGAGGTTTGACCAGGTCACCGATGATGGTCTTCTTAAAGCTGCGCGATCGAGCCTTTCCTCGGCAAACGGCATGCGCCAACGTTCCGCGAACGGCGGGCTCGGCACCGTCATCACGGACGCCGAGGAGGCTGACATGCGGTTCTGGATCACGATCGGCCTGGTACTCGTGCTGTCGGCGGTGGGGCTCACCCATGAGATCGCCGCTGGCCGGGTGCTCGCGCCATTCTTCGGGGGGATGCCGGTAGGCGTCGTCCTGACCTTCTTTCCGGCATCCGTGTTCGTCAGCCTGCCCTCGCCGTTCCTGGCAAAGCTCGCCGTCGAGGCGCGGCCGGGACCGGAGGGCTCATCGCCGGGGCTCATCCTGGCGGCTGGGTCGCTGGGCGCGATCATGGGCGCGATCCTCGCCGGTTTCGCCGCCCTTCCGCTCGCAGGCTCTACGGCGACCTTCGCCGCATGCGGTGCGGCGGTCCTTTTGTACATGCCGTTCGTCCGGGGCGGCCCGCCCGGTGGCCACGGCGATCAGGAGCAGGTGTCGGGGAGGTCGTCGAGACGGGGGCTCATGTCGGCGCGACCGGTTGGCCGGCCCGCGGCCCCGGCGTCTGGACGAACACCGCCTCGGTCGCGAGGTGGAGGATGACGGCATCCTCGACCGTCTGCCAGACCGCGCTCAAGCGCGGCGATATGCCCAATGCGTCGAGCACCTCGGTTATCGCGGCCATGTATCGCCGGACGAGCTCGAGGTCCGGGGCTTCGGCTGGTCGCAGTCTGGCCCCGCCCTTGACCTGGAAGGTTTCGTAGTCAGCGGGACGCGAGATGGTGGCCGCGGCGCGACCCGTGTCGCGCACGTTGGCGTTCGTGCCCGGCCACTGCCAGGCAGAGATCACGAGCTCGATCCCGGTGCCGGGCAGGACGCGGCAATCGACCGCGCGGCCGATCTCGGGCCGCCCGCGCGCGTCAGAGGTACCGACGATGATCATCACCGGGCTCACGAGGAAGGCGGCAAGCGCCTCGTCGACCTGCATTCGCCTAACCTTCCTCGGCGCCGTTTAGGAGAAGTCTTAGGACCGGAACGCGGCGAGTTAGCAACCATTCAGGAAGCCTCCGGAGTGGCCGCGGCGTAGCGATGCGCATCCTCCTGCTGGAGGCTCAGATGCAAGACACCAACCCAAGTCGCGACAGCCGGCGCGAGGGGACGGCGACGCCCGGACGCTCGGACGCGTCGTGCCGGTTCACCAATGCTCCGTTCCGCGGGCGCCCTTGACACGGCCCGTCAGGTTGCTCGTCACCCAGCCGCCGTAGAAGTCGCCCGGCTGCGGGATCACCTTCTCTTCGCCGACGAAGCACGCCTCCATGAGGCCAGGATAGAAGGCGAGGTACCCACCCAGATCAACGAAGGCGGTGGAAGGGGTTTCATAGCTCCATGCGGCGCGTCCCGCCATCGTGCCCTCGACGCTCACATCGAAATAGCGCGCGCGGCCTTTCCATTCGCAGAAGCTGCTGCCGGATGCGGGCTCGAGCCGCGCCTGCACGTCCTCGGGCGGCAGATAGTAGGTCGGCGCATGGTGCGTCTCGAGCACCCGCAGGGCACGCGTGGTTTCCGCAACGGTTCGACCGCCAAGCCGGACGACAACGCGGTGAGGCACAGGCTCCAGCCGAGGCGGGCGGGGGTAGTCCTGGACATTCTCGGTCGGCAACATCGACATGCGAGCGAGATTAGTCCATGCCGCCTCGCCGACCAAAGGGACGGAATGGCGCAGTCCGATCCAGGCCGCTGGCCGACATCGGCGAATGGCTATACGAACTGCTCCGTGGCCTCACTCGCGGCCGCCGCGCCGCTGCATGCATATCGGCCATTGGTGCTTGCCGCAGCAAAGCCAGCCGCACGACCTCGCGCAATGCGGACGGAGTCTGCCTGCGCTGCTTGCGCCCCAACGGCAGCAGACCGCGTACTGCGTCTGCGGCGATCTGCCGGAAGGGACGGCCGCCATTGCCTCAACTCGTGGGCGCGTCACAAGGCTGGCCATTCGCTGATGACGGCAAGTCGATCAGCGATGCACGGGCGTGGCTGGCTGCGATGCGCTATATTTTCACGACACTCCATAGATTTGAGAAGATGGCGCCATCTCTGCCATTCTACATGAGCGCGGGCGGGCCCATATCCGCCAGAAACCCCAGAATGAGGCGAACGTCCCGACAGCCGCCCACGCGCCGTCTATTCTCCAGCATGCGGAGGCGGTTCTCACCTTCTTGCTGAGACTGATCCTCAAAGGCGGCCGCACACGAAGGCAATGCCGAGACCGGTCCGGACCGAGCTGACCCGGCGGGACCTCAACTACCTTGGGCGCGATTCGGCCGCGCCGGCCGACCCTGAGGCACGCAAGGCAAGTTCCCTCCGCTCAGTGGGACATACTGGCGATGGCCTGTTGGGGGAAGAGGTGCGCGCGGCTCTCGTCGAAAGACAGGCCGATCTCGCTGCCGGGATCGAGGACCCGGTCCTCGCCGATCGCGGCGATCACCTTGGTGCCGTCCCTCAGCGCGACGTCGACGACCGTCTCGCTGCCCAGCCGTTCGGTCAGCGCGACCGTGCCGTGCAGCATGCCGTCGGCCGGCGTCGGCGGGGTCAGGTATTGCGGACGCACGCCCAGGATCGCCGCTCCCGGCCCGGACGCCGCCCCTGTGGTCGGCACGCGGATCGGCTCCAGCGCGGGGTTGGCGACCGTCGCCAGGCCGCCTGCGACGTCGCGCACCTCGACCTCGATGAAGTTCATCGACGGCGAGCCGAGGAAGCCGGCGACGAACAGGTTGGCGGGATGGTGGTAGAGGTCCATCGGCGCGCCGACCTGCATCACCTCGCCGTCCTTGAGCACGACGATCTTGTCGGCCAGCGTCATCGCCTCGACCTGGTCGTGGGTGACGTAGATCATCGTGGCGCCGAGGTTCTGGTGCAGCTTGCCGATCTCCATCCGCATGTCCATCCGCAGCGCCGCGTCGAGGTTGGACAGCGGCTCGTCGAACAGGAACACCGGCGGATCGCGCACGATGGCGCGGCCGATGGCGACGCGCTGGCGCTGGCCGCCGGACAGCTGGCTGGGCCGGCGGTCGAGCAGATGCTCCATCTGCAGGATGCGCGCGGCCTCGGCGACCTTGGCCTCCTTCTCGGCCTTGCGACGCGCCGTTGATGGTCAGGCCGAAGGCCACGTTCTCGCGCACCGTCATGTGCGGGAAGATCGCGTAGGTCTGGAACACCATGGCGATGCCGCGGTCCTTGGGCGGCAGGTCGTTGACCACCCTGCCGTCGATCTCGAGCGTGCCGCGGGTGATGTCCTCCAGCCCGGCGATCATCCGCAGCAGGGTCGACTTGCCGCAGCCCGAGGGGCCGACGAAGACGACGAACTCGCCGTCCGTCGATGTCGATGTCGACGCCCTTGATGACCTCGACCGCGCCGAAGCTCTTGCGGACGTCTCTCAGCTTGACCTGTGCCATCGCTCTACTCCGCCGCCTGAGGCGTGGCGCGACGTGCAGCAGGCCGTCCGCGTCCACCGTCGACCGGCTCGGGGTCCATGACGTAGCCGCCGAAAGTCGCCGCGTCGGCCGGTCGGCGAAGCCGATGATGACGCAGCCCGTCGTCCGGTCTCGACGATGCGCGCGGCGTAGCGCCGGCAGGGCAGGTCGCCGTCGAGGAACGGGCCCGGCGCGATGCGCCAGGGCCCGCGCGGGCTCGTCGGCGATCAGGTAGTGGGTGCCGGTGACCGGCGCCGCCGGGTTGCCTGCGGCCGTGCGCCTCGAGCAGTGCTCGGCCGAGGTGCAGAACAGGCAGTACCAGCGCCCGCCGATGCTCGAAGACCTGCGGCACCTCCAGCTGGCCGAAGCCGCCGACGAAGACCGGCGGCTGCAGCGTCCAGTCATGCAGGTCGGGCGAGGTGGCGAAGCCGATGGCGCCGCCGGCGTTGGGCTCGGCGACGCCGGGCGCGCGGGCGGTGAAGATACATCAGCCAGCCGTCGCCCTCCGGATCGCGCATCACCCAGGGGTCGCGCATCGCCCGGTCGTGCCAGTGGCCGACGCATGTGTCGGCCTCGTAGTGCGCGGCGTTCGGCCCGTCGAGGTCGAGGCAGAGCCCGTCGCCGACCCGCTTCCAGCCGTGCATGTCGGTCGAGGTCGCATGGCCGATGCGCTGGTAGAGCCCGTCCTCGGCATGGCTGGCGCCGGTGTAGAACAGGTGCCAGAGCCCGTCGTCGCCCTGCACGACCGACCCGGTCCAGGTGGTGTAGTCGTCCCAGGCCGGCCCGCTCGGACGGGCGAAAGCAGGTGCCGAGATGCGTCCAGTTCGACCAGGTCGTCGCTGACCGCGTGGCCCTGGGTGACGTTGAAGTGGCGCAGGTCCGGGTCGCCGAGCGACTTGTCGGCCTTGAGGAAATAGCCGTGCCAGCGTGTCGCCGTCATGGGCGTACCAGCTGTCCCAGATCCATTGGTCTTCGAGTGCGAGTACCATGGTCTCCGATCAGCCCTTGACGCCGGTCGAGGCGATCGAGGCGATGAAGGCGCGTTGCAGGACGAGATAGAAGGCCAGCACCGGCACGGTGATGAGCGTCAGGTAGGCCATGACCTCGCCCCAGGCGACGTTGAGCTGGAAGAAGTAGCCGAGGCCGACCATGACCGGGCCGGTACGCTCTCCTCCTGCACCACGATCAGCGGCCAGAGGTACTGGTTGTACATCTTCAGGAACTTCAGGATCGCCGCGGTGGCGATCACCGGGCCCGAAGCGGCATGACCACGCGGCAGTAGATCTGCAACCAGCTCGCGCCCTCGACGCGCGCCGCCTCGATCAGCTCGCGCGGCAGGTCCTTGAAGTACTGCACGAACAGGAAGATCGTCAGCGCCGTCGGCGATCCAGGGGATGATCTGCACCCGGTAGGTGTTGAGCCAGCCGATCTCGATCCCGTCCAGCCCGATCCAGGGCAGCTTGCGACACGACCAGCAGCAGCGGGATGGCGATCGTCTCGAACGGGATGATCAGCGTCGCCAGGACGATCGACAGCACCACGTCGCGCCCGCGCCAGTTCAGGAAGACGAAGGAGAAGGCCGCCAGCGAGCAGAGGAACAGCGACAGCAGACACCGTCACCCCGGTGACCAGCACCGAGTTGAAGATGAAGACGCCACCGGCGCGCGCTGGAAGGCGTCGCAGTAGTTGTCGAGGCTGATGTCGCCGACCGGCAGGAAGGCGCGCAGCGCCGAGGTGTCGGCCAGAAGCTGGCTGTCCGGCTTGAAGCGACGACACCACCATGAAGACCAGCGGGAAGACGAAGACGATCGCCACCAGCACCAGCACCGCGTAGCGCGACGGCAGGCGCAGGCCGCGGTTGTCGGGCCGGAGATCGGCGGCCATCAGCGTCTTCTCCCGCGTCAGCCAGCGCTGGATCAGCGAGATGGTCAGCACGATCACGAACAGGATCACCGAGATCGTCGAGCCGCCGGAGATGTCCTGCTTGCCGTAGCCGCGCTCGACCGCCTGGAAGACCAGGGTCTGGGTGCGAGTCGAGCGGCCCGCCCTTGGTCATCACGTCGATCTGCGCGAACAGCGCGAAGGCCTGCATGGTGATGACGATCAGGACCAGCACGGCGGTGTTCCGCAGCCCCGGCCAGGTGACGTAGCGGAAGGTCTGCCACTTCGACGCGCCCTCGATCGCGGCGGCCTCGTAGAGCGTCGGGCGGGATCGTCTGCAGGCCCGGCGAGCCAGATCACCATGTGAAAGCCGACCGCCTGCCAGATCGACATGGCCATGATCGACGGGCAGCGCGGTGACGGTGTTGCCGAGCCAGTCGACCGGCTGGAACGCGCCGAAGGTCAGGACAGCCGAGGATGTTGTTCAGCAGCCCGTCGTTGCCGTCGTAGATGAACCGCCACAGCAGCGAGACGACGACGATCGAGACCACCACCGGCATGAAGTAGATCGTGCGGAAGACGTTGATGCCCCGCAGCCGCTGGTTGATCAGCAGCGCCAGCAGCAGCGCCAGCGCCGCCTGCACCGGCGCCACCACGATGACGAAGAGCGAAGGTGTTGACCAGCGCCTTCATGAACACCACGTCGCGGGCCAGCGACGACCGTGCGCGTTGTCGCCCGACTGCCAGCGGAACCACTCCCGCATGCCGTCGTATTGCGGGATAGTCGGCGGTTGCGGGTGATCGTCGCGCACGCGCGGATATTCGAGTCGCGCCGTCGTCGTCGCGCACGATCTGGCCCGCGTCGTCGCGCTCGGGCTCGAGCGTGATGACGCCGACGCCGAGCAGGTTGCGGTAGTTCTGCGAGGCCGACGAACTGCGTCGGGTTGGGCGAGATCAGCCGCTGGTTGGTCAGCGACAGCCGAAGGCGAAGAAGAACGGCAGCGATGATGAACAGCGCGATCAGCCCGAAGCCCGGCAGCGCGAACGCCCATCCGGCCCGGTTCGACGTGGTCAGTTTCGACGCCATGGCATCGTCCTTCCTGGCGCCGTCGGAGCGCGAGGGCCCGCGCCGCTGGCGCGGAGCCCGCGTGCAGGTCACTCGTGGCCGTAGCCGTTGTTCGTCTCGATGTCGGTGTCGATCTCGTCGACCGCGGCATCGAGCGTGTCGGCCACGTCGGCGCCGTTGGCGATGTCGGCCAGCGCCTTGGTGAAGACCTTGGCTGCGACGACGTAGCCCGGCGTCACCGGCCGCAGCATCGCCTGCTCCTCGGACAGGTCGAAGAACACCGCGAGCGGCCCGCCCTCGGCGTAGTTCTCGGTCATCTCCGCCGCGGCCGGGCGTCGCCGGGATCAGGCCGATGCCGTCGGAGAAGGCGGCCAGGTACTTGTCCTGCAGGGCGAACTCGATGAACGCCGCCGCGCCCTCGGGATGCTCGGACGTGGCCGAGACGCCGAACTGCCAGGAGCCGCCGCCGATCTTGTTGCCGTTGCCGAAGTCGGGCGCCGGCAGGAACACCACGTCGTCGACCTCGTCCATCGTCGCGACCGCGCGCCAGTTGCCGTTCCACTGGAAGGCGAAGTTGCCGTCGATGAAGCCGGTCTCCTGGTCGGCCGGGCTCCTCGCTGGTGCCCGGCGCATAGCCGTCGGTCGAACAGCGTCTGCCACCAGTCGCCGAACGCGATCGCCGCGTCGCCGTTCAGCGCGCCCTCGGCGGTCTTGTAGGTCGTCGCGGTCGACGATGTCGCCGCCGAAGCTACTGCAGGAACGGCGAGAAGGCATAGGGATACCATTCGCCCTGGTCGTTCATGCCGAGGTCGAGCGGGTACTCGAACTTGCCGCGACTCCTTGGCCGCGTCGAGCGCGGCCATGAACTCCTCGCCGGTCCAGGGCTCGTCCAGCGTCGGCGTGCGCAGGCCGAGCTCGTCGAGCGTCGACTTGCGCGCATAGAGCGCGACCGCGGCGTCCCACAGGCCGATCGAATAGAGCTTGCCGTTCCAGATGCCGTTGGTGCCGGGCAGGAAGTCCGTCGATCACGCTCTCGTCGATCGGCAGCGGCTGCATGTAGCCCGACCATGCCCAGTTCGGCATGTTCGGCCCGTCGATGTCGAGGATGTCGGGCAGGTTGCCGGCCAGCGCCGCGGCGACGACGGAGTCGTTGTAGGTCGCCTGCGGGAAGCTCTCGACGACACCTTCCAGTCGGCCTGGCTGGCGTTGAAGTCGTCGACGATCTGGTTGATGATCCGCTTTCCACCTCGTTGCCGGCGCCGTGGTACCACATGGTCAGCTCGGTCTGCGCGGAGGCGGCGCCGGCGAGGCCGGCGCACGCGAGTAGCCGGGCGATGAGGGCTTTCCGTTTCATGAATTCTATCCTCCCTTGGGTGAAGTGGACTGGGTTCAGGCGGGCGGTGCGACGGAGTCGCGCCAGCAGACGGGCCGCGACCTCGTGCGGCCTCGGCGGGCGTCGTCCGAGGTCAGCAACTCCGCGGCCCGTCGGCCCATCGCTTGTAGGGCAGCTCCACCGTGGTCAGCGGCGGAAACAGCGTCTCGGTGAGGCGGTAATTGTCGTAGCCGGCGACCGAGATTCCTCGGGCAGCGCAGGCCGCGGGTGCGCAGGATGCCGTAGACCCGATCGCCATCCGGTCGTTGCCGCAGCAGAGCACGGTCGGCGGCGAGCGGAGGCGAGCACGCGCCTCGAGGCGCACAGACGTCCGAACCCAGATCTGCCTCCCCCTCGGGACATGGCCGGAGCGACGCCGGGTCGAACGGATCCCGGCCTCGGCAAGCGCCTGGCGGTAGCCCTCCGGTGGCAGCGTCGTCGCGATGCCGGCGCCACCGTAGGTAGGCGATCCGGCGATGGCCCCGCGAGACCAGCGCCGCCGACGAGGTGCTGCTGGCCGCCCCGGTCGTCGGGCACGACGGCCGGCGTCCCGCCTCGTCGAAGCAATTGACCAGGACGAGACGTGCGTGGCCCGGCGGCAGTCGACCTCCTGGTGGTAGCCGCGACATAGATCAGCCCCTCGACGCGATGCTCGGTGAGGAGCGGATCAGGAGTTCCGGAGCGCGTTGCGCGCCGCCGGTGTCGGCGATGAGCAGCGTCTGGCCGACTATCCGCCGCTGGATGCCCTGGACGATGAAGTTCGGGCATGCCCGCTGCGGCTCCTGCTGCGGCGCGAAATCGCGCCGGTGACGACGCCGACGAGACCGGAGCGGTTGGAGCGCATGGTCCGCGCCGCGCTCGAGGGTACGTAGCCGAGCCCCGAATGGCCGCCTCGACCGCATCGCGCGTCCCCTGCTTGACGGGGGCGTCGCCGTTGAGGACGCGGCTGACCGTCTTTGGCGAGACGCTCGCGGCCCTGGCGACGTCGTAGATCGTGGCCATCGCACCCATCGATCTATGACATCGATGTCATAACACCGATGTCGCATCAGCGCGATCCGTTCAAGTGCGAAGACAGCTGATCCGCCATAAACCTGACCATCCCAGCGGCCCGTCCTCGGGGCATCGTGCACTGATCGCCGCAGGCGCTTCGGGTGGTTGGAGCTCAACCTCCGGGTTCGAAATCGGGTCGAAGTCGCCTCGCGGCACCGCGGCCGGGCGGCGGGACGGGGTCGAGCATCGGCCGCGATCACCGGGAGGAACCCGCGCGGCTCCGGTGAGCGGTCGGCCTGATCGACCCCGACGCGCCGCCGGTAGACCATGTGGCGGCCCAATTAGGCGCCGGCGACCAGCGTCAGCCATCTCCGGCGCCGCTCAGGGCGCGGCCGGCACCGCGGCGGTCGCGACGAGGCAGCGCCAGAGAGCCCAGAGTGAGGCCGAGCGCCGTGGTGTTCAGCGCCCATGGACGAGTCCCGTTGGCGCGGAACACCTCGCGCGGTGTTTCGGCGCGAGCGTCGCGCGGATGAGTGGTACTCGCCCGCGCCTGCGGCCATGGGTAACCATTCGCAATTCCGCGGTTACTAATGTAACAATCCTGGAGTTCGGGTGCCCAGGACTAGAGCCAGCCAGCACTTCTCGGGCATGTCAGGCCGAGCGTCCCACGCATGACTGGACATGCCACGGCACGGCCTGCCGCAACGTCACTGGCGCCCCCCAGATAGGTCCGGAAAGGAGAGTGCCATGCTCGACAACGTGACCAACCCCGTGACTGTCCGAGTCCAAGGGCCTGCCTGATGCCATGCGCCTTCTCATCGACGCCTACCCGCGCGACAGCTCGGGGACACGCATCCGGGGTTCCGCGAGAAGACTCGCCAGTGGCTGGGCGCTCACCGGATGTTCCGGCACATGGCGGAAGTCATCCGCCTCGATGCCGAGGGCTCCCTGGATGCGACACTTCCCGGCCGGGGACTTCGCCGCGCGCCTGTCCCGGGTCGGTGGAGCGCTGGTCGGAAACCTGCATGGCCACCACGGCTGGGAGGACCACAGCTACTTTCCCTTTGTGTCGGCCGCCGATCCGCGCTTCGAAGCGGGGCTCGAGGGGGTTAACGAACAGGACCATGCCGATCTCCAGCAGGTGCTGGACGGGTTCACCCGCACGGCCAACCGCGTGATCAAGCTGATCCACCTCGACGAGGCGCAGGCCCGCGACGAGATTGGCCGGGCTGCACGGGATTAGCCAAGACCATCGAGGCCTTCCTTGCGCGGCACCTGACCGACGAGGAAGAGCTTGCCGTGCCGGAGTCGTCCTCCGCATCACCGTTTGCGGGGATAATCGAGCATGGCGATGATCAAAGGCGGCGGAACGATCACCTCGGTCCGAGGAAGACCAGAGCGATGCCGCCGCCCACCCCCCACGGGGCGAATTCGTGCGCGGTGTCAGCGGCTTCCGGCACGCCATCGGCGACCCCGATTTTCCGACAGAACCGGGACGCTATCACCTTTCGTCGCGCTCGAACTGCCCATGGTGTCACCGGGTCACGCTGGCCCGCGGCCCTCCTTGGCCTGCGCGACAGCATCACGATGGACGTGGCCTTCCCCAACCGCACCGGCGAGGGTGACCCCGCCGGCCCCAACCTCTGGGAATTCAATCCTGACCGCGTGGCGACCCTGACCGGCGCGCCGCTGCCCGAATGCACGGCCGAGACCGGTACCGGCCAGGGATACCGGCTCGACCAGGGACGTCTACCGCGCCGAGGGGTCCGAGGAGCAGTCCCTCCCCATCCTCTACGACAAGCAGGCCGGCCGCATCGTCAACAACGAGAGCGCCGACATCCTGCGCATGCTGAACGCCCGCGCCAGGGTCGCTCGGCAGCACGCTGTCGGACGGCGGACCGGCCCGATCTCTATCCCGACGACGCGGACCTGCGCAGCCGAGATCGACGCGCTGAACGCAGCTGATCTACACGGCCATCAACAACGGCGCCTACAAGGCGGGGTTCTCCTGCGGACCAGCTCGGTCTATGCCGACGGCCTTCGACGCCTACTTCGAGGCGCTGGACCAGTTGGAGCACCGCCTCTCCGACGGCCGCCCGTTCCTCACCGGCCAGAGCTTCACCGAAGCCGACCTGCGCCTCTTCCCGACGCTCTACCGGCACGATCCCGGTCTACTACGTCCGGATGAAGCTGAACGGCGCGCGCATTCTGGACTACCCGCATCTCTGGCGCTGGCTGTGCCGGGTTCATGCCTTGCCCGGCGTCGCCGACAGCGGGTCGCTGATCCACTGCCGGCAAGGGTATTTCGGCAGATCGTGGAACGGCGTCGTTCCCCTCGGGCCGTTTGCGCCAATGCGTTACCCGGAGGCCTATGAGCACCCGGAACTCGGCGATTAGATCGCCGCCGCTGAGCTCTGGGCTCGAAATTGTCAGGATCGGGTAGTCATCGGTCCCGTTCATGGACGGACCGCGGCGGCGACCGGCAAAGCCGCGCAGTGACGGTCACAATTGTCTTGTCACCGGGCCTGCGGGTGCGAGAACGGTCTCGACACGAACGGCATGGGCTCCGAGCGGTCACGCGGTGGGGCGCCGCGTGAGAGCCGACTGTGTAGTCGCCGCACGGCTGAGAAGGCCCACAGCCGACCTTGGCTTCACTGCCGGCCGGTGGGCGGCGGCGCTGATTGCGGCCATCCGTGCGCGGTGCAGCGAGATCGTTGCCGCTCAGCGGTAGACCATGTCGATCCTGTCGAATGCGCCGTGCGCGTGATCCTCGCGGAAGCCTTCGTGGTCGGCCTCGAGCCGGTCGGCAGCCTCCTCGGTGAAGCGCACCATTCGGCGACGAAGAGCTCGCGCGGGCTGCGGCGGCGACGATCGACGGCTCCACGTCGTAGTCGATCTGGCCGAGTTCGTCCGACAGCGCATGCGCCTGCGCCAGCGCCGCGCCGCAGACGCGGGCGTAGTCCTTCCAGCGTCTTGCCGCTCAGCTCGTCGAGGTCGATGTCGTCGCGGAACGGCGCGCGCTCGCGGGTCATGAAGCTCTCGCCGTCGATCTCGACCGCGCCGTAGAAGACGTCGCCGTGGGCGAGCTGCACCGTCTGGCCGTGGGCGATCCGGTCGGCCTTGTCGCCGGCGTCGAAAATCCGACGGCGGCACCAGCCCTTCGAGCGCCGAGCGGCGGGCCCGCTTGAACTCGATGATCAGGTCGTCGGTCGCGTCCTTCGACGGCCCCTCGATCAGCACGTAGTAGCGCGGCAGCCCCAGCGAGGCCGTGCCCTGGCCGTGGCGCACGCAGACGTCCTTGACCTTGAGCTCGCCGGCGCGCTCGGGCGCTTCGATGCCGTTCGCCTTGGCGCAGCTCGTTCGATCGCCTTCTGGAACTTCTCGTCTCGCTCGAGATCGGCTGCAGCTCGTCGTCGGCGCGGAAGCCGCGGCCCGAGGGCTTGAGGTAGTCGTCCCACAGCCATTCGCGCCGCTCCTCCCAGGCCTCCTCGAACAGCCGCCGGATCACCTTGGGCGAGTTGTCCATGCGGTAGTCGTCGTTCTTCTCGGTCGCGCGCTCGGCATAGTCCTTCATCGCGTCGAGATAGCCCTCGACGAACCGCGGCCACGATCTTGCGGCGCTTCTTCCGCTTCATGCCCGCCGACCTCGCGCGCGGCGATCCAGAAGCCGGTGGCGCCGCGCTTGATGTCCCAGGTGAAGGGCGCATAGATCGCCTCGTCGAAGTCGTTGACGCCGAAGATCGGCGCGCCGTTCTCGTCCGGCATGACCCCGAAATTCTCCGGGTGGACGTCGCCGAGCGCCATCACCGTCGGCATGTGCGCGTCCTGCCCGACCATGTCGCGGTAGAACAGCAGCGCCGTGCCGCGGAAGAACTTGAAGAAGTCGTCGGCCAGCTCGTCGAACTTCTCCTGGGCGCCGTGGCGAGCGCTGCTCGATCCGCGCGGCGTGGTCCTCACGCAGTGTCGAGCGCACATGCTCGCGCCGCGCCTGCCCGTTGAGCAGCGCCGGCGACACGATCCGCTCGCCCGCGGCGATCCGTCGGGCGAGTTCCGTAGATTTCGACCCGACCCTCCGCCTCTCTCGACGGGCTTGCGCCGGTCGCGATCGGTTCATGATCGTTGCCCAACGTCTGCAGTGTCGGCTGTTAGCCATCTGGCGTCTCCTGTGGATGAGCCGATGCAACGCCAGTTGGGCCACGCCGTTCCGAGGCATCGGTTGGAGAAGCAGCGGTCGACGACAGCGGAGGGTCCCCGAGCCTCCGCCAGCGGGAACAGGCGTGAACACCACGACCTGATCGTAGCTGTATGCGAGTGCGGCCCATTCCGGCAATTCGCCGGGCCCCTGCCGCGACTGCTCCACGGCCGTCGAAACGGACATACGAACGTGCTGTCGCAGTTCATTCCGGTGGTCCAGTTTCGGCCGGGTCGATTTGTGGGTCAGCGGTCATCGCAGCCAACGATCCCTCAGCTTCTTTTGCGCCCGGTCTTCTTGGCCGCCGTCAGTTCGCGAATTTCTGCGGCCCGACCGAACGTCGCTTCGCGATCTCCGAGCATTCGGTCGATGGCCACGGCCCAGCGATCGCTTAGCTGATGGTCATTTCCGTCCATTCGAACGATAACCCGAGCCTTCGGCAGCAGGAGACTGCTCCGATAGCAGCTTTCCCAAGCCACTTTCGGCGTTAACGAGGATTGGTGTTCCGGCGAGGATGGCTTCAACCCCAACCAAGCCAAAACCCTCGGATCTGGACGGCATCAAGTCAAGGCTGGCGCGCCGCAAATTGGCCCCCAGACTTCTCGTCCGATACGGTGAAAGCGCGCACCACGATATTCAAACGGTCGGCCCCTACCTCTTTCTCAAGGCCAGATCGCAGCTGGTCCATTGTCTTTGCCTTCGCGCCGCAGATGACCAGTTCGAGGCGCGGTAGGCCTGCCGGCCGTTCCCGTGCCCGCCTTGGCTTCCCCGCCGATGCCGCAGTGTCCAGCCCCTTCAGGTGAAGGTCCTCCAGCGCGCCCCAACAGGAGGACTTGTCCAGGGTCGCCTTCGGGAGGGTCCCGCTCTTGGGGCTTTACGAAGTGAAAGCCGGGGTCAAAACGCGACGGCGGCTTGGTGTCGTTAAGGCCGGCGAGTGGTCGCGAACAGGCCATGCAAACGCGGCCCGACCGCGACGACGCGGGAGGCGGTTGGACCGAGGTATTCCTCGATCTCGGTGCGATCCTGCGCGCGCATCCCGGCTTGATCCTCCCTGCCAAACTTGCAGGGCCGGCCAGCGCAAAGAAACATGCAACGGACGATCCCCTCTCGACGTCTCTTTCGCCGGGGCCATCTTTATATGAGTTCTCGAAAGACCCTTTGCTCACCATTCAACTCGAAGACGTCGATCAGATCAGCGCGCCCGAAATCGCTGGCGATAAGGATGGCACTTTCGGCCAATTTGTAGCTATTGCCACCACCGCCAATCCGATTGATCCCCTGGCGCAGCAGGGTGACGGCCTCGTCGTCCTTGCCGCCTCGGGCGAGGATCTCGGCTGCCGCCTGGTAGAGCGAGAACAGGTTCTGCATTGGCGGAACCAGCGCGATTCCTTCACGCGCTACCTTGATGGCCGAGTTCGTCCCCAAAAAGGGCTACCTCCACTTGAATTTCTCAGGACCCATGCCGGTTTTCTTCCCGCGCGTGCCGTTGCGACCCCGTCGAAACGCCGCTCTCCTTCTCCTCGCGCCTGACTTCCGTCCATACCGGCGGCCGTCTCGCGCCGTTCCTCCACGACATCGGAATGCAACCGCTGAAGCTCTCTGGCGGTGATACTGAGGCGGTCACAGCGGGCAACATCGCCATCACCAGCGTCAGCCTTGCCAAGGTTCTGGAAAACATCGCCAGGCGGCTGGGCAAGCGACGCTTCGATCTCCGCGGCCACGAGGATGGCTGACGAGGCTTCCTGTCCAGCCCCGACACCGTGTTCTGACCGGCATCTCTTCGTGGAGGACGACCTCGCCGCGAATGGCGACGCAGCGGAGCCGCGCGCCGGGGACGCCTCGCCTGGACCCTGCGTGACGTCACGCGCTCTCCAGAGATGATGGAGGCCGCCTTTCGGGTGGCTTTTTTTGTTTTGCAAACTCGAACCTCCGCGCTTAAGTTGCATGACGGCGGTCCCGCGGTGGCTTCATTGGGATCAAATCATGCGGCATCCCTTGAACAGGGCGAGTTGGCTACGAATTGGTTGCAGAATAGCCAAATTTACCGCCGGCTTAACCTCCTCCGCATCCATAAATGAATGACTTGCGCGCGGGCGATGGCCGACTTTAGCTTGCAGCAACAACAGTTGTGTTTTGCCAAAGCAATTCTTGGCGGTTTTCGGGGTTATAGTGGCCATTCCACCACCATAAGCTGGCCATTGGCCGTTTTCAGGCGTCGCGGGGCCTGTGGCGTTTCTGGAATCCGTTCAGTGCCTGAAGAAGTCCTTGCGACATGCGAAACTGCCTTGGTCGCGTCCGTTGCCTGGAGCCACCACGGTCGATTTTGAATCTCTCTCTGTTTTGGACAGGAGGGCAGGCAGTCGATGAAGGTCTTCGTGTGCGGAGGTGGCGCGGTCGGTGCCGCCTGCGCCTACTTGCCTAAGTCGCCGGGGCGCCAACGTAGTGATGTTCATACGCACGGGCGTCGCGTGCGCGGCGTCGGGCAAATCGGATGGCTTTCTTGCGCTCGACTGGTGCGACCGCTCGTCGCTGGAGGCGCTCGCCACCGCAGCATTGCCCTGAACGAGGCCCTGATGGACGCGATCATGGACGACTGGGGCTCCGAGCACGTGACCACTTGCAGCGGCGTCTCCGGCTAACGCGGGGACGGCTCCGGTCCGTTGCCGTGGCTGTCGAACGCCGTCACGTTGCACGGTAGGATCGGCTCGCGAGGGACAGTCGCTGGGGTGCATCCTGCCCGCTTCACGAGAACCTGATGCGCGCGGCGCAAGAAACGGGCGCACGGCTCGCAATGGGCGAGGTGACGGGGCTCTCGCAGAAGACGACGCCGTCTGCGCTTGTCACGGTGGATGGCGCCCAGACCGAAACCGATCGGGTGGTGCTCGCCACGGGGCCATGGTCGACGCGCGCCGCTGGGTGGGGGGTCAACCTCCCGATCGTCCACCCGGTGGAGTCGGGCAAGGCCTGGTGTTCTTGGCGGCGGACGTGCCCGGGCCGAAGCTCTGTTCCTCGTTTTGTGGCCGTGCCTTTGCCGCTGCGCAGCTTCATCGAAGCGACCATCCTTGTCGGCGCGCAGCGTTGGGGAGTGGGCATCGAGTGGGTTGAGCGGGCAAGACCAGGGTCGCAGTTCAATTGGTCGTGTCCCGTGGTTTGCCCATGGTACCAACCCAGGCTGCGCGGAGTTCCTGCCGGTGTCAGACCGACATACCGGCTCTGAGAGCAAAAGCGGCGCACCTGGTGCGCGCCTGGGCCTTGGTCGTGCTCATGATTTGAGACCGCAGGTATTGATTCCGAGCATGGCATAGACCGGGCAGCGCCCGGCAAGTCCCGTAACCAGCGGAACCAGCCCAACCAAGCCCCACAATGTCTGCGGGCCCACGAAGACCAGCGACAACAAGACCAGCCCGAGTAGGACGCGCAGCGCGCGGTCCAACGTTCCTTCATTCTTGGACATCCGGCTTTCCTCCTGTTCGAAAGTTGATGTCCGCACGCTATCCCGGCGGATCCCCGACAGACGGTGACAGAGTCACCGCAGATCTGCGGCAATGCGTTCCAGTTCGCGCGCATTCAGGATCACCAGCCCGTCAGCCTGCTGCCGGACCAGACCGCGCCGCCCGAAGTCCGACAGGCGCCTGCTGACATAGGCGCGGCCCGAGGCGGTTTCGGTCGCAAGGCTCGTATGCGTGGCGCTGACCCGGCCGCTTTCGTCGCGCAGGCGCAGCAGGACCTTGGCCAGCCGCGCATCGAAACCCGTCAGGGCCACGTCCTCGACCAGCTGCTGATACTCGGCGAACCGGTTGGCAATGGCGTGCATGATGGTGTCGCGGAAGGCCGCATCCTCGGCGAACCGGGCGTGGAATTTCCGCGCGGGGACCAGTTCACCCTCCAGCTCCGTCTCGGCCACGCCCTCGGCACCGTAGGGCGTGTCACTGATCAGGCAGGAGAAGGTCTGCAGACACACGTCTCCCGATCCGACGCGGTAGAGCACCACCGTCCGCCCGCTCGGTCCGGTCAGCGTCACCCGGATGCTGCCGCGCGACAACAGAATGAAGCCGGGGCATGCCTGTCCCGGCTGAAAGATGACCTTGCCCTGGGGGGCGGAGAAAAGTCGCATGTTTGCCGTCCTCGGCGCATTGGCAGGGGCAGCAAAGACGACATGGACCAGGCGTTCAAGGCCTCCACCACAATGCACCGTTTATCCGTCCCTTGGCTCAGCACACGCTCCGCTTCGCCAGCACCGCACGCACCTCTCAGTGCGTCCCCGCCAACTCCGATGCGAGCCAACGCTCCACTTCCGAAATCACCGTCCCGGCGGCGGCGGCGAGCTTTCTCTCCCGCAACTCAGGTTCCCCAGCCTGAACTCGGAAGGCCGCCTTCGTGAGAATGCTGACGACCTGACCCGCAGCCCTGTTCGCGGGGCAGGTCAATCTGCCCATTTGGTTCTGGCGGGACAATGCTCCACCTCGGTCGAATACTGCCACGACGCGACCAGGGAACGGGCGTTTTGACCGAGATCAAGGCTCCCCATCGCGGCTTCATCGACCCTGAATGTGCATCAGATTCGTGCAACAGGAGGAGGCACCGGAAATGCCGGATAGCAAGCAATCGCCACAACTCTACTCTGCGAGAAATCCAGTCCAGGACCAGTTCCACCGGGAAATGGAATCCATGATCTCCAGGTTTTTCGGGAGCGCATCGCCGTTTTTTCCGATGCCAACGGCCGCACAGAGGACGGGTTTACCTTCGCTCGACATGACAGGTGTCCTGTCCCCGGCCATCGATGTACACGAGACTGACACCGCCATCGAGCTGACGGCCGAACTGCCCGGCTTGAGCGAAGACGACGTCGAAATTGAATTGAGAAACAGGCAACTGACCCTGCGCGGCGAGAAGAACATCACGCATGATGGTGCCGGAGACCTGCACTTGAATGAGCGCAGCTATGGCAGTTTCAGCCGAACGATCGCACTGCCCGATACGGTCGACCCGGAAAAGATTACGGCTGAGTTCAAGAAAGGTGTGCTTCACATCACCATGCCGAAAAGCGAGCCGAAAGACCCCAGTCGAAAGATCAAGGTCTCTTCGAAGTGAGCGAGGTCGCCGTCTGAGCAGGCCGATCCCGAGGGACCTTGAGCTCCCAAATGCTTGCGATGTATGGATGCATGCCGCACCCCAATGGCCTTGCCCGTCACTGCCGTCGAAGAGGGCTCCAACTGGCGTTGTTGCGGAACGACGGCTTGAGGCGTGCCGGCCCCTTACCCGATTGACTTCATGCGACGCGGACGATCTCGGCGGTGCCGAGGGCGTTGAAGCGGTTCATCAGTGCGATGCGGATGTGGATGCCGGCGGTTTGTCGGTCGGGGTCACTGGCGGCGATGCGCTCGCCGACAGGCACCGTCGGCGGTCACGGCGCCGATGTCTTCGTCCTCGGGGATCTGCTCCAGGAGGTCCGGCAAGACCGGGCTGTCGCCGTCTCGGCTGGGGGTGAACTCCACCGCTCGGATGTCGGAGGTGGCGGTATCCATGGCCAAAAGGGCCTTGCGCCATTGGCGTCGTCCCTGAGCGCCGTGCTTGCGGGCCTGCCATTCACCGTCGTCGAGGAACTTGATCCCATTCGGCATTGTCCTCGGACGGATGGCCGGTACAATGCCGCGTTCTCGATGAGCCGGTGCAGCGGCCCGTCGGCGCGGCGATACGGGATCTGGACAGCCAGGTTCTTCTGACGGCGGCACAGGGTCGTGTCGTCTGGCACGGGCCAGCCCGGCCAGACGCAGCAGGCTGGCGACCATTCCGGCAGTCTGACTGAGCGGCAGCTTGAACAGGCCCTCGATCGACAACAGAACCAGATCGCCGCGTCCGAGAACACCGCAGGGCGACCGGGGTTGCCGTCATGCAACGCGTCTTGAAGCAGACCCTCTCGGCGCTGCGGATGATCGGTCTTGGCACCGGGCGCCTTTCAGCAGCCGAAGCCACAATGCGCAATGGTTCGTCGGCTGCTCGGTCGATTTCGGGCTCACAGCCGACTTGCGGCACGGCAGCGAAAACCACTGGTGCAAGCTCGTATTCGCGCGAGGCCGTCGACCACCAGCGCGCGAAGCCGGTGCATGCCGGCGCGCGGGTGAGCGCGAAGAGTCCGAGGAATTCATGTGAAGAGTATGAGTGCAGGGTTCTGTCGTCCCAATGCGCAATATGGCGCGGCTAATCGGGCGACGCAACGCCGCTCTGCGGGTGTAGAATGGTTGCGCGAGTTAGAGCGGGAGCACGCGGATGTTATGTCGTTCGAGATGCTGCACCATAGGCCTGACGCTGTTGGCGGCCGCGCCCGCTTGGGCGGAGGTGGTTCGGGCCAAGGTTGCGGGCGGCACCGGCTACGTCGTTGTCGAGGTCCTGGACGACGATCTCCTCCACTTCGAGATGTCGGCGGTCGGCGAACGGGCCTTCGGCATTCTCGACCGATCTATACCTCACCGATGGTGCAGGAGACGGAATGGCACGGTCCATCAGACCGTGACGGTGAACGGGACGGCAGTCGAGACGCCGGAGCTCCGCGTCGAGATCGGTGAGGAAGACCATCTGCATTCGTATCGAGGATCTCATCCGGGAGGCGTACCTGACGACGATCTGCCCGGTCGACCTGAACCGTGCATGGAAGGGGATCGACATTGATCCGGCTGCGCTCGACCACGTCTACGGGCTGGGGCAGCAGTTCAAGAACCCCGGCAGCGCCGACGGCGACTGGACTGCGCTCGGCGTTCGCCAGGGAGAGGGCCTGCTTGGACAATGGGTTCGCGGGTTTCCAGGACGCGGCCGTTGGCAACGTGCAAATTTCGGTCGCATACTTCGTCGGCGACGGCGTGAATGTCGCCGCTGATGATGGACAACGTCTACAAGCAGCGCTGGGATTTCACCGCGGATTGGTGGCAGGCGCGCATGTTCGGCGATCAGCTACGCTTCTTCGTGATGACGGGACCCGATCTCCCGGATCTGCGGTCGGACTACATGGAGCTTGCCGGACGGCCCCCGGTGCCACCGCGCAAGGCGTTCGGGCTCTGGGTTTCCGGAATTCGGCTACGACGGCTGGGACGAGATCGACGCCCTGCGCGATGGACTGCGCGCCGCGCAGTTCCCCGTCGACGGCTTCGTCCTCGACCTCAACTGGTTTGGCGGCGTCGTGCCCTGGCGACCCGTCCGAGAGCGAGATGGGGCGGCTCGATTGGGACCGGGACCAGGAGCCGCGGCTGGCGGACAACCCCTACAGTTTTCCGGACCCCTCGGGCACATCGCCGATTACGCGAGCGATCACCTTGGCCTCGTCGCCATCGAGGAATCCTACCTCGCGAACACGACAAACACTTTCGCGGAGATGCCGGACGAACTGTCGTCCTACCAGCGGACGGACGGCCGCTGCGATCCGGCTCCGGCAAGACCGGCCGGTCGTGGATGTATCGGGCTTCTGGGGCGTCGGGCGAATGATCGACTGGACCGACCCCGAAGCCGGCGCCTGGATCGACGAGAACCGCCGGCAGCCGCAAATTTGAGCGACCTCGGGTGTCACTGCGCACTGGACGGACCTCGGCGAGCCGGAAAGCTTCGATCACTGCCGCCTGCTACGACGGAATGGAGTTGGGGAAGACGGAGCACCCGGACATCCACAACCTCTATAACCTGCTCTGGAACCGCGCGATCTGGGACGGCTACGTTTCGGACCAGGGCGAGACGAATGCGCTCGGCGCGACGAATCCGCGCCCGTTCATCGTCACCCGCTCCGGTGCTGCCGGCAGCCAGCGCTACGGCGCAGCCATGTGGTCGGGCGACATCGCCGCGAACCTCGACTTTGCTCGCGACGCACATGAACGCGCAGATGCACATGTCGATGTCGGGCATCGACTACTACGGCGCCGATATCGGCGGCTTCCGTCGCGAGACGATGCCCTACAACGACAGGCAGGGCAGCTACCGCGGCTACCAGGACGAGCTTTACACACAGTGGCTCGCCAACGGCGCCTGGTTCGACGTGCCCGTCCGTCCGCACACCGACAACGAGTTCGTCGTCGTCCACGCCGCCCTACGCCACCGCGCCGCATCTCGTGGGCGACGCAGAGAGCAACCGCGCCAACCTCCGTCAGCGCTACGAGCTGATCCCGTACTATTACTCACTTGCCTACCGGGCCCACCTCGAAGGCGAGCCCGTCGCACCGCCGCTGGTATTCCATTACCAGGACGATCCGTCCGTCCGCCGGATCGGGCACGAGAAACTGATCGGCCGCGACATCCTTGTCGCCGATCGTCGCCCGGCACGGCGAATACGAGCGCGACGTCTATCTGCCAGCCGGCCGCTGGGCGAACTATCACAGCAACGAGTGGGTCGAGAGCGAGGGCGACATCGTCGCGGACGTCCCGGTCTACCGCGACGGCCATCTTCCGCCTGCCGGCCTTCGTTCGGGCGGGGGCGATCCTTCCGAAGATGCCCGTCGATGCCACGACACAAGGACGCGTTCGGCCACCGCCGCGGATGGCAGCGTCGACTCCACCCTTGTCCTTCGGGTCTACGCTGACCGACGCGCCATCGAGCTTCACGCTCTACGAAGACGACGGGGCGACCCTCCTCTACGACGCCGACGGCCCGGCCGCGGTACCACCACCGGCGAACCGGAGTCGCGCAGCAGTCGCGGCCGGGTGACGATCGCGCCAGCCGTGGACGTCGGGGGAGCAGGCGCTTATCCGGGCGCGGCCGCCTCGAGGAGCGTCGTTGTCGAGATGGTGGTCGATGACGCCGAGGCGACCGGCGTCACGTTCGACGGCGCGGCTCTGCCCCAGCTGAACGTTCCCCAGAGGCGTTCGCCGCGGCGGAGCGCGGCTGGATCGATGCGGGACGCAACCTCATCCTGGCCAGGTCACCGCCCTCGGACGTCTATGCTGCTTCCGAGTTCGTCTTCTCTCTCTCCGCCGGTCCCGCCGACGACCTCGGTCAGCTTCGTCTGCGACCGCGGCTTCACCGTGCCCGGAGAGAGCATCTATGCGGTCGGCAGTTTGCCGGCGCTGGGAGCCTGGAACCCCGCTGCAGGCGGTCCGGCTGGAGCCGAACGTCTATTTCGACTACATCGTTTCGCCTCCACCCGGGCACGTGGGTCCGGGTCCGTCCGCGCCAATCTGGACCGGAATCGTGGACGACCTGCCGCCGGAAACCGCCGTTGAATGGAAGTGCATTCGCCGACGCGAAGATGGTTCTGGCTCCCCGACGTGGCAGACTGGCGCGAACAACAATCATGCGACGACCGCCTCGGGTTATTCAGGCCGTTCCTACGGCTCGTTCTGAGGACTCCGTGAATACATGGAATGGGTTGGTTGATGCACCGGGTGCGTCGCGTGGAAAGCCGCCCGGTGACCCGCGTTGCTCGATTTGCCGAGCATGGGGTACAGGCGATGCTCGATGAAGCTCCAGCGGCATTTCGCAGGTCTCGCCCACCTGTGCCCCGGACGGTCCTCAGCGCCCCTTCATCCGACCCGGTGGTCGCGGCAATGCCGCATGAACATCGGTCATCTGCGCAGTGCGCAGCGAAGGCGCCCGTCCCGTGATCAGGAGCGCGGGACCTTGCTGCCGTCCGCTGCGGATGCTCAACATGCGCTGCGCGTGCGAAGGCCGTCGGGAGGAAGGGCGGCTTCCGGACCTTCACCGCAGCAAGTATCGGCGTCCGCAATGTTCTGGAAAGCGGACCTTGAAACCCGCTCAGAAGCCGATGGACCGCCATCTGTTCTCGGTCGCGACCCAGCGCGCGCCAGCCATTCGGTCTCCGGCCCCTATCAGGACGTGCTCGAATGGGCGCGCAAAACCGAGAGCGGCAGTCAGTTCCTCGCGCGGGTCGCGCTCAAGGGCGTCGCCAACGAACAGATGCGCAGTTTCGCCACGACGTTCCGCAAGCATCTCGTCGCCCATGGGGTGGCGGACGAGCACCGGCAAACCGGGCGTGGGCAAGTCCTGGGTCTTGAGGCATCTTGCCGAGCGCCAGGGTCGGCGTCCCCTGGTTTTGTCGCTCGACGGTATCGGTCCGCTCATGCATCCCAGCTACGCTGGATTTACGAGATGAACAGCTGAATCTCCAAGCCGTTCGTGGCCATTTCCTGGGCTACCGTGGCCATTTTGCAGGGCATTGTTGCAGAACTCACGCCTCAAACGTGACTTTCCCATTCCCCACCGAGGTCATGCCACGCAACCGGGGGATGGCACCCGGGCCTGAGCGCCCCTCGACATTTGCCTTTCCGGGACGCCTCTGGCCTGCGCAGCGATCATCGGCGACTTGATCGTCGCCCGGGCGCGCCGCGTGCGAAGATCAGGCGGCGCCGGTTTCGCGCCCGGCCACGGAGGCCGGTCGAACGCCGGTTGCGACCTACCGGCTCCCGGTCCCCGGTGTCATCGATGCCTCCGGTTCAGGCCGCCCTGCGCGCCGCGATCTCGGACAGGGCCGCGATGAGCAGATCCACTTCCTCGACGGTGTTGTAATGCACCAGCGACACCCGCACGACGCCCTCGTCATGGTCCTCGTCCAGCGCCTCGATCAGGCGGCGCGAGTGAAAGTCGCCGAAGCGGATGGCGATGCCGTGCGCGTCCATCGCGCTCGCAACCTCGCCCGAGCCGAGACCGGAAATGCGGAACGCGATGGTCGGCACGCGGCGGCCGCTCTCGTTCCGTGCGGAGCCGATCACCTCGATGTCGTCGCGCGTGGCGAGCCATCCCAGAAGGCGGTCGGTCAGGGCGTTCTCCTGGCGCGCGATGGCGGTGAAGGCGGCTTCGATCAGGGCCCGGCGCCCGCCGGTGCCGCCCGCCCGTCGGCCGATCTCTTCGAGATAGTCCGTGACTCCGGTGGTCGCGAAGGCCAGCTCGTAGTTCGGGTTGCCCGGCTCGAGCTTTCCGGGCGTTTTCTCCTTGCCGTAGAAATAGTGATACTGCCCGTCGAGGTCGCGCAGCAGGTCGTAGCGGCCATAGAGGATCGCCGTGTGCGGACCGTAGGTCTTGTAGAGGCTGAAGACGTAGTAATCGACGTCCCAGCCCCGCACGTCGATGGCCCGGTGCGGGGCATAGGCCACCCCGTCCACGCATATCCTGGCGCCGCGCGCGTGCACGAAGCGGGCGATTTCGGCGATGTCATTGATCTCACCCAGAATGTTCGAGACGTGGTGGATGCAGACCAGCTTGGTGCGGGGGCCCATCACCGGCTCCAGATCCTCAAGGCGGATGGCCTGCGTCTTCGCATCGACCGGCCAGAAGCGGATCCTGACCCCGAATTCCTCCAGGCGCTCCCACGGGCCGATATTGCTCTCGTGGTCTGCCTGGCAAAGGACGATCTCGTCACCAGGCTCGAACTGTCCGCGCATGGCGGCTGCGAGCGTCATCATCAGCTGCGTGGTGGAGGGGCCGAAGACGATTTCTTCGGGCCGCGCCGCGTTCATCAGGTCTCGCGCCGCCTCACGGCCCGCCTGCAGCGCCTCGGCGGCGGCAAGGGAGATCGCGTAGGAGCCGCCGATCTGCACGTCGCGCTCCAGGAGGAACTCGGCGATCCGGTCCACCGCCCCGGAGACCGTCTGGGACCCGCCGGCATTGTCGAAAAGCACCCAGCCACGGTGCAGCCCGGGGAACTGGCTGCGGGCGAAGGCGAGGTCGAGAGGGGCATCGGTCATCGTCTGTCCTTGTTCAGTGATTGAGAACGGCGCCGAGGAAGTCGCGCGTACGCGCCTCGCGCGGGGCGCCGAGAACCTGTTCGGGGGGGCCCGCCTCGACGATCTGGCCGCCATCCATGAAGATCACGCGGTCCGCGACCTGCCGGGCAAAGCCCATTTCGTGGGTCACGACAACCATCGTGACGCCGGTCCCGGCGAGGTCGCGCATGACGTCGAGCACCTCGCCTACCATCTCGGGGTCGAGCGCCGAGGTCGGCTCGTCGAAGAGCATCACCTGCGGCTCCATGGCCAGCGCGCGGGCGATGGCCACCCGCTGCTGCTGCCCGCCGGAGAGGTGCGCGGGGTATTTGTCGGCCTGCTCGCCGATCCCCACGCGCGCCAGAAGCCGGTCGGCTGCGCGCGCGGCTTCCTCGCGGCCGGCTTTGCGCACCCGGCGCGGTGCCAGCATGATGTTTTCCCGCACGGTCAGGTGGGGGAAGAGGTTGAACGACTGGAAGACCATCCCGACCTCGGCGCGCACCTTGGCCAGCGCGCGGCCCGCCACGACTGGGATGTCGTCGACGCGGATCTCGCTCTCTTTCGCGAATGGCTCGAGCAGGTTGATGCAGCGGATGAGCGTCGACTTGCCCGAGCCCGACGGCCCGATCACGCAGACGACCTCGCCCTTCTCGATCTCCAGGTCGATGCCCTTCAGCGCCTCGAACGTGCCGAACGACTTGCGCAGGTTGCGGATGCTGACGAACCCCATCAGCGCCGCCCCGCCGCAAAGCGCCGCTCCATCCGCGAGACGAGCGCCACGAACGGCCACAGGAACAGGATGTAGATCGCGGCCGCGCCGATCAGCGGACTGGGGTTCGCGGCCAGCGCCTGCGCCTGCGTCGCCTGCTTGAGCAGGTCCGGCATCGCGACGACCGAGGCCAGCGCCGTGTCCTTGACCACATTGATCGAGTTGTTGGTGAGCGGCGGGATCACGATCCGCACGGCCTGCGGCAGGATCACGTCGATCATGGTCTGAAGCGGCGTGAGGCCGAGCGCCCCCGAAGCCTCGAACTGGCCCTTCGGAACCGCCTCGATCCCGGCGCGAAAGATTTCCGCCGTGTAGGCCCCCGAGACGAGCGTCAGCGCCGCCATGGCCGACGCGAACGGCGACAGCCGCAGGCCCACGAAGGGCAGGGCGTAATAAACGATGATCAGCAAGACGAGCAGCGGGATCGACCGGAAGATGTCGATGTAGGCGCGGCACGCCACCCGCACGAATGCCGGCGCGTAAAGCCGCGTGAGGGCCACCAGCAGGCCGAGCGCCAGCCCCGCCACGATCGAGGCCGCGCCAAGCTGAGCCGTGACCCAGAGTCCGCGCATCAGCAGCGGCCAGGTCCGCGCCAGGACCTCGAGATTGAAGAAGGTGTCGAAGATATCCATTGCGGCGTGAGGCGGGCCGGCGTGACGCCGGCCCGGCCAGCTCAGTCGAGCGTCGGCATCGGCAGAACGGTCGCCGTGGAGGTGGTGTCCTCCGGAGCCGCGCCGAACCACTTTTCGTGCAACTCGGCCACAACGCCCTCTTCCTTCAGCGCCGTCAGCACGTCGTTCACCCGGCTCGCCAGTTCGGCGTCCTTGGCGAACATCATCGAGTACTTCTCGCCGGTCTCGATGCGCTCGACCACCTGCAGGTCGGGCTTGTCCTTGGTGTAGTAGAGCAGGGCGGGGATGTCGGAGATGTAGCCGTCGATGCGCCCGGCCTGCAGGTCCAGCATGGCGGGCGCAAGGCCCTCGTAGCGGCGGATCTCGGCAAAGCCGTTCTCGTCCGAATGCTCGGTCGCCCACATGTCGCCGGTCGAGCCGGTATCGACGCCGACGACCTTGCCGTTCATCTCGCCCAGACTCTGCGGCCCGTTCGCGCCCGTGGTCAGCGACTGGTCGCTGTCGTAATAGGGCTGCGCGAACGACACCAATTCCAGCCGCTCGTCGGTGATCGTGATCGACGAGGTGGCGATGTCGATCCGGCCCGACTGCACGGCCGAGAAGAGCCCGTTGAACGGGATGTTCACGATCTCCACTTCGGCGCCGAGCCGGTCCGCCACCGCGTTCACGAGGTCGATCTCGAAACCGACGTACTCGCCTGAATTCGTCCTGGAATTCCCACGGCACGTTGCCGATGTTGGCGCCGACCGTCAGCGTCTCCTGCGCCTGAGCCGCGAACGCCGTGCCAGTGGCGAGCGCGAGGCCGAGCGCGGCGCGTGTTATCTTTCTGCCGAGCATCTGATTTTCCCTGTTGGTTCTTGTTTCGCATGTTGACCGGCCAAACCGGTCTGACCAAATTCGGACCACGAGCCGCGCGCGATTGCAAGCGCCGCGTCGGCTCCGTTGAGACAAGAGGTTTCAGGTTGGACAAGACACCCGTCGCACGCGCCCTGGCCGGCAAGCTGCAGGCGATGATCCGCTCGGGCGAATTGCCGCAAGGGACCCGCCTGCCGTCGCAGCGGGACCTGGCCGTGCGCTTTTCCGTCTCGCGCCCGATGGTGCGCGAGGCGCTGCTGACGCTCGAGACGCTCGGCCTGGTGGAGACGCTCCCCGCCCGCGGCAGCTTCATAGCCGACCCCGATGCGCGCCCCACGGCCGGCTGGCGGTTCGAAGGCCAGTTCGAGATGTCCGACGTGTTCGGAACCCGCGCCCTGATCGAGACCGAGATCTGCCGCCTCGCCGCGCCGCATTTCCCTGCCAGCGTGGCGCGGGCGCTCGAAGCGGCCAACGCGGAATTCGCCAGCGCCTGGGAATCCGGCGACCTCGTGATGCATGTCGAGGCGGATCTGCGGTTTCACCGGTTGATCGTCGATGCGTGCCCGAACGCCGTCCTGCGCACGCTCTACCAGTCGATCCAGGACCTTCTGGTGGCCACGCAGCGTCAGCCGATCCCCTACACCGCCGAGGCGCGGATGGTGGAATCCATCGGCGAACATGCGGTCGTTGCCGCGGCGCTCTCGGCGCGCGATCCCGACGCTGCATCGGCCGCGATGCATGAACATATCGAGAATACCGCACACCAGGCGCGTCTTTCGCGCCCCTGAAGCTCTTGCGAACCGGTGCCGGCGTTCAACGCGGGGGCCTGGCTCGCGGGTCTTGACACTCCGCCCGCGCGAGGACCCGCGGCGGGTTGGCCGCCAGTTCCGACGCCTCGGGGGTGGGCCATGAGGCGAGTCTGCGGGGCTGGGACCATCTGCGTGGTGAGGCCCGGCGCGTTTCTGCTTGCATCGCCCGCAGCGGCCAAGGAACGTCGCATCCAGAAGCTCGCCGCGCCGGCCGCCGTCGAATTCCGCGTGCCGGATAATCGGTCTGGCGACCCGGGACCGGCGAACCGAACCAGATGCGCGCGCTTGGCCGCCGCAATCAAGGCGGCAGGCCGCCCACCGAAACCAGGGACCGGTTCTTCAGGGAGTGGTAGCCCGTAGGGGAATCGAACCCCTCTTTCCAGGTTGAAAACCTGGCGTCCTAACCGATAGACGAACGGGCCAGCATGCGCTTCGCGTGCGGCGGTTTCTAGGCAAAGCGCGGTGCGAGGGCAAGGCCCTTTTTCGCGCGCTTTCCCCCACGTCGGCTTCAGGCGAAGGCCGCGTCCTCGAGCCGGAGCTGGGCCGTCGCGCGACCCCGGAAGTGGTTGAGTTCTATGCGTCCCGCCACGTGAACCCGGCGCCCGGCATGGGCCGCCAGCGCGGGGCCGAGGTCGCTCTCGAACGCCCCGAAGCAGATCGCCTCGAGGCGCCCGCCAAGCCCGTCTCCGAGCGTCAGCTTGAGGTGGCTCTCCCCGACCGGGCGCTGATGGGCGATGACCATGTCGCCAAGCGCGAAGCGCGGGGCAGGGGCGCCGGGGCCGAACGGGCCCGCCGCCTCGAGCGCCTCGGCCAACTCAGAGGTGATCGCGCCCGGCATCAGCAACCCGTCGAGCGACAGCTCCTCCGGTCCCGCCGCGCCCGCGCCCTGCCGCGCCAGCAGCTCGCCCAGCCGCGCCATCGCCGGTTCGAGCTTGTCGCGGGCCACGGTCAGGCCGGCCGCCATCCGGTGCCCGCCGCCGCGGATCAGCAGCCCTTCCGAGGCGACCCGGTGGATCGCCGCGCCCAGATCGACCCCGGCGACCGAGCGGCCCGACCCCTTGCCGACCTCGCCGTCCATGCCGATCACGATCGCGGGGCGGTTGGTCGCCTCCTTGAGCCGTGCCGCCACGATACCCACCACGCCCGGATGCCAGCCGGCATCCGCGGCCCAGACCAGCGGCCCGTCGAGCCCGCGCACCCCGGCCTGCGCGAGGGCGGCCTCGCGAACCCGCGCCTCGATCTCGCGCCGCTCGGTATTGAGCTGGTCGAGTCGCTGCGCCAGCGCCGCCGCCTCGTGCGGACACGACGTCGCCAGCAGGCGCGCGCCCAGATCCGCCTCACCGATCCGCCCGCCGGCATTGATGCGCGGCCCGAACAGGAACCCGAGCGTGTGCGACGAGGCCGGCCGGTCGAGCCGCGCCACTTCGGCCAGCGCCACCAGCCCCGGTCGCTCCCGCCGCGCCATCACCGAAAGCCCCTGCCGCACCAGCGCCCGGTTCACGCCCACGAGCGGGGCCACGTCGGCCACACTCGCCAGCGCCACCAGATCGAGCAGCGCCATCAGGTCCGGCCCCGCCACACCCTCGGTCCGCAGCCGCCGGTTCGCCTCGACCAGCATCAGGAACACGACGGCGGCCGCGCAGAGATGCCCGAGGCTGCCGTCCTCGTCCTGGCGGTTGGGGTTCACCACGGCCACCGCGTCGGGCAGCGTGGTCGCGCCGAGATGGTGGTCGAGCACGATCACGTCGGCCCCCACGGCGGCGGCGATCGGCCCGTGGCTCAGCGTGCCGCAATCGACGCAGATGATCAGGTCGTGATCGCGCGCCAGCGCCGCCATCGCCGGTTCGTTCGGCCCGTAGCCCTCGTCGATCCGGTCGGGAATGTAGAGCGTCGCGTCGCGGGCCTGCGCACGCAGCCAGGTCAGGATCAGCGCCGCCGAGGCGCCGCCATCCACATCGTAATCGGCGAAGATCGCGATCCGCTCGCGCCGGGAGACGGCCTGCAGGAACCGTTCCGTCGCCGGCCCCATGTCGCGCAGGGACATCGGATCGGGCAACAGCTCGCGCAGCGACGGCGCCAGAAACGCGGCTGCCGCGCCGGGCGCGACATTGCGGCGGACGAGCGTGCGGCAGATCGGATCGGGCAGGGCGGTGTCCTGGGCCATCGCCTCGGCCAGCCGCTCGGCCTCGGCCGTCGGCCCGACCCAGCGGCGCCCGGTCAGTGAGCGCTCGACGCCCAGAAAGCTCACGGCCACATTGTCCCGGGGCATGCACCACATCTCGTTATCATTGCTCTGGGGGTCACCATATGATGATCGCGCCCGCAAAGAAACAGCGAATCCCGCCCGGCCGGTCACAGCGCCCCGATCGCGCCGGCCCAAGCCGCCCCGCGAAGCGTCAGCAGGCCGCCGGAGCGACCCGCCATGTCACGAAGATCCTGCCCTCAGGCCGGGTTGCGATAGCTCACGCGGCGCACCGAGCCGGTCTTGGAGCGCATCAGGATGGTCTCGGAGGTGAGCCAGCCGACCTCGCGCTTCACCCCGGGCACGATCGAGCCGTCGGTGACGCCGGTCGCGGCGAAGATGACCTCGTGCGTCACCATCTCGTCGCGCGAATAGATCCGGTCCAGATCGTCGATCCCGGCCTTCGCGGCGCGCGCCCTTTCGTCGTCGTTGCGGAAGATCAGGCGGCCCCACATCTGCCCGCCCATGCACTTGAGCGCGGCGGCGGCCAGCACGCCCTCCGGGGCGCCGCCCTGGCCCATGTACATGTCGATCCCCGTGATCTGCGCCTCGGCGCAGTGGATCACGCCGGCCACGTCGCCGTCCGTGATGAGCCGGATCGCCGCCCCGGTGGAGCGGATGCTGGCGATCATCTCCTCGTGGCGCGGCCGTTCCAGGACGCAGACGGTGATGTCCTCGGGCGTGCAGTTGCGCGCGCGGGCCAGCGCGTTGACCCGCTCGGCGGGCGACATGTCAAGGCTCACCACATCCGCCGGATAGCCCGGCCCGACGGCCAGCTTGTCCATGTAGACGTCGGGCGCGTGCAACAGCGTGCCGCGCGGCGCCATGGCGATCACCGTCAGCGCGTTCGGCATGTCCTTGGCGGTCAGCGTCGTCCCTTCCAGCGGGTCGAGCGCGATGTCCACCTCCGGCCCGGTGCCGTTTCCGACTTCCTCGCCGATGTAGAGCATGGGCGCCTCGTCGCGCTCGCCCTCGCCGATCACCACGGTGCCGCGGATATCCAGAAGGTTGAGCTGGTCGCGCATGGCGTTCACCGCCGCCTGATCCGCGGCCTTCTCGTCGCCGCGCCCGATCAGCCGGGCCGAGGCCAACGCCGCGGCCTCGCTGACACGGGCCAGACCCAGCGACAGCATCCGGTCATGGAACACGTTGGGGTCTACGGTCATCGGCGTCATCCTCTCTTGTTCGCGCGAATGACTGTGCGTAGCCGCATTGAACGGCCGGGCCAAGGTCAGTCGGGCATGGCGGGGTAGGGGATGCCGCGGAACGGCGGAAAGTCGGCGTAGCGCGCCCGCCGGTCCGCCTCGGGGCCAGTCTCGTCGCCGCGCCCCAGGATCCTGCGCTTCGGCCCGATCCACGACGAGATCAGCCGCTCCGGCGCCTCCCTCCAGGTCAGGTTGAAGGCCGCGAGCCGGGGAAAGAAGGTCACCGCGTGGAATTCCAGATGGTCGTGGAGCCACCAGGCGAGGTCCAGCCAGTCGCGCCCCTGCGCGTAGCGGTCGGCGAACCACGGGATCGCGATGCAGGCGGTGGCCCCCATCCGCCCCTCCGCGTCCCGCAGGTCCCAGATGTGGCCGGCCCGGTTGGCCTCGTTGCTGCCGCAGTTCAGCCCGTGGGCGTTGCCGAACGCGTTCACCTCGGGCGAGCGGTAGGCCGAGCGGATCGCGATCGGCCCGAAGGTCTCGACCAGCGGGTCGAGCAGCTCCCGCGCCAGCCGCCGCCCCGCCGCCAGGGCCAGGTCGGGATCGTGCGGGATGTTCGGGATCCCGTGGAAGTTCCCGATCTCGGTGCCGAGAAAGTCGCGCATGAAGAAGTGCCGCGACAGGCGTTGCCGCCCCAGGTCCTCCAGCCCCCTCACGCTGCCGGGTTTCCGCATTCCGCTCGGGCCCCCCGCGCGCCCTCCCGCCTCAGACCTCCTCGATCCGGATCGCCACCGGCCCCTCGGCCAGGACGCCGGTCCCGCCCATCTGCGCGATCGCCTCGTCGAGCGCGGCGCGCGTCGTGCGGTGCGTCACGATCAGGACGGGCGCGACCGTCTCGGCGTGGCCGTACTGGCGCATCCGGTCGATGGAGATGCCCGCCTCGCCCAGCACCGTCGCGATCCGCGCCAGCGCCCCCGGCCGGTCCTTGAGCGCCATCCGCAGGTAATAGGGCGCGGGCGAGGCCGCCGCCGCCGCGGGCGCCGGCTCGAGCTGCGCCGCCGGCTGCCCGAACGTCGACAGCCGCGTGCCCCGCGCCAGGTCGAGCACGTCCGACATCACCGCGCTCGCCGTCGGCCCTTCGCCGGCGCCCGCCCCGCGCAGCACGATCTGCCCGGCCGCGTCGCCCTCCAGAACCACCATGTTCATCGCCGCCTCGAGCTGCCCCAGCGGGCTGCTGTCGGGCACCAGGCACGGCGACATGCGGCATTCCAGCCCGCGCCCGGTGCGCTGCGCCACCCCCAGAAGCTTGATGCGATACCCCATGTCGGCGGCCTGACGGATGTCGGCGATGGTGATCCGCTCGATCCCCTCGATCGCCACGCCCGCGAAATCCACCCGCGTCCCGAACGCGATCGCCGCCAGCAGCGCCAGCTTGTGGCCCGCGTCGATCCCGCCCACGTCGAGGCTCGGATCGGCCTCCAGGTAGCCGAGCTTCTGGCATTCCTCGAACACCTCGTCGTAGCTCAGCCCCGCGCTCTCCATCCGCGTCAGCATGTAGTTGCAGGTGCCGTTCATCACGCCCATCACGCGCTGCACCTCGTTGCCCGCCAGCCCCTCGGTCAGGGCCTTGACCACCGGGATGCCGCCCGCCACCGCCGCCTCGAAGCGCAGCGCCGCGCCCGCCGCCTCGGCCCGCTCGGCCAGCGCCTGCCCGTGCAGCGCCATCATCGCCTTGTTGGCGGTGACCACGTCCTTGCCGGCGTCGAGCGCGGCCTCCACCGCCGCCTTGGCCGGCCCGTCCGCCCCGCCCATCAGCTCGACGAAGACGTCCACGTCGTCGCGCCGCGCCAGCGCCACCGGGTCGTCCTCCCAGGCGTAGCCCCCGAGCGGCACGCCCCGGTCCTTGTCGCGGGTCCGCGCCGACACCGCGCTCACGGCGATCTCGCGCCCGGTCCGCGCCGTCAGCAGCGCCCCGCGCCGCCGCACGATCTTGACGACGCCCGCACCGACGGTGCCGAGCCCCGCAATGCCGAGCCTGAGCGGATGTGACATGGCGAGCCTTCTCCTGAAATGCCGCGAACCGGGGCGGGCTTACCGCTTTCGCCGGATACAGGCAACGTGCCTCCCGCGCCCCGCGATGCCGCGCCTTTGCCCCGTATTTGAGGCACTTCGCCTTTGGCGTGTGCCGCCGCATCGGGTAGCGCCGTCTCCCGAGACGCCGCACATGACCCGGAGATCCCCGATGCCGAAATCCCCCGCCCGCCTGTCCGCCCTCGCGTTCGCCGCGAGCCTTGCCGCCGGCGCCGCCCTCGCCGGGGGGGTGCCGTTCTCCGAGGTGGACGCCAACGGCGACGGCCTTCTGGAGCGCCACGAGATGCAGGCCGTCTTCGGCGAGGACGCCACCGAAGACCTGATGGCAGACGACGTGGACGGCGACGGCGCCCTGACGCCGGGCGAGGTCGCCGGCGAAGCGGACGAGGACGAGACCGCGTCCGCGCCCGCCGCCGCGCATCCGCAGAACAAGTCGCTGCCCTTTTCGGTCATCGACCTCGACGGCGATGGCCTGCTCTCCCGAAAGGAGATGGTGACCACCTTCGGGCGCAACGGCGCGGGCCTTCTGCGCAAGGACGCCAACGGCGACGGCTACATCTCCAAGGAGGAGGTCCGCGGCGGCGATACCGACAGGAGCGCCGCGCGCACCGCGCGCAGGGACGTCTCGAAATCGGCGCGCGCCACCGACGGCGACCGTGGCGGAAAACCGTCGAAGGCCGACAGGGGCTCCGGCCGCTCCGGCAAGGGCGATCGCTCCGGCAAGGGCGAGCGCGGCGGCGGCAGCGAGCGCGGCAACAGCGGTGGCGGAAAAGGCGGAAACGGCGGCAATGGCGGCGGTCGCGGTCGCGGCTGAGTTGATGGCGCTCCCGAAAGGGGCAGGGTGCATCCTGCCCCGATCCGTGGTCTACTCCAGTGCGTCGGGCGCGGTCGCCCATGCGGCGGCCACAGCGTCCGGCGTCAGGGAGGATGCCATGGTCAAGGTTCTGAATTGCGGCGACATCATGCCGGGCTGCGACTGGTCCGCGAAGGCCGAGAGCGAGGAGAAGCTGCTAAAGCGCGCCGCCGATCACGCGCGCGAGGCGCACGACCTCAAGATCACGCCTGAAGTCGCCGCCAAGGTCCGCGCCGCCATCCACGAGGAATGAGACCGGTCCGATGGGCGCCGTCCGGGCCGTGACGGTCGGGGCGCATCTGTGGCATCACCGCAGGGGGCCCGTCGCGACGCATCACCTTCGGATCGGTGCCGCCGCCGGTTGCCCGCCAGCGACCCTGTCCGGCGACAGGCGCGGCGACTGCGCCAGCGCAGCGAGGGACGCGGGCGCGTGAAAACCGCGAGTTTGCCTCGCCGCCGCCGCCGTCACCGCCCCGCGTGAATTCGCGTCGCCCGGCGCCAGCCCGATGGCCACCGTCGCCACCTCCCGCAGCAGCTTGCGCTTCATCGCCCGCGCATAATCGGCGTAGCCGAGCGCGACCTCCACGAAGGCGTCCGGCCCGTGCAGCACCTCGGCCTGGAAATAGGCCGACAGCTCCGCCGCCGTGTCGCCCGTGGCGATCACCAGCGCGTTGACCGTGACCCCGCCCAGCGTTCCGCCGTCGCGCACGACGTCCGGTTCGGGCCAGTCGTTGTTCTTGCCGTCCCCCGACACGTCGATCGTCCGCCGCCAGCACGCCGGCCCGTCCGCCAGCAGCGCCGCCGACCGGCGCAGCGCCGCCCCGATCCCGGTGGCCTGCGGCGCGGCGCGTCGCCGGGTCGCCGCCACCCGCGCCGCCGCCGCCTCGATCGCCGGTCCGTCGACAAGCGATGTCCACGGCAGGATCACCCGCTGGAATGCCGCCCCCGACCACTCCATCACCGCCAGGCTCACCGGCGCGTCCGGGTTGGACAGAAGCGCCGCCCGCACCTGCGCGTCCCGCAGCGCCCCGGCCACCCCGTCGAGCTGCAGCCGGTATTCCGCCGCGTCCACCGACCCCGACACGTCGAGCGCCAGCACCAGCGCCTGCCGGCACGCCGCCTGCGCCGGCCCGGCCAGCAGGATGAGAAGGCCGAGCAGACCTGCCCGGCCGGTGGACCTCCAGCCGCGCGCTGCCGCCATGGTCACGCCCTCTGCAATGGCTCCCGGGCTCAGGGTGGCACCCCGACCGCGATCCGTCCATGGTTCGCGCTCGGGGAACGGGTGGCGCCGCACTTCCGGCTCCGCCCTTGGCCGTCACCAGTGCCCGGTGTTCTCCATGCTCGCCCACGGCTCCGCCGGCTCCAGCGCGTCGCCCTCCTGCAGCAGCTCCACCGAGATGTTGTCCGGGCTGCGCACGAACGCCATGTGCCCGTCGCGCGGCGGCCGGTTGATCGTCACCCCGTTGTCCATCAGGTGCCGGCACATCGCGTAGATGTCCTCCACCCGGTAGGCGAGGTGCCCGAAATGCCGGCTGTCGCTCGGCAGCCCCTCGTCCCCGTCCCAGTTCCACGTCAGCTCCACCGGCGTTTCCGGCTGCCCCGGCGGCGCCATGAAGACCAGGCTGAACCGCCCGCCCTCGTTGTCGATCCGCCGCGTCTCCTCCAGCCCCAGCAGCCGGAAGAATTCCATCGTCTTCTCCAGATCCTTCACCCGGACCATCGTGTGCAGATACCTGACTTTCATGCGTCTCGCTCCTTTGCCGATCGCGCAGGAGCCTAGCGCACATCGCCCCACGCGCCAGACACCGCATCTAGCGGTCGCCATCCCCCGCAACCGCAGATATAGTGTTACCCAACTCACGCCACCCCGGAGCCCGCCGATGCCCCTCACCGACGACCAGCACGCCGAGATCGCGGCCGCCCGCGGCCAGCCCGCCGAGACCCTGCGCGCCACCGCACCGGGGCTGGAGGCCGCGCTCCACCGCGCCCACCCCGTCCTCGACCACGGCTTCGTCCGCGTCGTCGACTACATGGGCGACGACAGCGCCATCGTGCAGGCCGCCCGCGTCAGCTACGGCCGCGGCACGAAGGCCGTCACCTCCGACGAGGGCCTCATCCGCTACCTGATGCGCCACTGGCACTCCACCCCGTTCGAGATGTGCGAGATCAAGCTCCACGTCAAACTCCCGGTCTTCGTGGCCCGCCAGTGGATCCGCCACCGCACCGCCAACGTCAACGAGATCTCCGCCCGCTACTCCATCCTCGACCGCGAGTTCTACATCCCCGCCCCGGACGCGCTCGCCGCCCAGTCCACCCAGAACAACCAGGGCCGCGGCGACACCCTCTCGGGCGACGAGGCCGCCCGCGTCCTCGACATCCTGCGCGACGACAGCACCCGCGCCTACGACCATTACGAGGCGATGCTCTCGCAGGCCCGACCCGACGGATCCCCCCAGCAGGGCCTCGCCCGCGAGCTTGCCCGCATGAACCTGCCCATGAACATCTACACGCAATGGTACTGGAAGACCGACCTGCACAACCTCTTCCACTTCCTGCGCCTGCGCGCCGACCCCCACGCCCAGTGGGAGATCCGCGCCTACGCCGACGTCATCGGCGCGCTAGTCGAGGCCTGGGTGCCCTTCGCCTGGCGGGCGTTCTGCGACTACCGGATGGGGGGGGCGCATCTGTCGGCGCAGGCGCTGGAGTGTGTGCGGCGGATGCTGCGGGGCGAGGAGGTCACGCAGGAGACGAGCGCGATGAGTGGAAGGGAATGGCGGGAGTTTGAGGGAGTGGTTAGATCTAAGTATGATTAGAGCATTAATATTCGGGCACTTTCGCTCATACTACGAAGCACATCGTATTGAATTCGCCGTACCGAGCGAGAACAGTTTCGGCCTTACCGTGTTGGTGGGGCGAAACAATTCCGGTAAATCAACTCTCATCAGAGCATTAGTTATGGCCTTTGACGGGTCTCCTAGTGTCCCATTTGACAAGCTCGACCGACATGCAGGAAGGGACCCCGTTCTCGAAGTTGAGTTCAGGCACGATCAACTTGATTATAAGCTTGGACTAGAGAAAAGTGCAGCAGCATATTTTGAGAAGAAGTTGACAAGAGCGTCTGATGGTGTCGCTACTTCGTATAAAACGTTTGCGCAAGGCGAGTACCCATTGATAGCCTACGTGCCTTCTCGTCGACCTTGGGCAGATACCTATAACCCTGCAGCTCAAGTTAGCATACGTCAATTAGACGTTCCCCTACAACGCCGTCAAAACCAACTCGAAGGATTAGGCGATCAGCTCAATCAAATTATTCAATCAAAAACAAAGCAAAAGTTCGACGAAATGTTGCGATCAGTCTTGCCCGACCTAAAAGATTGGAGCACGGATAGAATTGCGGGTCAAGATAGAATAATCTGTATAACCTCGAATGGGACTGAGCATGCTATAGGCGATGTCGGCGACGGAGTTGTAAGTGTGTTCCGTATTTGCTTTGCTCTGCATGGTTATCCGGATGACGTGCCTATCGTCTTAGACGAGCCTGAGCTATCCCTACATCCCGACGGGCAAAAACGCCTCTACCGGCTGGTCCGCGAAAAATCAAGAGTTCGTCAAATAATCCTAGCGACACATTCGCCGCATTTTGTAGATTGGCAAGATCTTGTTGCGGGTGTGCGCTTGTATCGCATTGCGCAAAATTCTAACGGCCATTCATTACCCTTTGCGCCAACTCAAAAAACACTTCATTCAGTCAGTAGAGTTGCGACTAAGGACAGAGTCAATCGGAGGTTATTCGACTATCTGAGTAAGGAAATATTCTTTCAAAGCGCCACAGTTTTTTTGGAAGGCCCCGAAGACGTCCATATTTTTATGAACTATCTAGAGGGGAGTGATGCGGACCTGCCGCTATTCTCATATGGCGCTGGCGGGGCGGGAAATATCCGGCTATGGCTCATGCTTTCTCTCGAGCTTGGCCTACGAGCGGCTGCTGTCTATGATCGAGATAAAGCGGATGACTATAGGGACGCCAGCATGGTCTTCTCGTCTGAGCCTTCAATTCTTATCATTCTGTCAGAAAAGGATGATATTCGTGACAAATTTCTGACAACTGGGCAGGAAAAAACAGGTTTTTTCGATGACAAATGGCAGTTAAAGGAGCACGAGCGAGCTTCGTTTGAAGCAATGGTCAAAAAGGTAAAGGATCATATCGAGGGTTCTGCAGAAGTGCATACTCGTATTCCCGCCGCGAATGTTCTTAATATAGAAAGCGCGCGAAAGAAATGAGAATATGCCCCGGGCGACCAGCCCGGGCCGCGCCCGACCCTCCCCCCGGGAGGGCGCATGGCGATGTCGCCCGCCGTCCCGCATTCGTCCGATGCTTTCGAGATAAACCGCCCCCCACAATCGCCCCGAACGCGCCCACCCAAGGCTCGGGCGCGCCCCTCACCGCCCATACCCCGCCCGGGCCGCTACGTCCGGGGCTCCGCCCGTTCGCGGCTGAAACGGTCCCCCGGACCGTTTCCGGGTCGCCGCGAACCGTCCGATGCTTTCCAGATGAACCGCCAACCGCGACGCGCCCCGACCGCGCCCAAAGGCTCGGGCGCGTCCCTCCACGCCCATGCCCCGGCCCGCGTTCCCGGCGCTCCGCGCGTTCGCGGCTGAAAAGGTCCACCGGACCTTTTCCGGGACGCCGCGAACCCCCTTTAATATTCGGCCCTCAAACATGTAGGAAGTTTAATCTGGGGGGGTAAATTTTTGCATGAAGTTGCAAGAACCGGAGTCCGCATGACCGATCTCGGCCGTTTCCACGATGCCCAGGCGACGACCTACGCCACGGCCCTCGCCGAGTTGCGACAGGGCCGCAAGCGCTCGCACTGGATGTGGTTCATCTTCCCCCAGCTCGCCGCGCTGGGGCGCTCAACGACCGCGAAACACTACGGAATCCGCGATCTGGACGAGGCGCGGGCCTATCTCGCCGACCCAATCCTCGGCCCCCGCCTGATCGAATGCGCCGAGGCGGTCCTCGCCCATCCCGACAGGCAAATCACGGAAATCATGGGGGAAATCGACGGCATGAAGCTGCGCTCCACCGCCACCCTCTTCGAGCTGGCCGGCGGCGGCCCCGTCTTCGCGCGCCTCCTCGACACCTTCTATTCCGGCGAACCCTGCCGCCTGACCCGGGCCGAACTCGGCCCCGCCTGACGCCATTGCGATCCATCCGCCCCGGCCGCCCGTATCTTCATAAACCGCAGCCGGAGAGCCCAATGCAGCCCCTCGTCCTCTACCTGACGACCGCCACAATCTTCCTGGCGGCCGACGCCATCGCGCTGAAATTACTTATAAAACCGATCTTCGAGCGGCATCTCGGCGACTGGCTGCTCGACACGCCCCGGATGGGCGCGGCGGCTGCGTTCTATCTCTTCTACGTCGCCGGGCTCTGCTGGCTGGTGTCGTGGCCGGCGCTCAGATCCGACGCACCCGCCCACGCGCTCCTGAACGGCGCGCTCCTCGGCGCCGTCGCCTACGGCACCTACGAATTTACAAATTTTGCGACTTTGCGAAAATGGTCCCTGACGCAGGTCCTGATCGACGGCACCTGGGGCACGATCCTGACCGCCGGCGCCGCCTTCGCTGGTGTCGTCATCACCCGCGCGCTCTCCTAAGCGTCTGTATCGTCGACGATTTCTGTGGAAATGCGGCTCTTCATCCGCTCCACCAGTCCGGCGTTGACCTCTTCCCAGGCCTTGAAGCGGAGATAGGCAGTGCTGCCGTGCTCTCCGCCAAAGCCGAGCGGATCGTCGGCCAGAGCCTTGCGCTCTGCGGCGGTGAGGAAATGCACCTTGACCGATTGGTAGGTCTGGATGCAGCGCGCGATCATCTTCCGGTCGAGATGCGCGGTCGCGGCAGCCGCATCGCAGACGTAGTAGCTGGCGAGGAGGGCGAGGAACTGTGTCATGCGGGATCTCCGTGGAACGGGTCTGATGCTCCAAGGATCTCCCGCAAGGCGCCAACCGCGCGTGAGACCTGCGTGCGTTGCGCGTCAGCGGACCGTCAAGATACGGCCCAGACATGAAAAAAGCCCGGAATGCCGTCGCATCCGGGCTTTTTCCGAATTCGTCGGGATGCCTCAGATGGCCCTGAGGTCTCCGGCGCTCTCGCGGCCGTCACGGCCGGAAACCAGCTCGTACTCGACCTTCTGGTTGTCGGCGAGGCCGGTCATGCCCGCACGCTCGACGGCGGAGATGTGGACGAAGATGTCCTTGCCGCCATCATCGGGAGCGATGAAGCCGTAGCCTTTGGTGGTGTTGAACCATTTCACGGTGCCTGTCGGCATTCGCGTCTCTCCTTCTCAGTGCCGCCCGCAACATGCGGAGCGGTTCGTGCAGCCAAGTCGTCCGTCCGGCTGCCCCACAAAGAGGGAGCGGTCTTGGAATCTCAGTCGCGGCGACACGTTGCTGCGGAATTCGCGAAAACGCAATGATTCCACCTCCGGTCGTAGACGAAATTTTTGTGACAATCCGTCAAGCGAGGTCGGGCGGCAGCGCCTCCTTCCGGAGGAGCGGCACGATCTCGTCGAGGGGCAGGCTGCTGGTCTGCTTGTCGCCGAGGCGTCGCATGTTCACGCTGCGCTCCTCGACCTCGCGCTGTCCGATCGCGAGGATCACTGGCACCTTGCCGACCGAGTGTTCGCGAACCTTGTAGTTGATCTTCTCGTTGCGGGTGTCCGCCTCGGCGCGCAGGCCGGCGGCGCGCAGGGCGGCGACGACTTCCTCGACATAGGGATCGGCGTCGGAAACGATGGAGGCCACGACCACCTGACGCGGGGCGAGCCAGAAGGGTAGCTTGCCTGCGTAGTTTTCGATCAGGATGCCGATGAAGCGCTCGAACGAGCCGAGGATCGCGCGGTGGAGCATGACCGGGCGGTGCTTGGCGCCGTCCTCGCCGATGTAGCTCGCATCAAGGCGCTCGGGGAGCATGAAGTCGGCCTGGAAGGTACCGCACTGCCACTCCCGGCCGATCGCGTCGGTGAGCTTGAAATCGAGCTTGGGGCCGTAGAACGCGCCTTCGCCGGGGTCCACCTCGAAGTCGTTGCGCACCGAAAGGATTGCCTTTCCGAGCGCCTGTTCGGCCTTGTCCCATGCCTCGTCAGAGCCGATGCGGACTTCCGGGCGGGTGGACAGCTTGATGTCGAACTTCGCGAAGCCGGTATCGCGGTAAATCGTCGAGAGCAGGTCGATGAAGGCCGCGCACTCGGCCTCGATCTGGTCCTCGGTGCAGAAGATGTGGGCATCGTCCTGGGTGAAGCCGCGCACCCGCATCAGGCCGTGCAACGCGCCGTGGGGCTCGTAGCGGTGGCAGGAGCCGAATTCTGCCAGGCGTAGCGGCAGGTCGCGGTAGGATTTGAGGCCCTGATTGAAGATCTGGACGTGGCAGGGACAGTTCATCGGCTTGAGCGCGTTGGTGCGCTTCTCGTTGGCGTGCTCCTCGTCGATCTCGGTTATGTACATGTTTTCGCGATACTTCGCCCAGTGGCCCGACGCCTCCCAGAGCTTGCGGTCGACGACCTGCGGGGTCTTGATCTCGCGGTAGCCGGTCGCGGTGAGGCGGCGGCGCATGTAGTCTTCGAGGGCGCGGTAAATGGTCCAGCCGTCGGGGTGCCAGAACACCATGCCCGGGGCCTCTTCCTGGAAGTGGAAGAGGCGCATCTCGCGGCCCAGGCGACGGTGGTCGCGCTTCTCCGCTTCCTCCAGGAAGTGCATGTAATCCTTGAGATTCTGGCGATTCTGGAAGGCAACGCCGTAGATCCGCTGGAGCTGCGCGCGATTGCTGTCGCCACGCCAGTAGGCGCCGGCGACCTTCGTCAGCTTGAAGGCGTCGGCGGGGACCTGTCCGGTGTGCTGGAAGTGCGGGCCGCGACAGAGATCCTGCCAGTCGCCGTGCCAGTACATGCGGAGCGGCTGGTTGCCGGGAATGGCCTCGACCAGCTCCACCTTGTAGGGCTCGCCGCGCTCCTCGTAATACGAAATCGCACGCGGGCGGTCCCAGATCTCGGTCCGGACCTCGTCGCGCAGGTTGATGATTTCCTTCATCTTTTTCTCAATGGCGCCAAGGTCTTCCGGGGTGAAGGGGTCGGCGCGGTCGAAGTCGTAGTACCAGCCGTTCTCGATCACCGGGCCGATGGTGACCTTGACGTCGGGCCAGAGCTCCTGAACGGCGCGGGCCATGATGTGGGCGGCGTCGTGGCGGATGAGCTCTAGCGCCTCAGCCTCGTCGGAGAGGGTCTTGATGTCGATGGCCGCGCTCGCCTCGAGCGGCCATTGCAGATCCCAGTGCGCGCCGTCGATACGCGCGGAAATCGCCTTTTTCGCCAGAGACTTGCTGATCGATGCGGCGACATCGGCAGGGGTGATCCCGCGCGGATATTCGCGCGCATTGCCATCGGGAAATGTCAGGGAGATCTGGTCGGCCATCTGGCCCTCCTCGTCGGTCTGGCGCCCACGGAACGCCCGGTTGCGGGTATGTCGCGCCGGGTGTGGCGGAGCGCGCCGAATGTGTCAAGACGGGCCGGATCGGGTGAGTTGCAGCCTGTATTGCTCAGCGTATAGCTCGGTGTGTATACGAGCGTTGCGTCCCCCATCCGGCGCTTCCGCGTGCGGCGGGGGTCACAGACGGCGGTACATCACGAAAGCATCGACCTCGCCGAGACGCGGATGGTCGAAGGCGCCGGGCAGCGTGCCCGCGATGGCAAAGCCGTGGCGTTGCCAGAGGCGGACGGCGCCGTCGTTCGAGGCCAGCACGAAGTTGAACTGCATCGCGCGGAAACCCGCGGCGCGCGCGGCGTCCAGCGAATGGGCGCAGAGCGCGGAGGCGACGCCCCGGCCGCGGGCGGCTTCGGCGGTGACGTAGGCGGCGTTGGCGACATGGGCGCCGCCGCCCTTCTGGTTGGGGCGAAGGGTCGAGGTGCCGAGCAGCGTGCCGCCCTCCTCGGCCAGGTGGACGGCGCCGCCGTGCCAGTAGGCTAGCGCGTCGTCGCGCGTGATGTCGCGGGGCAGGGCGTAGGTCTCGCCCGCCCGGAAGACCGGTGCGAGCACCTGCCAGAGGGCGTCATCGTCGTGCGGCCGGGCGGGACGGATCAGCATGGGGCCGGATCGCAGCCGCATCGCCGCCGGTCAAGGGGCCCGGACGGGGTGGCGCGGGCATCAGCCGGGCGGGCAGCTCGCCTCCATGTCGAGGACCGGATCCTCGGGCGTGCATTCCTGGCCGTTGCTCGGGTGGCGGTCGGCCGGCGGCGGCGGCGGCGCAGGTGGCCGACCGATCCCACCGGACCGGTGCCCTGCGAGGTCAGAGCGCGGGTTGCGGCCCGGCGCGACAGGCGGCACGATCCGCGTCGCCGGTGGGTACAACGGACGGGCGAGGCATGACGACATTCCACGAGACCGCATCGGGACGGCGACTGGCCTATCACCGCGTCAAGGGGCAGGGGCCGGGCGTCGTGTTCCTTGGCGGGTTCCGGTCGGACATGGGCGGCACCAAGGCGGTGCACCTCGAGGGCTGGGCGCGGGCACAGGGCCGGGCCTTCCTGCGATTCGACTATTCGGGGCACGGCGAGAGCCCGGGCGCGTTCGAGGACGGTTGCATCGGCGACTGGGCCGCGGACGCCGCGGCGGTGATCGGGGCGATGACCGAGGGCAAGCAGGTGCTGGTGGGGTCGTCCATGGGCGGCTGGATCGCGCTTCTGCTGGCGCGGGCGATGCCGGAGCGGGTGGCGGGCCTTGTGGGGATCGCCGCCGCGCCGGATTTCACCGAGGACGGGTTCTGGGACAGCTTTTCGGACGAGGAGCGGCGCGCGCTGGTCGACGAGGGGCGCGTCGAGCGGCCGTCGGAATACGAGGGCGGGCCGCTGGTCATCACGCGCAGGCTGATCGAGGACGGGCGGCGGCACCTGATCCTGCACGATCCGCTGCCGCTGCCGTTTCCGGTGCGCCTGTTGCAGGGGACGGCGGACGAGGATGTGGACCTGTCGGTGCCGCTCAGGCTGGTTGACCATGCCGAGGGGCGCGATCTGCGCCTGACGCTGGTGAAGGGGGCGGATCACCGGTTCTCGACGCCCGCGTGCCTGCGGATGGTGGAGCGGGCGATCGAGGAGGTGCTGGAGCGCTAGAGCGCGAGCCAGCCGCCGAATCCGAGGGCGGCCGCCGACGCCGCGAAGCCGACCACCATCAGCAAGCCGTCGTCGAGGGTCATGGCGAGGCCGAAGACGGCGATGGCGGCCATCGGTGCGGCTGCGGCGAAGGGCAGCAGTTCCAGTGGCGGCACGGTGGCGCAGAGCACCAGGCAGACGAGGGCGGCGATTCGGGTCGCGCTGTCGCCGGCGAGGCCGGGCCAGCGGCCGGGGAACCAGCGGTCGAGCCGCCTGGCCGTGGGGCGCAGGAAGTCGACGGACTTGTGCAGCTTGTCGTCGGAGGCCGAGCGGTTTTTCAGAAAGCCGGGCAGCCAGACGTTGTCGCGGCTGACGGCGATCTGGACGGCGAAGATGGCGATGATGAGCGCAAGGAGCGTGGGCACGCCGGGAATGCCGCCGATCGGCGTGATCTCGATGAGCGCGGGAACGAAGACGAGCGGACCCCAGCCACGGTCGCCGATGGTCTCGACGGCGTCGCCGACGCTTGCCTCGTCTTCCCTGTCGGCCAGCTCGTCGAGCCGGTCGAGCACGCTTTCGATGGCGTCGGATTTTTCGGTCATGCGGTGCCCCTCGTCGGTTTTGCAGCCAACGAGGGACGGGCGTGTCCGTTCCCGACCCCTCAGACGGGGGTCGGTCCGAATTCCTGCTTGTCGTGGGCGGCGGGGGCGTTCGTGTCGCTCCTTCGGGCCTGGACGGGCATGTCGCCGTCGGCGCTGTTGGCGTCGATGAAGTCGAGCACCAGCGGGCGGATGTTGTTGCGCCAGGAGCGGCCGGCGAAGATGCCGTAATGGCCGGCGCCGGGCTCGAGATGGCTGGCCTTCTTGGCGTCGGGCAGGCCGGTGAGCAGGTCGAGCGCGGCGAGGCACTGGCCGGGGGCCGAGATGTCGTCGTCCTCGCCCTCGACGATCTTGACGGCGACGTTGGTGATCTTGCCGATATCGACCTGGTGGCCGTCGACGACGAATTCGTTGCGCGCCACGTCGCGGCGCTTGAACACCCGCTCGACGGTCGAGAGGTAGAATTCGGCGGTCATGTCCATGACGGCCAAATATTCGTCGTAGAAGCGGTTGTGCTGGTCGTGGTCGGCGGCCTCGCCCTTGGCGGTGCGGAAGATCTGGTCGGTGAAGGCCTTGGCGTGGCGCTCGGCGTTCATCGACATGAACGAGGAGAGCTGCGACAGGCCGGGGTAGACCATGCGGCCGACGCCGGCATACTTGAAGCCCACGCGCTGCAGGACGAGCTTCTCGAGCTGGCCCATGGTGACGCGGCGGCCGAAATCGGTGACCTCGGTGGCGGCGGCGTCGGGGTCGATCGGGCCGCCGATGAGGGTCAGGGTCCGGGGCTGCGCCGCAGGGTCCTCTTCGGCGAGGTAGGCGGTGGCGGCGAGCGCCAGCGGCGCGGGCTGACAGACGGCGATGACGTTGGTGTCCGGACCGAGGTGGCGCATGTAGTCGACGAGGTAGAGGGTGTAGTCCTCCACGTCGAACTTGCCGGCGCTGACCGGGATGTCGCGGGCGTTGTGCCAGTCGGTGATGAAGACCTCGGCATCGGGCAGAAGGCTCGCGACGGTGGAGCGCAGCAGCGTGGCGTAGTGGCCCGACATGGGCGCGACCAGCAGGACGCGGCGCGCGCGTTCGCGGCGCCCGCCGACCCGGAAGCGGATCAGGTCGCCGAACGGGCGCCTGAGCTCGGTTTCCACGGAAACGACATGATCGCGACCGTCTTCGCCGACGATGCTGGGGATGCCCCAGTCGGGCTTGGCGACCATGCGGGCGAAACTGCGCTCGGTGATCTCGCCCCAGGCGGCGATCATGGCGAAGAGGGGATTCGGGACCGCCCCCGTGGCGGGGTAGGAGCCGTAGGCGCGCGCCGTGGCGCCGAGCCACTGGTTCGTGTTGCGCCAGCTTTCCATCATGTCGTAGGCGGCCATGTATCGCATGTTTTGCTGTGCTCCTGCCTCAGCTCGAGCGTCGTCAGGCGTTCGGCCTTTGCCCTTCGGGTGACCTCGCGTTAAGGTCGGCCAGAGGGCAGGGTGGGACCGGTGCCCGCGATGCTGCATCTGCAAAAGAGTTATAGCGGCAGGGTTAAAATGGCAATAAAGCAAACGGATTTGCCCGAAAACTTGGACAAATTGAACGCAAACCTCGCGAAAGTGGAGGCCTTGTCGGCGCAACTCGTGGCCGCGCTGGGCCGCAAGAAACAGGCCGATCCGGGCCTCCACGGACCGAACCACGATCTCTTCGCGAAGGCGGCGTCGGCCTACATGGCCGAGATGATGTCCAATCCGTCGAAGATTCTCGAGCATCAGATCGGGTATTGGGGCAAGGCGCTGAAACACTATGTCGAGGCGCAGCAGAATCTTGACGCAGGGGAAGCTCGTTCCGCCCGAGGATCACAGCCCGAAGGACCGTCGGTTCTCCAACGAACTCTGGGATACGCACCCGTATTTCAACTACATCAAGCAGCAGTACCTGTTCTCGTCGGAAGCGATCCAGCAGGCGGTGGCGGATCTCGACCACATCGATCCGAAGGAGAAGAAGCGGATCGAGTATTTCAGCCGGCAGATCATGGACATGTTCAGCCCGTCGAATTTCCTCGGCACCAACCCCGAGGCGCTCAAGCGGGCGGCCGAGACCGAGGGGCAGAGCCTGGTGGACGGGCTCGAGAACCTGGTGCGCGACATCGAATCGAACGACGGCGACCTTCTGGTGACGCTGGCCGACCCCGAGGCGTTCAGCGTCGGCGAGAACATCGCCGCCACCGAAGGCTCGGTCGTCTACCGCAACCGTCTGTTCGAACTGATCCAGTACGCGCCCAAGACCGAGAAGGTGCACAAGACGCCGCTCATCATCTTCCCGCCCTGGATCAACAAGTTCTACATCCTCGACCTGAAGCCGAAGAACAGTCTGATCAACTGGATCGTGGAGCAGGGCTACACGCTCTTCGTGGTGAGCTGGAAGAACCCCGACCCGAGCTACCGCGACGTGGGCCTGAGCGATTACGTCGAGGACGGCTTCCTCGAGGCGTTCAGCCAGGTGAAGGAGATCACCGGCGAGAAGCAGGTCAACGCCGTCGGCTACTGCATCGCCGGGACGACGCTCTCGCTGACGCTGGCGCTGATGAACAAGCGCGGCGACAAGACGGTGAAGTCGGCGACCTTCTTCACCACGCTCACCGACTTTTCCGATCAGGGCGAGGTCGGCGTGTTCCTCAGCGACGATTTCATCGACGGGATCGAGCGCGAGGTGAAGGAGAAGGGGGTGCTGCAATCGTTCTTCATGAGCCGGACGTTCAGCTTCCTGCGCTCGAACGACCTGGTCTACGGCCCGGCGATCCGCAGCTACATGATGGGCGAGACGCCGCCCGCCTTCGACCTGCTGTTCTGGAACGGCGACGGCACCAACCTGCCGGCGAAGATGTCGGTCGAGTATCTGCGCGGGCTCTGTCAGGGGAACCGGTTCGCCGAGGGCGGCTTCGAGGTGTGCGGCGAGACGGTGCACATCAACGAGGTGAAGGTGCCGCTCTGCGCGATCGCCTGCGAGACCGACCACATCGCCGCCTGGATCTCGAGCTATGAGGGCGTGCGCCAGATGGGCGGCCGGTCCAAGACCTTCATCCTGTCGGAAAGCGGCCACATCGCGGGGATCGTGAACCCGCCGACCAAGCAGAAATACGGCCATTACACCAACGGCGACTGGTCGGGCGACGCCGCGACCTGGAAGGCGGGGGCGGAGTATCACGAAGGCTCGTGGTGGCCGCGCTGGGGCGAGTGGCTGGCCGGGCGGTCGGGGGCCAAGACGGACGCCCGCGTGCCGGGCGAGTCAACTCACGAAATCCTGGGTCCGGCGCCCGGAACCTACGTGGTGGACAAGCCAGATATCTGATCTTGCTCGGAATTCGGGTCATTCTGCAGCGCAGCAAAAATCTCTTGAAATGCTGCGCTGCGGCGTCTACATTCCGCAAAGTCAAGACAGGCAGACGCCCGGATTTCAGGAGCACCACGATGAACACCCAGGACTACAGCAAGATGATGCAGGACATGATGGCCCAATTCCCGTTCGACACCGGCTCCATGCAGGACGCCTTCCGCTCGTACGCCTCGTTCGGCGAGAAGATGTCGAAGGTTGCGCTCGAAGCCGCTGACAAGTCGACCGAGATCTCGTCCAAGTGGACGAAGGACACCATCTCCAAGATGGGCGGCATCGCCGTCGTCAAGGACGAGCCCACCGACTACACCAAAGCCGTGACCGACTTCGCGTCGGCCCAGGCCGAGTCGACCGCCGAGACCATGGCTGCCTTCGCCGAGGTCGCCAAGAAGGTCCAGATGGAAACCGTCGAGCTGATGCTGGCCGCCGGCAAGGACGCGCAGGAAGACGCGACCGCCGCCATGAAGAAGGCGACGACCCAGACCGCCGCGAACGCCAAGCGCGCCGCCAAGTAAGCGGACGGAGTTTCCGACCGATCGAGGGGCGGGCCCACCGGGGCCCGCCCTTTTCGTTTGCGCACCTTTTCTTTTCAACGGGCCGGTCCTAGGATTGCTGCACTGCCGCGACGCGGGGAGGCGCCAGATGGCCGAGACACCGAAGACGTTGTTGATCAAGCGCTATGCCAGCCGCAGGCTCTACAACACGGAAACCAGCGACTACGTGACGCTGGACGACATCGCGGCGTTCATCCGCGACGGGCGCGAAGTGCAGATCGTCGATCTCAAGAGCGGCGACGACGTGACCCGGCAATACCTGCTGCAGATCATCGCCGAGCACGAAAGCCGGGGCGAGAACGTGTTGCCGCTCAACGTGCTGACCGATCTGGTGCGCAGCTACACCACGCAGGCCCAGAGCGTCGTGCCGCAATTCCTCGCCATGAGCTTCGACATGCTGCGCCAGAGCCAGTCAAAGATGCTCGAGAGCATGAAGACGCCGATGCCGGGGATTCCCGCCGTGCCGGCGCTGGATGCGCTGAAGGCCCAGCAGGAAGCGTTCCTCAAGGCGATGACGGGCGGTCTGGGCCGCAACTGGTCGGCACCGGAGCAGGATTCCGACAAGTTGCCGGCCCCGAAGCCGGACGACCTCGACGAGATCCGCCGGCAGCTGGCGGATCTTCAGACCCGCCTGTCCAAGATGAACCAGTAACGCGCGGCGACTGCGCGGGGCGCGCGGTCGAAAGCCGCGCGGGCGGATCGCCGGCCCGGCCGCCGGGATTCGCACTCCGTGGCGGCCGCGCCCGCCGGACTGGCGGGTCAGGCGACCTCCGCGAACACCTTGTCGAGCGCCTTGCCGAGCTTGTCGAACATCTCGTCCATCTGCGCGTCGGTCATGATGAAGGGCGGGCAGAGCACGACCGATTGCCCGAGCGGCCGGCAGATCAGGCCATGATCGGTGCAGGTGTTGGCGATGCGCTCGCTGACGCTGAGATCGGACGCGAAGGGCGTGCGGCTCTCCTTGTCGGCGACGGCCTCCAGCGCGCCCATCAGGCCGCGGCCGCGCCATTCGCCGATATTGGGGTTCTCGGCGAGCCGCGCCATGCCGGCCTCGAAACGCGGGGTGAGACGGCGGACGTTGTCGAGCAGGCCTCCCTCCAGGATCAGGTCGATGGCGGCGAGCGCGATGGCGCAGCCGACCGGGTGACCCGAGGCGGTGAAGCCGTGCGGAAACTCCTCGATCGCCTCGGCCGCGGCGTGCATGCGCTCCGACAGGTCGGGGCCGAGGATCACCGCGCCCATGGGGAAGTAGCCCGCGGTCAGGGCCTTGGACGAGATGATCGCGTCGGGCGTGAATTCGAAGGTCTCGCAGCCCCAGACCGCGCCGGTGCGGCCGAACCCGCAGATCACCTCGTCCGAGACGATCGGGATGCCGTGGCGGCGCAGGATCGGCACGATCGCCTGGAAATAGCCGTCGCTGGGCGGGATGACGCCGCCCGCGCCCATAACCGGCTCGGCGACGAAGGCGGCGATGGTGTCGGCGCCCTCGCGCGCGATGACCTCCTCCAGCTCGGCGGCCATGCGGGCGGTGAAGTCGGCCTCGCTCTCGCCGCGCGCGCCCCTCGCGCCAGTAATGGGGGCAGGAAAGGTGGACGAAGCCCGGCAGCGGCAGGCCGAAGACGGAATTGTAGGGCTTGCCGGTCATCGACGCGGAGACGACCGTGACCCCGTGATAGCCGCCCATCCGGGTCAGGATCTTGCGGCGCTCCGGATGGCCCTCGGCGGCGTTCATGAACCACAGCATCTTGACCAGCGTGTCGTTCGCCTCGGATCCCGAATTGGTGTAGAAAACGCGGCCGTCGTCGAAGGGCGAGACCTCGATCAACTTTTCCGAGAGCATCACCGTCTGGTCCGACATCCGTCCGAAGAAGGCGTGATAGCCGGGAAAGCGGTCGTATTGCGCCTTGGCGGCCTCGGCCATCTTCGGGTGGTCGAATCCCGCGACCATGTTCCAGAGGCCGGAATTGGCGTCGAGGTAGCGGTTGCCGTGAACGTCGACAACGTAGGGCCCCTCGCCGTGGGTGAGCACGACGGTGCCGCGGTCGCGGACTGTGGGCAGGTCGGTGAAGCCGTAGAAGGTGTGGGCCTCGGCCCGGGCCTCCCAGCTGTTGGGCTCGTCGCGCATGATGCCTCCGGGGTGGGATTCGCGCGCACGCTAGCGCCGCGCGGTGGGGGGTTCAACGGGGGCCGTGCGGGTGAGAGCCGCCGGACCGAGGCGCGGGTCGGCGTCGTCGGTGACGAGCATGCCTTCGCCGGCGCCGAGCATCTTGCAGGACTGGAACGAGACGCATCCCGCGCGGCCCGGCGTGCCGGGGGAAGGGGCGGCGTCCTCGATAGGGGGAATTCCGGCGGCGTCGGCGGCGGCGAGGAGTGCGTCCAGGTCGCTGGCGGGGCGCGCATGTGACCGACGAGGTTCGCGTCCGCATCGGGCGTTTGCCGACGAGAACAGGCAGGCCGACCCGCCGCAGTGGGCGGCCAGTCCACCAGCACCGGCACCTTGCCGGTATGGGCGATCCCCGAGGGGGCACCGACGCGCGCGCGGCGGATGTGAGCCCGAGGGCGAGGAGGGTGAGTAGTATCGCCGCCGGGCCCGAGGCGAGCCGGGGCTCCGCATCCGCCCGCGCGGAGCCGCGATTGGGTTCGGCGTCGTCGAAGGTTCGGCGCATCGTCTCGTCCCGCGGGGATGGTCCGGGGCGAAAGCGCAGGCGAAGGGAGAGCGGGTTGCGACCCCTTTTGCGCGAAGAGCGTGGGCGCTAGAAACCCGCGCGGTCGCGCAGGCCGTACCAGCTCATCGCGAGGGCGAGGAGCGGTGCGCGCAATGCCGTGCCGCCGGGGAAGGGCGGGGTCGCCACGCGGGACATGAGGTCGAAGCGGGCGGTCTCGCCGCCGATCGCCTCGGCGAGGATGCGGCCCGACATGACGGCCATGGCGACCCCGTGGCCGGAATAGCCCGAGGCCGACCAGACGCCGTCGCCAAGCCGCGCAAGATGGGGCATGCGCGTCATGGTCACGGCCAGCGTGCCGCCCCAGGCATGAGTGATCGGCACGCCGGCGAGGGCGGGGTAGATGCGGGCCAGCGGCTTGCGGACGAGGGCCGCGATGTCGCGCGGAAAGCGGTAGCCGTAGCTTTCGCCGCCGCCGAAGAGCAGGCGCCCGTCCTCGCTGCGGCGCCAGTAGTTGACGACGAACCGGTCATCGGCCACCGCCACGTCGCGCGAGAGCGGCATCCGGTCGCCGAGTGGTTCGGTCGCGACGATGAAGTTGTTGATCGGCATCACGCGGGATGCGACGCGGGGAGCGAGACGGCCCAGATAGCCGTTGCAGGCCAGCACGACGTGATCGGCCTCGACCGAAAACCCGTCGCCCGTGACACGGGTGCCGTCGAGCGCGGCGACCCGCGTTCCCTCGTGGAGCCGCGCGCCCGCTCCCTCGGCCGCGCGGGCGAGCCCGAGCGCGAGGCGCAGCGGATGGACATGGCCCGCGCCCATGTCGAGCGTGCCGCCGGCGAAGGCGGTCGATCCGGTGAGGGCGGCGATCGCCTCGGCGTCGAGCAGCTCGATCCGGTCGTAGCCGTACTCGTCGGCCAGCTTGCGGGCGTTTGCGTGCTCGGCCGGCACGTCGCGCGCGCTGCGGATGGCGTGGACGATGCCGGAGCGCCAGGCGGCGTCGATCCCGTGCGCCTGGATCAGGTGGCGGATCGTGGCCTTGGCCTCCCCGGCGATGTCCCAAAGGCGGCGGGCGTCGTCGCGCCCCATCCCGGCTTCGAGCCGCGCCTGCTCCAGCCGCTGGCCCGAGCCGACCTGACCGCCGTTGCGCCCCGAAGCGCCGAAGCCCGCCCGCTGCGCCTCCAGCAGGATGACGTCGCGCCCGGCCTGCGCCAGATGCAGCGCCGCCGAAAGACCGGTATAGCCGCCTCCGATGACGCAGACTTCCGCCCGGTGAGGCCCGCTGAGCGGCGGACGGGGCGGCGGGACATCGGCCGTCGCGGCGTACCAGCTCTCGGGATGGGCGCCGGCGCGGTCGTTGGCGTCGAGCAGGTTCATACGTTGAGCAGCAGGTGCTCGCGCTCCCAGGGGCTGATGACCTGGAGGAACTGCCGGTTCTCCATCTCCTTGACGCCGATGTAGACGCGGGCGAACTCCTGGCCGAGAACATCCTGCACTTCGTAGGCGGCGCCGAAGAGGTCGAGCGCGTCGCCCAGACCCCGCGGGATCGCCGCCTCGCGGGTGTAGGCGTCGCCGGTGAAGGCGGGCGCGGGGTCGAGCTTCTGCATCAGGCCCAGATAGCCGCAGGCGAGCGAGGCCGCGAGGCCGAGATAGGGGTTGCAGTCCATGCCCGCGAGACGGTTCTCGACGCGGCGGCTGGCGGGGTCCGAGATCGGCACCCGGATGCCGGTGGTGCGGTTGTCGCGCCCCCATTCGAGGTTGATGGGCGCCGCGAAGTCCGGGACGTAGCGGCGGTAGGAGTTCACGTACGGCGCCAGCACCGCGATCACGCTGGGCAGATGCGTCTGCAGGCCCGCGATGAAGTGTCCGAAGGTCTCGCGCTCGCCGCCCTCGGGGTCGGAGAATATGTTCTCGCCCGTCTTCAGGTCCACGACCGAATGGTGGATGTGCATGGCCGAACCCGGCTCGTCCTGGATCGGCTTGGCCATGAACGTGGCGAAGCAGTCGTGGCGCAGCGCCGCCTCGCGGATCATGCGCTTGAAGAAGAAGATCTCGTCGGCAAGCCTGATCGGGTCGCCATGGCGCAGGTTCATCTCGATCTGGCCGGCGCCGCCCTCCTGCAGGATGCCGTCGATCTCGAAGCCCTGGGCCTCGGCGAAGTCGTAGATGTCGTCGATGACGGGCCCGTATTCGTCGACCGCGCTCATGGAATAGGCCTGCCGGGCGGCCGCGCGGCGACCCGACCGGCCCATCGGCGGCAGCACCGGCTGGTTCGGGTCGATGTTGCGCGCGACCAGGAAGAATTCCATCTCGGGCGCGACGATCGGCTTCCAGCCTTGCGCGTTGTAGAGGTCGACCACCCGGCGCAGCACGTTGCGCGGCGCGATCGGGTAGGGTCGGCCCTGCTGGTCGTGGATGTCGTGGATGATCTGCAGCGTCACGTCCGCCGTCCAGGGCGCCGCGGTGGCGGTGGACCAGTCGGGCGTCAGGATCATGTCGGGTTCGGTGAAGGCGTCGGTGCCGTCGTCGGCCCAGTCGCCGGTGATCGTCTGCAGGAAGATCGAGTTGGGCAGGTAGAAATGCGTCTGCGTGGCGAACTTGGTGGCCGGCATGGCCTTGCCGCGGGCGATGCCGCTGAGGTCGGCGACGATGCACTCCACCTCGTCGACCTTGCGGCTCTGCCCTGCCAGATAGGCGCGGGCGGCGTCGGGCAGGTTGTCGGTCCAGTCAGGCATGGGCGGCTTTCAGGAAATCGGCGATCCGGTCCGCGGCGCGGGCGTTCGACAGGGGGTCTGCGGTGCGCGCGGCCGCCACGTCGAGCAGCTCGTCCGGGACCGTGCCGCGGCCGCGATGCTCGATCAGGGCGGAAACGGTGGGTCCGTCGAATTCCGGGTGCGGCTGAATCGTCAGGATGGTGTCGCCGATGACCATGCCCGCATTGCGGCACCTGGCGCTGGTGGCGATGATGCGCGCGCCGTCGGGATCGGTCACGACCTGATCCTGGTGCCAGGCGTTGAGCGCCAGGGTCTCGTCGCCGAAATCGTAATCGGTGCGCCCGACCGACCAGCCGCCCGCGAACTTCTCGACCCGGCCGCCGAGGGCCTGCGCGATGATCTGGTGGCCGAAGCAGATGCCGACCAGCGGCCGGCCCGCCGCGTGGATGTCGCGGATCAGGCCCTCGAGCCGGGGGATCCACGGCAGATCCTCGTAGGCGCCGTGGCGCGAGCCGGTGATGAGCCAGCCCTCGGCCGCCTCCGGACCGTCGGGAAACGCGTCGTCGAGCACGGCCCAGGTGGAGAAGGTCAGGCCCCGTTCCGCCAGCAGATGCTCGAACATGGAGGGATAGTCGCCGTGCCCGGCCAGAACCTCGGGGGCGGCGTGGCCGGTCTGCAGGATGCCGATATGCATGAACCACCGATGCGATTGATCGGCGCGACCTTAGAGCGGCCCTCAGACGGTGTCGAGATAGAGGTCGAGCCGTTCCGCCTCCGAAAGCTCGGCGTAGTATTGCCGCTCCTGTTCCTTGGTCATCAGGTAGTTGCGCACGAGGTCACGGGGCAGGATGCGCTGGATGAGCGGGCTCTCCCGGAAGGCGGTGATGGCCGCGCCCCATGTGTCGGGCAGGCGTGGCAGGTCCATCTCGTAGGCGTTGCCGGTGACGGGATCGGGTGGTTCGGCGGCGTCCTCGATCCCGGTGAGGGCCGCGCCCAGAACGGCGGCCAGCAGCAGGTAGGGGTTGATGTCGCCTCCCGCGACGCGATGCTCGATCCGGCGCGCGGCCGGGTTGCCGGCGGGGATGCGGATGGCGGCCGTGCGGTTCTCGTAGGCCCAGGCGAGGCCGGTGGGTGCATGGGCGCCGGGCTCGAACCGGTCGTAGCTGTTGCCGTGCGGCGCGAAGACGAGGGTCGAGGCCGGCATGGCGTCGAGACACCCGGCGACGGCGTGGCGCAACAGGTCGGTGCCGCGCGGGCCGCCATCGTCAAAGACGTTGCGCCCCTCCCTGTCGATCACGCTGAAGTGGATGTGCATGCCGTTGCCGGCCCACTCGGCGTAGGGCTTGGCCATGAAACTCGCCGCGAAACCGTGACGCCGGGCGAGGCCGCGGATCAACAGCTTGAAGAGCCAGGAATCGTCCGCCGCCTTGAGCGCCTCTCCGTGGACGAGGTTGATCTCGTACTGGCCCATGCCGCCCTCGCTGATCGCGGTTTCGGCCGGAATGTCCATCGCCTCGCAAGCATCGTAGAGGTCGGTGAAGAAGGCGTCGAAGGACTCGAGCGCGCGCAGGCTCAGGATCTCCCCGCCCAGCCGGCGGCGTCCCGAACGCGGCGCGGGCGGGGGTTGGGGGGCGTCGGAACTGTCGTCGATCAGGTAGAATTCCAGTTCGGTCGCCACCACCGGTGTCCAGCCGCGCGCGGCATAGCGGTCGAGGACGCGGGCCAGTGCGTGGCGTGGATCGCCGGCGAAGGGGCGGCCGTCATCGGTGAACATCCACGCGGGCAGCAGGGCCGTGGGCGACGCGAGCCAGGGCATCGGCACGAAGCCGCGTTCCGTGGGCATCAGGACGCCGTCGCGGTCGCCGGTCTCGAAGACCAGCGGGCTGTCCTCGATGTCGTCGCCCCAGATGTCGACGTTGAGCACGCTCATCGGCATCCGGGCGCCGTCGGTGACGAGCTTGTGGGCGAAGCGCGCGGGCAGCCGCTTGCCACGCGCCTGGCCGTTCAGGTCGGCCACGGCGATCTGCACGGTCCGGAATTCGGGGTGTTCGTCGAGCCAGTCCCTCATCGGAAGAGCACCGGGCGATAGCGCACCGGACGCCGCGCCTCGCGCGGGAGGTGCCTGTTCAGCCGCCGGTTGATGGCGCCGAAGATCGCGATGATGACGAGCGTCAGCATGATGAAATAGCCCGCCACGATCGGGTAGGGAATGAACGGGTTGAAGGTCTTGTCGGCGAAGTAGCTGGCATAATAGAGCGCGTCGCCCCGTTGCTGCCACGCCGGGAAGCCGCTGAAGAAGACCAGCGTCGTGGCGTGGAAGAGGAAGATCGCCTCGTTGGTGTAGGCCGGCCATGCCAGGCGCAGCATGGTGGGCCAGATCACGCGGCGGAACTTGGTCCAGCCCCCGAGCCCGTAGGCCTCGGCGGCCTCGTCATCGCCGCGCGGCACCGCACGGAGCGCGCCGTAGAAGATCTCGGCGGAGTAGGCCGCGGTGTTGAGGAAGAGCACGATCAGCGCGCCGGCCCAGGCGCGGGTCAGCCAGCGCGTGTCGGCGCTGAAGGCGACGCCCAGGAAGTCGACCTCGATGCCGGTGCGGGGCAACAGGACGAGCGCCTCGTAGGCCAGGAAGAACTGGATGAACAGCGGCGAGCCCCGGAAGAGGAAGATGAACCATTCCGCGGGTTTGCGCGCCAATGGCGCGCGCGCGTTCTTGGCCAGCGCGAGACCGGTCGCAAGAAAGAAGCCGAGGCCAAGCGCGAGTGCCGCGAAATAGACGTTCCAGATCAGGCCCGACCCGATCAGCACGAACTGCTCGCAGAGCGTGAAGTCCGAGCGCGGAAGCAGACGCTCGCCGATCCCGATCGAGCGCAAGGCGTAGGCCTGGAACGTGTCGGCGCAGCTCATGCGGTGCCCTTTCCGCGCAGGGCTTCGCCGCCGAGCGTCGCCTGACCGTGGCTGAGCCGGCGGGTCAGGCGGGCCAGCGCGACCTCGCTGAGCCGTGTGAGCAGGAGATAGAAGATCAGAAGACCGAGGAAATACCAGAGCCGCCAGTCGGGGTGCGGGTAGGTGAAGGCCTGGGTCTTGGAGCCGCCAAGTTCACGCGCCCAGTAGACGATGTCCTCGATCCCGAGCAGGAACAGGAGCGGCGTGGCCTTGACCAGGATCATCCAGAGATTCGAGAGGCCCGGCAGGGCGTAGACCCACATCTGCGGGACGAGGACGCGCCAGAAGGTCTGGCGCGGAACTCATGCCGTAGGCCTCGGCGGTCTCAAGCTGCGGGCGGGGCACGGCGCGCATGGCACCAAACAGGACGTTGGACGCGAAGGCCCCGAAAACGATCGAAAATGTCAGGACGGCCAAGGTGAAGCCATAGCCCTCGTGCACCCATTGCGGCGCCGAGGAGAGAGGCAGCTTGGCCTGTGCGCAGACGACGAAATCGCTGCCCTGGCGCACCGGCGCGTCCCAGTCGGGGCACAGGATCTGGTGGCGCGTCCACTCGAAGGCCTGATCCAGGGCTATGACGAAGAAGAGAAAGAACACGATGTCCGGGACGCCGCGCACGATCGAGGTGTAGGCCCTGCCGAGCCATGAGATCGGCGCGATGCGCGAGCGGGCGGCGACGGCGCCGGCGAAACCGAAGGCGAGCGCCACCGGGGCGGTGATGAACAGCAATAACAGGACGGTGCCGAACGAGCCATAGAACGCCATGTGCTTGCCGCTGGTCAGGTAGCAGGCAAACCACCGGACGGTTTCCAGGGCGGCGGGGTCGGTGCAGGATCCAAACATCAGCGTGTCGCGGCGGGGCGGGTCATCATGGTGCACTCCGCCTGAAGTTTACGTGCGATGCCGGCTTTTCGTACATGGTGTCCGCTGGTCTGTACAGGCTCGGGACGATTTCCCCGGTCGCCGGTGCGCAGCGGGCGCCGGCGAGGCGCCGCGCTGCCCCATACGCGGGGTCGGCCCGGCGGCACGCGAACGCGCCACCGCCGGGCCGGATTGTCGGTGTCACTCGTAGGTCTGGGCTTCGTTGCCGAACCACTTGGCGATGAGCCGGTTCAGCGTGCCGTCGGCCTTGAGCTCGCCGATCACCTTGTCGAACGTCGCCTTGAGCTCGGTATCGCTTTCGCGGAGGCCCATGCTGATGCCGCCGCCGATCATCACGTCGTCGCCGACGAAGGTCAGCTCACCACCCAACTCGGCCACGATCGGGGCAAGGAAATCCTTGTCGGCGAAGACCGCGTCGGCCTCGCCGTTGCGGACCGCGGCGATGGTTTCGTCGGGGGTCGCGAACTCGATGAGGGTGGCGCCGGATTCGGCAACGTGGCCGGCCTGGATCGTGGCGGTCTGCCCGGCGACGACGCCGGTCTCGATGTCCGTGTCCGCGCTCAGCGCGACGTAGGCCGAGGCGCTGGGCGGGATGTAGTGCTGGGTGAAGTCGATGACCTCGTCCCGCTCTTCGGTGAAGTTCATCCCGGCCATGATGGTGTCGTAATTGCCCGACACCAGGTTGGGGATGATCGAGTCCCACTCGTTGGTGACCCATGTGCAGGTCAGGCCGGCCCGCTCGCAGAGCAGGTCGCCCAGCTCGCGCTCGTAGCCGTCGACCTCACCGGAATCGTTGATGAAATTGTACGGAGGGTAGGCGCCTTCCGTGCCCATGCGCACGACATCCTGGGCCATGGCGGCGCCGGCAACGGCGATGGCTGCGGCGGAAAGAAGAAGAGATTTCATATGGTTACTCCCTGAGATTGATCGTTATGCGGCTTGGCCGGCTGACAGGAACTGGCGCAGGCGCGTGGTCTGCGGCGCGCCGAAGAGACGGTCCGGCGGACCCTCTTCGGCGATGAGGCCCTGGTGCAGGAACACGACATGGTCGCTCACATCGGCGGCGAGGCGCATGTCATGGGTGACGAGGATCATCGTGCGCCCCTCGTCGGCGAGGGACTTGATGACGCGCACGACCTCCTGTTCCAGTTCGGGGTCGAGCGCGGAGGTGGGTTCGTCGAACAGGAGCGCGCGCGGCTCCATGCAGAGCGCGCGGGCGATGGCGGCGCGCTGCTGCTGGCCGCCCGAGAGCTGCGCGGGCCAGGCGTCGGCCTTGTCGCCGATGCCGACCTTGTCGAGATAGGCGCGGGCGCGCGCCTCGACCTCGTGCCGGTCCTGGCCGAGCACCGTGACGGGCGCCTCCATGACGTTCTGCAGGATGGTCATGTGGGCCCACAGGTTGAACTGCTGGAACACCATGGAGAGGTTGGTGCGGATGCGCGTGACCTGCTTTCGATCGGCGGGGTGGCGATGCGCGCCGGTGCCGCGCCAGCGGATCGGTTCGCCCTCGAAGCGGATCTCGCCCTGCTGGCTGTCTTCGAGCAGGTTGGCGCAGCGCAGCAGCGTGGACTTGCCCGAGCCCGATGACCCGATCAGCGAGACCACGTGGCCGCGCGGCGCGGCGAGGTCGACTCCCTTGAGAACCTCCAGGCCCGCGTAGCTCTTGTGGAGGTCGACCAGTTCGATGACGGGCGCGGGTTCGGACAAGGGAGCCCCGTGCGGCTGTTGCAGGTTGATCCCGGACTTATGCGGCAAAGTCGCGTCGATGCAACGCTCAAAGCCGTTTCGGACCCTACGGAATGGCGCCTCCGGGCGGCGGCAACGGGCCCAATATGACCACCAATGGGAGAGCTATGCTGGAAATTGCAACCATTGGCCTGTATCCGCGCGGCTCGTTCGCGTGGTGACCTGAGCTGTCCCGGTCCGGGCGGCGGAATGCCCGCCGTCGCTTGGGTCACCCCCGGCGGCTCTCGACCCGTTTGCGCGCGAGCCCGGAATTCACGTCGCTCACGCCCAGAAGCGGCGCCACGGTGCGCATCAGGGCGTCTTCCTCGTCGTCGCGGCGGCCGTCGACCAGAACGATTTCCCAAAGCGCCTCGATCACGCCCTCGCGTTCTTCGTAAGGAACGTGATCCTTGATGGCGCGGGTGAAGCGGACAGTGTCCGGGGCCTCTGCCTCCAGCGAATCCGCCTCGATGCGCAGGCGGTCGGCGGCGTCTTCGGTCAGACCGTAGCGGCGCGAGATGACGTGGTTTATCCGTTCGATCTCGCGGGTGGAGTAATCGCCGTCGGAGCGGGCGATGCGCACGAGGAGGGCGGACAGGGCGAGGCGCGCATCCGGTTCGGAGAGCGGCGCCTGGTCGGGCTGGATCAATCGTTTCAGAAGTGTGTCGAACATTCTCCGGATTATATAGCGTCAGCGCGCGGCGACCAGTGGCAAGCGGACTTCGTCTGGACTTGGGGTTCACGACGCCTAGCGTCTGCGAAAACCGGAAGAGGGGAACTTCGCCATGAGACGGATCGGATGGGCCATTCTGGCCGCCGCGTGCCTTTTCGCCGCCGCCGGCCGTGCGCAGCAGGACGCGCCGCTCACGATCGGCGTGGTCGAGCGGCCGCCCTTTGCCATCGCCACCGACGACGGCGCCTGGCAGGGCCTGGCGATCGATCTGTGGCGCATCGCGGCCGAGGATCTCGGGCTCGCCTACGACTACGAGACCCTCCAGCGCGCCGACGTTGAGACGGCGCTGAGGGAGGGGCGGGTCGACATCGCCTTGCCGCTCGACGCGACGCCGGCGCTCGAAGAGGCGGGCGAGATCACGCAGCCGGTCTACACAGCAACGATGGGCGTCGCGTCGAAACGGCAGTCGCGCATCCTGGCGGTCGTGCAGGGCTTCGTGTCGTGGCAGTTCCTGCGGCTGCTCCTCGGGCTCTCGGCGCTGCTTCTCGTGGTCGGCACGGTGATCTGGCTCCTCGAGCGGCAACGCAACGACGACCAGTTCGCCCGCGCGCCCGTACGCGGTCTCGGCGACGGGTTCTGGTGGGCCGGGGTGACGCTGACCACGATCGGCTACGGCGACAAGGCGCCGGTGACGCTGGCCGGGCGGGCGGTGGCGATGCTCTGGATGCTGGTCGGCCTCGCCGTCAGCGCGGCGCTGACCGCCGCCGTGGTGACGATGGCCGGTGTCGAGGGCCGGGTCGACATGCCGGAGGATCTTGTCGGACGGGTGGTCGGTGTCGTCGAACAGAGCAGTAGCCAGAGGTTCCTGGCCGGCGAAAACGTCGAGACGCGCCGCTTTCCGGATCTGAGGGCGGCGCTGGACGCGCTCGATGCGGACCGGGTCGAAGCGGTCGCGGCCGCGGCGCCGTCGCTCGACTACATCGTGGCGGAGACCGGCGGGCTCGACCTGCAGGTCCGATCCACGCGCCTCGATCCCCACTACGTGAGCATGGTTCTCCCGGAGGATTCGCCGCTGCGCGAACCGCTGAACGTGGCGCTTCTGCGGCGACTGTCGAGCGAGAGCGGCTGGAACCTGATCGACCGCTACCTGCCGGAATGAGGTCAGGTGCCTGCCTCGGCCTCCCCCTTCCGGCCGCCACCGCCATCGCCGGAGATCACCGAGAAGGAGCCGTCGGATTCCAGGATCACGGCGGAAATCCCGCCGAAACCACGCTTGCCTTCGGTCCGCACGACCGTCTCCAGCTCGGCCGTGGTGACGCGGGCGCGGCGCAGGGCATCGTGGCAGACTTCTCCGTCGCGCAGCAGCAGCGTCGGCTCCGAGCGCACGAGCTTGGCGAAGCCGTGCCACCGCACCGACAGGGACGCGACGATGAATTGAAGCAATATCAGGAGGACAAGCGCAGCGGCTCCCTCGGCGAGCGCCACATCCTCGCTCAGCAGGATCGAGGCCAGCGTCGAGCCGAAGGCGACGGTGATCACCAGGTCGAAGGCGTTGAGCTTGGCCAGTGTCCGCTTGCCCGAAATCCTCAGGCTTACGACCAGGAACGCGTAGGCCAACGCCCCCACGATGAGGGTGCGCACGATTCCGCTCCAACCCTGGAAGAACATCTGCGACCAATCCATGGCCCGACCCTAGCGGCGAATTGGCGCGGCACAAGCAGGTCTGTTCATGCCGCGCGGGAGCAAGTCTATAATCTCACGATAACAGGAGGTTGACCATGTCATCGAAGGACAGGGGCGAGGTCTGGGAGGAATGGCGCGCGCTGGTGAACATGGCGCCCGGAGAGCTCGAGGACTGGCTCGCAACCGACGAGAGCCGGTCGGTCGGGGACAGCGACGGGGGAGAGAGCACGGGCCACAGGTCGGGCCGCCGCATCGTCGAGATCAGGCGCACGAAGAAGGCGGAACTTTCGGACGCGGACTGGCGCCACATGGCGAAGGTCGTGGGCTACATCAAGCGCCATTGCAGCCAGGGCGGGCCGGAACACGGCGTGGAGCACTCGCGCTGGCGCTACAGCCTGATGAACTGGGGGCACGACCCGCTGAAGGCGCAGGGCTGCGCCTGACGCGCGTTCTTGCAACTTCGCTAAAGAAATCAGGGGGTCATTTTAAACTTCTTGCAAGAAACCGGTCCAGATCTTAACCCTGCAATCCACCGGACAGAGCAGAGCCAATGGAATTGCCGATGGCAGCTCTGCGGGACAGCGCAGACGTTCGTTCGTATCAGGTTGCTTGCCCAAAAGCGGAGACTTCAGGTGACGGGCGTTTGCTGATGAGCGATGAGCCTCCACGCGTCGCGGCTGTTCAAATAGGTGCTGGAGCATAGCGCTTCGTAAGTCGCATCGCCGTCTCGTTTGCTGGTTGCACGGTATGCGAGGACGAGAGTCTTCCCCAGAGATAGTACGGTTTTCTGTTCCATTTCAACGGTTCTCCACCGTGGGGCTCCTTTGAGCCCGTCCAGGATATCGCCACCTTTTAAAATGCCGACCGGTTCCGGAAACACCATCAGAGCGCTCGGCTCCATGTGCTCTTCGTAGAACTTCGGTCCGTCCAGCCAGAAGCCTTGCTCGGTTTTCCAGATTTCCTCAGGGGCCATGGCCCTCGCCTTCGTTGCTTTGTGACCCAAGGAATGCGCGAACGTGGACTGACCGTAAAGGGCCGAGGCGGTGTGGAAACCCCGACCTGAGGTTTTCTCCGTGCAAAAGGCAGGGGCGGGCACGGCAAGGTTCATCGAGGACCTCGACCGGGTCACCCGACGCGGTTTCGCGAGAGACTGGAGGACGGGGTCACCGAGGATCATCTGGTCCGTGTTCCGTCGGCATCTTCTTCCAGACGTCAGGGACGGGCTTCGGGCTTCGTAGATCATCGAGCAGCCTCGCTTTCGCGGAATCCTGAGAATTGGCTGGGTTCTCAGAACCGGAAACGGTGACGCCGTGGCGCGGGCGAGACCGCAACGAGGCAAGCAGCATCGAGCGTCCGCTGCTGGATCGCCACTTCTCGTGGATGACACGGAATCTTGAAGGCGGTCCGCCGGCGGCCGGGGCGTGTTTCGCGGGGCCGGACACGAAAAACGGGGCCGGCTGAGCGGCCCCGTTCCAGATGTTCGGGTGCGTGCCGATCACATGTCGCGCGATCCGGCACGGGGTGTTCACTTGTCCTTGTCGAGCTCGTCCTTGGCGTCGCCGACGCCCTTCTGGACCTTGCCCTCGACCTGGTCGGCCTGGCCCTCGCGCTTGAGGTCCTTGTTGCCGGTCAGATCGCCGGCCTCTTCCTTGACCTTGCCGCCAATATCCTTGGCCTTGCCTTTGGACTGGTCTTCATTCGCCATGGTCTTGCTCCTCCTATGGATGCAGGACCAACCGTCGAGATGGCACGGCGGTTCCGAGCGCACGGTGGGGAGTTGCGGGAGAGCGCCTTCAGGGTGAGGCGGCGCCGATGCGGTGGGCGGTGGGTTGGCACCCACCCTACGCTTGCTAAGCCGGCCGCTCGGTTTGACTTGACTTAAGTCAATTTCGAGTTGTGCGCGCAGGCTATACTAGCATCTGGAATTGCATCATTGCGCCATGGGCGAGCTCGGACCCAAATTTCGCGTCCGCTCTCGCTTCGGGAGCGCCAGAAATGCAGTCCGCACCGGATCAAAGAAAATTGTCGGCGTCTGAATATTAGAGAAGGAGGGCTCGGGATGAGATTGTTTTCGGAATCGAACCGCCTCGGAGGTTTATTGACCGCGGCCGGAATACTTTTTTTGCTGGCGAGCTGTGATGCCTATCTTGGCCCTCTACAGAAAGAATATACTGGCTACCAGAGGGAAGAACCATCCTTGGCTGACGGGAACGGGGGAGGCGTAGTTGGCGGCGTCTCTCCTGTCGTTCCGACAATTCCTACGCGCACCGTGGTACGGCTGAACTTTTCACCGCTTCACGGGATGACCTACGACTTGGATTGGCCTGGTCCACCGCGGCGTCCGATCCGGTGGCAAGATACCAAACTATACTACGTTGAAGTCGAACTCGATCGGCCAGCGCCGGTTGACATGCCATTTAGCTTCTATGTCAGGGAAGACGTAAGCGGGTGGTTCGACACCGAATTGGGCTTTGTCTCCATTACCATTCGTAAGGGTCGAGTAACGCCGATGTCGCAGGATATCGTCGGCGTTGCGGCCGGTGGCGGCGCCATAGCCCCAATCGGGACACCGAACCCGGTCAGAGGAGGTTTCTATCTTGGATGCACGAAGAAAGGCAAAGTAAAGGGAAACTACGGGAAGAACGGTCGCAATGCCAATGTCTTCATCGAGGAAGCCGCCAAGCCAGACCCGAGACGTGTTCGAGTTGAGTGGGCAGATCGCATAAGAACAAACTCCACAACCGGTTCCGGCCCCGGTGCCCGTCAATCCCCGCGGCATTTGGTGCGTTGCCGATAGGGGATCGTCATCTTTCCGTCTACCTGGCGCGCTCTACACCAGCCTGCTCACCTCCACCGCGGCGCGGACGAAATCGGCGAAGAGGGGGTGGGGGGCGAAGGGCTTGGATTTCAGCTCGGGGTGGAACTGGACGCCGATGAACCACGGGTGGCCCGTTACTTCGACGATCTCGGGCAGGCGGCCGTCCGGGGACATACCGGAGAAGCACAGCCCGTGCTTCTCGAGCTGCTCGCGGTACTTGACGTCGACCTCGTAGCGGTGGCGGTGACGCTCCGCGATCTGGGTCTCGCCGTAGATCCCGGCCACCCTGGAGCCCTCGCGCAGGCAGGCGGTGTAGGCGCCAAGGCGCATGGTGCCGCCCTTGTCGTCGAGCACCGATCGGGCGATCTTCTGGTTGTCCTTGATCCATTCCTTGAGGTGGAAGATCACCGGCTCGAAGCGGGCGGCGCCGGCCTCGTGGTCGAATTCCTGGCTGCCGGCCTTGTCCATGCCGGCGAGATTGCGGGCGGTCTCGACCACGGCCAGCTGCATGCCGAGGCAGATGCCGAGATAGGGGATCTCGTGCTCGCGGGCGAACTGGGCGGCGCGGATCTTGCCCTCGGTGCCGCGCTCGCCGAAGCCGCCGGGGACGAGGATGGCGTGGTAGCCCTCGAGCCAGGGGGACGGGTCCTCGCGCTCGAAGATCTCGCTGTCGAGCCATTCGGCGCGGACGCGGACGCGATTGGCCATGCCGCCGTGGGTCAGCGCCTCGGCGATGGATTTGTAGGCGTCCCCTAGCTGGGTGTACTTGCCGACGATGGCGATGCGCACCTCGCCCTCGGCGTTGTGGATGCGGTCGGCCACGTCCTCCCAGCGCGCGAGGTTGGGGCGCGGCGCGGGGGCGATGCCGAAGGCGTCGAGCACCGCCTGGTCGAGGCCGTTGCGGTGATAGGCCAGCGGCGCGTCGTAGATCGAGGTGAGGTCGGGCGCGGCGATCACCGAATCCTCGCGCACGTTGCAGAAGAGCGCGATCTTGGCGCGCTCCTTGTCGGGGATCGGGTGGTCGGAGCGGCAGACCAGCACGTCGGGGGCGAGGCCGATCGAGCGCAGCTCCTTGACCGAGTGCTGGGTGGGCTTGGTCTTGAGCTCGCCCGCGGCGGCGATCCAGGGCAGCAGCGTGAGGTGCATGAAGATGCACTCGCCGCGCGGTTGCTCCTGGGCGAACTGGCGTATCGCCTCGAAGAAGGGCAGGCCCTCGATGTCGCCGACGGTGCCGCCGATCTCGCAGAGCTGGAAGTCGACCTCGTCCTCCCCGATGTGGAGGAAGTCCTTGATTTCGTTGGTCACGTGGGGAATGACCTGGATCGTCTTGCCGAGGTAGTCGCCGCGGCGCTCCTTCTCGAGCACGGTCGAATAGATGCGCCCCGACGAGACGCTGTCGGTCTTTCGGGCGGCAACACCCGTGAAACGCTCGTAATGTCCGAGGTCGAGGTCGGTTTCGGCGCCATCGTCGGTGACGAAGACCTCGCCATGCTCGAAGGGGCTCATCGTGCCGGGATCGACGTTGAGATAGGGGTCGAGCTTGCGCAACCTCACCGTGTAGCCGCGCGCCTGAAGCAGGGCGCCGAGCGCGGCCGATGCCAGACCCTTGCCCAACGAGGAAACCACACCACCGGTGATGAAAACGTATCTTGCCATGCTTGTGACGCCCCGTATCTTGTGGTTGGCCGCGACGCCAACGCATTATCGTCTACGGGAGTTCATCTTAAAGCGGATTCCGGGGGGAGCGTCCAGCCGCTTGACCCAGCTTCGTGCCTCGGCCCCCTTTTGACTTCGCGGCAGCAGGGCGCAGGCGCGAACCCGCGGAGGGAGTTTCAACCGTGAAGCGCATCGCGATCTTTTGCGACGGAACCTGGAACGATATCAGCACCGAATGGCCGACGAATGTCGTGCTGCTGGCCGAGGCGTTGCGCCCGACGGCGGCGGACGGGGCCAAGCAGATCCCGCTCTACGTGCCGGGCGTGGGCACGGGACGCGGGGTGGCGCGGCGGATCGACCGGGTGATCGGCGGCGCGTTCGGCTATGGCCTGCTGGCGAACATCGCCGAGGCGTACCGGCACCTGGCCTTCATCTACGAGCCGGGCGACGAGATCCACGTCTTCGGATTTTCCCGCGGGGCCTACACGGCGCGGTCGCTGACCGGGCTGATCCGGTCGAGCGGGATCCTGGCGCGCGACCGGATCAACCGGCTCGACGCGGCGATCGGGCGATACCGCAGCCGGAACCCCTCGACCCACCCCGAGAGCGAGGAGAGCTATCGCTTTCGCCAGGATCTCTCGCCGGAGGTCGTCACCAGCGCGGCGGAAGCGGCCTGGCGCGCCGAGCGGGGCGAGGCCGGAACGCGGCGGCTGCGGATAGCCTATCTCGGCGTGTGGGACACCGTGGGAGCGCTGGGCGTGCCCAAGCACCTGGGCATCGCGCCGCTGTTCAACCGGAAGTTCGCGTTCCACGATGCGCAGCTTTCCAGCATGGTCGCCTCGGCGCGGCACGCCATCGCGCTGGACGAGCGGCGGCGGTCGTTCGAGCCGACGCGCTGGGACAATCTCGATGCGCTGAACGCGCAGGAGCCGCGCGGGCGGTTTGCCGAGATGTTCTTCGCCGGCGATCACGGCTCGGTCGGGGGCGGGGGCGACGTGGAGGCGCTGTCGAGCATCGCGCTGGGCTGGATCGCCGAGGGCGCCGTCGAGGCCGGACTCGGCTTCGACGGTCTGATGCTGGAGACCTTCGCCGCGCAGCAGGATCCGTTCGGGCCGCTCGTGAACCGTTCGGTCAAGCCGCGCTGGACGCCGGTGGACTGGCTCACCCGGCTCTGGCCGCGCGATCGCACGGGCCCGACACATCTGAGCGAGGTGTCGCCCTCGGCGTTGCGCCGCTACCAGGGCAGCGGTGCGGGAGAGGACGGGCCGCCCTACCGCCCCGGCAGCCTCGGGCGCATCGCGGCGCAGCTCGACGGATCCGCACGATCACGATCGTAAGAGAATGGTCGGCGCCGGACGGCCGAGGCCCGGCGCCGGAGCGCGTCGGAAGCCGGCGTCGCGCGTGGCGTCAGTCGGCCGCGGGGGGAACGAGCGGGCCGTCGCCCTCCACCGGCGGCAGCAGGTCTTCGGCGGGCGGCAGGGCCGGTGTGTCCGCCTCTTCCGCGACGGGCTCTCCCAGACGGTCGAGGACCGACGTGCCGGCCGCGTTCTGTGCCGCGATGATCGTCAGGGCGATCGAGGTGCAGATGAAGGCGATCGCGAAAGCCCAGGTCAGCTTGGCCAGCGCCGTGGCAGCCGAACGCCCGGTCATCACGCCGCCGCCGCCGCCCATCAGGCCGCCGCCCTCGGAGCGCTGCAGCAGCACCACGCCGATCAGGCACAGGGCGAGGATGAGGTGGACGATCAGGAGGACGTTTTCCATCGGGCATTCCGGGCAGCCATTCGGGGCGCTACTTAGGCGGTCGGCTCCGAGACCGCAACCGCAATGCGCGCCGCGAGCCGCCGGTGGCGCCGGGCCGTGGCGGAAGCCTGGCCGATGACCGCGATGCAGCCTCCTGCTTCCGGTCGGCCGGACCGCTTGATCGCCGGCGGGCGTTTGCGGGGAGGACTTCCCGGGTTCAACCGGTTCACCAGACGGGGGTCGCGCGACCGCATAGGTGCGCCGGGCAGGGTGCGATAAGGCTGATCCCGGCGGTTCGCCGGCTCGTCGGCCTCGGTGCAGGTTCGATCAGGCGCGCGCGGAGGCGACGGCGTGCCGGCTGTCGGGTGATGTGCCGACGAACGGATCTGTCCTCGACGCGGCGGCCGTGACGCGCGCCAACGCTACGTGACGCAACGTAAAAACCGAAAAGGGGGCTGGCGGCAGGGATTGACGCACCGCGTCTTGCATCCGTGCTTGACTTGAGGGGCGCAGATGCGGATACGGATCCCGCGATGCGGGCGATTTGCCGCGTGAGCAAGCGGACCCCGTTGCCGGGTCCCGCCGTGCGTCGCTTCCGGTTTCCCAAATCACGCGGGGGGCGGACGCCTTGGCGGCCCGGGGACAATACGGTTCCACGGGTCAGTACGGGGCGCGACCCTGACGCCGTTTGGAACGGCGTATCATTGCGGTCCGGGCAAGGCGCCCGCGACCCGAAAGGACTTCATGGATTTCGATATGCTGGGCCTCAAGCCCCGCCTTCTCGCCCGGCTTTCCGAGCTGGGCCTCACCTCTCCGACCCCGATCCAGAGCCAGGCCATCCCCCACGCCATGAACGGGCGCGATGTCATGGGCCTTGCCCAGACGGGGACCGGCAAGACGGCCGCCTTCGGGCTGCCGCTCCTTCACCTTCTGGGGGAAAACCACGTGGCGCCCGCGCCCAAGAGCGTGAATGCGCTGATCCTGGCGCCGACGCGCGAGCTGGCGCGCCAGATCAGCGACAGCATTCGCGGCTTCTCCAAGGGCGGTCATCTGAGCGTCGGGCTCGTCGTCGGCGGCGCGTCGATCAACGCGCAGATCAAGGCGCTGCATCGCGGGACCGACATCCTCGTGGCGACGCCGGGCCGGCTCATCGACCTGCTCGACCGCAAGGCCGTGTCGCTGGGCCGCACCCGGTTCCTGGTGCTCGACGAGGCCGATCAGATGCTGGATCTCGGCTTCATCCACGCGCTGCGCCGCATCGCGCCGCTGCTGCCGAAGGAGCGGCAGACGATGCTGTTCTCGGCCACCATGCCCAAGCAGATGGACGAGCTGTCGCGCGCCTACCTGACCGACCCGGTGCGGGTCGAGGTGGCGCGGCCGGGCCAGACCGCCGACAAGGTGGAGCAATCGGTGCACTTCGTGGCGCAACCCGAAAAGGTGGCGCTGCTGATCGAGCTTCTGGATGCGCACCGCGACGAGCTGGCGCTGGTGTTCTCGCGGACCAAGCACGGAGCGGAGCGGCTGATGAAGCAGCTCGACCGCGCGGGCTTCTCCGCCGCCTCGATCCACGGCAACAAGAGCCAGGGTCAGCGCGACCGGGCGCTGTCGGCCTTCCGCGAGGGCAGGATCCGGGTGCTGGTCGCCACCGACGTCGCGGCGCGGGGGATCGACATCCCCGGCGTGGCGCATGTCTACAACTTCGATCTGCCGAACGTGGCCGAGAACTACGTGCACCGGATCGGGCGGACGGCGCGTGCCGGTCGTTCGGGGCGTGCGATCGCGTTCTGTGCCGAGGCGGAGATGAGCGAGCTGCAGGCCATCCAGAAGGTGCTCAAGCAGCCGATCCCGGTCGCTGGTGGCACCGCCTGGGCGACGGCACGGCCCGAGCACAAGGCCAAGCCCAGACAGCAGCGCCGGCGCCCCAACCGGCAGCGCCGCGCGGCCTGAAGACGTCGTTTCCGGCTCCGCCTGCTGGCGGGGCCGTCCGACACGCAACATCCGGCGCGCCGCGCGCGACCGGATCGGCGCGAAGCGGGTGACGGCCGCACCGGGGGGTTCGATGCCCCCCGGGGCGGCGTCCCCTCAGAAGGTCCCGAGATAGGCCGACAGGATGTCGCGCGCCGCCTCGAGGTCCGATTTCTCGATCATCTCGCAGGTCGTGTGGATGTAGCGCGTCCCGACCACGATTCCCACGGCCCGCGCGCCAGCCGCCGCCTGCTGCGCCGCCGCGCCGTCCTGACCGCCCGCGCGCAGCATCGTGCGCTGGTAGGGGATATCGTTGTCCTTGGCCAGTTTCTCGATCTCGGCCACCAGCCCCTTGTCGGCAATGAACGAGCTGTCGCGAACGTGCAGGCCGAACCCCTTGCCCTGCCGGGTCGTGCGGTCCTGTTCCGGCACGCCGGGCGTGTCGCAGGCGAGGGTGGTGTCGACCCCGATGCCGATATCGGGCCGCACCCGGTAGGCGGCCGTGCGGGCGCCGCGCAGCCCGACCTCCTCCTGCGTCGTGAAGGCTACGTGGATCTCGGCGCCGCGCCCCTTGTCGCCGAGCGCGCGGATCGCCTCGATACCCAGCCAGCAGGCGATGCGGTTGTCGAGCGCCTTGGAGACCACCTTCTTTCCCATCTCGGCGAAGGGCGCGTCGATCACCACCATGTCGCCCACGCGCACCTTGTCGGCGGTGGCCTTGCCCAGTCCGAGATCGACGCAGAAATCGGCCAGTTCCGGCACCTTCTTGCGCTCTTCTGGGGTCGAGATGTGGATCGGCTTGCCGCCGGGGTTCATCACGCCGGGAAGATCGCCGTCCTCGGTGCAGACGATGACGCGTCGGGAAAAGAGGTTGCGCGGATCGAACCCGCCTACCGGCTGGACGTAGGCGAATCCCTTGTCGGTCACGTGGCTGACGAGGAAGCCGATCTCGTCCATGTGGCAGAGCAGCATGACCCTGGGCGCATCTTCGGCCGTGGCGTCGCGGCGGCAGAGGAGCGAGCCCATCGGGTCGGTCTCCACGTGGTCGAAGAGGTCCTTGACCTCCGCCTCGATCAGCGCGCGCACGCGCTCCTCGTGGCCCGGCACGCCGGGTGTTTCGCAGAGCCGTTTCAAAAGGTCGATGTTCATCAGTGTCTCCCCCTTTGACCGCGCAGAGTGGCCAATGCCTTGAGCCGGCGCAAGACCGGGAGGCAGGTGAGCCGAAGCGGGGCGAGGAACATCGCACGCAACGCGCGCCTGGGCAGGCGGGCGTCAATCAGTTTCACCAACAATGGGTCGTGTTCAGCCCGCATGAAGCGGGATCGGAAGCCCGGGAGGTTCGCCCACACGATGCGGAAATTCCGTTGGAAATTCTGGCGTCCGGACAAACCGGCGGAGCATCACGAGGATCTCGGTGCGGTCACCGATCGCAACGTGACGGCGATCGTCGACCTGTACGCCGCGATGGACAGCTTGCTCGCCCTGCGGATGCGCAAGGACATGCAGATCACGCAGAGCATGAAGCTCGTCTACGGCGCGCCGGTGAACGAGACGCCGCCGGTGGAAGTGCTGCAGGTACTGGAACGCCTGAAGGAGGTTGAGGATGTCGACAAGGGGTCTTGACGGGGGGGCGGTGGCATGAGCACCGCGCTCGCTCTGCTTGGTCTGGGCACCGGAATCTGCGCTGCGATTGCGGCGTCGCTGGTGGGCCTCGGGTTCCTGCGACTTGCGATCTTCGATCGCGGGGCAATGGGGCGCTTCGCCGGGGGTCTGCTCCTGATCCATCTGGCGGTGCTGCTGCGCGCGTTCTATCGCGATATCGGGCCGTGGCTGGTAGAGCCGGAGACCTGGGCGCGGCTGTTCGACCCCGACACGCATCTGGTGGTCACGATCTTGATCAACCTGATGGTGCTGTGGTCGGTCTATCTGAGCCTGAGGGCGCTTTACCTTGTCATTCCCGAGGAGAAGCGGAAGCACTATTCCGTCTTGACCGCCGCGCTTTACCCGCCATGGGAAATCGCCTCTGCGGTGAGGTCGATCCTGTGTCGCTTTCGCGGCCGTTCCTGAGGAGTTTCCCGCCGCGAAAGGCTTGACCTTTCGCCGTCTCTGCCACACCCCCCTCGCGCGGCCGGCGCCGCGGGACAGGCGAGAGGAACGAGCATGGCGAACGTTGCGGTGATTGGCGCCCAGTGGGGCGACGAGGGCAAGGGCAAGATCGTCGACTGGCTCTCCGAGCGGGCGGACGTCATCTGCCGCTTTCAGGGCGGGCACAATGCCGGGCACACGCTGGTCATCGACGGCGAGGTCTTCAAGCTGAGCCTTCTGCCGTCGGGCATCGTGCGCCGCGGCAAACTCAGCGTGATCGGCAATGGCGTGGTGCTCGATCCCTGGGCGCTGATGGACGAGATCGGCCGACTGCGCGAGCAGGGGGTCGAGGTCGGCCCCGACACGCTGATGATCGCCGAGAACACGCCGCTGATCCTGCCGGTGCACCGTGACCTCGACCTGATGCGCGAGGAGGCGGCAGGACGCGCCAAGATCGGCACCACGGGTCGCGGCATCGGCCCGGCCTACGAGGACAAGGTCGGGCGGCGCACCGTACGGCTGGCGGATCTGGCCGACGCGGCAACGCTGGACTCGCGGCTGGACCGGTTGCTCGCACACCACGACCCGCTGCGCCGGGGGCTCGGGGCCGCGCCGATCGACCGGGAGGATCTGGCGCAGAAGCTGCGCGAGATCGCGCCGCAGGTGCTGCCTTACGCGAAACCGGTCTGGCGCGAGCTGGACGAGCGGCGGCGGTCCGGGCAGCGGATCCTGTTCGAGGGGGCGCAGGGCGCGCTTCTCGACATCGATTTCGGGACCTATCCGTTCGTCACGTCGTCGAACACGCTGGCGGGCATGGCGGCGGTGGGAACCGGGCTCGGGCCGAACGCCGTGCAGTTCGTGCTGGCGATCGTCAAGGCCTACACCACCCGCGTCGGCTCGGGGCCGTTCCCGACGGAGCTCGACGACGATATCGGGCGCCGCCTGGCTCGGGTCGGGCGCGAAAAGGGCACGGTGACGGGGCGCGACCGCCGCTGCGGCTGGTTCGACGCGGTGCTCGTGCGGCAGACCTGCACGACGAGCGGGGCGCGCGGCATCGCGCTGACCAAGCTCGACGTGCTGGACGGGCTGGAGGAGCTGAGGATCTGCAGGGGATATCGCCTGGACGGGGCCGAGCTTGACTACCTGCCGACGGCGGCGGATGCCCAGGCGCGGGTCGAGCCGATCTACGAGACGATAGAAGGCTGGACGGATTCGACCGCCGGCGCGCGCAGCTGGGCCGACCTGCCGGGCAACGCCGTGAAGTACGTGCGCCGCATCGAGGAGCTGATCCGCTGTCCGGTGGCGCTTCTGTCGACTTCACCCGAACGTGACGACACGATCCTCGTCACCGACCCATTTGCCGACTGATGACCCTTGGCTACAAGACACGCCGGCGCCTCGCGATCCTGATCCTGGTGGCCGGCATTCCCCTCTACGTGCTGGTGGCGGTGAACGTCGTGGCGTTGTTCGATCGCCCACCGATCCTTGTGGAGCTGCTGATCTACGTGGTGCTGGGCGTCGCCTGGGCGCTGCCGTTCCGCAGGGTCTTCCGCGGGGTCGGTCGGGCCGATCCTGACGTGCCGCCCGGAGATTAGGGCGCGGGGTGCGCCTTGCCGGCCATCGAGCGCCCGGGTTCCCTCACTCGAGGCTGCCGTAGCGGCTCGCCGGGCCCAGGGTGAAGCGGTCGGGTCCGATCTTGCACAGCACACCGGCGCGGCGGAGGATGCCGAATAGCCTCTGCGCCCCGTCGCGTGTCAATGTCCCGTCGGCAACGCGCATCGCCCGGGCCAGAACCGACCCCCGGGCGACGTGATCGAGACCTTCGACGAGGAGCTCGTAGGCGGCGGCCGCCTCGATCAGGTCGGCGGGCTCGGTCAGCTCGCGCTCGCGGCAGAACTGTCGAAAACCAGGCGGCGCGGTGCGCATGGGTGGCAAGCGACGGCCGGCCTGCAGAACCAGCGGAGACTCGGAGGTGCCGGCGTTTTCAGGCGGCGGATCGCTCGCGCGGGCATGGTCCAGCGCCTCCATCCACGAATTCCTGTCGCTCGCGGGGCGGAGCGGATCGCCCTGGCGCGCGGCGACGGCGGCCTTCATGTGGGCCAGGCTCTCGCGTCGGCGCGCGGCGGCGTCGGCCTGCATGCGGTCGTCTGTCCCGGCAAGCAGGCGATCGAGATCCGGATCCGGCGCCATGCGATGACCGCCGTTCCCGGCGCGCTTGTCCCCGCTGTCCGGCCCGGCATCGGTCGGGTCCGGCTCGGATGCGCCCGCTTCGCTCTCCGGCTCCTGCGCCGGGCTCCGGGTTTCGGCCTGCGGCTCGGCGGCGGACTCTGGCGTCAGTCGAACGATCCCGTCGCGCAGCACGGGCCGGCTTGGCGCGGGCGCGGGCTCTTCGGTGAAGAAGTTCGCCTCTTCCTCTGCGGCCGGCCAAGGCTTCGAGGGGGCTGCCGGTCCGGTCGCGGCGTGGCGCAGGAGGATTCCGTCGCTGTGGGGTTCGGCGACGACCGTACCCTCGAACGCGCCGAAGGGCCGCCCGTCACGATCGGCCAGCTCACGGAAATAATCGGTGATGAGGCGCATCGCGTCGAGCGGTTCGTCGAACCCCTCGAGCTTGCAGGAAAAGGCGCCGTAGCTCACGGTCATGGTCTTGGTCGTTTCGGACATGGCTTCTTCCTGACCCGGGGCGCGGGGTTCCCGCAACCTTTACCATCCAGCATAACGACGGTTAAGGACCCCCGACAGGTTTGGGGTGCCACATGAGTCAAGCGATCGTGCGATCGGATGTGCCGGTGACATTGCTCGGCGCCGGGCGCGTGGAGGCGGACGATCTTGCGCTCGCGCTCTCGCACGCGCCGGTTCTGGTTGCGGCCGATGGGGGCGCGGCCCACGCGCTGGACCGGGGCCTGATGCCGCGGGCGGTGATCGGCGACATGGATTCGATGCCAGACGCGGTCAGGCAGGCGATCCCGGCCGATCGCCTCCACAAGATCGAGGAGCAGGACAGCACCGACTTCGACAAGGCCTTGTGCAGTATCGCGGCGCCGCTGGTTCTGGGCGTGGGGTTTCTTGGCGACAGGCTCGATCACCAGCTGGCGGCGATGTCGGCTCTGGTGCGGCAGGCTGCGCAGCGCTGCATCCTGATCGGCGCGCAGTGACGTGGTGTTCGCCGCGCCGCGCGACATTCGGCTCGATGTCGCGCCGGGGACGCGGGTGTCGCTCTACCCGCTGTTGCCGGTGACCGGCTCGTCAGCCGGGCTCGCCTGGCCGATCGACGGTCTGAAGCTCGCGCCAGGCGGCAGGATCGGCACGTCGAACCGCGCGACCGGAGCGGTGACGCTCGCCTTCAGCGGAGCGGGCATGCTGGTCGTGCTGCCGCGCGAGGCGCTGGTGCCTGCGATCGACGCTCTGCTCGCGTCCGGCTGAGACGATGATCGCCGCGGCAGACCGCCCCTCGCGCCGCCCGCGCCGATCTCCTATAAGGCCGCCGACACCGACTGGAGGAAGCCGCATGTCCGACGCCGACGCCGCCAAGAAAGCCGCCGCAGAGCGGGCTTGCGAGTGGGTCGAGGATGGCATGCGGCTGGGCCTCGGCACCGGATCGACGGCCGCGTTCATGATCCGCCGTCTCGGCGAGCGGGTGCGCGCCGAGGGGCTGCGCGTCACGGGCGTGCCGACGTCGAGGCAGACCGCCGAGATGGCGCGCGCGGAGGGGATCGAGGTGGTTTCACTCGACGATACGCCGAGGCTTGACCTCGTGATCGACGGCGCCGACGAGGCGGACGGGTCGCTTGTGCTCATCAAGGGCGGCGGTGGGGCGCTTTTGCACGAAAAGATCGTGGCGGCGGCCTCGGAGCGGATGGTGGTCATCGCCGATGCCGGCAAGGCGGTCGATCGGCTGGGCGCCTTCCCGCTTCCAGTGGAGGTCATCGCGTTCGGGGCGCGCGCGACAGAGGCGGCGATGCGTGCGGCGCTCGACGCGCTGGGCTATGAAGGGCGCGCGATCGAAACCCGCGGGGCGGGGGAAACGCCGTTCCGCACCGATGAGGGCAACCTGATTCTCGACTGCCACCTGAAGGCCATCGACGACCCGGCGGCGCTCGACGCCGCACTGCGCGCGATTCCCGGCGTCGTGGAGACGGGGCTGTTCCTGGGGCTGGCCGATACGCTCGTGCTGGGGCATCAGGACGGATCGGTCGAGATCCGCGGCGCGCGCGGCTGAAACGACGGCGGACCGGAAGGATGCGGCATGGCCTTTGACTACGACCTTTTCGTGATCGGCGGTGGCTCGGGCGGGGTTCGCGCTGCGCGCATCGCGTCCGAACACGGCGCGCGCGTGGGTCTGGCCGAAAGCTCGCGGATGGGCGGCACCTGCGTTATCCGCGGCTGCGTGCCCAAGAAGCTGATGGTCTTTGCCTCGCACTATCCGGCCGAGTTCCGCGATGCCAAGACCTATGGCTGGGACGTGAGCTGGGGGTCGTTCGACTGGACAGCCTTCCGGACCCGTCTGAACGCGGAACTCGACCGGCTCGAGAATGTCTATCGCAGCAACCTGCTGAAGGCCGGCGTCACGATTCACGACACGCGCGCGACCCTCGCCGATGCCACGACGGTGAGGCTCGAGAACGGCGAGACCGTCACGGCCGGGAAGATCCTCGTCGCGACGGGCGGTCACCCGGCCATGCCGACGCAGATCGAAGGCTGCGAGAACGGCATCACCTCTGACGACGTGTTCCACCTGGAGACCAAGCCGGAGCGCCTTCTGATCGTCGGCGGTGGCTATATCGCGTGCGAATTTGCTTGTATCTTCAATGGCATGGGGGTCGATGTCCTGCAATGGCATCGCAGCGCCTCGATCCTGCGCGGGTTTGATGACGAGGCGCGCGGGCTCATCACGGACCTGATCCGCGAGAACGGGGTCGACCTGCATCTGGGCCGCGATGTCGAGCGCATGGAGCAAACCGGCGACGGGCGGTTCCGGGTGAGTTCCACGAGCGGTCAGGAAGAGATCGTGGACCAGGTGCTCTTTGCCACGGGCCGGTTGCCGAATACGCGCGGCCTCGGCCTTGAGGAGGCGGGCGTGAAGCTCGGCAAGAAGGGCGAGGTCCTGGTCGACGAACATTCGCAGAGCAGCGTGCCGAACATCTGGGCCGTGGGTGACGTGACCGACCGGATCGCGCTGACGCCGGTCGCGATCCGCGAAGGGCACGCCTTCGCGGACACGGTTTTCGGCGGCCAGGATCACACGGCGGATCACGAGTGCGTGGCCTCGGCCATCTTCACGCAACCCGAATTCGGCACTGTCGGCATGACCGAGGAAGAGGCGGCCGAGACGCATTCGATCGAGGTTTACTCCACCTCGTTCCGGCCGATGCAGCACGCCTTCGTCGATCGCAAGGATCGTGTATTGTTCAAGCTGGTCGTGGATGCCGGGAACAGGCGGGTGCTTGGCTGTCACATCGTGGGCCAGTTCGCGGGCGAACTGATCCAGTTGGCCGCGATCGCCGTGAAAATGGGCGCGACCAAGGAAGACTTTGACCGCACCGTTGCGGTGCATCCCACGGTCTCGGAAGAGATCGTGACCATGCGGAAGCCGACCCGCACCGCTTGAATGCGGGACGGCAGGCATCAGGTAGGCATCAGACGGCGATGCGAACGAATCGAGAGGAGCCGAAGCGCAATGGCAGGCAATAATGGCGGCCCCTGGGGCGGGGGCGGATCGCGTGGGACAGGCGGCGGAGGGCGCGATGGCGGCCCCGGCGGCCCGCGGCGGCCCGGACCGGAAGGGCCGCAGATGCCCGAGATCGATCAGATCATGCGCAAGGGGCAGGAGCAGCTGCGTGTGCTGATGGGCGGACGTGGCGGTGGCCAGCCCGGCGGCGGAAGCGGCGGCGGGTTCTCCCGGAGCACGCTGATCATCGCGGGATTGGTCGTGCTGGGCATCTGGGGATATCTCTCGTTCTACCGGGTCAACACCGAAGAACGTTCGGTCGAGCTTTTCCTCGGCGAATTCAGCGAGATCGGCGACGAGGGACTGAACTTCGCGCCGTGGCCGTTCGTGACCGCCGAAGTCATTCCGGTCACGGTGGAGCGGACCGAGGATATCGGGGTCGCCCGCGGGAATACGCGCGGCGATCTGGGTCTGATGCTGACCACCGACGAGAACATCGTCGACATCGATTTCCAGATCGTCTGGAATGTTTCGGATCCGGCGCAGTTCCTCTTCAACCTGCGCGATCCCGAACAGACGATCCGCGCCGTGAGTGAAAGCGCCATGCGGGAAGTCATCGCGCGCTCGGAACTGGCGCCGATCCTGAACCGCGATCGGGCCCTGATCGCGCAGACCGTCGAGGAATTGATCCAGCAGACGCTCGACACCTACGACAGCGGCATGAATGTCGTGCGGGTCAACCTCGACCGCGCCGATCCCCCGCGCGAGGTCATCGACGCGTTCCGCGAGGTCCAGGCGGCCGAACAGGAGCGCGACCGGTTGCAGCGCCAGGCCGACGCCTACGCCAACCGCGTCCTCGCCGGTGCCCGAGGCGAGGCCGCGCAGATCCTCGAAGAATCCGAGGGTTATCGCGCCCAGGTGGTGAACGAGGCGCAGGGTGAGGCGAGTCGATTCTCGGCGGTGCTGGAGGAGTATTCCAAGGCGCCCGGCGTGACCCGCAAGCGGCTCTACCTCGAGACAATGGAAGAAGTGCTTGGCCGCGTCGACAAGATCATCATCGACGAACAGAGCGGTAGCCAGGGCGTGGTGCCCTATCTGTCGCTGAACGAACTGAACCGTGGGCGCGCGAACCCCGAAGGGAGCACCAACTGATGCGGAAGACTGTGTACATCCTGCCGCTCGTTGTCATCGCGTTTGTGGTGCTGCTGTCCTCGATCTTCATCGTGGACGAGCGTGAGAAGGCTCTAGTGCTCCAGTTCGGGCAGATCAAGCGCGTGAAGGAAGAGCCGGGACTGGCGCTCAAGATCCCGCTGATCCAAGAGGTTGTGCGCTATGACGACCGGATCCTGTCGCTGGATACCGAGCCGTTCGAGGTGACGCCGTCCGATGACCGCCGGCTGGTGGTGGACGCCTTCGCCCGCTATCGGATCTCGGATGTCGTGCGCTTTCGTCAGGCCGTCGGTGTCGGCGGGCTTCGTGCCGCCGAGGCACGGCTCGAGGGGATTCTCAATCCGCAGATCCGGGCGGTACTCGGCTCGGACGGTGTGACGTCGAACACCATCTTGTCCGAGGACCGGGCCGGACTGATGGACCGCATCACCCAACAGGCACGGCAGAGGGCCGAAGACCTGGGGCTCTATGTCCTCGACGTGCGGCTCAAGCAGACCAACCTGCCCGAGCAGAACCTCGACGCCACGTTTGCCCGGATGCGTGCCGAGCGCGAACGCGAGGCTGCCGACGAGATCGCGCGCGGTGAAGAAGCGGCGCAGCGTGTGCGCGCGCTGGCCGACCGGACCGTGGTGGAGCTGGTCTCCGATGCGCGTCGCGAAAGCGAGATCGTCCGCGGCGAGGCCGACGCGCGCCGCAATGGCATCTTCGCCGAGGCGTTCGGCCGCGACGAGGAATTCTTCGAGTTCTACCGCTCGCTTGCCGCATACGAGCAGGCCCTGAAGGCGGGCAATTCGACGCTGGTCATCAACCCCGACAGCGAGTTCTTCGACTACCTGAAGAACGACCAGCCACGCGCCGGCGGACTCACCGGCATGAGGCCGGCAACGGCACCCGATGCCACTTCGGACGGTGTTTTGGAGACGGGTGAAGCTGGAGACGCGGCGGCGGGCGAAGAAACCGGGGCTGCCGCCGGCGGAACCGGTGCGGCGGGAGGCGATGTCCTGCCCGACGCCGGATCCGGCGCGACCGCGACTCCGGCGCCTGCCGACTCCCCGGCCGGCGATGTCGCGAGCGATCCTGCGGAGCCGGACGGGGCTGCCGACCGCTGATGAGTGACCTGCTCTGGGCGATGGGCTGCGTCCTGTGTTTCGAGGGACTGGTCTTTGCCCTGCTGCCGCGCCGCATCGATGACATTGTCGAATTGATGCGGCGCCTTCCTTTCGATACGCGCCGGTTGATCGGGCTGACCGCAGGCAGCGTCGGGCTCCTGCTGATCTTCGTGGCGCGGAATCTGGGCGGCTGAGGCCGCGCTGTCACGCCAAGGTGAAACGGCGCGATGGCCGTTGGTGTTGCGGTCCGGTGCAAGTATCTTCATCACCAGTTTCCGTCTACGAGGCGATCGTCCTCGCGGAGGTTGCACCCCTGAAAGGAGAGTGAGTGTGAGAATGCAATTCACGCCCAATGGAAGCGATAGGCTGGCGGTTCAGGCGCGCCAGATGCTCTGGGCCGTTCTGGCCGGGCTGTCGCTTCTCGGAGCCCCGTTGGCCAATGCGCAGCCGATGGGCGCCCCCGTAAGCTTTGCCGATCTCGCCACGCAGGTGAGCCCGGCCGTCGTCAACATCACGACATCCACCCGGATTGCCCGCGAGACGAGCCAGGCACCGGTCGTTCCGGAAGGCTCGCCGTTCGAGGATTTCTTCCGCGACTTCCTCGACCGGGACGGCCCCGATGGCATGCCGCGCAGTCCGCGTCGCAGCCAGGCTCTGGGTTCGGGCTTCGTCGTTTCTGCCGACGGCTATATCGTCACGAACAATCACGTCATCGCCAATGCGGACGAGATCATGGTCGAGTTCTTCTCCGGTGATGAGCTCGAAGCCGAGGTTCTGGGCACCGATCCCAAGACTGACCTCGCCCTCCTGAAGGTCGAGAGTGACGAGCCGCTTCCCTTCGTGCCCTGGGGCGACAGCGACGAGGCACGGGTCGGCGACTGGGTCGTGGCCATGGGCAACCCGCTCGGCCAGGGCTTCTCGGTTTCGGCCGGTATCGTCTCGGCCCGGGGCCGCGCGCTTTCGGGCAGCTACGACGATTACATCCAGACCGACGCCGCCATCAACCGCGGCAATTCCGGCGGTCCGCTCTTCAACATGGACGGCGAGGTCATCGGCATCAACACCGCGATCCTGTCACCCAACGGCGGCTCGATCGGGATCGGATTTGCCATGTCGAGCCGGGTGGCGACCAATGTGATCGACCAGCTCGAACGTTTCGGCGAGACCCGCCGCGGCTGGCTCGGCGTCCGGATCCAGGACGTGACCGAAGACATCGCCGAGTCGATCGGGCTTGATACGGTCAGCGGCGCGCTGGTCACCGACGTGCCCGAAGGTCCGGCTGCGGAAGCCGGTATCGAGGCGGGCGACGTCATCGTCTCGTTCGACGGTCGCGAGGTCTCCGACACGCGCGAACTCGTCCGGCGGGTGGGCGATGCCGAAATCGGCAAGACGGTTCCCCTGATGGTCGTCAGGGACGGCGACGAAGTCGAGCTGTCGGTGACGCTCGGCCGTCGCGAGGAGGCCGAGGGCGCGATCCCGGCAGCGGCCTCGTCGAACGGTCCGGCCGAGATCGACACGCTCGGCCTGAGCGTCTCGAACCTGACACCTGAGCTGCGCGAACAGCTGGGGCTGGAAGACGAAGCCGACGGCCTCGTGGTGACCGACGTGGCAGAAGATGCGGATGCCTACGAGAAGGGCCTGCGCGCCGGCGATCTGATTGCCGAGGCCGGTCAGCAGAAGGTCGAGACGGTCACGGATCTCGAAGACCGCATCGAGGAGGCCCGGGAGGCCGGTCGCAAGTCGATCCTGCTGCTGGTTCGCCGCGGCGAAGACCCGCGGTTCGTGGCCCTGCCGCTCGACAAGAGCTGACCGGGAGGATCCGGGTGAAAGAGGCGGCTTCCGGGCCGCCTTTTTTTGTTGGAAACCGTCATTGACGGATCTTCGTTCGAGAGGCTGGGGGGGACGCATGGCATTGATCAAGACCGGTATCCTGATGGCCGCGATGACTGCTCTGGTGGGGGCGGTCGGCCTCCTGCTTGGCGGGCAGCAGGGATTGCTCATTGCGCTGGCCCTCGCGGCGGCGATGAACGTCTACTCGTGGTGGAATTCCGACCGGGCGGTGCTGCGGATGTACGGTGCGCGCCGGGTCGATGCGGCGTCCGCACCGGACCTGCACCGGATGACCGCCGATCTGGCGAATCGGGCGGACTTGCCGATGCCTGCTCTCTATGTGATCGAGACCGAACAGCCCAACGCCTTCGCAACCGGGCGCAACCCCGACAATGCGGCGGTCGCGGTGACCCGTGGCCTCGTGCAGCGCATGAAACCGGAGGAGGTGGCGGGCGTCATCGCACACGAACTGGCGCACGTGAAGAACCGCGACACCTTGCTGATGACCGTGACCGCGACATTCGCCGGCGCCATCGCGATGCTGGCCAATTTCGCCATGTTCTTCGGCGGTGGGCGGGATCGTCCGTTGGGTCTGGTCGGCACACTGGCCATGATGGTTCTCGCCCCGCTCGCGGCCGGGCTCGTGCAGGCGGCAATCAGCCGGACCCGCGAGTACGAGGCCGACCGCCTGGGTGCGGAGATCTGCGGGCATCCCGATTGGCTGGCGAATGCGCTGGAACGGCTCGGTGGACTGGCGGGGCGCATCGACAACAACCGCGCCGAGCGAAGCCCGGCCACGGCGCATCTCTTCATCGTGAATCCGTTGCACCTGCACGGTCATGACCGACTGTTCGCCACCCATCCGCCGGTGGCGGAGCGGGTGCAGCTTCTGCGGGGCATGGCGTCCGCAGGCCGGACCCCGGCCGGGGGCGCATCCGGTCCATGGGGGTAGGCGTCAGGGGCGTCGCCGGAAGATGTGAACGCATTCATAGGTCATCACGGTCTCGCCCTTCTGGTTGAGGACCGCATAGGCGATGACGGCCCGGCCGCGATCGGGGCGTGAGCCGGACGGCGTTGACGACCGGACTTCGGCCGAGACGCGCAGGGTATCACCGGGGCGCACCGGCTTGAGCCAGCGCAGCTTGTCCATGCCCGGCGAGCCGAGCGACGCCTCGTTCCAGATATCCGCCTCGAGTGTCAGGGCAAAGGCGGTCAGCAGGGTGTGGAACCCGCTGGCGATGAGGCCGCCAAAATGCGTGGCCTCGGCAGCCTCGCGGTCGAGATGAAACGGCTGAGGGTCATGTTCGCGCGCAAAGGCCAGGATATCGGCCTCGGAAAGCGTGCGGGAGCCCGTGTCGAAGCGGTAGCCTTCCGGCAGGTCATCCAGAAACATCCGGGGAGTGTTGGCGTCAGCCGCTCCGTTGTCTAGGGGCCGCTGGCTGGCTGGTAGGCGCCCCGGCATCGCTGCGGCCGGATGAGTTCGTCGAGCAGGGGCGAGATATCTTCCACCTTTTCAGCAATCAGGTGGGTGACGCCGCCGCCGCGCTGGATCCGGCCGGTGACGCGAAGCGCGCGGCCGGCGATGACCGCGCGGCGGAAGATCTCGTAGAGACGCCGCCACACGATGACGTTGCAGATGCCGGTCTCGTCCTCGAGCGTGATGAAGATGACGCCCTTGGCGGTCCCGGGCCGCTGCCGGATCAGGACGAGGCCCGCGACCGCGACGCGCGCGTTCTGCGGCGGCTCGTCAAGCCGGGCGCAGGGCAGACAGGCGGGCGGACGCGGCCAATCGCCGGTGGCCGGAGGAGGAGTGCAGACAGGCATGAGAACAATATTAGAACATCCACCGGTCGGCGCAAGTCGCGGGTCGCTGGCGAATCCGTTCGGCGTGGGCTATCTCCGCCCGGGACGAGCAGGAGGGCGCCGGATGGCCAGGATCACCTATATCGAGCATGACGGGACCGAGCACGTGGTCGACGTCTCCAGCGGCATGACCGTCATGGAAGGCGCGCGGGACAACAACATTCCCGGCATCGAGGCGGATTGCGGCGGCGCTTGCGCCTGCTCCACGTGCCACGTCTATGTGCACCCGGATTGGGTCGGGAAGCTGCCCGAGAAGGACGAGATGGAGGAGGACATGCTGGACTTCGCCTTCGAGCCCGACCCGACGCGCTCGCGTCTGACCTGTCAGATCAAGGTGAGCGACGCGCTCAACGGGCTGATCGTGCAGATGCCCGAAAAGCAGATCTGATGCTCCGTGCGGCGTTTCTTACGGTGGCCCTGGCGGCCCCGGTCGAAGCGCAGCAGATCGTCGGCGCGGAATACGCCGATCCGACGGGACGCTATCCGCACGGTATCCTGGGCGACGCGCTCGAGTGGGGAACGCTGGTGCTGTCGCTCTCGGACGGCAGGCGTCTCAGGCTGGTCCTTCCCGGGAGCCGTGTCTTCGAGGACGTGGCGCCGCGATTGAACGACGTGGACGGCGACGGCGACATGGAGGCCGTCGTGGTGGAGAGTGACGCGGAGTAGGGCGCCCGGCTCGCGATCTACGACAGCGAAGGGCCGGTGACGGCGACGCCGTTCATCGGGCAGCGATTCCGCTGGCTCGCGCCCGTCGGGGTCGCCGACCTGGATGGCGACGGTTCCGTCGAGCTGGCCTATGTGGATCGTCCCCATCTTGCGAAGGTCCTGCGGGTCTGGCGCTTCAGGGATGGCGCCTTGCGCGAGGTCGCGGCGGCGGAGGGCTACACCAACCATCGGATCGGCGAGCGCGACATCGCCGGCGGGATCCGTGATTGCGGCGACGGGCCGGAAATGGTCATCGCCGATGCGACATGGCAGGACGTTGTGACATTGCGCCTGGCGGATGGAGACCTGGTGGCGCGTGTCTGGGGTCCACATGAAGGACGAGGCAGTTTCGAGCGGGCGCTGACGTGCCGGTGACGCGCCCCGGCCCGGGCAGCCGCAGGGGTCGCCACAGTGCGGCGCGCGCGCTGTCGCGCGGATCGGTCGGCGGCGGGGCGATGTATCCAGAGCGTCCGGTGCGGGGGCTGGCGAACATCCGTCTTGCCGGGGAGACGCCTGAGGAGCAGGTCCGCTCCTTCGCCGCCGCGCCGACGTCGGAAGCGCCGCGGGCGGCGCTTCACAAGGCGCGGTGGCCGATATCGGAGCGATGGAAGCCGTCGGGCCAGTCGATCTCGTCGACCATCGCGTAGGCCCGCGCGCGGGCCTGCGCCAGGGTCGCGCCGCGGGCCGTCACATTCAGGACCCGTCCGCCTGACGCCGTGATCTGGCCATCGCACTCGCGCGTGCCGGCGTGGAACACCATGTGGCTGCTGTCTTCGGGCAGGCCGTCGAGGCCCCGGATCGGCGTGCCCGTCTCGTAGGCGCCGGGATAGCCGCGCGCCGCCAGGACGACGGTGAGGGCATGGTCGTCGCCCCAGTTCACCCGCGCTTCGCCCAGCCGCCCCTCGGCGCAGGCCTGGAGCAGGTCGAAGGCCTGGGCGCCGAGCCGCATCAGCAGAACCTGCGCCTCGGGGTCGCCGAAACGGGCGTTGTACTCCACCAGGCGCGGCGCGCCGTCGCGGATCATGAGGCCCGCGTAGAGCAGTCCCCTGTAGGGGGTTCCGCGGCGCGCCATCTCGGCCAGCGTCGGATGGATGATCTCGTCCATGACGCGGTCGGCCAGCGCGTCGGACAGGACCGGAGCCGGCGAATAGGCGCCCATGCCGCCGGTGTTCGGCCCTTCGTCGCCGTCGAAGGCGCGCTTGTGGTCCTGCGCCGTGCCGATGGGCAGCGCCGCCGTGCCGTCGCACAGGACGAAGAACGAGGCTTCCTCGCCTGCCATGAATTCTTCCACGACGACCGGGCCGTCGAGGTCGTCGAGCGCCGCGAGGGCCGCCTCCATCGTCATCGCGACCGTGACGCCCTTGCCGGCGGCGAGGCCGTCGGCCTTGATGACGATCGGTGCGCTCCGGGACGTCACGTGATCGCGCGCCTCCGTCCCGGTCGCAAATCGCGCCCAGGAAGCGGTGGGGACACCGGCTGCGTCGCAGATCTCCTTCGTGAAGGTCTTCGACGCTTCGAGCCGCGCCGCTGCGGCCGAGGGGCCGAAGACGGTGACACCTGCCTCGGTCAGCGCGTCCGCCACACCCGCCACCAGGGGTGCCTCGGGGCCGACGATCACGAAGTCGATGGCCTCGTCGCCCGCGAATTGCACGACGGCGGCGGGATCGAGGATGTCGAGACGGGCGCAATCGGCGATCTGCGCGATCCCGGCATTGCCCGGCGCCACGATCAGACGGTCGCATTTGGGATTCTGCATGACCGCCCAGGCGAGCGCGTGCTCACGCCCGCCGCTGCCGAGAATGAGGATGTTCATGGTCGCCGCCCCCGTCTGCCTCGGTGGCTTCTAGGGAGCGGCGGGCGCCGGGGCAAGCGGCGCGCCTTGCCATTGAACCGGGCCGCGATCCGGGGCACGAAGACGGGATGGACGACCTGCTCGAAGATCTGCCCGGCGGCAATGCGCCGGAGTTCACCGTCTCGGAGCTGTCGGGCGCGGTGAAGCGCACGATCGAGGGAAATTTCGACCGCGTGCGCGTGCGCGGCGAGCTCGGGCGGGTGTCCCGGCCGCGTTCGGGCCATGTCTATCTGGACCTCAAGGACGATCGGGCGACCCTGGCCGGGGTGATCTGGAAGGGGAAGGCCGCGCAATTGACCACGCAGGTCGAGGAGGGGTTGGAGGTCATCGCGACCGGTCGCCTCACGACCTTTCCCGGTCAGTCCAAGTACCAGATCGTGATCGAGACGCTGGAGCCAGCCGGGGTCGGGGCACTGATGGCGATGCTGGAAAAGCGACGCCAGGCGCTGCAGGCCGAGGGGCTCTTCGCGCCCGAGCGCAAGCGGGAGATCCCGTTCCTGCCCGAGGTCATCGGGGTTATCACATCACCCTCGGGTGCGGTCATCCGCGACATTCTCCACCGTCTGCGCGACCGGTTCGCGCGCCGCGTTCTGATCTGGCCGGTGGCGGTTCAGGGGGCGGCCTGTGCGCCCGAGGTCGCGCGCGCGATCGAAGGATTCAACGCGCTGCCCGTGGACGGTCCGATCCCGCGGCCCGACCTGCTGATCGTGGCGCGTGGGGGCGGATCGATCGAGGACCTGTGGGGCTTCAACGAGGAAGCCGTCGTGCGCGCGGCGGCGGCGAGCGAGATCCCGCTGATCTCGGCCGTGGGGCACGAGACCGACACGACGCTGATCGACCACGCCGCCGACCGGCGCGCGCCGACGCCGACGGCGGCCGCCGAGATGGCGGTGCCGGTGCGGCGCGAACTGATGGCCTGGGCCGAGGGGCAGGGCGCGCGGATGAGCCGGGCTCTCAACCAGGGCGTGACACGCCGGAGCCAGCGGCTGCGCGACCTGTCGCGGGCGCTGCCCCGTCCGGAGGCGCTGGCGGCGGGTCCGCGGCAGCGGCTCGACGTGGCGGGCGACCGCCTGGCAGCGGCCCTGCGCCGCAGCGTCGCGGACCAGAGGCAGGCGCTGATCGGGGCCGGAGCGATCCTGCGCCCTTCGACGTTGCGCGCCCGGAACGGGCAGGCCCGGCAGCAGTTGCGCGCGGTGACATCCCGCCTTTCGCCGCAGACCATGAAGCGGACTTCGAACCGTCGGCGCGAGAGACTGGACATGCTGGCCCGCATTCTTGGACGGGACGCGGCCTTGCGCGTCGTGCGGACCGGACGGCGCGACCGTCTGCAGCGCACGACATCGAGGTTCACGGCGACGCTTGTGGACCGCCTGCTCGCCGCGCACCGGGATCGGCTGACCGAGCGGACACGGCGGGTCGCCGCGGCGGGCGCACACCGGACCGCTGGCCTGCGCCACCGGCTCGACACGCTGGAGCGGGTGCGGATCACGACTGGCTACGAGGCGACGCTGGCGCGCGGCTATGCCGTCGTCTGGCAAGGCGATACGGTCGTCACATCTGCGAACGCGGCTCGCCAGGCGTCGACGCTGGAGGTGCAGTTCACGGATGGCCGCGTGGCGGTTTCGCCCGGCGAGACGCCGCCTGCGGGCAAGCGCAAGCCCGGCAAGCGATCCAAAGCGGACAGGAAGTCGGAGCAGGGAACGCTCTTCTGAGCGGCGGGGGAGGCGCGGCATGTCCGCAGGCGAAACGGCAGGGGTCGGCGGAAAGCGCCCGGGCGGCAAGGGGCGCGCGACGCCCAAGGGCCGGCAACTCGACGATGCGGCGCTGGAGGAGGTCCGGCGCCTGCTCGGCGAGCGGCCCCGGCGGCGCGATCTGCTGATCGAGCATCTCCACCTGATCCAGGACACGCACGGGCATCTGTCGGCGGCCCATCTGCGGGCACTGGCAGAGGAGATGCGGCTCAGCCAGGCAGAAATCTACGAGGTGGCGACCTTTTACGCCCATTTCGACGTGGTGAAGGAGGGCGAGGTCCCGCCGCCGCCGCTCACGATCCGTGTCTGCGACTCGCTGTCCTGCGAACTGGCCGGGGCGCAGGCATTGATGGCGGCGCTGCGGGACGGCGTCGATCCGGCCGAGACGCGCGTCGTGCGCGCGCCGTGCATGGGCCGTTGCGATGTCGCGCCCACCGTCGAGATCGGCCACAACCACATCGACCACGCGACGCCGGAGGCGGTTCTCGACGCCGCCGCCGCGGGTGACGTCGAACCGCGGATCCCGGATTACGAACCGCTCGAGCCCTATCTCGGCGCCGGCGGCTACGCGGCACTGTACCAGCTGCGCCAGGAGGGCGATCCCGAGGCGGTGCAGCAGGCGGTCGTCGCGTCGGGCTTGCGGGGCCTGGGCGGCGCAGGCTTCCCCACGGGCAAGAAGTGGAGCTTCGTGCGCGGCGCCGAGGCCCCGACCTACCTTGCCGTCAACGGCGACGAGGGCGAGCCCGGCACGATCAAGGACCGCTACTACCTGGAGCGGACGCCCCACGTCTTTCTCGAAGGCACGCTGATCGCCGCCTGGGCCACGGGGGTAAGTCGCTGCTATCTCTATATCCGCGACGAGTACCCGGCCGCACTCGAGATCCTGCGCCGCGAGATCGCGAAGTTGGAGGCGGCGGGCATCGCCGAGCCCGGCTTCCTCGAGATCCGCCGCGGCGCGGGCGCCTATATCTGCGGCGAGGAGAGCGCGATGCTCGAATCGATCGAGGGCAAGCGCGGCTATCCCCGCCATCGTCCGCCCTATGTGGCGCAGGTCGGGCTCTGGGGGCGGCCGACACTCGTGCATAATGTCGAGACGCTCTACTGGGTGACGCGGGTCTGTCGCGAGGGGCCCGAGGTGCTGAGCGGCACGGAGCTGAACGGGCGGCGCGGCCTGCGGAGCTATTCGGTCAGCGGCCGCGTGAACGCGCCGGGCATGTATCTCCTGCCGGCGGGCTCCACGATCCGCGACGTGATCGACGCGGCGGGCGGGATGCCCGAAGGGCATGTGCTGAAGGCCTATCAGCCGGGGGGGCCGTCGTCCGGCCTGCTGCCGGCGCGCCTTGACGACATCCCGCTCGATTTCGACACCTTGCAGGCCGAGGGGTCGTTCATCGGGTCGGCCGCGATCGTGGTGCTGAGCCAGCACGACAGCGTGCGCGACGCCGCGCTCAACATGCTGCGCTTTTTCGCCGACGAAAGTTGCGGGCAGTGCACGCCGTGCCGGGTCGGCTGCGAGAAGGCGGTCAAGCTGATGCAGGCTGCGAGCTGGGACACGCCGCTGCTCGACGAGCTGGCGCAGGTGATGCGCGACGCCTCGATCTGCGGTCTGGGGCAGGCGGCGCCCAATCCGTTCCTGCTCACCGCGAAGCACTTTCCCGACGAGGTCTGAGGGCCCGGGGGGCGCCCGCGGCGAGGGGTGCGGCGCGGCGGCCCTTCCAATGTCCTCGGCGGTGGAATACCTCCTCAGGCATCCAAGGAGGTGCCATGGCCTTTTTCACCAAGCTGAAGGACCGGCTGTTACGCTCGTCCTCGAAGATCGAGGAGGGGCTCGACGCCATCGTCGCGGAAGGCGGCGAGGCGGAGACCGCGAGCGACGTGCCCGATCCCGCGCCGCCCGCGCCGGGCCCCGATATCCCGCCCTCACAGCCGACACCGACCGAGCCCGACCTGCCCCCGGCAGAGCCCCCGGTGCCCGGTCCCGGCCCCACGCGCGAACCCGAACAGGTCCCGCCTGGCGGGCCGGACCCCGCCCGCCCGCCGCAGGGCGATCCGCCGCAGCCGGGCGAGCCCGAGCCGGAGCAGCCGCCGGGGCCCGATACCGTGCCGGACCCGGGTCCGACCGAAGTGCCCCAGCCGGAGCCTCCGCCCGTGCGCGAGCCGCAGCCCGCGCCCGAGCCGCCGGGGATTCCGCCACGCACGCCCGACCCCGCGCCGCCGGAACCGCCGACCGAGATCCCGCCCTCGGCACCGCCCGAGGTTCCGCAGATGGCGGCGCGCGGACCATCCGGGGCGCCCGACGCGCCCCGGCGAGGCGGCCTGCTTGGCCGCCTCCTGGGCCGAGACCGGGCGCCGGTCATCCGCCGGGTTCTCGATGACGACATGCTCGAACAGCTCGAAGAGCTGCTGATCGCCTCTGACATGGGCGTCGATACGGCCCTGCGTGTCACGGCGAACCTGGCGGATGGACGCTATGGCCGGAAGGTTTCGACCGCCGAGATCAAGGCGCTTCTCGCCGACGAGATCACCCGGGTCATGGACGCGGTCGCCAGGCCGATGCCGCTCTACCCCAAAAAGCCCCAGGTCGTGCTGGTGGTGGGCGTGAACGGCTCGGGCAAGACGACCACGATCGGCAAGCTCGCGAGCCAGTTCCGTGCCGCCGACAAGAGCGTGATGATCGCCGCGGGCGACACCTTCCGCGCCGCCGCCGTCGAACAGCTCCAGGTCTGGGGCGAACGGGCCGGGGTTCCGGTGATGACGGCGGCGCAGGGCAGCGACCCGGCGAGCCTGGCCTTCGACGCCATGACGCGGGCTCAGGCCGAAGGCGCGGACCTTCTCATGATCGATACGGCGGGGCGGCTCCAGAACCGTCAGGACCTGATGGAGGAGCTGGCCAAGATCGTGCGTGTGCTGCGCAAGAAGGATCCCGACGCGCCGCACAACACGTTGCTCGTTCTGGATGCGACGACGGGCCAGAACGCCTTGAGCCAGGTCGAGACGTTCCAGAAGATCGCCGATGTGAGCGGCCTGGTGATGACCAAGCTGGACGGCACGGCCAAGGGCGGCGTTCTGGTCGCGCTCGCCGACAGGTTCGGCCTGCCGATCCACGCGATCGGGGTCGGTGAACAGATCGACGACCTCGCGCCGTTCGATCCCGAGGATTTCGCCCGCGCCCTGACCGGGGCCGCCGCGTGAGCCACCGCCTCAGTCCGATCGCTCATCGGTGAGACCGGATGAGGCCAGGGCGCGTTTGAGCAGCCATAGCACGATCAGCGTCGTCGCCGTGGCGATGAAGGCCAGCGACACCTTCCCCAACCCGCACGAGACCCCGACAGCTCCGCCGAGCCAGAGGCTCGCCCCCGTCGTGAGGCCGCGGACCTTGTCACCTGCGGTGAAGATCGATCCTGCGGCAAGAAATGCCACGCCCGCCGTCACTGCCTCGATCAGGCGGATCGGATCGGTGCGGATGTGCTCGCGGTTCTCGGTGTCGATCTCGACCAGCTCGAAGGCGAGGATTGTGAACAGGCAGGAGGCGACCGATACCATCATGTGCGTCCTGAGGCCCGCCGGCTTGCTGGCGTGCTCGCGTTCCCAGCCGATCACGCCGCCGAACAAGAGCGCGGCCGCGATGCGCGCGAGGGCCGTCTGCCACGAAAGAGAATCAAGCGGCTGCAGAAGGTCGGCCATCAGGGTGTCGATCATGCGGATTTCCTGTTGTGTCAGAAATATGACGCAAGAGACGCGCCGGGGTTCCCGTCGCCGCGGGCGCTGACATGGAAGATGTCGGGAACTGGTTCGTCGCCATCGAGGGGACCGATGCGGGGCGCCGGCTGGCGACCGTCCTGGCCCTGCTGGCAGCTTTCCTGCATGCGCTTTTCGGTGCGCTGCAAAAGGGGCGTCACGATCCCTGGTTGAGCCGGGGGGCGATCGACGCCTGTTACGGCCTGATGGCGACACCGGTGGCGCTGTTCCTCGTGCCGTGGCCCGAACCGCATATGTGGCGGGTCTTCGGCATCGTCTGGCTGGTGCATGTGGGCTACAAGCTGGGTCAGGCTTGGACCTACACCTTTGGCGCCTACACGGTCGTCTACCCGGTGGTGCGGGGCACGGGACCGTTCTTTGCCGTGTTTGGCGCGATGGCGCTGTTCGGAGAGCGGTTCTCGGGGCTGCAATGGGGCGGCATCGCGTTGCTTCTGGCCGGAATCTACGGGCTCGCGGTCTACAACCTGCGCCACGTCGTGGCGGGACGCGAGCGCTTGCCCGTGGCGCTCTTGCTCGCGGTGATGACGGGCGGGTTCGTGGCGCTCTACACCACGATCGACGCGTACGGCATCCGCGCGACCATGAACCCGTTCACGTTCCTTGCGTGGTTCTTCATGATCGACGGGGCGCTGTCGGTGATGGTGCCGGTGGCAGTCCTGCGCTGGCGCGCCATGCCGGACCGCCCGGCTCCGGGGCCGCTTCTGGCGCGCGGGCTGCTGGGCGGAACGGTCGCCTATTTCTCGTTCGGCGCGGTCATGCTGGCCACGCGGCTCGACAAGGTGGGCGAGGCGGCGGTCCTGCGCGAGACGAGCGTGGTCTTCGCCGCACTGATCGGCTGGCTGATGCTGGGGGAGCGGGTCGGGCCGCGACGTCTTGCGCTGATCACGTTGATTGCGGCGGGCGCCGTGTTAGTAGAGGCGGGCGGTTGATGCAGGAGGCGAGATGAGTGCGGGCAGGTGGAAGACGGTGCTGGAACTCGGCCCGATCGCGCTGTTCTTCGTGGGCTATCTGGTTCTGCGAGATCGCGAGTTCCTGATCGCGGGGCGCGAGTATTCGGGCTTCATCGTGATCACCGCGCTGTTCGTGCCGCTGATCGCCGTGTCGAGCTGGCTGTTGTGGCGGATCACCGGCCATCTGTCGAAGATGCAGATCGTGACGCTCGTGCTGGTCGTCGTCTTCGGCGGCCTGACCGTGTGGTTCAACGACGAGCGGTTCTTCAAGATGAAGCCCACGTTGATCTACCTGATTTTCGCGGGCGTTCTGGGCTTCGGGTTGATGCGCGGCGAAAGCTACCTGCGGGTGGTGCTCGACGAAGCCGTGCCGTTGCGCACGAGGGCTGGATGAAGCTGACCCGGCGCCTGACGGCGTTCTTCCTCGGTCTGGCGGTGCTCAATGAGGTGATCTGGCGGACCATGTCGACCGACGCCTGGGTCAATTTCAAGACGTTCGGGCTGACCGCGGCGATCTTCCTGTTCTTCGTAAGCCAGGGGCGGCTCTTTCAGGATTACGCCGAGAAGGACGAAGCCTAGAGCGCCCATGCGAACCGGATCTGCGCGCGCGGCCGCGAGGGGATTCATGCCCGGAAGCGGCCGCACCCCTCGCGTCGGTTCGTTCAGTCGCGCCGGCCGAACAGCACCTTCTGCGCGTCCCGGTCAGCACGCAGGTCACCGCGCAGATCCTCGCGCAGGTGGCGGCCGGCCTTGACCCCGGGCCGCTCGTAGAGCTGATCGAGCCACCGCTTCAGATTGGGCTTGTCGTCGAGGGTCTGTTCCTGGTTCTCCCAGCCGTTCGCCCAGGGCCAGATCGACATGTCGGCTATCGAATAGAAGTCGCCGGCCACGTATTCGCTCTCGCCCAGGCGCGTGTCGAGCACCTTGTAGAGGCGCGCGACCTCGTTGCGATAGCGGTCCTTGGCGTAGGGCAGGTCGTTAGGCGGGTCCATCGAGGGCGCATAGCGCAGGAAATGATGCGCCTGCCCGGCCATCGGCCCCACATGACCGACCTGGAAGAACAGCCATTCGTCGACGCGAATGCGGTCACGCTCGGTCGGGCCGCAGAACTGCCCCGTCTTGCGCGCGAGGTATTGCAGGATCGCGCCGGATTCGAAGATCGAGATCGGCTCGCCGTCCGGTCCTTCCGGGTCGACAATCGCAGGCATCTTGGATTGCGGCGAGATCCTGACGAAATCGGGCTCGAACTGCTCCCCCTTGCCGATATTGACCGTCTTGACCTCGTAGGGCAGGCTCATCTCTTCAAGTGCAATCGAAATCTTCCAGCCGTTGGGCGTGGGCCAGTAGTGCAGGTCGATCGGGGCGGTCATGGTGGCTCCTGACGTGTCGGGGTTCGCCGCGGAGAATGGCGTGTTTGCCCGCCGCGGCAAGTCGAAGTGTCCCGGTCCGCGCGAAACGCGGTGCTTGACCACCGGCGGACGGGGGGCTACGGCTCCCAGCCGTGGCGATTTGTTTACCGGATTGCGGGCCACGTTAAACATGCCGCTAAAGAGGTCTGGGTCGTCAGCCCCCGGCGCTCTGAGCGGTGGGGGCTTTTTCATGGGGCCCGGTTGCGGGCCGGAGGGCGACATGGCGGACTGGAAGACGCGTACCAAGCTGGTGCATGAAGGCATCCGGCGCAGCCAGTACGGCGAAGTGTCGGAAGCGATCTTCCTGACCCAGGGCTTCGTCTACGACAGTGCCGAGGCGGCCGAGGCGCGGTTCTTGAAGGCGGGCGAGGACGAGTTCATCTACGCCCGCTACGGCAACCCGACCGTGCGCATGTTCGAAGACCGCATCGCCGCGCTGGAGGGATGCGAGGACGCTTTCGCAACCGCGAGCGGCATGGCAGCCGTCAACGGCGCGCTGATGTCGTGTCTGAAGGCGGGCGACCGGGTGGTCGCGTCGCGGGCACTTTTCGGATCGTGCCTCTACATTCTGGAGGATGTGCTGCCGCGCTTCGGCGTCGATGTGGCTTTCGTGGATGGCACCGACGTGGACCAGTGGCGCGACGCGATCACGCCCGGGACGCGCGCGGTGTTCTTCGAGACGATCTCGAACCCGGCCCTCGAGGTCGTCGACATCGAGACGGTCTCGGAGCTGGCGCATGCCGCTGGCGCGATCGTGATCGCCGACAACGTTTTCGCCACGCCGATCTTTTCCCGCGCCGTGGCGCAGGGCGCCGACGTGGTGGTCTATTCGGCCACCAAGCATATCGACGGGCAGGGCCGCGCGCTGGGCGGTGTGGTGCTGGGCACCCGGGAGTTCATCCGCAAGACGCTGGAGCCCTACCTCAAGCATACCGGTGCCGCCATGTCGCCGTTCACCGCGTGGATCATGCTGAAGGGAATGGAGACGCTGGATCTTCGCGTGCGCGCGCAGGCCGAGACGGCGATCCGGCTGGCCGAGGCGCTGGAGGACGATCCGCGTCTGGCGCGCGTGATCCATCCGCATCTGGCGAGCCATCCTCAGGTCGATCTGGCCCGGCGGCAGATGGAACAGGGCGGCACGGTCCTGTCGCTGGACCTCGCGGGCGGGCAGGCGGCGGCCTTCGCGTTCTTGAATGCGCTGCAAATCGTGACGATCTCGAACAATCTGGGGGATGCGAAATCGATCGTCACGCATCCCGCCACCACGACCCACCAGCGTCTGAGCGAAGAGACGCGCGCGGCGCTGGGGATCACGCCCGGTCTGGTCCGGCTTTCAGTGGGTCTCGAAGACGCGGATGACCTGCTGCGCGACCTGTGCCAGGCGCTTGATATGATCCGCTAGGATGCGCGAGGCGTAAACGGAGCCGAGATGCCACACCGGGCCAGGAGCGGGAGAGAGGCGATGACCATTCATTCGACGGACATCGAGCGGGCCCCCGGGCGCGCGGACGCCGAACGTGCGATGCGCGTTCTGCGGGACTGGGCGGCAGGAGCCAGCGGCGACGAGATCGCGGCGCTCGATCCTGCGCTGACGCGCCTGCTGGACGCATCGGCCGCGTCCTATCCCGATCTTTCGCACACCTATCCGGCGCAATTCGTCGCCGGCGAGGCCTACCGCGCGACGTTGCCCGATCTGCAGAACGGCCCGGCCTCGCTGATCCGGGGCGTGGCGCGACCGATCCAGCATGTGGGCATCTCCAATTTCCGCCTGCCGATCCGTTTCGCGACCCGCGATGGCGGACAGATGACGCTCGAGACCCGTGTGACGGGTACCGTGGCCCTCGACGCCCGGCGCAAGGGCATCAACATGAGCCGAATCATGCGGACATTCTACGCCCATGCCGAGACCGCCATGTCGTTCGGAGTGATCGAGCAGGCGCTGGATGCCTATTTCGACGACCATGAGACGCTCGATGCGCGGATCCAGATGCGGCTTTCCTATCCGATGCGGGTCTCGAGCCTGCGGTCGGGTCTGGCGGGCTGGCAATACTACGACATCGCGCTCGAGCTGATCGAGAGTGGCGGATCGCGGCGGCGGATCATCCATCTCGACTACGTCTATTCGTCGACCTGCCCTTGCTCGCTGGAGCTGTCGGAACACGCCCGGCGCGAACGCGGTCAGCTGGCGACGCCGCATTCGCAGCGGTCCGTGGCGCGGATCTCGGTCGCGCTGACCCCTGACGCGCAGACGCTCTGGTTCGAGGATCTGGTAGAGCTTTGCCGCACCGCGCTGCCGACCGAGACTCAGGTCATGGTCAAGCGCGAGGACGAACAGGCCTTCGCGGAGCTCAACGCCGCCAATCCCGTTTTCGTGGAGGATGCTGCGCGTCTGTTCGCCGAACGCCTCATCGCCGAGAACCGGGTCGAGGACTTCCGCGTGGTCGCGAGCCATCAGGAGAGCCTGCACAGCCACGATGCGGTTTCGATTCTGACGGAAGGGCCGCTTTTCGAGAACGCCTCGCTCGACCCCCATCTTTTCGCCACGCTGCATCATCCGGGCTGACGCCGCGGAGCGCTTGACGGGGCGCGTCTCGCGCCCTGTCACGCGGCGTTCTGACGACATTGTCCCGCGCGCGGCGCCCTGCGTGAGAGGTGGACGGCCGCTGCTGCGGCGGCTACCACGGCTTCCGGATGATGGAGGCGGGCAATGACGCAGCCGGGCATGTCCGCGACCGGTCCGGGCTATTCGGGCCCCAGGCGGCCGCAGCGCAGCGCGCAGAGCGACGGGGTATGGCGGCGGCACGACCTTCGCCCGATAGGGTATCTGGCTGGTCTGCTGGTGGCGGCGCTGGGCGCGACCATGATCGTGCCGATGACGGTCGACCTACTGTCGCGCAACGGCCACTGGCCGGTCTTCCTGGAAGCCTCGATCATCACGGGGATGACGGGCGCCCTGACGGCGCTAGCCTGTTCCAACGGCGTGGCCCAGGCCCTGACGCGTCAGCAGACATTCCTCATCACCAGCCTCGTCTGGCTCGTCCTGCCACTGGCCGGCGCCGTGCCGTTCATGCTGGGCGCACCGCAGGCGAGTTTTACCGACGCCTTCTTCGAGGCGATGTCCGGCCTTACGACGACCGGCTCCACGGTGTTCAACGGTCTCGACGATCTGCCGCGCGGCATCCTGCTCTGGCGGTCGATGCTCCAGTGGTTCGGCGGCATCGGGATCATCGTGGTGGCGATGGTCTTCCTGCCCGAACTGAGGATCGGCGGGATGCAGATGTTCCGGACCGAGGCGTTCGAGACCTTCGGCAAGATCCTGCCCCGCGCCGCCGAGATCGCCTCGAAGATCTCGTGGATCTACGTGGTCCTGACCTTCATGTGCTACCTGTGCTACCTCGCGGCGGGGATGGACAGCTTCTCGGCGGTCAATCACGCATTGACCACGCTCTCGACCGGCGGCTTTTCGACCCGGGACGCGTCGTTCGGGGCCTACAGCGGCTCGGCCGAATACGTCGCCTCCTTCTTCATGATCTCCGCCAGCCTGCCGTTCGTGCGCTATGTCCAGCTTCTGGCTGGGACGGCGAAGCCGCTCTGGCGCGACACCCAGGTCCATGGTTTTCTCGTGGTCATTGCCAGCGCGACCGTGATCCTGATCGTGTTCCTGGGCGCCGCGCACGAATTCGACGGCGAGCGGAGCTTGCGCGAATCGCTCTTCAACGTGGTGTCGATCACCTCGGGGACAGGCTACGCCAGCGTGGACTACCAGTCATGGGGCACCTTCGCGATGGTGGTCTTTTTCCTGATCGGGCTGATCGGCGGTTGTGCCGGCTCCACCTGTTGCTCGATCAAGATATTCCGCTACCAGATCCTGTTCTCGTCCATTCGCGCCCAGGTGCGGCGGATCCATTCGCCCCACGGGGTGTTCATGCCACGCTACGACGGGCGTCCCGTGCCCGAGGACGTCCTGAACTCGGTGATGGCGTTCTTCGTGCTGTTCGTGGTGTCGCTGGGGGTGCTTTCGGTAGGGCTCAGTTTCACCGGCCTCGATTTCGTGACTTCGATTTCGGGAGCCGCGACCGCGATCGGCAACATCGGCCCCGGGCTCGGGGATACGATCGGTCCGGCGGGCAACTTCGCGGAGATCAACGGCCCCGCGAAGTGGATGTTGTCGGCAGCCATGCTGGTCGGTCGCCTGGAGCTGATGGTCGTGTACGCAATTCTGACTCGCGCCTTCTGGATCAGCTAGGGCGCGGCCCCAACCCATCAGTTCCAGCAGGTGACCGCGACCGTCATCTCCGAGGCGCGCCGCGTCAGGTCGCCGGGGTGCATCGCCTGATCGTCGGGGGCGGAAGCGGTTCGGACGCCGTGCCCCTGCAGGAACGCCGTCACAGCTTCGGGCCGGGCGGCGTAGCTGACGTTTTCCGGCAGCGCGGCGCCGGAGGGCGGTGACAGCAGCACACCCCAGACGGCCCCTGTCTGGTCGAGCACGGGGCCGCCCGCCGCGCTTGGCGAAGCGCTGAGCGCAAGCCGCGCCGCGCCGTCACGTTCGGTCGCGACCGCCGCGTCGATCTGGCCAAAGCGCACCGTCGGTCCCGGAAGCCGGCCCTCGTACGTATAGCCGGCGGCGACGACGTTCGCCGCGCCACCCGGCAGATCCCCGCGGATCCGGGCATAGCCGAGCGGGCGCAGCGCCGACCGGGGCTTGAGCAGGACGAGGCCGGCGGCGAGGTCTGCGGCGACCGGATCGAGGGGCGTGTCGCCGAGCATCAGGCGATCGCATCCCTCGTTCAGGTCGCCCGAAGACAGGATCGTGCCCCCGGCATCGACGAAGAAGCCCGAGCGCACCTTCGCCGGGCGGCGCACTTCCAGCCCGGCCAGCAGGTCGGCGCCGCTGACCCGGGCGGGTTCCTCGGGCGTGGGCAGGACCCCCGGCAGGCGGGTGAAGGTGGCCCGCATCTCGTCGAGAACGCGCGTGCGGCGCTTCTCGTCATCGACCGGCCAGACAAGGGTGTAGCCCTTGATCTCGCCGCCCACCAGTTCCGCATAGGTGGTCGACACGATCTGGTCGTTGCGCCCCTCTATGCTGAACGATCGCTCGCGTTTCGCGCGCGGGCCGTCGACCGGGACGATCTTCAGACCCTGCAGGACCTCGTAAAGGCCGGCCAGGGTGTCGGCGTCGCCCTCCCGGCTGATCAGGAGGGCCTGTTCCGGGCCGCCGTCGCGGGCGTCGTAACGGCCGAAGGGCGCGTCATGGCCGACGAAATCGAGGACCGCCATCGGCAGCGCGATCTCGATCCCGGCATCGGGGTCGCGGATTGTCTCGACGCCGAGTTCGGTCAGGACGGCGCGATAGCGGACGAGAAGCTCGTCGCGCTGGGCCGTGGTGAGAACGCTTGTCGGATCGTACCCGTTGGCTTCTTGCCAGGCCCGCATGGCGGCGCGGGTGCCGGCGCCGAAATCTGCATCGATCGGGCCGGAATAGACGCCCTCCCAGTCGAGCGCATTCTGGATCTCCGCCCGCTCGTCGGCTGAGAGGGCGCGTTCCGACCGCCTCGCCTCGGCCACGGTTTCGCCGGTTTCGGCGGCGACCTCCACCGGGCGCGCCGCGACCTGTTTCGCGGCTCCGGGCGCGCCTGTGCTCTCGTCCGGAAAGATGCGCGCGCCAAAGCGCTGACCGTCGGCAAGGAAGCTGTCGCGGGGGATCAGACCGGCGCTGCGAAGCCGGCGCAGCTCGGCGCGCGCCCGGGCCTCGGGAAAGGGGCCGATGGCGATGACGAACCAACCGGTCCCGGTCTCGAACCCGGCGACATCGTCCAGCCGCGCGGCATAGCGATCGGCCGCCGCTTCGGCGCGGGCCCGCGTGGGCTGTGCCTCGACCTGAAGCCAGGCGTCGTCTTGCGCGGCGGCGGCTCCGGCCACCAGGATTGCGCAGATCCAGCTCAGAAACAGAGCCCAGTTCACCTTCGTCACGTCCCGTCTCCTTGCGGTTCGACCTCGCCGCGGCACTCTAGCCGAGCGTGCGACGCCTGCGCGAGGCGAATGGCCGCGCCCCGCGTTGACCCCGCCCTGCCTGTTGCCTAGAGAGCCCGCATGACGCGACCGAGCTGTTTCCAGGATATCCTGCTGACCCTGCAAAATTACTGGGCCGGGCAGGGCTGTGCCGTGCTGCAACCCTACGACATGGAAGTGGGGGCGGGGACGTTTCACCCGGCGACGACCCTGCGCGCGCTGGGCCCGCGCCCCTGGGCCGCGGCCTACGTCCAGCCGTCACGCCGCCCGACCGACGGGCGCTACGGCGAGAACCCGAACCGGCTGCAGCACTACTACCAGTTCCAGGTGCTCATCAAACCGTCGCCGCCTGACCTTCAGGCGCTCTATCTCGGCAGTCTCGCGGCCATCGGCATCGACATGGACCTGCACGACATCCGCTTCGTTGAGGACGACTGGGAAAGCCCGACGCTCGGCGCCTGGGGTCTTGGCTGGGAAGTCTGGTGCGACGGGATGGAAGTCAGCCAGTTCACTTATTTCCAGCAGGTCGGCGGCCACGATTGCCGCCCCGTCTCGGGCGAGCTGACCTACGGGCTGGAGCGGCTGGCCATGTACATCCTCGGCGTCGACCACGTGATGGACATGCCCTTCAACCGCCCCGACAGCCCGCAACCGCTCACCTACGGCGACATCTTTCGCCAGACCGAGCGCGAATACAGCCGCTGGAACTTCGACGTCGCCGACACCGCGCTGCTGTTGCGTCACTTCGAGGAGGCGGAGGCCGAGTGCCGTGCCGCCTTGTCGGCTCATCCCACCGACAAGGCGGACCGCGAGATCGTCATGGCGCACCCGGCCTACGACCAGTGCATCAAGGCCAGCCACATCTTCAACCTGCTCGACGCGCGCGGCGTCATCTCTCCGACCGAGCGGCAGGCGTATATCGGGCGGGTCCGCGCCCTCGCCAGGGCCTGCGCCGACGCGTTCCTGCAAACTCCGCTCGGCCAGCCCGCGTGACCTGGGGAAAGGCGATCGTGGTTCTGATCGTCGGAACGTCGCTGGTCGCGGGCGCGGCCATGTGGTGGCTGCAGACGCGGGCCTACTACGTCACCCTCGACGCCGCCACGGCGACGGTCAGCGTGGTGCCGGCCGATGGCGGTCCGCCGCGCCCCATCCCCGTGACCGATTTCCGCGGAATCGACAGCGACAGCTCGCCGATCCGGTACCGGGCCTGTTTCACGACCGACCCGGCGATTCTCGACGACGCGCTGTTCGACGAGTCGGCGGTGCCGCTGAATGCGCCCGGCTGGTTCGACTGCTTCGACGCCGAAGCGATCGGCGAGGCGTTGCGGCAGGGCACGGCCGAAGCGGTGGTCTCGCGTCGCAACGCGCCCTATGGCATCGACCGGATCCTCGCGATCTTCCCCGACGGGCGCGGTTTTTCGTGGCCGCAGATCAACGAATGCGGCCGCGAGGTCTTCGAGGGCCGCCCGGCGCCAGAGGGATGTCCGCCGCCGCCGGATCGGGAGGCAGGAGGATGATCCGGCGACAAGCCCCTGTTTCGCGACGCAACTTTCCGAAAGTGTTCCGATGCCCGATCTGCTGATCGAACTTTTCTCCGAGGAAATCCCGGCCCGGATGCAGGTCCGCGCCGCCGAGGATCTGCGCCGTCTGATGACCGAGGGCCTCGTCGAGGCGGGGCTGACCTACGCCCATGCCGCCGCCTTCGCGACGCCGCGCCGGCTTGCGCTCGCCGTCGAGGGTCTGTCTGCGCAGAGCCCGACGTTGCGCGAGGAGCGGCGTGGGCCCAAGGCCGACGCGCCGGCCAAGGCGGTCGAGGGCTTTCTGCGCGCGACCGGCCTCACCCGCGACCAGCTCGAGGAGCGCCAAACCCCCAAGGGTGCAGTCTTTTTTGCCACCATGGAGCGGCCGGGGCGACCGGCGGCGCAGATCGTGGCCGAGGTGCTGGAAGCGACGATCCGCAACTTTCCCTGGCCCAAGTCGATGCGTTGGGGCGCCGACAGCGGCGCGGCGGGCGGCCTGCGGTGGGTGCGTCCGCTGCACCGGATCGTCTGCGTCCTGAGCGGCGATGACGGCGCCGAGATCGTGCCGCTGGAGATCGGCGGCCTGCGATCGGGCAACGTGACCGAAGGCCACCGGTTCATGGCGCCGGGTGAGATTGTGGTCTCAACCTTCGAGGGTTATTGCGAAAAACTCCGTCGCGCCCATGTGATCCTGGCGTCGGCGGAGCGCGCCGAGACGATCCGCCACGACACCGAGCAGGCGGCCTTCGCGCGCGGCCTGACGGTGGTGGACGATCCCGGCCTTCTGGCCGAGGTGGCGGGGCTTGTGGAATGGCCGGTGGTGCTTGTCGGCGAGATCGGCGCGGCATTTCTCGACCTGCCGCCGGAGGTGCTGCGCACGTCGATGAAGGAGCACCAGAAGTTCTTCTCGCTCGCCGCGCGGGACGAAATTGACAAGAACGTGCAAGTTTCAGACCCCCCATTTGCAACTTCTTTGAAAAGTTCAAAGCCGCGGATCACCCATTTCGCGACCGTCGCCAACCGCGAGACGGCGGACGAAGGGGCGACGATCCTTGCCGGCAACCAGAAGGTGCTCGCGGCCCGGCTCGAGGATGCGGCGTTCTTCTGGAAGAACGACCTGCGCGTGGCCGGGGCGGGGATGGAGGCCTGGCGGGGCGCGCTCGACGCGGTGACGTTCCACGCGCGTCTCGGCAGCCAGGGGGAGCGGGTCGAGCGAATCGCGGCGCTGGCGGCGGAGATCGCGCCGGCGCTCGGGGCCGATCCGGAGACCGCGTCGCGGGCGGCGCGTCTGGCCAAGCTCGATCTGGCCTCGGAGATGGTCTACGAATTTCCCGAGCTGCAGGGCGTGATGGGGCGCTACTACGCCGCCGTGGCGGGGGAGACGGCGGAGGTCGCGGCGGCGGCGCAGGAGCATTACGCGCCGCTCGGGCCCTCTGACGCCGTGCCCTCGGCGCCGGTCTCGGTGGCCGTGGCGCTGGCCGACAAGCTCGACATGCTGACCGGGTTCTGGGCCATCGACGAGACGCCGACGGGGTCGAAGGACCCGTTCGCGCTGAGGCGGGCGGCGCTGGGGGTGATCCGGCTGGTGCTGGAGAACGGGGTGCGGATGCCTCTCGCCGAAGTCGCAAGAGGTGCGTTCGCATGGCACGAGGAGGCGAGAAAGGGACGGCTCGCCCGGGACGATGCCTTTTCCGAAGAGCGCGAGGAACAAGACAGCAGCGATGTGAAAGCGCGCGCGCGCTATCTGGTGTCGGATGAGCACGAGAAATCGGGCGGCAGGACGATTGGTGCCGACCTCCTCTCCTTCTTCCACGACCGCCTCAAGGTCTACCTGCGCGAGCGGGGCACCCGTCACGACGTGATCGACGCCGTCATCGCGATGGAGGGCAGCGACGATCTGGTCCTCCTGGTCAAGCGGGCCGAGGCGCTGTCGGACGTGCTCAAGACAGACGACGGCGAGAACCTCGTGCAGGGGTTCCGGCGCGCCAACAACATCCTGCGCCAGGCCGAAGAGGCGGACGGGGTGGAGTATTCCTTCGGTCCCGACCGCAAATGGGCGACCTGCGACGAGGAACGGGCGCTGTTCGACGCGCTCGACGCGGCGGAGGCGCGCATCGCGCCGGCGATGGCGGCCGAGGATTTCGCTTCCGCGATGTCGGCGATCGCCGGGCTGCGCGCGCCGCTTGACGCGTTCTTCGAGACGGTCCAGGTCAATGACGACAACCAGACGATCCGGCGCAACCGCCTGAACCTGTTGAGCCGCATCCGCACCATCTGTCTCCGGGTCGCGGACCTCACCCGGATCGAGGGCTGAGGCGGCGGCAAGGCCGGCGCACGCCCGGGCGAGCGGGCCTCGGACGGGGCCCCGAGGTCGGGCGTTCCCCCCTCGGGCGGCACGCCGCGCTGGACAGGGCGATCTGGTGCCGTATCTTGCCCGCCAAAGGACGCCGCAGTGCAGAAACCGACCGATCCCTCTCCCTTTCATGTGGTGACGCCGACCGCGCCCATTCGCGCGGACACCCATGGCGGGCGGGCCAAGTGTCTGCAGCGCCTCGTGCGGCTCGACCTGCCGGTGCCGGCGACGGTCTCGCTGCCGTTCACGGCGGTTCATGCGGTCGCGGCCGGCCGGACACCCGATACGGGGGCCATCCTGGCGGCGCTCGGGGCCGAATGCCTCGTTTCCGTGCGGCCCTCGTCCGAGGACCCCGACTGGGGCGGTCCCGGCGCCATTCTGAACATCGGGATGAACGCGGCGCGGCGCGACGCGATGGCCGCATCGCACGACGAGACGGTGGCCAACGCGCTCTACCTGCGGTTCATTCGCGCCTATTCCGAGCATGTGGCGCTGCTCGATCAGGAATGGTTTCCCTCTTCCGACAGGATCGATGCCGGCGCTGTCGCCGAGGCGCTTCGTGCCTATGAGGACGAGACCGACGAACCCTTTCCGCAGGATCCGGAGCGTCAGCTCGCCGATGTCCTGCATGCCATGGCCCGCGCCTGGGAGGGCACGTCGGCGCGGCTTTTGCGGCAGGCGCGCGGCGCACCGGCCGATGCGGGGCTGGGCCTGGTGGTGCAGCGCATGGCGCTCGGGGTCGGCGCGGGCGTCAGCGGGTCTGGCGTGATCCAGTTCGTCCGGGGCAGCGACGGCACGCGGCAGGTCACCGGGCGCTACCTGTCCCAGAGCCAGGGGCGGGAGGCGATGACGGGCGACGCGGACGCGATCTATCTCACGCGCGATTCCCGCGGCCCGTCGCTGGAGGAGCTGGCACCCGAGGCCTTCGCGATCCTGCTGGAGGCGGGCGCGCGCTGCCGGGCCAGCCTGCGGGAGGAGATGCAGATCGAGTTCACCCTCGACGAGGGGCGGCTGGCGATCCTCGACGCGGTGCGGGTCATGCGATCAAGCCGCGCGGCGGTGCGGATCGCGGTGGCGCTGGCTCAGGATGCGGTGATCGATCCCGACGAGGCCGTCCTGCGGGTCGAGCCGCGGGCCCTGTCGGAGCTGTTGCATCCCCAGGTGGACCCCGCCGGGCCGCGCGACGTCATCCTGCGGGGCATCGCCGCCAGTCCCGGCGCCGCGACCGGGCGGATCGTCTTCACCTCGGCGGCGGCGCAGGGCTGCGCCGCGCGGGAGGAGCCGTGCATCCTGATCCGTCGCGAGACCACGCCCGAGGATGTGCGGGGCATGCACGCGGCCGCCGGCGTCCTGACCGAGCGCGGCGGGATCACCAGCCATGCCGCGGTGATCGCGCGCGGCCTTGGCGTGCCCTGCGTCGTCGGCGCGTCCGGCATGCGGATGAACCCGCGCGAGCGGACGCTGATCGTCGACGGGCGCACGCTGCATGAAGGCGACGTGATCACGCTCGACGGCAGCCGGGGCGAGGCGCTGGCCGGGGCCGCGGCGCTGCTGGAGCCTGCGCTCGACGATGCGTTCCGGACACTGCTCGGCTGGGCCGACGCGGCGCGCGACATCGGGGTTCGGGCCAATGCCGACACGCCGGCCGAAGCGCAGATGGCCCGCACCTTCGCGGCCGAGGGAATCGGGCTCACCCGGACCGAGCACATGTTCTTCGAGGAAGACCGTCTGACGGTGATGCGCGAGGTGATCTTCACCGACAAGTCGGACGACCGGGGCGAGGCGCTGGCGCGGCTCCTGCCCATGCAGCGCGAGGATTTCATCCAGATCTTCGAGATCATGGCGGGGTTGCCGGTCTGCATTCGCCTGTTCGACCCGCCGCTGCACGAGTTCCTGCCGACCAGCCGGGAGGGGATCCGCGACCTGGCCTCGGCGCTTGGCCTGCCGGTGGGCCACGTGACCCGGCGAATCGAGGCGCTGTCGGAGTTCAACCCGATGCTCGGCATGCGCGGCGTGCGGCTCGGCATCACGGTGCCGGAGATCTACGACATGCAGGCGCGCGCGATCTTCGAGGCCGCCGTCGAGAGCGGCCGCCGCGGCGCGCCGATCGTGCCCGAGGTGATGATTCCGCTGGTTTCGGCCCGTCGCGAGGTGGAGCTGGTCAAGGCGCGGATCGACGCCGTCGCCGCCGCCGTCAGCAGCGAGACGGATGCCACGTTCCACTATCGTCTGGGGGTGATGGTCGAGACCCCGCGCGCGGCCCTCAGGGCGGGCGACATCGCGGCCCACGCGGCGTTCCTGAGCTTTGGCACCAACGACCTGACCCAGATGACCTACGGGCTCAGCCGTGACGATGCGGGCCGCTTCATGGGCTCCTACGTGGCGCAGGGAGTGTTTCCGGAGGATCCGTTCCACCGGCTCGATCTCGAGGGGGTCGGGGAGTTGCTGACCATCGGCGCCGCCCGCGGCCGAGCGGCGCGCCCCGACATCACGCTGTCGGTCTGTGGCGAACATGGGGGCGATCCCGACAGCATCGCGTTCTGCCGCGCGGCGGGATTCGATTACGTGTCCTGTTCGCCCTTCCGGGTCCCGGTCGCGCGGCTGGCGGCCGGACAGCTGGCGATCCGGGATCGGCATTAAATTGCCCAATTAGGCGAAAATTTGCCGAAACGCTTCTCTTCGTTCGCGACAATTCGCGGGCGGCCTGTGTATTGGTGCGTTCGGTGAAACTGGTTAACGCAAGGTTACTGGACCCCCGGCTGAAACCTCCTTACCCCCTCTGACCGACGGCGAGCTGCACGCCGTCGGGGTGATGGCCAGTTTTTTTGAGGGGGATCGAATGCTGCGAGCGATCGCAATGACGGCCGCCGTGTTGATAATGGGGTTCAGCACGAGCGAGGCCAAAGCCGAGGTGGTGATCAGTTCGTCGAACGCGCCGGACAGGACGTTGGGCACGGACGAATTGCTGGAAAACGACGAAGAGCGGCTTGTGGCGGTCACCATCCGCCCGCAGGCGCGGTCCACGGTCCGCTATGATCGCGGCTGGCTCGAGGATCAGCCGGTCGCATCGGGCGGCGACGAATGGGAGTGCCTGACGCAGGCGCTCTATTTCGAGGCCCGCGGCGAGGGCGTGCGCGGCCTTTTCGCGGTGGCCGAGGTCATCTTGAACCGGGTCGACAGCACGGCCTATCCGGACAGCGTCTGCGGCGTCGTCCAGCAGGGAACGGGCAAGCGCTACCAGTGCCAGTTCAGCTATCTCTGCGACGGCAAGGCCGAGAAGATCGCCAACCTGCGCGCCTTCGGCCGGGTCGGCAAGGTGGCGCGCCTGATGATCGACGGCGCGCCGCGCGCGCTCACCGGCGGGGCGACCCACTATCATACGAAAGCGGTCTCGCCGTCCTGGTCGCGGGTCTTTGCCCGCACATCGACGATCGGCATGCACCACTTCTACCGCACCAAAGGCTGACGGCGCGGGGCACGGCGGCTTGTGCCGGCGGCGCTTGCGGGCATAGGTAGGGGCCGTTCCTGCGCGAGGCGCGCCCGATGACCCACGACATCCGCCTGGCCTTCGCCCATCCGTCCGAGCGGGCAGAGGCGACGGCGTCCAGCGATCCGGCCGACCGCATCTCGCTGCGCGATCACGTCGTCGAGGCGGACATCGGTGCGTTCCAGCCAGAACGGGGCCGCAGGCAGCGGCTCCGTTTCAACGTGGTGGTCGAGGTTCGCCCGCCCGATGCGCCGCTGGACGACGACGTGGACCGCATCCTGTCCTACGACGCGCTGACCGAGGCGATCGCCACCGAGCTGGCCGCCGAGCGACTGAACCTTCTCGAGACCCTGGCCGATCGCGTGGCGGCGCGGATCCTGGCCGAGCCGCGGGCGCAGAGGTGTTTCGTCCGCATCGAGAAGCTCGACCGCGGACCGGGCGCCCTTGGGGTCGAGATCGCCCGTAGCGCGCGCCCGGCGCGTCGTGCGGTGGACGGGGACGCACCCCATCCGATCGTCGTGCACCTTTCGAACGAGGCGGTGGCGTCCGAACGTCTCGGCGCCTGGCTCGACGCCCTGGCGGGGCAGCCGGCGATCCTGTGCGTCGGGATGCCGGACGCCAAGGGGCCGACGGCGAACGCGCCGGCCGCGCAAAGGCGGGTCGACCTGCTGGCCATCGAGCAGAACGCCTGGCTGCTGGCCGCGCGGGACCGGCGCTGCATCGTCACCGGCACGCGCACCGAGCTCGACTGGGCGATCCGGAACCGGCGGATCACCGTCTGGGCGCCTTCCAAGATCGTGCTCGACACGCCGGACGGGTTCGCCGGCGAGCCCTCCGAAGGTGCGTCGCTCACGGCCTGGTTCGCGCGACTGATGCAGGCCGAGCGTCTGATCTACGTGGGCGAGGCGCCCCCACGCGGGGTCGAGGCGGAATGGCGGCCCCTGGACACCGCATCCCTGACCGACCCGGACGAGGGGGCAAGGTGATCTACTGGCGCCCGCTGGCGCAGATCGGTCCGGCGCGGCCCGCAGATGCGTTGCCCCTTGCCGGGGGTCCGGGCTGGTTCACGCATGTGCAGAAGATGACGCGCGACGCCGCCCCTGAAATCGTTCCGGCGCGCGACCTCCCGGCTGACTGGCGGAGGCGACTGACCGGCGCACGGGCAGAGGTCCTGGGTCTGTCACTCGACCGGCCGCGCCTGATGGGCATCCTGAACGTGACGCCCGACAGCTTTTCCGACGGCGGACGGTTCGCGACTCGCGACGCGGCACGGGCCCAGGCCGAAGCGCTTTGCGACGCCGGCGCCGACATTCTCGATATCGGCGGCGAATCGACCCGTCCCGGCGCCGCCGTCGTGCCGGCCGGGGACGAGCTGGCTCGGGTGACCCCGGCGCTCGAAGCCGCGGCGGCGCTTGGCGTTCCCGTCTCGATCGACACGCGCAAGGCGGTCGTCGCCAGGTCCGCGCTGGCTGGTGGCGCGGGTCTGGTCAACGATGTCTCGGCGCTCGCCTTCGATCCGGCGATGGCGCCGCTGGTGGCGTCGGCGAGCGTCCCCGTCTGCCTGATGCACATGCGCGGCGAGCCCGGGACGATGCAGCGGGACCCGGTCTACGGGAATGTTCTTCTCGATGTCTACGACTGGCTGGAGGAGCGGGTTGCCCACGCCGAGGCGGCAGGCATCGCGCGCAGCCGCATCATCATCGATCCTGGCATCGGTTTCGGCAAGAGCGTCGAGCATAACCTGACGCTGATCCGCGGGCTGTCGCTCTTTCACGGGCTGGGCTGCGCGGTGTTGCTCGGGGCATCGCGCAAGGGCTTCATCGGCAAGCTTGCGGGCGTGGCGCGGGCGGATGCGCGGATGCCGGGGTCGATCGCAGTCGCGCTGGCTGGGGCCGCGCAGGGGGTGCAGGTCCTGCGTGTGCATGATATTGCCGCCACGGCGCAGGCGCTGCTCCTCTGGCGGGCCGTGACGGAGGGTGAAGGCAGATGACACGCAAGTTGTTCGGCACCGACGGGGTGAGGGGGCGGGCCAATTCCCATCCCATGACGGCGGAGACGGCGCTGCGGCTCGGCGCCGCCGCCGGCCGGTTCTTCCGTCAGAACGAGGAGCGCAGCCACCGCGTCGTGATCGGCAAGGACACGCGCCTGTCGTGCTACATGCTGGAGACGGCGCTGACGGCGGGGCTGACCTCGACGGGGATGGACGTTCTGCTGCTGGGTCCGGTGCCGACGCCGGCGGTCGGCCTGCTGACCCATTCCATGCGCGCCGACCTGGGCATCATGATCTCGGCCAGCCACAATCCGCACCACGACAACGGCATCAAGTTCTTCGGGCCCGACGGCTACAAGTTGAGCGACGAGAAGGAAGTGGGGATCGAGGCGCTGGTGGCCGGGAACATCGCGCTGGCGGAGGCGGACCAGATCGGGCGCGCCAAGCGCATCGACGACGGCCTCGGGCGCTATGTGGAATATGCCAAGACCACGTTTCCGGCGCGCGGACAGCTGAGCGATCTGCGGGTCGTGGTGGATTGCGCGAACGGCGCCGCCTACAAGGCCGCGCCGCAGGTCCTGTGGGAGCTGGGCGCCGAGGTGGTGCCCGTGGGCGTGGAGCCGAACGGGTTCAACATCAACGCCGATTGCGGCTCGACCCTGCCGCAGCTGGCGGCGCGGACGGTGCGCGAGACCCGGGCCGATCTGGGCATCTGCCTGGACGGGGACGCCGACCGGATCATGATCATCGACGAGAAGGGCGAGGTCGCCGACGGCGACCAGCTCATGGCGCTGCTGGCCTCGCGCTGGGCCGAGGAGGAACGGCTGGCGGGCGGCACGCTGGTGGCCACGATCATGTCCAACCTCGGGCTGGAGCGGCATCTGGCGACGCGGGGGCTGACGCTGCACCGCACGAAGGTCGGCGACCGCTACGTGGTGGAGGCGATGCGGGCGAACGGCTGGAACCTCGGCGGGGAGCAGTCGGGGCACATCGTGATGACCGATTACGCGACCACCGGAGACGGGTTGATCGCCGGGTTGCAGTTCCTGGCCGAGATGGTGCGGACGGGCCGGCGGGCGAGCGATCTTCTGCGCCAGTTCGAGCCGGTGCCGCAATTGCTGAAGAACGTCCGGTTCGTCGCCGGAAGCGAGCCGCTCAAGCACGCCCGGGTCAAGGCGGCCATCGCCGAGGCCGAGGCGCGTCTGGAGGGGACGGGACGGCTTGTGATCCGCAAGTCCGGGACGGAGCCGCTGATCCGGGTGATGGCCGAGGCCGAGGACGACACGCTGATGCGTACGGTGGTCGAGCAGGTGGCGGACGCCGTGCAGAGCGCGGGCGCGGTGCGGAGTGCTACTTCAAGTTGACTGCTGCAGAGCTGCCGAACGCGGGCGGTGCGCGGCACGCTCGCGTCGCTGCAGCCAGGCGTGAAACGAAGCAGGGATCAGTAGCGACGCCACGCCCGCCAGCAACAGGATCGATCCTTCGAGTTCGCTTACTTCGCCTTTTTCGATGGCTATGCTGGCTGCGTAGGCAATCAGGATGTGCCACGTGAAGACGTGGAGAGAATGCTGCCCGAGAAAGACGAGCGGTTTCCAGGTCACCACCTGTCGCAGGGTCGTGGCCATCAGTCTGACGATACCGAAGGAATTCTCCGATCCGGCTACCATGAGCCAGACCACGAGATAGAGATCCGCGGCGAAGGCGACGAGATAGATCGGCGAGAATGCCCCCCTGTCGATGGTCGCCAATATCGCAGAGCTGAAATCGGCTGAGATCCAGTCGTCGAAGATGATGCGGTCGTAAACCCCGAGGAAAAGAGTGACCACCAGCGCCACTCCCGCGACACGACGAGCCGTGTTTGTCTTCAAGAGCGATAGGTCGAGGCGGTCGTTCGCCAGCAACCAACCTGCGAAGAGACCGCTGAAAAAGACGATCTGCCAGGCGGTGACGTCGAAGAAGATGCCCAGAGGTATCGGCGAGCCCAACTGGCGCAAGACGTCTTCGCCTTGTGCAAGCAGGACGTCGGTGAGGCCGGTCTGAGCGAAGAGCCACAACCCTGCCATGACGGCGAACACAACAGCGGCGCGGCCTTTGGCAAAAGCACGAAGCACCAACGGCGTGGCAAGCATGAACCAGATGTACATCGGGAGAATGCCCAGATGCATGGAGCCGGAAACGAGTGCGAGCGACGCCGTGACGAACGCAAACGGCGCCTCGGCATAGTGGGTCAGGACGCCGGGTTCGCTTCCTGATCGCCAGAGCAGGGCAATGGTCGCGAACAGAAGAATGAGCGCTGCCTGATGGGAATAGATCGTGCGGGCGCGGCGATAGACCGCCTGCCGCATGAGATCGAAACCGCGCCCAATCAGGATGCGGCCATAGACAAGTCCTACGACAAGACCCGAGATGAAGACGAAGCCCTGGGCATCCTCAACCCACCCGAAATAGTGGTGGTTCAGCTTTCCAAGGGTGACGTCGAAGACCTCGTTCAGGTGGACGACGACCATAAACACCAGAAAAACACCGCGAAAGCCGTCGAGGATATTGAGCCGCATTCCAAAACCCGAACCGTTGAAATCGTTACCGGCTCAGATCTACCTTTGTTCTCCTGCGGTTCGTCAATGGAAGCAGGCGCAAATACATCCGGTGGATGAAGGCTTCTTCAAGTCATAGTTAAATTTCTAACTGAAGTTGCAGACTTTTGAATAAGTACGACCGTGCGGGGCTTGGCGTCGAATCAGTCTGCAACGGGTGCCGGCGCCGCGTGATCAGCGGCGGATCTGGCTGATGCCGATGCCGCCGAGGATGAGGACGAGTGCCGCGAAGAGGCCGGCCGGGGCCGGTTCGCCCAGCAGTGCGATGCCGAGGATGATCGACCAGGCCGGCACCTGGTAGTTCACGAGGCTCATGAAGCTCGGCCCCGCGCTGCGGACGATCCAGACGCGCAGGAGGTTCGCCGCCGCCGTCGGGATCGCCGCGAGGTAGAGCAGCGCCAGGAGCGACGGCCAGGCGGGCAGGTCGGGCACGCCCTCCTGCCAGAGCGCCACGGGCACCAGGATCAGCGCGCCGACGCCGGTCTGCCAGGTGGCGAGCCGGATCGGGCCGATGGCGGGGCAGCGGCGGGTGACGATGGAGCTGACAGCGTAGCAGGCGGCGGCGCCGACGCAGGCGAGCTGCCCGATGGCCTGACCGCCGCCCGCCACGGCGCGTTCGCCGATCAGCACGAGCACGCCCGCGAATCCAGTCGCGACGCCCGCGAATTTGGGCCAGGACAGGCGCTCGCCGGGCACGAAGACATGTGCGAGCGGCAACACGAAGAGCGCGACGGAAGCCATTGAAACGCCCGCGAAAGCCGAGGGAACGAATTGCTGCCCCCAGGCCAGCAGGAAGAACGGGATCGCCGCGCCGAGAACGCCGATGGTGAGGATGTAGGGGATGTGTTCGCGCCCGGCGGGAAGGGCGGTCTTTCGCTGCGAGGCGATGGCGCCGAGAACGAGCGCGCCCATGCCGACCCGCCCCGCCGCCACCCAGAGCGGCGGCAGGTCGCGAAGGGCGATGGTCATGGCGATGAACGCGCTGCCCCAGACCAGGCCGAGCGTTGCCAGCCCGGCCCAGTTTCCCGGCGTGGGTTGCAAGATCGGCGCGTCGTTGACGCTCATCCCGCGGCCTTGAGGCGTCGCCCCGGCAGATCTCGGAGCGACGCGGGTCGCATCAGTTCTTCGACTGGTCGACGAGCTTGCCCGAGCCGATCCACGGCATCATGCCGCGCAGACGCTCGCCGACCTCCTCGATCTGGTGGGCGTCGTTGTTGCGGCGCGTCGACTTGAAGAACGGCTGGCCGACGGTGTTCTCGGTCATGAAGTCGCGCACGAAGGCGCCGGACTGGATGTCGGTGAGGATGCCCTTCATCCGCTTCTTGGTCTCGTCATAGGGCAGGACCCGCGGGCCGGAGACGTACTCGCCGTATTCGGCCGTGTTCGAGATCGAGTAGTTCATGTTCGCGATGCCGCCCTCGTAGATCAGGTCGACGATCAGCTTCACCTCGTGGAGGCATTCGAAATAGGCCATCTCGGGGGCGTAGCCGGCTTCGACCAGGGTCTCGAAGCCCATGCGGATAAGCTCCACCAGGCCGCCGCAGAGCACCGCCTGCTCGCCGAAGAGGTCGGTCTCGCACTCTTCCTTGAAGTCGGTCTCGATGATGCCCGAGCGCCCGCCGCCGATGGCCGAGCAGTACGACAGGCCGATTTCCAGCGCCCGGCCGGAGGCGTCCTGATGGACCGCGACGAGGCAGGGCACGCCGCCGCCCTTGACGTATTCGCCGCGCACCGTGTGGCCGGGGCCCTTGGGCGCCATCATGATGACGTCGACGCCGGCTTTCGGCTCGATCAGGCCGAAATGGACGTTGAGGCCGTGGGCGAAGGCGATGGCGGCGCCGTCCTTGAGGTGGTCGCGGACGTGGTCGCGGTAGACCTGCGCCTGCAGCTCGTCGGGCATGGTGAACATCATCAGGTCGCACCAGGCGGCGGCCTCCTCGATGCCCATGACCTTGAGGCCCTCGCCCTCGGCCTTGGCCCGGCTGGGCGAGCCCTCGCGCAGGGCGACGGCCAGGTTCTTGGCGCCGCTGTCGCGCAGGTTCAGCGCGTGGGCATGACCCTGGCTGCCGTAGCCGAGGATCGCCACCTTCTTGTCCTTGATGAGATTGATGTCGCAGTCGCGATCGTAATAGACGCGCATGGATGTCCTCCTGATTTCCAGGTGCGAAAATACAGGAATTTGGGGAATGAGAGAGGCGATTTCGCCGGAATTTCCTCGACCGCGTCGTTGATCATTCGCCAATGCCGGATTACGCACCGAGATCATGCTCGATGAAACCGACCGCCGGATCCTGCGCCGCCTTCTGGCCGAGCCCGACCTGCCGCCTGCGGACCTGGCGGAGCGGGCCGGCGTCACGCCGACGACCTGGGCGCGGCGTCTCGACCGGCTGGCGCGCGCCGGCATCATCCGGGGCCAGCACGCCGAGCCTGACTGGCGAGCCCTCGGCTTCGAGGTCGCGGTGAGCCTGCGCGTCACGCTCGACAAGGCGGATCCCGGGGCGTTCGACGCCTTTCTTGCCGCCGCGCGACAGGTGCGCGAGGTCGTCGAGATCCAGACGTTCCTGGGCCGTGTCGATGTGCGCCTCGCCATCCTGGCGCGGGACATGGAGGATTACCGGCGGGTCTATCACGACCGCATCCTGACGCTGCCGCATATCGCGGATGTCGAGGCGCTGATGGACGTGGCGCGCGTCAAGACCGGACAGGCGCCGCCCATATGAGCGAGTCGCTGGACGAGACCGACCGGGCGATCCTGCGGGCGCTGGTCGACGATGCGACCCTGTCGGCGGGCGCGGTGGGGCGGCTTGTGGGGCTGAGCCAGCCCGCGGCCTGGCGGCGCGTCCGGCGGCTGCGGGACGCGGGCATCGTCGCCGGTCGGCGGGTCGACGTGGACCTGCCGCGCCTCGGCCTCGGGGTGACGGTGTTCCTGGGCGTCAAGCTGGCGCTGAAGGGACGGATCGCGCTGGCCGATTTCGAGCGCGCGATCACGGCCATTCCCGAGGTGCAGGAGGTCGTCCATGTGCTTGGCCTCTACGACTACCGCATGCGGGTCGTGGCGCGCGACCTCGCCGATTTCGAGCGGGTCCTGCGGCGCCGGATCATGGCGCTGCCCGGCGTCGGCGAGGTCGAGGCGAACGTGTTGCTGAGCGAGGAACGGCGCCCCGGGCCGATCTGACACATGCCGGGGCGCCCGTCAGCGGCCCGGGGGGGCTAGGCCGCGGCCGGTCACCGCGTTAAACCCGCCGGCAAAAGAAAAGGAGCTTTCAATGGCGCTTCGTACCGACGTCGATCCCGACGGCTTGCTGGAATACTCGGTCGTCTTCACCGACCGGTCCCTGAATCACATGAGCGGGGCCTTTCAGAAGGTCATGCGCGACATCTCGGCAGGCCTGCGCGAGACCTACGCGGCCGATGCCGTGGCGCTGGTGCCCGGCGGGGGCACCTATGCCATGGAATCCGTCGCGCGCCAGCTTGCCACCGACCGCGATGTTCTGGTGATCCGCAATGGCTGGTTCAGCTATCGCTGGAGCCAGATCTTCGAGGCCGGCGGCATTCCCGCCTCGGAAACCGTGCTCAAGGCGCGTCGGACGGGCAACGATCCGCAGGCGCCGTTCGCGCCCGCGTCGGTCGACGAGGTGGTCGAGACGATCCGTCGGGAATCTCCGGCGGTCGTCTTCGCGCCGCATGTCGAGACCTCGGCCGGGATCATCCTGCCGGACGACTACATCCGCGCGGTGGCCGAGGCGGTGCATTCGGTCGGCGGTCTCTTCGTGCTCGACTGCGTGGCGTCGGGCTGCGTCTGGCTCGACATGAAGGCGCTGGGCATCGACGTGCTGATCTCGGCGCCCCAGAAGGGGTGGTCGGCCTCGCCGTCGGCCGGGCTCGTCATGCTGTCGGAGGCGGCGAAGGCGCGGGTCAAGGAAACGCGCAGCAGCAGTTTCGCCGCCGATCTGGGCAAGTGGCTGTCGATCATGGAGGCCTACGAGGGCGGCGGTCATGCCTACCACGCCACGATGCCGACGGACGCGCTGCGCGGCTTCCGCGACACGATGGACGAGATGAAGGCGTTCGGGATGGAGCGCCTGCGCGCCGCCCAGTGGGCCCAGGGCGACCGGGTGCGCGGTCTGCTGGCGGAACGCGGCATCAGGTCGGTGGCCGCAGAGGGCTTCGGCGCTCCCGGCGTCGTGGTGAGCTATACCGACGATCCGGCGATCCAGAGTGGAAAACCGTTCGCGCAGGCGGGCGCGCAGATCGCGGCCGGCGTGCCGCTCATGTGCGACGAGGGCGAGGCCTTCCGGACCTTCCGCATCGGGCTTTTCGGGCTCGACAAGCTTGTCGACGTGGATGCGAGTGTCGCACGTCTGCGCGAGGCGCTGGATCAGGTGATGCGCGAGAGAGAGGGCGCCTAGCGCGGCCCCAGTCCCGCGCGCATCACGCCCCGGCGCAAGGGCGCGATGTCGTGCACGGCGGCGAGGCCCGCCCGCCGCAGGGCGCCGACCGGCGCCTCGCCGGAGCGGCAGATGCGGTTGTAGAGGTCGATGAGGCGAGCGCGCGTGCGGATGTCGCGCGCGCGTTCCGACTCGTAGGTTGAAAGCGTGCTCTCCGCCCCGGGGTCGTCGGCTGTCGCGATTGCGGACGAAAGCGCCGCCACATCGTGAAGAGATGTGTTCAGTCCCTGCGCGCCGATCGGGGGCAGCACATGCGCGGCTTCGCCGAGCAAGGCACAGCGCGGCGCGGTCAGGGCATCGGTGACCTGCGTGACGACGGGCCAGAGCCGCACCTTGCTCGCCAGCCTTGTCGGGCCAAGCACACCGGCCGACCGAACGCTTGCCGCCTCCGACAGAGCGTCGGGGCCGCATTCCGACAGCATCACGGCGCGCGGTCCGTCGTTCATCCAGACGACGGCCGAGGCCGGTTGTCCGTCGTGATCGGGCAGGGGGACCAGCGTGAAGGCGCCGCCCCGGTTGTAGATCTCGGTCGAGATGTTGTTGTGGGGCTCGGAATGAGTGACGGCGAAGGCCAGCGCCTTTTGTCCGTAGCGCGTCGTATGGGCGCAGATGCCGGCGGCGTCGCGGACCGGCGAGGCGCGGCCGTCGGCACCGATGACGAGCCGTGTCCGAAGCCGCGCACCGTCGGTGAGGGTGACGATGACTTCGCGGTCACGCACGAGCATGGACCGGAAGCCGACGCCGAAGCGCAGGTCGATGCGGTCCGCGACCGCGCGCGCGAATTCGCGCCGGGTAAGCCAGTTCGGCAGGTTCCACCCGAAGCTCGCCGTGCCGAGGTCGGAGGCGAGAAAGTCGCGCCGCGCGCGCTCGACCGGGGGCCAGCCCTCGGTATCGACCACGCGCAGGACGTCGAGCGAAACCGCCCGGTCCGCGACGCGCTGCCAGAGACCTGCCGTTTCGAGCAGAACTCCGCGCCGGTTGGAGGAAGGCCGTCGAGCGGAGGTCGGACTCTGCCGCGTCGGCCGCCGGCGGCGGCGGCGCCGGATCGGCGAGGCAGACCCTGTGACCGGCTTCGGCGAGGAGCGCCGCAGCGGCGAGGCCGGCGATCCCGCCGCCCGAGATGAAGATGTCGGTGCTGTCCATCGCTGCTGACCTAGCGCGCTTTCCGGCCCGTTCCCAGCGGTCAGGCAGGAACGGGGGAGGCGGGGTGCCCGAGCAGCGCCAGGAACCCCGCGAGGTTGTCGGTGTGGTGATGGATATGTGCCGCCGCCAGCGCCGCCGGGGCGACGTGGATCGTGCGCATCCCCAGCGCGTGGGGTTCGCGCAGGTTGCGCGGGTCATCCTCGAACATCGCGGCTTTGGCCGGACTGAGGCCGGCGAGGGCGAAGACCGCCTCGAAGGCCCGGCGCTCCGGCTTCGGGCGGAAGCCGGCGTGTTCTACCCCGAAGATGCCGTCGAAACAGTCCGCGATGCCGCGCGCGGCCAGCACACGCTCGGCATAGGGGGCCGAGCCGTTGGTGTAGACGATGCGCCGCCCCGGCAACGCCCGGAGCGCCGCCGAAAGCGCCGGGTCCGGGCTGAGCCCGCCCAGGTCGATCTCGTGGACGGCATGCAGGTAGGGCTCAGGATCGACGCCGTGTTCGTCCATCAGCCCGGCCAGGGTCGTGCCGTAATCGCGCCAGTACGCGTGCCGCAGCGCGTCGGCCGCGGCGCGGTCGACGCCGAGCGTCTCCATGACCCAGGCTGTCATGCGCAGCTCGATCTGGTCGAAGAGCCGCGCCTCGGGCGGGTAGAGCGTGTTGTCGAGGTCAAAGACCCAGGCGTCCACGTGCGAGAAATGATGAGCGACCATGGTGCGCAAGCTACTGCGTGGTCAGGGCGGCGTCCACCTCGACACCGGCCACGGCACGGCGCAAGGTTGCGTCAAGGAGACCCGATGTCCGATCCGAAACCACATAGCGACGCCTACCAGCTCATTCTGCAGGCCATTGACGGGGGGGTGTACCGCCCCGGCGACCGGCTTGTCGAAAGCGAGCTGGCCGAACGGTTCGGGATGTCGCGCACGCCGATCCGCGAGGCGCTCCAGCGGCTCGAGACGCAGTCGCTTCTGGCGCGCGACGGGCGGAGCCTGATCGTGGCCTCGCTCGATCACAACCAGACGGCCGAGCTTTACGTTGTGCGCTCCGAACTCGAGGGCCTGGCGGCACGGCTCGCTGCCCGGCACGCGACCGACGAGGAGGTGCGGGTGCTGCAATCGATGGTGCGCGACGACCGGGATCTCATCGGAAACCCGGCGGCGCTGGCGCGCGCCAATCGGCGCTTTCACCGCCAGATCCACCTGGCGTCGCACAACCGCTATCTCGTGCAGCAGCTTGACCTTGTGCACCGCTCGATGGCGCTCATGGCGACGACGTCGCTGGCGGTCGAAGGGCGTGGCCGCGACGCGCTGGCCGAGCATGAGGAGATCGTCACGGCGATTGCCGACCGCGATGGCGACGTAGCCGACGCGGCCTTGCGCAGGCATATCTCGAACGCCTTCGAGACCCGGCTGCGGACCCGGGCGGAGACGCGCGACGCGGCGGAGTGACGTTCAGGCAGCCTTGCGGCGCGGCGGTTTCGGGATCCGGATATCGCCTTCGCCGGCGCGCGTGGCCAGATGATGGCCGTGCTGGGTCTTGTCCCAGTAATACGGCGCCAGAACCAGTTCCCACAGCGCCTTGTACATGGCGAGCGCGCCGAGCGGGAAATAGAGGTGCAGACTCGGCACCCATGCGATGAGGCCGCGGCGACCGGGCCGCCAGAGAGCGAGTGCGCTCGCCGCGAGGTTGACCGTTTCGCTCATCAGGAAGAGGCTCGCGAGTCCCGGGATGAGCCAGTGCGGCGCGCTCGCGGCCGGGTGCGGCAGGTCGGCCGTGATCAGCCAGAACGACCAGAGGATCGGCGCCAGGGCGAATTGCGAGAGCGTGCCGAGAAAGACGATCTGCACGCCCATGAATTGGCGCGCGCCAAGGTCGCGCCAGAGCCGCCGGGGCGAGCGCATGTGCACCGCATATGTCATCGCGTAGCCCTTGAGCCAGCGCGACCGCTGCTTGATCCAGGATAGGGGGCGGCAATTCGCCTCTTCCATCGTGACGGTCTCGATCAATTCGGTGGTGTAGCCATGCCGCGCCAGGCGCACGCCGAGATCGGCGTCTTCGGTGACGTTGTGCGCGTCCCAGCCGCCGAGCTTCTCGAGCGCGGCGCGGCGAAAGAACAACGTGGTTCCGCCGAGCGGCACGACGAAGCCCAGGCGCGACAGACCGGGCAGGACGACGCGAAACCAGGTCGCGTACTCGATCGTGAAGCAACGGGCGAACCAGTTGTCGCGGGCGTTGTAGAAATCGAGGATGCCCTGCAGGCACGCGACGTTTTCGCCGCGTGCGTTGAAGCGGTCGACGACGGTTTCGATCTGCCCCGGATCCGGCCTGTCCTCGGCGTCGTAGACCCCGATGATCGAACCGCGGCAGAAGCCGAGCGCGAAGTTCAGCGCGCGCGGCTTGGTCTGCAGGGTGCCGCGCGGAACGATGATCTGGCGCATCCAGGCCGGCAGGCGCACGGCGTCGAGGGTGGCCTGGGTGATCGTGTCGTCCTCTTCCACGACCAGGCAGATGTCGAGCAACTCGCGCGGATAGGTCAGCTGCGAAAGGCGCTCCACCAGGTGAGCGGCCAGTTCGCGCTCGCGGAAAAGCGGGACCATGATGGAAACCGTCGGGCGCGGCGCGATCGAGGGCAGATGCTCGGCGGGGGCGGGCTCCCGGCGGTCGCGGAGCATCGTGAAAACCGCGCCCGCCTTGAGCGCCGCGCCGAGGAAGAGCGTGAATGCGGCCCATCCCGTGAGGATCCAGAACAGGGCGGTCGGCGCCGCGAGCGCGAAGAGGGCGAGGGTGGCGGCGAGCAGGAGGACAGCCCTTGCCAGAGAAATACCGAGCGATCCGCGGCAGCTTTCGTCTTCCGGCACAAGGGTTTCGGCCTCGCGTGCAAGATAGCGTTGCCGTACGTCGAAAAGCCCCTGCTGCAGCAGACCCCGGGAGGTGATCGCCATGCGGACCGGTCCGAGCGCCCGGGTCAACGCCTCGCGGTGCGCGTCGAACTCTTCCGGGCGGCTGGTCGCGACGATCGTCTCGCTGCCCGCCCGCCGCCAGGGAAGCAGGCCGTCCCGCAGGCAGGCCTCGACCCCGAGACTGTCCACCAGCCGGATATCGGGACGGATCGCTCGGAAATCGGCCTGTTCGGCGCGCCAGTGCAGGGCGGTGGTGGTCGTGAGATCCGCTTCGCTGACCATGCGGTGCGCAAGCAGCACATCCTCGAGCCGGGTCTCCTGCCGGACCAGCATCTTCTCGGCGCGCGCCAGATCGGCGCCGGTCAGGACGCCGCGATCCACCAGCCGCTGCCCGAACGATTCGGGCCCCGGCCGTGGCGCCGCCGCGGGGCGACGCTGTCCTGCGAGGACACGGAGAGCGGCGGTGGACATGCGGTGTGAGTTTGCCTCGATCCGGAATCGAGACTTGATGCCGCGCAGACTCTTAACAGGCGGTTAAGGGTTCAGGGGCCTTCGCGGTGTCAGCGGGCCATCGCGTCGGCGAACCGGCGGAAGAGGTAGTCGCTGTCCATCGGGCCGGGGCTGGCTTCGGGGTGGTACTGGACCGAGAAGACCGGCCTGTCTTTCAGTCGGATACCGCAATTGGATCCGTCGAACAGTGAAAGGTGGGTCTCGATCACGTCGTCGGGCAGCGTCTGGCTGTCGACGGTGAAGCCGTGATTCATCGACGTGATCTCGACCTTGCCGGTTTCCAGGTCCTTGACCGGGTGGTTCGCGCCATGGTGCCCGTGGTTCATCTTGATGGTGCGCGCACCGATGGCCAGGGCCAGCATCTGATGACCCAGGCAGACGCCCATCACCGGCATGTCCGACCGGTCGAGAACCTCGCGGATCATCGGGACGGCATAAGCGCCCGTCGCCGCCGGATCGCCCGGACCGTTGGACAGAAACAGGCCATCCGGAGAAAGGGAGAGCACATCCTCGGCCGTGGCGCTGGCCGGGAGGACTGTGACGTCGCACCCGGCCGAGGCGAGCGAGCGCAGGATATTGCGCTTTGCACCGTAGTCGATCGCCACCACGCGTGGGCCGCCGCCGGGATGGCGGGTGTAGCCTTCGGGCCAGGCCCAGCGCATCTCGTCCCAGCGATAGGATTGCACGCAGGTCACGTCACGGGCGAGGTCGCGTCCGACGAGACCGGGGAAGGCGCGTGCCTGCGCCACGAGCGCCTCGATATCGAATTCTCCGGCCGGATCGTGCGCCAGAGCGACGTGCGGGGCGCCCTGGTGCCGGATCGCGCGGGTCAGGCGGCGCGTGTCGACCATCCCGATACCGATGCGCTCGCCGCGCCGCAGCCATTGGCCCAGCGTGTCGGCCGCGCGCCAGTTCGACGGCTCGGTCGGATCCCAGCGGACCACGAGGCCCGCCGCCACCGGCGCGGCGGCTTCGTCGTCTTCGGGCGTGACGCCGGTATTGCCCACATGGGGAAAGGTGAAGGTCACCACCTGGCCCGCATAGGAGGGGTCGGTCATGATCTCCTGATAGCCGGTCATCGCGGTGTTGAAGCAGAGCTCGGCCGTCACCACGCCCGTGGCGCCGAAGCCCCTGCCGAAAAAGAGTGTGCCATCTGCCAATGCGAGGCAGGCCGTGGGGCGTTTCGCGGCATCATCTGACATCGGGCGACTCCCTCGGCTGCGGGCCGGGCGGAACGTAGGCGGAGCGACGGTCAGGGTCAACTCCGTGATGCATTGAAGAAATGCATGACTTTCATGACCTTATGCAAGGTCGACGGCATTGTGAATTCGATGTCGAGGCGCTAACGTGGTTGATCAGGACGGAACGGACAGGGTTGCATATGTCTTTGCGGAACCGAGTGGGCGAAGCGCTCAAGGATGCGATGCGCCACAAGAACGCGGATCGGCTGTCGACCCTGCGTCTGATCAATGCTGCGATCAAGGATCGCGAGATCGCCATGCGCGGAAATGGCGAGGACGAGAGCGGCGTCGGCGATGACGACGTGCTTCAGATCCTCGGCAAGATGGTCAAGCAGCGGCAGGAAAGCGCGCGCGCCTACGAAGAGGGCGGCCGGCTCGAGCTTGCGGACCGGGAACGCGCGGAAATCGGCGTGATCGAGGAATTCCTGCCGCGACAACTGGACGAAGCCGAGGCCTCCGCCGCGATCGACGAGGCGATCGCACGCACCAATGCCAGCTCGATCCGCGACATGGGGCGCGTGATGGGTGAGCTCAAGGGCCGCTACACCGGGCAGATGGACTTCGCGAAGGTCGGTCCGATGGTCAAGCAGCGCCTCGCTTGACGCCGCAGGACGCGGCGCGACCTGTCAGGATCGGCGTTCCGGATCGACGGACGACCCGGCGCGCGCTCTGAGGTCGTTCAGCGCGCATTGGAGCTCCGCGTGAAGGGAAACGCGCTCGTCTTCCGACAGGAAGGCGCCGATCTCGACCTCCCGGCCATTGCCGCGCATGGTTACGTAGTTCTCGACCGGGCCGCCCTTGCGGTGAAGCCGGATCGTCACCCAGTAAGGGTTTGCTTCCCATTCCTGAACGCGACCGTGCGGACCAAGCCGGATGAGGTGCATGCGCTCGGGCCACAGGGTCAGGGTCTCGCTGAGGCGGGCATCTTTCTGACTGCGGCGCAGGGCGACCCAGACCAGAAGCACCGCGCCGGCCAGCCAGGGCAAGAGCGCCCACAGGAGCGGTGTGCCGAAGACGGCCAGGAGAGGAAGGGCCAGAAGCACGGAAGTGGTCCCGATGAAGACCACGAATCCCGGCGCCGAGAGCGATTGGTGCGGCCAGAGGTGGAGCTCTGCCGCCGGTCGATGCCCGTCACGGCCAAGGGCCCCGGCGTCGACCGGGGCCCCTTGTAGCGGTGTTTGCTGCCATTCGTATGGCAATGGCCGGTTCTCAGTGAGCGGGCCTGTGGTCCCACTCGTCCTGACGGGGGAGCGTTTCGAAGGTGTGCTCCGGTGGTGGGGAGGGCAGGGTCCATTCCAGCGTGTCGGCGTACTCGTTCCAGTAGTTCGCCGCCGTGATGCGCTTGCCGGCCCGGAGGGTGTAGGCGAGCATCACGATGAAGAACAGGAACGACGCGAACGAAAGGAGTGCGCCCCAGCTCGACACCTTGTTCCACAGCGCGAAGGCTTCCGGATAGTCGATATAACGGCGCGGCATGCCTTGACGGCCCAGGAAGTGCTGCGGGAAGAAGGTCACGTTCGCGCCGATGAACATCGCCCAGAAGTGAAGCTTCGCCGCCCATTCGGGGAATTCGCGCCCGGTCATCTTGCCGAACCAGAAGTAGATGCCGGCGAAGATGCCGAAGACCGCACCGAGGCTCATCACGTAGTGGAAGTGCGCAACGACGTAGTAGGTGTCGTGGTAGGCACGGTCGATCGCCGCCTGGCTGAGAACGATGCCGGTCACGCCGCCGACGGTGAACAGGAAGATGAACCCGAACGCCCAGAGCATCGGCGACTTGAACTCGATCGAGCCGCCCCACATCGTCGCGATCCACGAGAAGATCTTGATGCCGGTCGGCACCGCGATCACCATCGTCGCGAGCATGAAGTAGCTCTGTTGCGTCAGGCTCATGCCGACCGTGTACATGTGGTGCGCCCACACGACGAAGCCGAGAACCCCGATCGCTACAAGCGCCCAGACCATCGGCAGGTAGCCGAAGATCGGCTTGCGGCTGAAGGTCGCGATGACGTGGCTGATGATCCCGAAGGCCGGCAGGACGACGATGTAGACTTCCGGGTGCCCGAAGAACCAGAGGATGTGCTGGTAGAGCACCGGATCTCCGCCGCCGGACGGATCGAAGAACGTCGTGCCGAAGTTCCGGTCGGTGATCAGCATGGTGATCGCCCCGGCCAGCACTGGCAGAGCCAGCAGGATGAGCCACGCAGTGACAAAGATGGACCACGGGAAGAGCGGCACCTTGAAGAGCGTCATGCCCGGAGCGCGCATGTTCAGGAACGTCGTGATGATGTTGATCGCGCCCAGGATCGAGGAGGCCCCCGACAGGTGGACGGCGAAGAGCGCGAGATCGGTCGAGAACCCTTGCTCGGTGGTGGAAAGCGGCGGGTAGAGGACCCAGCCGATGCCCGAGCCCGCCTGTCCGTTGCCGCCGGGCGCGAAGACCGAGCAAACGGCCATCGTGGTACCGGCCACGAAGAGCCAGTAGCTGAGATTGTTCAGGCGGGGAAAGGCCATGTCCGGCGCGCCGATATGCAGCGGCATGAAGTAGTTGCCGAAACCGCCGAAGAGCGCGGGGATCACGACGAAGAACATCATCAGGATGCCGTGCGCGGTGATCAGAACGTTCCAGATGTGTCCGTTCGGCGTACAATTGGCCTCGCTGGTGGGGAAGAGCCTCGCGCCCTCCAGACACATGTACTGAACGCCCGGGTCCATGAGCTCCAGGCGCATGTAGACAGTGAAGGCCACCGAGATGAAGCCGGCGATGCCGGCGGTGATCAGGTAGAGAATCCCGATGTCCTTGTGGTTCGTCGACATGAACCACCGCGTGAAGAACCCGCGGGTATCCTCGTGCGCGTGACCGTGAACGGCAGCATCCGCCATGCCGTGCCTCCTGCTTGTTCCTTCGCGGTGGAATGATCCGGTATCCGCAATCCATGCCGCTTCTAGAATGCCAGCGCCGCGCCGGCAATGGACCAAAGCGCCGCGCCACGTCAGAAAATGCCCGAGAGGGGCTGGCGTCAATGGCTTTCGATGCCGTGCGCGCCGAGAGCGGACCATCCGGGCAATGCTACTGGCGGTTGCTGCGCCGACGGTCGGCCGCATCACCCGAAGATGCGCGGGAAGGTCCGTGCGAGCGCCACATCGAGGTCGGCCATGCTCACCGGCATTCCGAGATCGACGAGACTCGTGACGCCGTGCCCGGAAATGCCACAGGGGACGATTCCCTCATAATGCGACAGGTCCGGTTCGACGTTGATCGCAATACCGTGAAAGCTGATCCAGCGTCTCAAGCGGATGCCGATGGCCGCGATCTTGTCCTCTCGCGGTGTTCCGTCGGGGAGAGGCGGGAGGTCGTCCCGCACGATCCAGACACCAACCCGGTCCGCGCGTCGGTGCCCCTCCAGGTTGAATTCGGCAAGGGTGGCAATGATCCAGTCCTCGAGTTGGGCAACGAAGCGGCGCACGTCGCGGCCCCTGCGCCCCACGTCGAGCATGACATAGGCGACCCGCTGCCCGGGGCCGTGATAGGTAAACTGGCCACCGCGTCCGACGCGGTGGACGGGAAAGAGGTCGGGCTGGCGCAGATCGTCGTCGCGGGCGCTCGTGCCCGCGGTGTAGAGCGGCGAGTGCTCGACCAGCCAGATCGCCTCGTCGGCTCGACCTTCGGCAATCGCGGCGGCCCGCGCCTCCATCTGCGCCAGGGCGACGGCGTAGTCGGTCAGACCTTCGGATGCCAACCACTGAACCACGGGCATTGCCCCCTGCCATCCTGTCAAAACGGCTCCGAGATGCCGGATTTCTGTGTTACGATCGGACCGTTTTAAAGAACAACATTTCGGAGATTGGCTGATGTGCCTCAAGAACATTGTGAAAGCCAGCCTTGTTGCTGCACTTGTCTGCGGTACGGCCGGCAGGGCGAGCGCGGATGCCGGTGACGCCATAGCCGGTGCGATCGTCGGGGGGATACTCGGCCATGCGATCGCGAAGGACCAGCAGCGCAGGAAGACCGTCTATGTGCGCAGAAGTTCGAGCGTCAGCGCGGCCCAGCGTCAGATCAATCGCGAAACGCAGACAGCACTGAATTACTTCGGTTTCGGCGCCGGATCGGTCGACGGCAAGGTTGGTCCGGGGACGCGCTCGGCGGTCTCGCGGTTTCAGGCGCAAACCGGTTATCCGGCGAGTGGATACATCCAGCAGCACGAACGCGATTTCCTGATCGGTGCCTATCACTGGGCCACTTCGGGTGGCGCCGCCGTGACGGCCGCGCGCACACCCGGCGAGCTTCTCGTCGCCTATCGTCAAAGGATGGTGGCGCCGCAGGGCACGCCGGTACAGCCGATGGCCGTCATGCCGGCGCCGCCGGCAACGACGCTTGTCGTCACGCCACAGATGGCGACGCCGCAACCCGCGGCGCCCGCCGCGCCCGAACCGGCGGCGCCGATGGAGGCGGCGGCCGAAGCTGACGCCGTCCCGCTGCTCCCCAATTTCATGGGCGCAGGTGAGACGGCCTCGCTCGCGTCGCATTGCAATCAGGTGGCCCTGCTTACGAGCACCAATGGCGGGTTCACCACCGCGGCCAGCATGACGGACGCGGCCTTCGCGCTCGACGAACAGTTCTGTCTCGCACGTACCTATGCCATCGCCGAGGGCGAGGATCTGGCCTCCAAGGTGCAGGGCGTCGGCGAAAGCGCGATCGTCAAGCAGTGCCAGGGCTTCGGTCCGACGATGCGGCCCCATGTCGCGGCCCTGTCGCTGCGTCCCAGGGACGAAGTGCTCAGGGACGTCGCCGCCTTCGTGCTGGAGACCGGCATGGCGCCGGCGCAACTGGCCGGCACGGCGCGGATCTGCCTGTCGGTGGGCTACCGGACCGATGACATGGATGTCGCCATCGGCTCCGCGCTCGTGCTCGTCGCGCTGGGCGAGCGGGTCTACGGCGAACTCATGGGGCACCACCTTGTGCAGGGCATCGGCTCCTCGAAACGGCCCGACCTGGCGGCGGACTGGTACCAGATGGGTCTCGACGCCCTTGATGGCGGCGGCCGGGCTGTGTTCGCGCCCGGACAACCCGAACGTCAGGCACTAATCGCCAAGGCATCGGCAACCATTGCCGGAGGTTCGGCCAGCCCGGCCGCCGCTCCGACGCCAGTCTCCGCGGCACTTCCTGCCTTCAGCCTGGAGCAATAGCGCGCCGCTCGGCGGGGCATTTTCTGCCCCGCCAATTTGCCTCTTCACACCCGTCAGCGGTTTCGCTAAGAGACGCCCACCCTGCCGGGACAGTGCGGTCGTGGCGGAATTGGTAGACGCGCAGCGTTGAGGTCGCTGTGGGGTAACACCCGTGGAAGTTCGAGTCTTCTCGACCGCACCATCTTGCGAAACCCGGCAAGTCAGGTTCGTAATCAACTCTTAGGTGTCGACCTGCTAGGGTTTCGGTGCCGCCGATAGAGCAAGCGATGCAGAACCTGCGACTCCTCCGAGCCAAGATCCGCGTTCAGAACCGACTGACGATGCGCGACCTGCCGTCGCGTTTCGCGTCGATCATGATCGCGTCGCTGCTGGCGGCCTATTACCTGTCGCTACAATTCGTCGCTTTCTTCTTTGCAACCTACGTTCTGATCGAGATCGCCGGTCTCGTCCTTTTCCGGCGCATGGAACGCCGCATCACCCGGCGAAACATCGTCGCGCTGCTGGTTCTCGCCTTTTTAGGCTCGAGCCAGTTCACGGCCCTCACCGTCGCGCTCTGGATGGCGGACGGTTCGGCGCCCAAGATCGCCGCATTTTCGGCGGTCATCACGTCGTTGCTTCATACGACCATGGTCCGGTCGATGTGGATGCCGTTCGGAGTCGTGACGGCCGTGCCGCTGCTGGCCGGTCTGATCGTGCCGGTGGTGATCTATCTCTTCCGGACCGCCAGTCCGGTCGATGCGATGGTCGCCATGGCGATGTTCACGATCATGGCGGGCTATATTGGCCGAAGCATGTGGGACGTCCACCGGACGCGGGCCGACCTGCTCGACGCCACCGATCGGGCGGAAGAAGCGAGCCGGGCCAAGAGCCGGTTCCTGGCCTCCATGAGCCACGAGATCCGCACGCCGCTCAACGCGATCTACGGGATGGCGCAACTTCTGCGCGATGATCCCGAACCCGGCACCACGAACGAGCGCGCAAGGATCCTGATGAAATCAACCGCCACGCTCAAGGCGATCGTCGACGACGTTCTCGATCATGCCAAGATCGAGGCAGGGCGGTTCGACCTGCAGCCTGTGCCTGCGTCACTTGTGGACGAGGTGCGCACGGTGGCGGAGATTTTCCGCAGACCCGCCGAGGAAAAGGGACTGAAGCTCGGCGTCGAGATTGATGGCGAATTCCCGACACCGCGAGTTTCGATGCGCTGCGAATCCGCCAGGTCCTGAGCAATCTGGTCTCGAACGCGGTCAAGTTCACCGATGCAGGCTCCGTGACCATTCGGGTCTCGGTGCGCCCCGGCATCGATGCGTGGCGCGGCAAGATCACCGTGACGGATACCGGGACCGGCCTGACGGAGAAGGAGATCGGCGGTCTCTTCCGCGATTTTGCCCGAATCGAGACCCGGGAACGCAGCGACGCCGGCGGGACCGGCCTCGGCCTCGTGATCTCGCGCGGTTTCGCGCAACTCATGGACGGCAACATCACGGTGGCTTCGCAACCGGGTGAGGGCGCCGTCTTCACGTTCGACTTCGTCATGGGAGCCATCGCGCGCGCGGAGTCGTTTCCAGCTCCTGAAGCGGCCGCGGCAATGTTGCCAAACCAGGGACTTCGGGGAGTCCGAAGCATCCTTCTGGTCGATGACAACGCCTCGAACCGATATGTCGTGCGCGCCTTTCTCAAGCGGCTGGAAGTGACCATGGTGGAGGCCGAGAACGGGCAGGTCGCACTCGATCGCCTGCGGGAGCGGAGCTTCGACCTCGTGCTTCTGGACATGCACATGCCGGTGATGGACGGACAGACGACATTCCGTACCATGCGCGAAAGCGAGGGCGAGATGGCCCGGGTTCCCGTCATTGCCCTGACGGCGGACGCCGCCGACGAAGACCGCGCGCGATATCTTTCGATGGGCATGTCGGGCTATCTTCCGAAGCCGATCGACAAGCCGACATTGCTGACTGAGATACAGCGAGTGATGGAGCAGCACAGCATCGCTGCCTGATCAGGGCAGAAGGTGAAGCCAGAGCCAGACCGTCAGAACGGATGACGCCGTCCCCAGCAGGACCGCCGACGCCGCGACCCGTTTTGCCGCTCCGTACATGTGCGCGAAGAGATAGGCGTTGACCCCCGGCGCCATCGCCGCGGTCAGCACGGCGGAGCGCGTTGCCTCTACCGAAAGGTTCAGGACGTTACTTCCCGCGAAGACGAATGCGGGATGCACCAGAAGCGAGATCACGCAGATCAGGCCCGCTGCCGGCAGGCTGCCTTCGAGCCGGTAGCCGACCATGATGCCGCCCAATCCGAAGAGCGCGGCCGGAATCGCCGCCCGCGCCAGAAGGTCGAGCGCCTCGCGCAGGACGTGCGGGAGCGGCACATCGCCCAGATTGACCACGAAGCCGAGAGCGATGCCGAGGACGAGCGCGTTGCGGCTCATCGTTCCGGCGATCGCGGCGACGGTCGTGAACGGCGACGCCCGGTCGGAACGCACGATCTCCATGGTGATGACGCCGAGGCTGTAGCAGAAGGGCGCATGGAGTGAGACGATGGCGTAGTTGCCGGCCAGCGCGTCCGCCCCGAAGGCGCGTTCGGTGATCGGCAGGCCGAGCAGAAGGCTGTTGGAAAAGAGCGCGCAGAACCCGATCACCACCGCATCCGGCCACGGTCGTCGCAGCGCGATGCGCGCCAGCGCGATGCCGAGGACGAAGCAGAACGTCGCGCCGAGATAGAAGGTCCCGATGAGCTTCGGCTCGAAGGCAGCCAGATCCAGATCGGAGATGGCGCGGAAAAGCAGGCAGGGGAGGGCAATCGACAGGGTGAATTTCATCAGGCCGTCGATCCCGCTCTCGGACAGGATCCCGCGGCGAACCGCCGCGTAACCTGCGCCGATCACCAGGAAGACTGGCAGGATGACCTCGATCAGCGCCTGCATCAGGCGTCAGACGTCGTACTGCAGGGTCATCCCGTCGAAGGCGGGGAGCACGTTCGGAGGCGTCTCGGCGTCGACCGTCGCATAGTCGAGGTCGATATGCATGTTGGTGAGAACCGCCCGCTGTGGCTGCGCCCGTTCGATCCATGACAGCGTCTTGGACAGATGCGTATGGCTTGGATGCGGGGTCCTCCGCAGGGCGTCGACGATCCAGCAATCGAGATCGCGCACCGCCCGCCAGGCCTCTGCCGTCATTTCAAGAGCGTCCGGCAGGTATGCGAGCCCGTTCATCCGGAAGCCGAGTGAATTGATGTTTCCGTGATTGACGCGGAACGGCTGGAGCACGATCGCGCCGCCCTCGCCATTGATGGTGATCGGTCCATCGATGAGATTCATGTTGAGGATCGGGGGGTAATCCGACCCCTTGGGCTGCACGAAGGCGTACCCGAACCGCGAGAGAAGGCTGTCGGCCGTGTCGGCGTCGGCCCAGACGGTCAGCCGGCGGCGCATGTTGAAGACTACCATCCGAAGATCGTCGAGGCCGTGGGTATGGTCGGCGTGGGCATGGGTGAAGACGACCGCATCAAGCTCGCCCACGCCGGCGTCGAGAAGTTGTCCGCGCAGATCGGGCGAGGCGTCGATCAGAACCCGCGTCACGCCCGCATCGTCCTCGCGAGTCACCAGCATCGAGCACCGCCGGCGCGTGTTGCGCGGATCGTTCGGATCGCACTCGCCCCAATGACCACCCAGACGCGGCACCCCGCCTGACGAGCCGCAGCCCAGGATTCGGAAGCTCAGCCGCGCCATCAGGCGGCGTCGGCCCAGGCTGCGGCCTTGGTGAAAAGGCGGTCGAAATTCGCCTCGGTGCGCGCGGCGAATTCATCGTAGGGCAGGTCGAAGATCTCGGCGCCCACGCGCGCCGTGTGCGCCACGAAGGCCGGTTCGTTGCGCTTGCCGCGATGCGGTGGCGGGGCGAGATACGGTGCGTCCGTTTCGATCAGGATCCGGTCGAGCGGTGCCGTGGCCAGGATCTCGCGCAGCTCGGTCGAGCGGGGAAAGGCAGCGATGCCCGACATCGACAGGTAGAATCCCAGCTCGAGCGCAGCCGCCGCCAGGTCCGCGCCCGAGGAAAAGCAGTGCATCACGCACGAATAGGGGGCCGCGGCATGTTCCTCGCTCAGGATGCGCGTCATGTCCTTGTCGGCGTCGCGGGCGTGGATGATGAGGGGCAGGGCGGTCCGCCGTGCTGCTTCGATGTGGATGCGCAGGCTTTCCTGCTGCACGCCCTTGCTCTCGGCCGTGTAGTGATAGTCGAGCCCGGTTTCACCGATGCCCACGAATTTCGGATGCCGCGCCAGGGCGACCAGTTCGTCTACGCTTGCCATCGGCTCGTCGGCCGCGCTCATCGGGTGCGTGCCGGCGGCGTAGAAGACTGGCGGATGAGCGTCAGCGATCGCCCTCACACGCGGCTCTTCGCGCAGCCTGGTACAGATCGTCACCATGCGGCGAACGCCGGCCGCTGCTGCACGCTCCAGAAGCTCGGGCAACTCGGGGTGGAGCTGCGGAAAGTCGAGATGACAATGGCTGTCGGTGATCGAGGGAGTGGTCATGCAGTTTCCCGGCGGCGGGCCAGATCGGCCGCCGTTTCGTTCATCTTCAGGACCATATCGAGGAGAAGCGAGGAGGGGTCAAGATTGACCGCCCTCCCCTGCCGGGCTCGCGCGCCGAAGCTCTGGTGAAGCGTGGCCCAGTGTCTCGCCGCCTCCGCCGTGGGGGCGAGCCGGGCGGCAAGGGCGGCTTCGCCCGGTGCCGCCTCGATCTCCGGGGGGCGGCCCGCACCGCTTCGCGCAAGGCGTACCAGCGCCAGGTCGATGAGGCGCAGAAGCGTGTCGTAGCGGCTCTCGTTGGCGCGGCCGGACGCGCTGTCGCTGAGCCCCATGGCGGCGGCGCGATCGAGGTTCGGCATCGTCGTCAGGAGCGCCACGATTTGTTTGTAGAGCGCACACCCATCATCGTGCAGCAGGCGCAGGGCTTCGCCTGCCGACCCTCCGGCGAGTTCGGAAAGCTGCGCTGCGTTCGGGCCCGCATCCGACCCCGCTGCCGCGATTGCGCGTGTCATGTCGTCGGGGCCGAGCGGGCGGCAGCGGAGTTCGCGGCATCGCGACCGGATCGTCGGCAGGATCTGCGACGGATTGTGACAGACGAGCAGAAGCACCGCCCCTGCCGGCGGTTCTTCAAGGAGCTTGAGAAGCGCGTTCGCCGCGTTGACGTTCATCTCGTCCACGGCATCGACGATCACGATGCGGCGATCACCGTCCGTAGCCGAGAGGTTGAAGAAGCTCTTCATGCGGCGGACGTCGTCGACGGTGATCACTGTCTTGAGCCGCTTCGCGTCCTTGTCCCATCCGCGCCGAAGCAGGAACAGGCGGGGTTCGCTCAGGGCCAGCGTGCTGCGATGGATCGGGTGGCCTGCGGCCAGCTCGAGCGACCTGATCGGTGTGCCGGGTCTGGCGGCAAGGACGGCGCGGGCGATCCGCCAGGCCAGTGTCGCCTTGCCGACGCCCCGTGGACCGGTCAGCAGCCAGGCATGATGCAACCGCCGGCCTTCGAGTGCGCCGAGAAACTCTCCCTCGGCCTCTTCCTGTCCAAAGAGTGACAGGGCTTCGCGCGGATGAGGTGCGCCGGGGGCGCGGTCGGCCTCAGGCAGGGCGCTGTCCGTCATGTCGCGACGATGGCCGCAACGTCAGCGGCGACGGCTCTCGTGTCCTGGTTGCCGTCAACCACATGACAGCGCGCCGGCGACATGGCAGCCAGATCGAGGTAGCCCTGCCGCAGACGCGTCTGGAACTCGGACCCGAACGATTCAAAGCGCGCTTCATGCGAGCGGCGCTCGAGGCTCCGCTTCCAGGCGAGCGCGGGGTCGACGTCGATGATGATCGTCAGATCCGGTTCGCGGCCCACGACCATATCGTGCAGCCTGTCGACGAGCTGGCGCAGATCCGCGCGCACCGCTCCTTGATAGACCCTCGTGGAATCTGCGAAGCGGTCACAGATGACCACTCGGCCGGCCGCAAGAGCCGGGTCGATCGCCTTCTCCAGGTGGTCGCGCCGCGCGGCGGTGAAAAGAAGCGTCTCGGTCTGGGGCGACCAGCGGTCAGGGTCCCCCTCGACCAGAAGCCTGCGTATCGCCTCGGCTCCGGCCGAGCCACCGGGTTCCCTCGTCAACAGGAACGGGACGCCCGCGTGTTCGAGATTTTCGGCCAGGAGCCGCGCCTGGGTGGACTTGCCGGACCCGTCGATGCCTTCGAAGGAGATGAAGCGCCCTTGCTGCATCAACGCAGCGCTTGCGCTTCGCCCAGAGCCTTCTTCGCCAGAACCGTTACCGCCGCCTTCAGCCGCGGGACGAAACCGCCACGCGCGACCTCGCGGTCCGCGACCAGCGGGAGCCGCGCGTCGGGCAGATCCTCCCGCGGCACGACCAGCTCCGCGATCGGCTCGCCGGCCGCGATCGGAGCCTCGAGCGGTCCACGCCAGACCACGCGCGCCTCGATCTCGCCGCGCTGGGTCGCGGGGAGAAGCAGGGTCTGATCGTCCGGCGCAACGAGGGCGACCCGGTTGTGGTCGCCCATCCAGACAGGCGCTTCGGCGTAGACTGTGCCCTTCTTTGCGAGGTCGCGCTGCACGAACTGCCGGAACGCCCAGCTCACGATCCGTTCCGCTTCCTGCGCGCGGGCGTCGCCTGATGGCAAGCCTGCCACGACGAAGACGATCCGGCGATTGCCCTGCTGGGCGGATCCGACGAGGCCATAGCCCGCCTCTTGCGTGTGGCCGGTCTTGAGGCCGTCCGCGCCGATGCCGAGCTCGAGCAGCGGATTGCGGTTGAACCGGTTCTGCGGCGCGCGGCCGTCGTACTCGAACTCCTTCTGAGCGAAGTAGCCGTAATATTCGGGGAATTCGTTGATGATGTGCGCGGCCAGCCTGCCCAGGTCACCCACGCTCATGCGGTGGTTGGGGTTCGGCCAGCCGCTCGCGTTCGTGAATGTGGATTGCTCGAGTCCGATCGCCGCCGCCATGTCGTTCATCAAACGGGCAAAGGCGTCCTCCGTGCCGGCAAGCCCCTCGGCCACCACAACCGTCGCGTCATTGCCCGACTGGACGATGATGCCCTGGACCAGTTGCTTGACGGTGGGGCGGTCACGCTGGTCGAGGTACATGGTCGAGCCGCCCATGGAAGCGGCATGGTCTGAAACGCCGAAGCGGGTATCCATCGTCACCCGGCCGTCCCGCAGAGCGTCGAACAGCATGTAAAGCGTCATCAGCTTCGACATGGACGCGGGCGGCATGGGCACATCGGCCCGCTTGTCGAGCAGAACGGTATCGGTCGTCAAGTCGAGGACGTAGGCGGCTTCGGCACGTGTCTCGAATGAGGCGGATGCAGGCGGCGCTGCCACCCAGATCAGGAGTGACAGAATGACGACGAATGTTCGCTGGATCATGCTTCAGTCCGTTTGATTTCCGAAGATGGACGTCTGTTCAGGGGCATCTCGCAAAACAGGCGTCACTACAAGTTCAACCGGCGTATTCGCGCTGATCGAAAGCGCCGCAGCGGCGTCCGACGAAATCTGGATCGTCTCCGGGGCGCTTCCATCTGCCCGTGCGAACAGGGCGCCGGTGACCGAGGTGCCGGTCGCAACGCTGGTGATCCGCACCCTTGCCGGTTCGCTTACGTCCCGATGTGCAACCCAGATCCCGCCGAGCGAGTAGCGGCCGTCCCACTCCGCCAGTCCCCGAATGGGTACGCCGTCCTGCAAGTCGTTGACGACAGTGGCCTCTGCCGGCATGTCCCCCTTCCTGATCTGTGTTAGCAAGGGCATCTCGATCTGATCGAGACGGTCACAGCCTGCCGCCAGAGCCGCTACGGCAAGCGCAAGAGCGCAACGGATTCCTGCCATTCCGGGCCTCCTGAGGAGCGTCTGCGGCTCCTTCATAAATCTTCGGGACCCTGCCGTGTGCGCGCGCGACCTGATCCACGGGCACCCTATCGGGAGGGGGCGGCGGAGGAAAGCCTGCGGCTCTTCCAAAATCGCCATACCCCCGTTATCGCCGCTTGTGCATGGAGAAGTGGCAGAGTGGTCGATTGCGACGGTCTTGAAAACCGTTGAGCGTGAAAGCGTTCCGTGGGTTCGAATCCCACCTTCTCCGCCACTTGCCCCCGCGAAAGCGTTCTCCCGACCCGGCTGCGGCCGGATTTTTCCGTTGTATTCGAGGGTTATGCGGGTGTGGCTGAGCACCGGCATGGGCGCCAGGAGGCTTGAAAGCGGTCTCTCAGAGCCGAAATTCTCCGGACCTCATGACTGCGCGGATTTGGCGAACAGCTTGCAAGCATCTGAAAAAGCGATACTTCTTGATGGCGTCAGCTAAACACTGTCGACGACAGTGGCGTTCGTGAAAAGGTATGCGGATCGAACGTTTAATGGGGCTTCTTGGTCTTGCTGCGCTGAGCAAGTCAGCCGGAAGAGCTGACATCCCTGTTTTCTCGTGGGGTAACCACAATCTCGCGTTCACCCAGCTCAAGCGTGTCCGTTTCGGTGAGCAACCATGTTGAAAGCCGGTCAACTGCTGCCGCGGTCTGTTCCGGCTTTCGAAGGGCACACTCCCAAATGGTCACGACGCGCCCACCCGCTTCGAGCAGCGTGCCCTGGCTTCGGCGGCAGCCGTGTCCAGCTCCAATCTCCCTCATCATCGCGGCATTGCCGAGCGCCACCGCGCGTCCGCCGACGCGGCCACGCACGCCCTTGCCGGTGACGGCATCGAAATCGGCGGCGTCCTGGCGCGTGGCGCCTTGCGCCTCGGCGCCCTCGACGATCGCTTCATCGAGCGACGACCGTCCCTCGATCACCGTCCCGTCGACCGGGACCGCGTCGCCGGGGCGCACGCGCAGCCTGTCTCCCTCCATGATGTTCTCGAGCGGGGCGTCATACTCCGTACCGTCGAGCAAGATGCGCCGCGCGGTCTTGGGCGCGAGGTCCAGAAGTGCGCGGATCGCATCCCCGGTGCGTTCTCGCGCGAGCAGTTCGAGAACCTGAGGCAAGCCGGGTTCGGAGACCTTCTGAGTGCTTGTTGCAAAGAACTCGTCGGGTCGTTGACTGATCCAAGTGTATACGCTTATACACATACGTATTCTGCTGAAGTTGCACGGTCAGGACCGTGGCGCGGGAGGACGCGTAGTCACTTGCAGGATCCAGGGGGTGAACGCTCGGGAGGCTCGATGCGGAAACCCGAAAAATGGGAGGAATTCAATGAGCCGCAAGCTAATCGCACCCCTCGGTCTCGCGGTCGGTCTGACCGGCGCAGTGGCCACGCAAACCTTCGCGCAGGATTTTCCGAGCGAACCGGTCACCCTGGTTGTGCCATTTTCGCCGGGCGGATCGAACGACATCGTTGCACGCCAGCTGGGCATGCAGCTCTCGGAGATGTGGGGACAGCCCGTCGTGATCGAGAACCGCCCCGGCGGCGGTGCGACCATCGGGTCGACCCACGTTTCGCAGCAAGAGCCCGACGGGTACACGATCATGATCGCCTCGGTCACGTTCACGATGAACGCAGCGGTCCGTGACGATCTTCCCTATGATCCGCGCGAGGATTTCACGCCGATCGCGCTGATCGGCCAGGTTCCGCTGGTCATCGGCGCCCGCCCGGACATGGACGCCACAACGCCCGAGGAGTTCTTCGAACACATCCGATCGAGCGACGAACTGAGCTACGGCGCGACTGGACTGGGATCAATTCAGCATTTCGCGGGCGAGTTGCTGAACCAGGCGGTCGGCTCGAATGTGCAGGTGATCCAGTATCCCGGCGGCGGCCCCGCAATGACCGACGTCATGGGCGGTTTCATCGAGTACTCGATCGGCTCGATGACGCAGATGCTGCCGCAGGTCGAAGCTGGCAACATCAAGCCCATCGCGGTCACCAGCATGGAGCGCTCTGAAGCGATGCCGAACCTGCCGACGCTGGCAGAGAGCGGGCTCGACGATTTCGAGGTGATCCAGTGGTGGGCCATTCTTGCGCCCGCAGGCGTGCCTGATGACGTCGTGACCACGCTGAACAGCTCGATCAACGAGGTGCTGGAAAGCGACAAGTTCACCGAGTTCCTGGCCGCCGACGGCGGAACTCCCCGACCGATGAGCCCGGAGGAAACCCGGGACTTCATGGCGAGCAACTTCGACCGGTGGGCCGAGGTGGCTGAGCAGGCGGGCATGGCCGACCAGGCCGAATGATCACATGAACCAGGGCGCCCCGGAGGACCTGCGGGGGCGCACCGGGTCCGACGGCCGGACAACGGGTGCGGAAAAGTCAGGACGGATGCCCCCTGAAGGCACTTGCAGGCCTGGAGGAACGATGCAGCGGATCGACCCGGTGGAGATCATCTCGGGCCTCTTCATCCTCGCCATCGGCGCCTATTTCTTCTTTGGCGCCACTGAATACCCGATGGGCACGATGCGCCGCATGGGGCCGGGCTTTGTCCCGCACTGGCTGGGTGCAATCTCGATGGGGCTTGGCTTGATCGTCGCCATGGCAGGGCTCAGGCTGCCGGGGCCGGCTCCACGCATCATCTGGCGCCCGCTGCTTTCAATCCTTGCCTCCATCGCGATTTTCGCCGTGCTGCTGCCGCGAGTCGGTCTGGTGGTGGCGGCGTTGGCCACATCGATCGTTTCGATGCTGGGCAATCCCGACGCGTCGGCTAGGATGATCGCCGTCACATCCGCGATCATCGCGCTGATCTGCTGGCTGCTCTTCATCGTATTGCTGCACCTTCCCATCCCCGCGCTCTGGACCGACGTCTGATGGATATCTGGTCCAATATTTCCACCGGGTTCGAGGTCGCCCTGTCGACGCAGAACCTGATGTACTGCTTTCTGGGGGTGTTCCTGGGGACGTTCTTCGGAGCGCTTCCTGGTATCGGATCTCTGGCCGCGGTTTCGATGCTGTTGCCGATCACCTACTACCTTGACCCCACGACCGCGCTGGTGATGCTGGGAGGCGTCTACTACGGCGCGGAATACGGCGGCTCGACCTCGTCGATACTGCTGAACCTGCCGGGCACGCCGTCGAATGCGGTTACCTGCCTCGACGGCTACCCGATGACGCAGCAGGGGCGGTCGGGTGTGGCGCTGTTCGCCACCACGATCGCCTCGTTCTTCGGCGGCACCTTCGGCATCGTGATGCTCTATTCGCTGGCGCCGCTGATCGTGCAATGGGCGCTGGAATTCGGGCCGGCCGAATATTTCGCGATCATGGTCTTCGGCTTGGTTGCGGCGGCGACGGTCACCCAGGAGGCGCCGGCCAAGGGGCTGTCGATGGTCGTTCTGGGAATGCTGCTCGGGACCATCGGCGCCGACCTCAACGCCGGGATCGCTCGCTTTACCTTTGGATATTTCGAATTGCACGACGGGATCAGCTTCATCGCGCTGGCCATGGGCCTGTTCGGCGTCTCCGAGGTCATCCTGTCCATTGGCAAGAAGATCGACAAGCCGTTCATCCAGGCCGTCACGTTCCGCTCGATGATCCCGCGCCGCGACGAGGTGCATCGGTCGGGCATGCCGATGCTGAGAGGAGCGGGCCTTGGTGCCTTCTTTGGCGCACTGCCCGGCACCGGGCCCAGCATCGCGACTTTCATCGGTTATGCGATCGAGAAGCGGCTGTCGCGCCACCCCGAGGAATTCGGAAAAGGCGCGATCGAAGGCATCATGTCGCCTGAAGCCGCCAACAACGCCGCCGTGCAGGCAGCGTTCATTCCGACGATGACACTGGGCATTCCCGGCAGCGCAACGATGGCCGTGATGATGGGCGCGCTGCTCATCCACGGTATCCAGCCGGGCCCACAACTGATGGAGCGAGAATCCGGACATCTTCTGGGGTCTCGCCGCCAGCTTCTGGATCGGCAACGTGATGCTGCTGGTCCTCAACATCCCGCTGATCGGTGTGTGGGTGCGCTTGCTCAAGATCCCCTACGGCATTCTCTATCCGGCAGTGATCTGTTTCATCTGCATAGGCGTCTACACGGTGCGGACCAGTGCCTTCGACGTGCTGATGGTTCTGGCCTTCGGGTTGGCGGGCTACATCCTGCGACTGCTCCGGTTCGAGCTGGCACCGCTTCTGATCGGATTCATTCTCGGCCCGCTTGTCGAGGAGAACTTCAAGCGGGCGATGCTGATCTACCGCGGCGATTTCTGGTCGTTCTTCGAGCGGCCCATCAGCGGCACGCTGCTTGTTCTGACGATCCTGCTTCTTGTCTGGACCGTTTGGATCATCCTCCGCAACTCGCGGCGGAAACGGCGGCTGGTCCATGTGACCGGCAACGCCGATGACTAGGAGGGCGCGACAATGCAGATCGACCTGAGCGGGCGTACGGTGCTTATCACGGGGGCAAGCAGCGGGCTGGGCCGCGCCATGGCCGCCCGCATGTCGGCCTCCGGCGCGAATGTCGTGATGATGGCTCGCGGGGCGCAGGCTTTGCAGGCCGCGGCCGACGACCTGCGCTCGAAGGCTGCGCGGGGAAAGCTCCTGCCCCTGGCCTGCGACATTACAGACGTGGCGGCGCGGGAGTCGGCAACACAGGTGGCCCTCCAGGAATTCGGTACAATCGACATCGTCGTCAACAACGCCGGCAGCTCGCAGCGTGGACCCGTCGAGGAGGCGTCGCGCGCGCGCATGATCGAAGACATGGACCTCAAGCTGCACGCTCCGCTCGCGCTGATCAACGCCGCGCTGCCGGGCATGAAGGCGCAGCGCTGGGGCCGGATCCTCAACGTGACGGCCATTGTCGGCAAGGCACCCAATGCCGGCAGCCTGCCGACCTCGGTCAGCCGGGGGGCAGGGATCACCATGACGAAGGCGCTGTCCAGAGAGCTTGCGTCCTGGAACATCCTCGTGAACGCGCTCTGCGTGGGCAAGATCAAGTCCGGCCAATGGGAACGGCGCTTCGCGGCCTCGGACCAGGCGGACTACGAGGCGTTCCTGAAACCCACCGCCGAGACCGTGCCGCTGAAGCGCATGGGCGAGGCCGAGGAATTCGCCAACGTCGCCTGCTTCCTCGCCTCGGACGCCGCCTCCTACGTGACGGGCACCGCGATCAACGTGGACGGCGGTTTGTGCGCCGTGACGTAAACCCTCACGAATTCGTCGAAGCGTCCGAGCCAGATATCAGCCTCGGCGCGCTCTTCCGCTGCTTCCTTGTCATCGGCGTGACCGGCTTTGGCGGTGTCCTGCCCGTCGTCGTGCATGAATTGGTCACCCGCCGTCACTGGATGAGCCACGAGGATTTCTCGGAGGTTCTGTCGGTCTGCCAGATCCTGCCGGGACCCAACATCGTCAACATATCGGTCGTGTTCGGCACGCGGGTCGCGGGAATCGTCGGGGCGCTGGCGGCGCTGAGTGGCCTGTTGCTGCTGCCGGTCGCGATCGGCCTGACCCTTGCCACGATATATGCCGGCTTCTCGGACCTGCCGCAGGTCCGGGGCATGATCAGCGCTGTCGCCTCGGCCGCGGCAGGGCTGTTGCTTGCGGTGGCCGTGCGCCTTTTCGCGCCGATTTGCACCAACCCCATGGCGTGGATCGTCGGCGCGCTGGTGATCGGTGCGGTGGTCTGGTTCAGGCTGCCACTCGTCTGGGTCATCGTGGTGCTCGGTCCGGTCAGCATTGGGTTGACGCTCTGGCAGATGCGTGACCATGGCTGAGGGGCTGATTAACCTTCTCGGGCACCTGGCCTTGCAATCGTTGCTGGCGATCGGCGGGATCTACGTGATCCTCGCCGAACTGCAGCGCGTTGTCGTGGTCGAGAATGGCTGGATGTCGCCTGAGGAGTTCACCTCGCTGTTCGCGCTGGCGCAGGCTTCTCCGGGGCCCAACACATTGTTCGTCACGCTGATCGGCTGGCGGCTTCACGGGATCGGCGGGGCGCTTTTGGCGACGGGGGTCTTCGTCACGCCGTCGCTGATAATCGCGGGCTTTGTCGCGCGCGCCTGGAACAGCTGGTCCAGGCAGCGCTGGTTCGTTGTTCTGCGAAAAGGCCTCGTGCCGATGACCGTCGGTCTGATCGCGTCGAGCGCTGTGCTGTTGACCATCGCCTCGGCGACCGGTCCTGTCTCGCTGCTGATCACCGTCGGCGCGATGGCACTGTCGCTGGGGACCAAGCTGCCGCCGGTGGCGATCCTCGCCGTCGGGGCTGCGATCGGCATGATCGGTCTGACCGGCGCGATCTAGCCCGCCAGTTCCTCGGCCAGACCGTCCGTCCATGCCTTCGCGGCCGAAGCGAGGAAGGCGATGTCGGTCTGCGTCGTCAGGAACCGCGCGCCCTTGCGGATCGCGCCGGCCTGCCGTGCGACGTCACGATTGCCGCCGCAGCCCGCGACAATCCCGTTGCGGCGCAAGCGGCGTTGACCCGCTCCTGCGCGGCGATGATCTCCGGATTGTCGAACTGGCCGGCCTTGCCCATGTTCACCAGAAGGTCGTTTGTCCGACATGGATCACGTCGATCCCGGGCACCGCGGCGATCGCCTCGACGTTCTACAGCCCCTCGACCGTCTCGATCATCGCGACCAGCAGCGTCGCCTCGTTCAGCACAGGGATCGCCTCGACCAGCGGCACCGCTGCATAGTCGAACATCGGATAGCCGCCGGTCACCGAACGACTGCCGACCGGCGCGAACTTGCAGACATCGACCGCGCGACGCGCCTCATCCGCCGTGTTCACGTCCGGATAGACGATGCCCGTCACGCCGTTGTCGAGCAGCAGCGATACATCGGGATCATCGATGCCGCGGACCCGAACCACCGGCGACACGCCGATCGCCAGCGCCGTCTGCGCCATGTCCGACAAGGTCTCGACGTTGAAGATCGAGTGCTGGATGTCGATGAAGATGAAGTCGTGGCCGGTCGTCTTGGCGATCCGGGCGATGTCGGGCGAGCGCGCCAGGCGCACGTTGAGCCCGAGCGCCGGCTCGCCGCGCGCCAGTTTCGCCTTCAGCGGATTCGCGAATCGGCCTTCTGGTCTCCTGCCTATCCCTCAGTTCAGTACCCGGCTGAGATGCCGTCGCCAAGGTCTCCCTCGGCATCAATCGCTTGCCGATCAGGTCGCGCAGCGTTTCGGACGTGCCGCCGCCCAGCGTGCCGTAGCGCGCGCCGCGTAGTGCCGCCACGAGTACTCGTCGGTGAAGCCGTAGCCGCCGTGGATCTGCACCGCCTCGGAGGTCACCCGCAGCGACATCTCGTTGCGCAGATCTTGGCAGTCGCAGCGAGGAACGGGTCGGGGAACGGATTGGCGCTGGGGCAGGCGCGGTAGAGCAGGCCGCGCCCGGCCTCGATCTCGTGGTACATGTCGGCGAGCTTCCAGCGCATGCCCTGGAAATTGCCGATCGCCCGGCCGAAGGCGGTCCGCTCCTGCGCGTATTTCAGGGCTTCGTCGAAGGCGCCTTCTGCCAGCCCGAGCGAATCGACGGGTTCAGGCGGCGCTGGGTATTGAACGCCTTGAGTAGCCGCTTCATCCCGTCTCCCTCGATCATGAGGTTCTCGCGCGGCACCTCGAGTTCTCGAACCGGACCTCGTGCAGGTACTCGCCGCCCATCGTGTGATAGTTGCCGGTGACCGACAGTCCCGGCGTGCCGCGAGGGATAGGGCGCAGCCGATGCCCTCGCCCCCTGGGCCTCGCTCACGCGGGTGAAGACCACGAACATGGCGGCCTCGGGGGCGCGGCTG
>CAVPXL010000004.1:0-263014 GCA_963709765.1 uncultured Alphaproteobacteria bacterium | reverse complement strand
CTTCATCTCCTCGATCGCGGCGAGGTTGATCGAGGCGTCCTCCCGGATCGCGGTGTGCGGACAGCCGCCGGTTTCGACCCCGATCACCCGGTCCGAGGGCAGGATCTGCATCCGCATCAGCGCCTCGGCATCCTCCTGCGTATAGATGTCGTTGGTGATCACGCCGACGGAGAACTCGTCCTTGAGCCGCTCCGCGAGGCGCGCCGTGAGGGTGGTCTTGCCCGCGCCGACCGGGCCGCCGATGCCGATGCGAAGCGGGCCGTTCATCATTGTCATGACTGAAAGAGCCTCGTTGACTGGGTTTCGTGTCTCATCGCGGCGATGTCCGTCAGGAAGGCGTTGCTGAAGAGGTCGTCGCGCGTGGCGTTTCGCGTGCCGATGGCCACTGTCGCGCAGACCTTGCAGAGATCGGCGACGATCGACTGGGCCCCCATCTGCCCCAGAGGGAGAAGCCTCTGCGCCACTGCAACGAGGTTGCCGGAGAACGTCTGGAGGTGGAGCGGCACGGCCACGTCGATGTCGAGACCCAGCAGGCGCACACCGCGTCCGACCGCGACCGGAAACAGCAGGTCGGGAATGGCGACATGCCACACCTGCGACGTGGTCCGCGCGAAGGCTGCCCCCTGCCGCTCGGCTTCAACCCGCCGCTCCGCGGAGGGCGCGAAGGCGCGCGCGAGACGATTCAGCCCGTCGAGCGCGTCGTCTTCGGCCGCATGGGCGAAACGCATCAGTGTAGCGTCGGATCGCCCGGACCCGTCGGTCAAAATCGCGGCGATCCAGTCGCGCAGGGAAGGGGCGTCGTGGATCCAGCCCTCGGCCACGGCGTTCTCGAGCCCGTGCGACCAGGCGAAGCTGCCCAGCGGATAGGCCGGCGAGAACCATTGCGCCAGGGTCAGGAGCTGGAGATCAGAGCGCATGTGCCGTCGCTCCGTGGTCATGGCCGTGCGTGCGCCCATGACCGTAGGCGCCGCCTTCCGGCGCGAAGGGCGCCACGGAGTTGGTGATGTCGGCTCCGAGCTGGTCCAGCATGTGCCGGATCACCGGATCGGGCTCGATCAGCAGATGGTCGCCCGCGATCTGGCAGGGCGTGTGGCGGTTGCCGATGTGCCAGGCCAGCCGGGCGAGGTCGGCGCCCCTGATGACGAGCACGCGCTCTTGCGCGGCAAGGATCGCGACGCGCGTGCCGTCGTCCAGCTGCAGCGCGTCGCCCTCGTCGAGCGAGGTCGTCCGGGGCAGATCCACCACGAAGGCCAGCCCCGTGTCAGCTACCAGACGCTTCCGCCGTAGAAACCGGCCCGCGTAGTCGAGCCGGCACGTCTCCGAGGGGCCGGACCACTCGCCCTTTCGGTGGAGGATCTGCGCGACGGGAAGCACGGTCATGGTGGGCCTCAGAACAGGAAGTAGCGTTGCGCCATGGGCAAGGTCTCGGCAGGCTGACAGGTCAGCAGCTCGCCGTCGGCGCGCACCTCGTAGGTCTCGGGGTTCACCTCGATCTGCGGTGTCGGCGTCGTTGAGCTTCATGTCCTTCTTGCCGATGTCGCGGGTATGGCGCACCGCGAGCGTCCGCTTCGCGAGGCCGAGACTTTCGCCGATCCCGTCCGTCTGCGCGGCCTCCGAGACGAAGGTGATGGCGGAGGCTTCCACGCTGCGTCCGAAGGCCGCGAACATCGGCCGCGACCAGACCGGTTGCGGCGTCGGGATGGAGGCGTTCGGATCGCCCATCTGCGCCATCGCAATCGCGCCGCCGAGAATTACCATCTCCGGCTTGACGCCGAAGAAAGCCGGGTTCCACAGGACGAGGTCCGCGCGCTTGCCTTCCTCGACGCTGCCGATCTCCTGCGCGATGCCGTGCGCGATGGCGGGGTTGATCGTGTATTTCGCGATGTAGCGGCGCACGCGCCGGTTGTCGTTGTCGCCGGTCTCCTCGGACAGGCGGCCGCGCTGCTTCTTCATCTTGTCGGCGGTCTGCCAGGTGCGGATCAGGACCTCTCCCACGCGCCCCATCGCCTGGCTGTCCGAGGCGATGATCGAGAACGCGCCCATGTCGTGAAGGATGTCCTCCGCCGCGATGGTCTCGCGCCGGATCCGGCTCTCGGCGAAGGCGATGTCCTCGGGGATGGACCTGTCGAGGTGATGGCAGACCATGAGCATGTCGAGATGTTCGTCGACGGTGTTGACGGTGAACGGACGCGTCGGGTTGGTCGACGAGGGCAGCACGTGATCGAGCCCGCAGATCCTGATGATGTCGGGGGCATGCCCGCCGCCCGCGCCCTCGGTGTGAAAGGCGTGGATGGTCCGGCCCCGCATTGCCGCGACGGTCTGTTCCACGAACCCCGACTCGTTGAGCGTGTCGGTGTGAATCATCACCTGGACGTCCATCGCGTCGGCCACCGACAGACAGCAATCGATGGCGGCAGGTGTCGTGCCCCAATCCTCGTGCAGCTTCAGCGCGCAAGCCCCGGCCAGCACCTGCTCCTCGAGCGCCGCGGGCAGGGAGGCGTTCCCCTTTCCTGCGAAGGCGAGGTTCATCGGGAAGGCGTCGGCCGCCTGCAGCATCCGCCCGATGTGCCACGGCCCCGGCGTGCAGGTGGTGGCCAGAGTGCCGTGGGCCGGGCCGGTGCCGCCGCCGAGCATCGTGGTCAGGCCGGAATGGAGCGCCTCCTCGATCTGCTGCGGGCAGATGAAGTGGATGTGGCTGTCGAACCCGCCGGCGGTCAGGATGCGTCCCTCGCCGGCGATGATTTCGGTACCGGGGCCGATGACGATGTCCACGCCCGGCTGGGTGTCGGGATTGCCGGCCTTGCCGATCTTGTGGATGCGGCCGTCGCGCAGGCCGACATCGGCCTTGAAGATGCCGGTCCAGTCGACGATCAGCGCGTTGGTGATGACCGTATCGACGGCGCCCTCCGCGCGTGTGACCTGGCTCTGGCCCATGCCGTCGCGGATGACCTTGCCGCCGCCGAACTTGACCTCCTCGCCATGGTGTGGCGCGCCTCCGGATCCCGAACGCTCCGCAACGAGATCGCGCTCCACCTCGATGATCAGGTCGGTGTCGGCGAGCCGCAGGCGGTCCCCGGTCGTGGGTCCGAACATGGCCGCGTAGGTCGGGCGCTTGATGGTCGCGGGCATCAGAGATCTCCCATCACGGCCTGGTTGAACCCGAAGATCCGCCGATTGCCGGAGAACGGGATCAGGTTCACCTCGCGCCGCTGGCCGGGCTCGAAGCGCACGGCCGTTCCCGCGGCGATGTCGAGGCGCTGCCCGCGGGCCGCGCCCCGGTCGAAATCGAGCGCCGGATTGGTTTCGGCGAAATGGTAATGGCTGCCCACCTGGATCGGCCGGTCGCCGGTATTGGCGACCATCAGCGTCGTCACCTCGGCGCCCGGATTCAGGGTCAGCGTGCCGTCGGCGGGGAAGAGCTCTCCGGGGATCATGGGGTCTCTCAGCGGATCGGGTTGTGGACGGTGACGAGCTTCGTGCCGTCCGGGAACGTCGCTTCGACCTGGACCTCGTGGATCATCTCGGGCACGCCTTCCATGCATTGGTCACGGCCGACGATTTCGGCGCCCGCCTGCATCATGTCGGAAACCGACCGTCCGTCGCGCGCCCCCTCCACGACGGCATCGGTGATCAGGGCCACGGCCTCGGGGTGGTTCAGCTTCACGCCGCGAGCCAGCCGCTTGCGGGCGACCTCGGCGGCCATCGCGACCAGCAGCTTGTCCTTTTCTCGCGGTGTCAGGTTCATGTCACAGTCTCCAGGACGTGGGCAGGGTGTCGTTGCTCAGGCGGTCGAGGATCGGCACGAGATGCCGGCGAAGCTCGAAGCCGTCGGTCGCCAGGAGACGAACGGCCAGGACGTCGGCTCCCAGAAGTGTCGCACCCGCCGTATCGGGAAGATCCCGTCGAATGGCGTCGCGGTGCGCTTCGGCATCGGAGGCCACGTAAAGCAGGCTCGCCATGGCGCCGGCGCCACGTGCAATCGCGGGTCGGGCAAGGTGCGCGGCGATGTCGCCCGACAGGTCCACCCCGTCGATCCAGAGCGGATCGCCGCCGCGCGCGACCTCGATCCGGTCGTGAAAACACCCGGCGCGCAGGCGTTCGCCCATCGCCAGCCGCCCGAATATCACCGGCTCGACCAGCAGGAGGGTCGATGTCGCAGCCAGAGATATGCGCAGACGCCTGCGCAACGCGGCGCCGTCATAGAGGATGAGTTCCTGCGGCAGCCAGGCGAGGTGGGCCCGGTCCGCTGCGAGCAGCTCCGTCGAAACCCGCGCCTCGCCCTCGCCGGCACGATAGGCGCGTTCAGCGGCCTGCGTGGTCAGGCACAGGTGCGCATCGTCTTCGACACGCGCCGCGAGGTGCAGCCTGTCGCCGCCTGTGAGCCCTCCCGCGGTGTTGACGATGATCGCCTCGAGGCGCGGCGGCACGACCGGAAAGAGCACTTTCAGCGATCCCGAGGTCCGGAAGGTGCCCAAGACGCTCTGGCCGTCCCGAGCCTTGGCCGAAAGCAGCGCCGTCCCAAAGGCGCGCGGCACGGTGGCCGGGTCGGGCAGGCAGCGTTGCGCGTGATGCAAAACGGGACGACCTCCTGAACGGATCGAAGGCGACATGACCACCGCAGGCGGGGACTTCCCATTGAGCAGAGACCGACCGCACAGAGCTGCGGCCATGGTTGCCTAAGAACGCGGCGGCTATTAAGGAAGTGCCGGAGAATGCGGCATCCGATGATCGTTCGGACATGGCGGACCCGTGTCGCTCCTCTTTTCCGGAAGCACCCGATCTGGCGAGGGCGCGGCAAGGCGCCGGTTTCGCATCGCTGATTGCGACACTCTCCGTCGAACGGACGGGCGTCGCACAGATCGCCATTGCAACCCCGCCGTGCCCCGGTTCACTGTGATCGGTAACGTCCCGACAGGTCCGGTCACGAGATGATTTTCACATTCTGGTCAGCCCCGACGGGCGATGACGGACAAACTTCCCCCACAGAGCCTGCGACGCCGCCGGCCTGGACGCCGCCCGCGTCCTGTCCTGCTGCTTCGTGATCGACCGGACGGCCGTCTGCCGAAACGGCATGCATGGTCAAGCCGCGCGCCGCGTCGTCGGCACGGCGGGATTGCTGCTCTTGTGCGGATGCAGCGGGCGCCAGTCCGTCCTTGCGCCGGCCGGGCGGGACGCGGTCGAGATCGCGGGCCTCTTCATCCTGATGTTCATCGGCGCGGTCGTCCTGTGGCTCGTCCTGAACGGCGCGTTCTATGTCGTGACGCATCTGAGGCCGCGCCGCATGTCCCGCCGGTTCGCCGAAGGGCTCATCATCATCGGCGGGATCGTCTTCCCCGCAATTGTCCTGACGGCGCTGCTCGTTCATGGCCTTTCGCTGATGCCGGCGCAGCGCCTTGCCGGCGATGGTCTGGTCGTGCGCGTTACGGCGGAGCAATGGTGGTGGCGTGTGGCGTATCTCCGCGACGGTGCCGAGACCGCGATCGTTTCGGCCAACGAGGTGCGTCTGCCCGCGGACCGGCGCAGCGAGATCGTGCTCACCTCCGATACCGTCATCCACTCGTTCTGGGTACCGGCGCTCGGCGGCAAGATGGACATGTTTCCCGGTCGCGAGACGCGCATGTCGCTCCTGCCCGAGGAACCCGGCATCTACCGCGGTCAATGCACCGAGTTCTGCGGCGCGTCGCACGCCCTGATGGCCTTCGAGACCGTGGTGATGCCCCAGGCTGACTTCGACGTCTGGCTCGCCGCCGAGAGCAGGGGCGCCAGAGCGCCGCAGGACGAGGTCGCGCGGCAGGGCGGCGCGCTCTTCGAGCGCGAGGGCTGCGGCGCATGTCACGCCGTGCGCGGCACCGGCGCACGGGGCAATGTCGGGCCGGACCTGACCCATGTCGGCAGCCGCCTGTCGCTCGGCGCCGGAATTCTGGACACCGGTGTCGAGGACTTCGCGCGCTGGATCGGGCAGGCGCAGGCGATAAAGCCGTCGGTAGAGATGCCCAGTTACGACCACCTGCCGCAGGACGAGCTGATCGCCCTCGGCCATTATCTCAAGGGCCTCGAATGACCAGTCTGGCCGACGAGCATGACCGCCGCGCCGTGCGAGCCGACGACAGGGCGCCCCGCGGACCCTGGCCGCCGACTCCGGAGATGCTCGCCGAACCCGTGCCCGCCGAGGTGCAGGAGGCGCAGACAAGACGGCTCCGCGCGGCATGGAGGACACCGACCGGCTGGCGATACTGGTCGGCGGTCAACAATTCCGAGGTCGGGCTCTGGTACTCCCTGACCGCGTTCTTCTTCATGCTCTGCGCCGGCGTTCTGGCGCTTCTGATGCGGGTTCAGCTCGCGGTGCCGGGCAACGACTTCCTTTCGGCGGACCGTTTCAACCAGTTCTTCACGATGCACGGCTCGGCGATGATGTTCCTCTTCGCCGTCCCGATGTTCGAGGCGATCTCGATCCTGATCCTGCCGGCGCTTCTCGGCGCGCGGGACATGCCGTTTCCGCGGCTGTCGGCTTACGGTTTCTGGTGTTTCGTGATCGGCGGCGTGTTCGTTTTGGGCTCGGTTCTCTTCGACGTCGCGCCAAAGGCCGGGTGGTTCATGTACCCGCCGCTCGCCACGAAAGAGGAAGGCCTCGGACCGGACATCTGGCTGCTCGGACTGTCCTTCATCGAGGTTGCGTCCATCGCCGCCGCGGTCGAGCTGATCGTCGGCACGCTGAAGTGCCGGCCGCCGGGGATGCGCATCAATCTGATGCCGCTCTATGCGTGGTACGTCCTGGTCGTCGGCGGCATGATCCTCTTCGCCTTCCCACCGCTGATCGCGGGCGACTTCCTGTTCGAGCTCGAGCGGTCGTTCGACTGGCCGTTCTTCGATCCGGAGCGGGGCGGCGACCCGATGCTGTGGCAGCACCTGTTCTGGATCTTCGGCCACCCGGAGGTCTATATCATCTTCCTGCCGTCGATCGCGGTCGCGGCGATGGTGGTTCCCACTGTCGCCCAGCAGCCAATTGTCGGCTATTCGTGGATCGTGCTCTCGGCAGTGGGGACCGGATTCCTATCGTTCGGACTCTGGGTGCACCACATGTTCGCGACGGGCCTGCCGGCGATCTCGCTTGGCTTCTTCTCGGCCGCATCCGAGGCCGTCGTCATTCCCACGGGCATTCAGATCTTCGCCTTCCTTGCGACCCTGATCGTCGGCCGGGTGACGATGAACCTCCCGATGCTGTGGATCGCCGGAGCGCTGGCGATCTTCACGGCTGGCGGGCTGACCGGCGTCATGGTGGCGATCGCCCCCTTCGACTGGCAGGTCCACGACACGTATTTCATCGTGGCGCACCTGCATTACACGCTGTTCGGCGGGATGATCTTTCCGGTCATCGCGGGGATTACCTACTTCTATCCGTTCATCCGCAAGAAGATGATGTCGGAGCGTCTCGGCAGGATCAGCTTCTGGCTGACATTCGTGGGCTTCAACGTTTGTTTCCTGCCGATGCACCTGACCGGGCTTCTGGGCATGCCGCGCCGCGTCTATACCTATCCCGACGATCTGGGGTGGAACGCGCTCAACATGATCTCGACCGTCGGATCCTTCGTGGTCGCGGCCGGGATCCTGGTCTTCGCCTGGGATCTGGTGCGGCCGAAACGGGATCAGGGCGCCATCCCGCGCAACCCGTGGAAGGCCGGCACGCTCGAATGGAGCCACGACATCCCCGAGGAAGCCTGGGGCGCGCGCTCGATCCCCTACATCACGACGCGCTATCCGCTGTGGGCGCAGGAAGGCATTGTCGAGCGCATGGACGCGGGCCGCTTCTATCTGCCCGACGCCGAAGGCGAGCGCCGGGAGACGCTGGTCACCAGCGTCATCGACGCGCGGCCGATCCAGATCCAGCAGGTCACGGGGGTTGCATGGATCACGATCTTCGCGGCGATCTTCACGGGTGGCGCGTTCATCTTCCCGACGTTCCACATGTATCCGCCGGCAATCGTCAGCGGTGCGGCGGCCCTTGCGTGCGTCCTCTACTGGCTCTGGACGTCGACGGCCCTGGTGCCCGAGACGGACGTGGCGGATGCCGGTCTCAACCTGACTTTGCCGCGCTATGCGGCGGGTCCGAACGCGGTGGGCTGGTGGGGGATGTGGATCACCATGCTGGGCGACGCCACGGCCTTCGCCAGCCTCGTCTTCGGGTTCTTCTTCTACTGGACCGCTAGTGCAAACTTTCCGCCGGTTGGCGCGCTGCATGCGGATGCGGGGCTGACGGCGCTGGCCGCGGCGCTGGGGGTCGGCTCGTGGGGGCTGACCCTCGCCGCGCGGGAGCTGAACGCACGCGCCGTCGTCGGAGCCGCGCGGCTGGCGCTGGCGGCGGCCCCGCTGGCCGCCGCTCTCGGGGGGGCGGCGATAGTCTGGGCGGTGTGGCCCCTTGATCCCACAAGTCACGTCTACCCGGCCCTGCTATGGGCGCTGGTCGTCTGGCTGCTGGTTCACGTGGGCGCGGGCATCGTGATGCAGCTCTACTGTCTGGCCGGCAGCGTTGCGGGCAAGATGACGCCGCGCCATGACGCCGACCTCAGGAACGTCACCCTGTACTGGCACTTCACCGGTCTGACGGCGGCCTTCACCGGCGCCGTGGTCGGCCTCGCACCGAGGTTGCTCTGATGGCGGACCATACGAGCAAGCCGGACCGACGCGAGGTCGCGGAAGAAGGCGAGAGCCTTCTGCGGATCACGCTGGCGCCCACGGTCTGGGCGCTGCATTTCGTGGCGTCCTATGCCTCGGCGGCGATCTATTGCGCCAAGCGGGCGAGCGGCGCGGAGGACATCGCGGTCCTGCGCATCGGCATCGGTCTCGGCACGATCGTCGCCCTGGCCACGATCCTGTGGCTCGGTCACAGCGCCTGGCGGCAGTGGTTGGCGGCGAAAGAGCGCAGCGGACGCGAGATGATCGAGGATCTGGTCGAGGAGGGGGAGGGCCGGCACGGATTCCTCGGTCACGCCGGGCTCCTGCTCGCGATCGTATCGTTCGTCGGTGTCCTCTACACCACCCTGCCTGCCGCGCTGATCGGGACGTGCCGGTGAGGGCGGCCGGGATCGCAGGCCTGGCGGTTCTCGCCGCACTCTGGTTCGTCCCGCTGGCGGCGAGCGCGCCGGAATTTCCCGTTCACATGATCCGCCACATGGGCCTCGTCGCGGTCGTGGCGCCGCTGCTTGCCCTCGGCTTTTCGCGTCAGCTTGCGCCGCTGGCGATCTCTCCGCTGATCGCTGCGGTAATCGAGTTCGCGGTGGTCTGGGCCTGGCACCTGCCACAGCTCCACGCCGCGGCCCGCCTTTCCGGCCTCGCCTTCGCCGTCGAGCAGGCGGCGTTCCTCGGGGCCGGGCTTCTGGTCTGGGTGGGCGCGTTCGGTGCGCGGCAGCCGTTGGCGGGGGCAGGGGGGCTGCTTCTCACCTCGATGCACATGACGCTTTTGGGGGCGATGCTCGTCCTCGCTCCGCGCGATCTCTACGCCGAGCTCTGCGGCACGGCGCCGGATCTCTCTGGGCAGCAAATTGGCGGGCTGCTGATGCTGGGGATCGGCACTCCGGTCTATCTCGCCGGCGGCCTGTGGCTCGTCCGGCGCACAGTCAACGCCGAGGTTCCGGCATGAAGATCGTCCTGCAAACGCTTGCAGTTCTTGCACTTGCTGTTGTCGTCGTGGCCGGTTCGGTGATTGGCCTGGGGCTTTACAACGTCTCGGCGCGTGCAGGGCATCTGCCGGGCGTGTCGTGGGTGCTGCATACGGCCTACCGGAATTCTGTCCGTCTGCGCGCGCCGCCGGAATCGGAGGTGCCCGACCTTACCGACCCGGCGCTCGTCGCGCTGGGCGCGTCGCATTTCGACGCCGCCTGCCGCACATGCCACGCCGCCCCGGGAGAGCTGCGCACGGCGACGGCCCGGTCGATCCTGCCCGCGCCGCCCCACATCTTGGACGCCGTCGAGCACTGGGAGCCGCGGCATCTGCACTGGATCGTCGACGAGGGAATCAAGATGTCCGGCATGCCCGCCTGGCCCGCCGACCGCGAGGGGGAGGTCTGGAGCGTCGTCGCCTTTCTCGACCGGGTGCGCGAGATGGACGCCGGAACGTATGCCAGATTGACCGCGGCGCCGACGGAAGCCCGGGACGGCGCGGCCGCCTATTGCGCCACCTGCCACGGCACCGACGGCGTCGGCCGGATGGCGCCTCACGTGCCGCGCCTCGACATCCTCGACGCGGCCTACATGGGGTCGGCTCTGGAGGCCTATCGCGCATCCCGGCGGTCGAGCGGGATCATGCGCCATGCCGCGTCGCGGTTCGATCCCCGGGACCTTGTCCGCGTGATCGAGAGTTATGCTGCCCTTGAACCCGGACCCGCCGCACCCGCGCCGGACGCCGAGCTGGCCGCGCGCGGGGCGAACCTCGCCGCCGCCGCTGCCGCGGACGACGACGTCCCGGCGTGCCGGGCGTGCCATGGCCCCGGGGCGACGCGCGGTGCCGAAGGTACGCCGCCGCTCGCCGGACAGCATTCGCAATACCTGGCGACACAGCTTCGCCTGTGGCGCGACGGCCGCCGCGGTGGCGGCCCTCGGGCCAATCTGATGCATATGGTGGCGATCGACCTGAGGGACGCGGACATCGCGGCGCTCGCGGCCTACTACGCGGCTCTTGATCCGGGCAGGTAGTCAGGCCGCGAGCGCGGGCCGCCGGCAGCAGGACTTCGCCCTGAGCCGCAACGCCTTCTAGCCGGGCGAAGTGTCGCCGAGCGGTCCGAACACCATGAGAGCGGCGGAAGGAGCGCGAGCCCGGGAGGCTTCAGGTCTCAATGCGGTGTGGCGTCCGTTCAGATCCGGTCACCGGGGCAGGCGGCATCGCGGAGCGGTACGGTCCCGGCCCCGGGCTGGCGGACCATGAGGACGAAGGCCGCTCCGACTCCTGAAACGGCAGGTGTGGACCCGTGCCTCGAATGTTTGGAAACCCGTCTCCCGTACCCGTCAGGCGTCGCTGCGGTCGGCGAAGCCGGGCACGGTCGGTGAACCCCAAGCCGCCGCGGTTCCTCTGCGAGCCCGTTCCGCAGCATCAAAGCGCTTCCCAGCCAGATCACGTGGAGCATTGAGCACCGAAATATTTCCGCTATCATGGAGATATGGAGAAGATCACCGCTTTGGCCGCGCTCGCCGCGCTTGCTCAGGGAACCCGCCTCGACATCTTTCGCCTTCTGGTCAGTGCCGGACCGGAGGGGCGCGCAGCGGGGCGTGTTGGGAATGCCCTGAACCTTCCATCGGCCACATTGTCTTTCCACCTCAAGGAGTTGAGGCGCGCGGGGCTGGTCACGGTCCGGCGCGAGGGCCGTTCGCTGATATATGCCGCGAACTTCGCCACCATGACCGGCCTCATCGAATATCTCACACGCCATTGCTGCGCCGGGGATCCGGCGGCCTGCGGCCTCGCGAAGCCAGCCGATCCCGCCCGGAGACAGACTGCATGACCATCACCATTTATCACAACCCCGCCTGCGGCACGTCCCGGAACGTGCTGGCGATGATCCGCAATTCTGGCGAGAAACCTCACGTCGTCGAATACCTGAAGACGCCGCCCGGCCGGGAGCGGCTGGAGGCGCTCATCGCCGCGATGGGTCTTACCGTCCGCGACCTCTTGCGCCGGAAAGGCACGCCCTACGACGAGCTCGGGCTTGACGACCCGGAGTTCTCGGACGACGAGCTGATCGACCTGATGCTGACGCATCCTATCCTTATCAATCGCCCGATCGTCGAGGCACCGCTCGGAACCCGGCTCTGTCGCCCTTCCGAGACGGTGCTCGATATCCTGCCGAACCCGCAGCGCCGGGAGTTCCGCAAGGAAGACGGAGAGCTCGCGGTGGATGCCGGGGGAGGCCGTGTGGATCGCGGCGAGGATGCCGCGCGATGAGCCATGACACCTGCACAGCCGCAGCGATCGCATCGCCGCCCGCCGGCATCGGCTTCTTCGAGAAGTGGCTCTCCGTCTGGGTCGCCCTCTGCATCGGCGCGGGCCTGCTGCTCGGAAACGTCATGCCGGGCGTGTTCGAAGCGCTCGCCGCGGTCGAGGTCGCGTCGGTGAACCTTGTCGTCGCCGTCCTGATCTGGGCGATGGTCTATCCGATGATGGTGGCGGTCGACTTCGCGAGCCTGCGCCATATCGGCGACCGGCCGAAGGGGCTGGTCCTGACGCTCGTGGTGAACTGGCTGATCAAGCCCTTCACGATGGCCGGGCTCGCGGTCCTGTTCTTCGAGGTGCTGTTCGCGGACCTGATCGCGCCGGCCGATGCGCAGCAATACATCGCGGGGCTGATCCTGCTCGGCGCGGCGCCCTGCACGGCGATGGTCTTTGTCTGGTCGCAGCTCACGCGGGGCGATCCGACCTACACGCTGATGCAGGTCTCGGTGAACGACGTCATCATGATCTTCGCCTTCGCGCCGATCGTGGCGCTGCTTCTCGGCGTTACCGACATCGCCGTACCGTGGGAGACGCTGATCCTCTCGGTGGGACTCTACATCCTGATCCCGCTCGCGGCCGGGGCGGCGACACGCCACTGGCTCGCGCGAGGGCGCGGGCACGCGGATGCCGAAGCCGCGGTCGCGCGGTTCACGGCGGCGGTGAAGCCCGCTTCGGTGATCGGCCTCCTTGCGACGGTCGTGCTCCTCTTCGGTTTCCAGGGGCAGATCATTCTCGAGCAGCCGCTGCTTATCGCGATGATCGCGGCGCCGCTGCTGATCCAGTCCTACGGGATATTCGCGCTCGCCTATGCGTCGGCATGGGCCTGGCGCGTGCCCTTCAACGTCGCGGCGCCCTGCGCGTTGATCGGCACGTCCAACTTCTTCGAACTCGCGGTCGCGGTCGCGATCAGCCTGTTCGGCCTGCAATCCGGAGCTGCGCTCGCGACGGTCGTCGGGGTGCTTGTCGAGGTGCCGGTGATGCTGTCGCTCGTCGCCTTCGCCAACCGCACGCGGCACCATTTCCCCGCCGCGCAGGAGCCGGGCCGCAGCTGAGAAGTCCGACCTTCCGAACGTTGGGCGCGAGCGGGTCCGGCGCATCGATGCCGCGGGCCGAGTACCCTGCGGGAGCGCCCTTGGGCGACAGATCCACGACTCCGCGCGCGTCGGTCGACGCAATGACCGCAAAGGGCGAGGGCGCGGCAAACCTCCGGAACATGTCGCCGACGTCGTCGATGACCTTTGCGGCGACGAAGCGGGATGACTCCTTTCGGACCTCCGCAGGCGGCGGCGCGACCGAACTCCGCCAGCAAGGCCCGCAGCATGTCAATGAGCTGCGTCCGCTCACGCACGATCGGATCGTGGGCACGGTGCAGGAACGGGACGCCCTGCTGCGCCTCGGACTTGACCGCGACGAACCGCATGGTCGGACGCGCGACCGCCTCACAGATCGCGGCGGCATCGACGGCGTCTGACTTGCCGCGCTTGACGCAGGCCCTTGCGTACATCGCCGGGATCAGGCGGACCTCATGGCCGAGCCTCGTGAGCTGCCGCGCCCAGTGATGACTGGAACCACAAGCTTCCATCCCCACCAAACAGGGCGAGAGTCTCTCGAAGAATGGCAGTACCTGCGAACGCCTGAGCGCGCGGTTGAACGCCATCTCGCCGTCCTTCGTGACGCCGTGCACCTGGAAGACGTTCCTGCCCAGATCCAGCCCGACTGCTGTAATCTGCATTGGGTGGCTCGTCTTCTCGCAGATGATGACATCCGCACTAAGGCGCATCGTGACGCCAGGGGGGCAGGAGCCATCCACCCCATCCAGTCTGGTGAAATCAACTCAATATGTGCGGCCCGCCGCGAAGGCCCGGAAGTCGCCCCTCGCGCCGTCTCGATCCCGTTTGCGTCCCCGGCCGTCACATCATTCTCCCGGCACGCCGCTCCTGTCGCATGCATGCGCGGCGAATGGATCGTTCCGGTCAAATTTTCGTTGTGAGACATGAACCATCAAGAGCACTCTTCCGCTTCGTCCCTCAACTTCACCCGCTAAGGCGCGGGGGAGCCGATCCTTCTGCGGCACGGTCTTGGCGGCAACCTCGTCTCGTGGGACGGCATCGCCACCGACCTGGCGAGGACGAACGAGGTCATCTCCGTGGATTTGCCCGGCCGTGGGGCGTCGCCCGTGCTGCCCGGCTCGGGCACCTTCGACGGCATCGCCGATGCGGTCGCCGACTTCATTCGCGCCGAGCGCCTCGAAGGCGTCGCGGCCGTCGGCATGTCGCTCGGCGGGCGCGTGGCATTGGAGTTGGTGCGCCGCGGCGTCGTCGGCGCCGCGATCGCGCTGGCTCCGGGCGGCTTCTGGAACGAAAAGGAGCGCCGATATCTGAAGGCGTCGCTCCTTGCCGGCGGCCGGCTCGCCCGCCTGACGCGCCGAGCGCTCCCGTTCCTGACGCGCCACAAGGCAGGTCGCGCCGCGCTGCTGGCGCAGATCTCGGCGCGGCCGGGGCAGGTCCCGCCTGATACCGCCCTGCGGGAGCTCCGGTCCTTTGCGGCGACCCCCACCTTCAACGATCTGGTCCACGACCTGGCCGAAGGACCGGTTCAGGAAGGGAGCGACAGCACGCCCGGCCCCATTACTATCGTCTGGGGGCGCAAGGATCGCCTGCTGCTGCCCCGGCAGGCACAGCAGGCGATGGAAGCCTTCCCCGGGGCGCAGCTCCACTGGATCGAAGGATGCGGCCATTACATCCCCTGGGATGCGCCTGACGAAACTCTGCGCCTGATCAGGCAGGGCATCGGCCAGCGAGACGCTTCGGACCGCGGCGGCACGACCGCCTGAGCCGACCCGTCGTTCCCTGTCCCGTCGGTGTGCCGTGGCATGGCGCCGAGGAGGACAAGTTGTGTCCGGCGCGGCTGCTTCCCGCGATTGGTCGAAGCAGTCGTGAGCCTTCGTCCGCGCGGGCTATTTTCCCACCATGCAGCGATCAAGGTTTGGCTCTTCCGACGGCCTGCCTCTGTCAGGCACGGGCGAACGCGGAGGCATCACGCTGCATTGCAGCGAGGCAGGGGTTGAAATGCTGCAATGCAGCAATCATCTGTTGGTCAAGAAGGACGCAACCCTTTTCCTCTCGGAGGCACTATCATGAACACCGCACAAGACTTCACCAAGTTCTTCGGCCAGTTGCCGACCGGCCTTCAGCTCGATGGAAACGCCGCGACCGACGCCCTGAAAGTCTGGGCGACCTTCGGCGAGCGCCTCTCGGGCATCACGCTCGAAGCCGCGACCCGCTCCAACGAGATCGCGACGGCGTCGGCCAAGGAAACGTTCGATCGTCTGGGTGACGTGACCAAGGTGCGCGAGGAACCTGCCGAGTACGCGCAGGCAGCTGCAGGATACGTCCAGGGCCAATTCGCGCTTTCTCGGCGTACGGCCGAAGCCTTGGCCGGCGTGATGCAGAAGGCGAAGGCCGATACGGTCGAGTTCGTCGGCACGGCCGGGGAGCGCGCGGCCGAACAGGGTGCCGCGAGCGCCGGGTCGAAGCGGACTGCGAAAGCCGCTCGATAGGCGCAGCATACGGTCTTGACGAGTTCATGGCGGGCCCACGGCCCGCCATTTTTTTGTTTTTCGGGTCGGTCTGGCAAGCCTTTCCTGCGAATGCTCGATGAACGTGGCGCTGCAACACGACGTCCGGCATCGACAGTGTGGATCGAAGTGGCGGGCACGCCGCTGGCGCGGACGAACTCAGCGGACGGCAGGTCGCCTTCCGGAGCGGAGCACCAGCGCATTGTTCGCGGCAAGCGCGCCGATCACGATCGCGCCGCCGAGGAACGTGGCGCTGCCCGGCTCTTCACCGAGCACCCACCAGACGAAGAGCGGCCCGAGGATGGCTTCGAGCAGCATCAGAAGCCCGACGTCGGCGGCCGGCAGGTAGCGCGGCCCTGTCGCGATGAGTGCGAAGGCGAGCGGCACGACGGCCCCGCCCATGAGCCCCACCCAGAGCCAGTCGCCCGCGGGCACCTTAAGGGTCGGCGCGGCCAGACCGCAGGTGATGCCGGCGAGAATGGCGGAGAAGCCCATCGCTGGAACGATGCTGCGCTCTGGTCGGACTCGCGCGGCCGAGAAGACGATCGCGAGCAAAAGCGCCGATCCGAGCGCTGCGAGGTCGCCGGTGAGCGCGCCGCCGCGACCGAGGCCGCTGCCGGCGGCGATGATCCCGATGCCCACGAGAACGGCGGCGATCGTGGTCCACGTCCGCGCCCGCACCTCCTCCTTGAGGACGAAGCGTGCAATCAGCGCCGCGAAGACCGGTGAGGTGGCGATGATGAAGAGCGTGTTCGCGACCAGTGTCGTCAACGTGGAGTAGACGAAGAGCACGTTGCTCGTCCCGTAGATCGCCAGGACGAGGAGGTCGGACGCCGTGGGTCGGCGAAGGGCCATCCACAGGGTCCGCCGCGCGAAGATGGCGGATCCCGCGAGGATGACGGTGCCGCTCAGCGTGCCGCGCCAGAACAGCTGGGTCAGGGGGCCGGCATCGACCAGCCGGACGAGGAGCGTGTCCGGGGTCAGAACCAGAACGCCCGCCAGCGTGAGGAGGAAGCCCTTCGCATAGTCTGTCATCCGCATATCCCTGCCGCAACCGCGAGGCAGGGGCAAGGAGCGGGTAGGCGGTCGCATCCGCAATCGTTTCTCGCAGTCTCTCCGCCCGATCTTACGGGCCCTCGCCGACACCGAGATCGCCCGTTCGCGCCAGTTCCGCTTCGGTTCCCGGGCTCAGGTATAGCCTGGAGGCCTGGATCGGATGATGCTCGCGGCACCCTGGCTTTCATCCGAAGGGCACGGCCAATGCCAAAGGTGATCTCGACGCAGTGCTGCATCGTCGGGGTGGGCCAGCCCGGATGACGCCCGGCTAACTGCTGGCTCGCGCGACGTGTCAACGTGGTCGTGCCCGAGAAGCACGCGGATTGCATTCGCGACTTCCGCAGCGAGACGATCCACACCCGTCCCACTATCTGATGCACGACCTCGGGTTCTTGGACGAGGTCCTGGAGCTGCCGCACCAGCGCGTTCCGAACCTCTTCGCGCAGTTCGGTCCCGACCGGGTCGCCCCCCTGTTCCGCCTGCCGCACGCCGTGCATCGCGATGATGCCGCAATGGGACTTCCTGACGTTCCCGCCGTAGAGAGCGAAGGCGCTCAGCGGTTTCCGCCTGATCATGCTGACGCAGGATGGACGGACAGCCGGCGTCCGTGCCGAAACCGGGAAAGGTGCGATCGAGATCAAGGCTTTGCTGACGGTCGCCGCCGATGCTCGGGCTTCGCACCTCTGGACCGGAGCCGGTCTGAAGGTGTGGAATCTCGGCCCGCCGGTTCGCGCCGTCGCGTCCGGCTTCGGCTGCGGGCGCAACGCAGATGCGCTTCGGCGCCGCCCAGATCCACCGGCGGCCTCTAAAGCTTATCGGAACCTTCGGCTTTCTGGACGCGGCTTGGCGCGAGATTCGGCGCGGAATGATGCCGCCTCCCCCCGGCACCCAGCGGATACAGCCGGTGCTCAGGAACGCCGGTGGCCTTGATTCCCGACGCGTCGAAGAACCGCTTTGCGTCCGTCTGCCGGATGAGCCGCTCCCGCGCGACAGGGGGTGTCAGACCTCGACGACCGGTGCAAAGCCGCCGAAGATCAGCCTCTTGCCGTCGAATGGCATCGGGTTCTTCCTGGGGTCTGTGCGAGGATCGCCCTGCTCCGGATCGTTCATCCAGTCGGTCATCTTTGCCATCGCGGCGTCGCGGGTCTGTTTGTCCGGCCACTCGATCCAGGAGAAGGCGACCGTCTCGTTATCCTCGGCCCGAACGGCCTTGCGGAAGTCGGTGACCTTGCCGTCGGGGACGTCGTCCCCCCAGCACTCGACCACGCGCGTCGCGCCGAGTTCGATGAACACGCTGTCGACCTCCCTGGCGTGATCGATGAACTTCTGCTTGCTCGCGGTCGGGACCGCGATCACGAACCCGTCGATGTAGCTCATCTCATTGCTCCCTCAATTCCATCGACCGCGGCCTCCAGCGCCGCGATGTCGATCTTGGTCATCGTCATCATCGCGTCGAAGGCGCGCTTCGCCGCGTCCCGGTCGGGACTCGTCGTCAGTTCGAGCAGACGTCTCGGCGTGATCTGCCACGAGAAGCCCCAGCGGTCCCGGCACCAGCCGCACGCGCTCTCGGCTCCGCCGTTGCCGACGATCGCGTCCCAGTAGCGGTCGGTCTCGTCCTGGCTTTCGGTGACGACCATGAAGCTCACGGCTTCGTTGGGCCTGAAGTTCGGGCCGCCGTTCAGGCCGACGAACCGCCGCCCGAGGACGGTGAACTCGACGGTCAGCTCGGTGCCCTCCTGGCCGCCGGGAAAGTCGCCGGGGGCGGCGTTTACCCTCCCAACATCACTGTCAGGAAAGGTGGCGGCATAGAACTCCGCCGCCTTGCTGGCTTCACCGTGGTCGAACCACAGGCATGTCAAGAGATCGGTCATCGTGCGTGCTCCCTCATCCGTGTGCCTTGTTGCCTTCGAAGCCCACCATCCAGGGCGTGTCGCACCTGTCGGTGAACATGGCGAAGCGTTCGGCCCAGAAGGTCTCGGCGGGAGCCATCTCGACCGATTGCGCGCCCTGGACGCGGTCGAACTCTTCCCGCGACGACGGTGAGATCGACACCCGGAAGCCCTGCGGCTTGCTGAACATGCTTTCGGGGCTGTCGGATGCCATCACCGTGGCAGATCCCAGCTTCATGCTCACGCCCGCGGCCATGCAGACGTCATCCACCTTGCTCGCGGCGAAGCCTTGCGTCCGGATGATGTCACGCGCGGCTTCCAGAAGTCTGGTTCGGGCGTCGCCACGTTCGGGCTCCTGCCTGGCGGCTCTGGGTAGACTGTATTCAAGTCCAAACGGTCGGTATAGACGTCAAGTGAACTCACCGGTTGCCATACCTGCTCAGGTCTCTGACCCGGCTGCAGCGGCGCAGGGCAGGGCAATCGCATCGAAGCCGAGCTCTGGTCCTCGCACGAGCCGAAGGAACATTCTAGCTGTGCGAAACGCCATGCCCAAGTCAGTCGTGCGAAGGCATCATGACGCTCCAGATCTACGCCCATCCTTTTTCGTCCTACTGCCAACAGGTGCTCGTGGCCCTCTGCGAGAACGCCGCGCGGTTCGAGTTCCTGACGCTCGGGGAGGAGCCGGCACAGGGCGAGTTCGAGGCGCTCTGGCCGCTGAAGCAGTTCCCGATGCTGCTCGACGACGATGTGGTGGTCGCGGAGGCCAGCATGATCATCGAGCACCTCGCGCCGCGCCAATCCGGGCAGGTGCGGCTGATCCCCGAAGATCCCGTCGCTGCGCTCACGGTGCGGACGATGGACAGGTTCTTTTGACAACGACGTCTCGACGCGATCCGGCTGCCGGAGGCGCGCGCTCTCAGGACATCGCAGGATCGTCGGACTGGCGGAATAGGAACTGATTGCAATTTGAGATCGGGCAGAACGCCGGAAAGGATCGGACATGCGAAAGCTGATCGCCTGGAACGTCATGACGCTGGATGGCTATTTCGAAGGCCTCGCCCCCTGGCAACTCGATATGCACGGCACGGTCTGGGGCGACGAGCTGGAGGCGTTCTCCCTCGGTCAGGGCGCGGAAATCGGCACGCTCCTGTTCGGACGGCGTACATACGAAGGCATGCGCGACTACTGGACGAAGGAGGAGGGTGAGATCGCGAGCATGATGAACGGCCTGGACAAGGCCGTGGCCTCCCGCTCGCTGGAGGTGGTCGACTGGACGCACACCCGGCTTCTGAAGGGCGAGGCGGCCGAAACGGTCAGGGCCCTCAAGCAGGAGGACGGCCGGGACGTGTTCGTGTTCGGCAGCGCCGATCTGCTGGCCACGCTGATGGCCGAAGGATTGGTGGACGAATACCGCCTCTGCCTTGCGCCCGTGGTGTGGGGGGAAGGAACGCCGCTATTCAAGCCCGCGAGCGGCCGCACCCACTTCACGCTGCGGGAGAGTCGGCCTCTCAAGACCGGCGGAGTGATCCTGTTTTACGAGCGAAAGAGCGTGTGAAGCCCGAGACTGTCGTTTTTTGTCGTGCGCTCGGGCAACAAGACCTTCACTCCTGAGAGTATCCTGCGTCGCGGGTTCTGCGGCTTTGAGGGATGGCCGGACCAACGCAGGATCGGGCATGGCTGCCCAAGGATTGCTTGCGGTCTGCCAAGGTGCCGATGGGGGATGTTCCAGTCCGTGTCGGTGCCTGCGACTTCGACCTGAAGGAGGGGCGGCTCATCGACGGCAATCCGCTGCTCCGTGAAGCGGCTGCCAATGGCAGGAGAGGGCCGTCAGAGCCCCTTGTAACGGTGCGGCGCTCCTACAGGGCAAAACGTTCCGAGCTCCTCGACCCGGTATCCCTCCGGATAAGTCCGTCGCCTTACCTTCGTGAGCAGACGCGGTCGGCGTCGTGACGGCAGAAATCGAAGCACCATCCGGCGGAGCCGCATTCCCGTCATCACGCTGTGTCGCAGCCATGCCGGCGAGGGCGAAAAACCCATTGCGCGCAGCAATGTCGCGTCCATGAACGCATGCGCCACGGGACGTCCGGCCCAGAACAGCCATCGGGGCAGATAGAAGCCGAGCAAGAGGTCCCTCGTCGCCGTGCCGATCTTGCGGTTGCTTTCGGCGTGTTGGAAGCGCGTATTCTCCACTTGCCTGTTGACGGTCTCGAGCGCGTCGCGATTGGCGGGGATCCCCGAGATCCCCATGCGGAGTCCCAGTTCACGGTAGTAGTGGAACCATGCGGTCTTCTCATGCTCCGTCATTGCCCGGTTTCCGAACCGCTCGACCCACCGGATCGGCTCGAACACGAAAGTCGACAGCACGTAGAGCATGTCCTCGTTCGCGATGCGGAAGCGGCCGTGCATGTCGTTCATGCGCATCAGAGCGCAGCGTCCCCGGCTGTGACTCGAAGCCGTTCTCGAGAATCTCGGACAGGATGAGCTCGGTATCGTCATAGCGTTTGCGGGGGCGGCACCCGAATTCTCCGGTCCGCGCGAGGAGACCCGAGATCGAGGGCACGGCGTAGGTCCGGAACAGCGCGAACTCCAGCGCGCGCTCGATGTCCCAGGAGAATTCGCAGGTCATCAGCAGACACGCGATCTCCCGGCAATCAGCGAGGGGGTCGAGGGTGGCAATCCGCTTGCCGGCGGGAAACGTCATTCAACTGTCCCTCTCTGGTCCATCTGCGCAGGCGCCAGTTCGGTCCGGAGCCGAGGCAAGCGTAACAGGCGCAATCTTATCACATGATCGTGGATCCTGGATCCTGGATCCTGGATCGTGGAAAAGTGCTCACGGCAGGTGTGGACTGCGCGCGCGGCCCGGGTTTCAGCGCGTAGACGCCTCGGTCCGCCGCGGCGCCGCAAGGCAGCTTCGAGCCCGGACTGTCTGATGCTGTTAGTGGAGGGCTTCGCAGTACCCTATGGGAAGGTTCGTCGCGACCGTCTCTGATCACCCCTTCGTCTGCCTCGCCTGCCGCCGCGCTACTTGCGGCTATTAGTGCCGCACGCAGCGAAGACATCGGTCCGGGTCCGGAGCGCGACCTTCCGGCCATTCGCGTCCGGCGTAAAATGCGCGGCGCGCGGTGCTGAAGACGTCGGCCAACAGGGGGGCGAACCGACTGTCTCTGCGGCGGCTCGCGTCCGCGGCGTCTTGTCCGAAGCAACCGCTCTCCACAGAGATGATCTTGCCTCGCCTTGTGTCCGCTCGTTCCGGCGGATTGCGCACCGTCGCTGCGCTGGCGCAAGGATTTGGGGAAACGCACCAGCTCCTTCGCCAGCGACGGATTTATTCGCCCGAACTCCTGCATTCGGGAGCACTTCCTCTCTGAGCTACCGCAGGAGCGGGCGCGTGTTACGGCACGTTCCAGACGCACCGGGCAAATGCGTTGCCGAATTTGCCGCCCGCCAGGAGGACCGTCGAGTGAGAGCGAGCCAGAGGCTGCCGGGCAGCGCCAGCGAAACGGCAAGAAACAGGGCAGCGATGTCGGAGAGCAGGTCGGCAGTCCTTTCGCGTGCCGCCGAGGGAGACGGTCGCGATGGAGAATTTCATGGCTCCTGCGTCAAGGCCTGGCGCAGCCGCGCCTCGTCCACGGACCGGTCGTGAAAGATCTCGTAGGCGTGGAGCCCCTGATAGAAATAGAGTTCCCAACCGCTTACGACCTGAAGCCCCTCAGCCGCCGCGTTGCACAGGAATTGCGTGTCGACCGGCGTGTACACGGCGTCGAAAGCCCATTCCGCGCCCGCCATCAGCGGCCGCGCCACCGGCGTGCCCTCGTTTCCCACCATTCCCACCGGCGTGCAGTTGACGAGGCCGGCCGCTCCGGCGGCACCCTCGGCGACGGTGCAGGTGACGCGGACCTCGAGCGCGGACGCGGCCCGCCGCAGCGCCCGAGCCAGGGCCGTTGCCTTCGGCAGGTCGCGCTCGACCAGCGTCAGATGCTCGAGCCCGAGCGTCACGAGGCCGAATGCCACGGCCTTTCCGACCCCGCCCGCTCCCACCAGGCAGACGGCGCCGGGAGGTGCCTCGCCCCGGACCCGCCGGTACGCCGCCGTGAAGCCGGACCAGTCCGTGTTATAGCCCCTTGGCTTTCCGTCCGCGAACACCACCGTGTTGACTGCGCCAAGTGCCGCCACCTGCGGGTCCGGCACGCTGAGCAGCGGCACCACCTTCTCCTTGTATGGATAGGTGATGTTGAGACCTCGGAACCCGGCGCTCCGCGCCTCCTCGAAAACCGTCTCGAAGTCTCGGCCCATGCTCCCTCGGGACGAGGCGTTCGTAGGTTACGGGGATATCGGTGAGGCGGCCGGCGATCTCGTGCAGGCGCGGCGACTGGGATCGAGCGATATTGTCGCCAATCAGGCCCAGCCGGACCGTTCCTCCCGTCTTGCCTGCCTTCACCTGACGCCCCCTCTCATCACGTCAGTTCAGGCCGGCTGCTTGATGAGTTGCGCGATGCGGGTCACGGCGAAGCCGTAGCCGGCGATGCCGAAGCCCTCGATCTTGGCTGTCGCCGCCTTGGAGACGTAGGAGAGGTGCCGGAACTCCTCGCGCCGGAAGAGCGGCGAGATGTGGCACTCGAAGATCGGCCCCTCGAACATCAGGAGCGCGTCGAGGATCGCGATCGAGGTCGAGGTGAACCCGGCCGGGTTGATGACGATGGCGCTGGCCGACGTCCGCGCCTGCTGGATCCACCGGATGATCTCGGCTTCGGAGTCGCTCTGGCGGAAGTCGATGTCGAGTCCGTGCGGCGCGGCGGCCTCGCGGCAGAGCCGCTCGACATCCGCGAGGGTTTCATGGCCGTAGATCTCCGGCTGGCGCGTGCCGAGCATGTTGAGGTTCGGGCCGTTGATGACGAGCACGGATCGGCTGCCTTTGGGATGGGCGCCGATTTCCGTCGGGGTCGTCGATGGTCGGTTCGGTCATGTTGCTGCCTCCTTTGTCACTTGGTCATCAGGTCTGTGTCAGTTCGCGTACCCGTAGAGCCGCGGCAGCCACAGCACGACGCCCGGGACGAAGGTGATGATCCCGAGCCCCACGATCATGATCGCGAGGAACGGCAGCAGATTGCGGATCATGTCGCCCGATCGGCGTCCGGGTGATCCCGCTCACCACGAAGAGCAAGAGGCCGTAGGGCGGCGTGGCGAGGCCGATCATCGTGTTGACCACGACGATCACGCCGAAATGCACCGGGTCGACGCCGAGCGCCAGGCCGCGTCGGCAGGAAGATCGGCACGATCACCAGCAGGATCGCGTTCGCCTCGAGCAGGCAGCCGAGCAGCAGCAGCAGCGCGTTGACCATCAGCAGGAAGCCGATCGCGCCGAGATCGGTCTCGGCCAGGCGCGCCGCGGATGGCGTTCGGGATCTGCTCGACCGTGACGACGTAGTTGAAGGCCAGCGCGCCGGCGATCAGGATGCCGACCGCACGCGGTCGACCGCGCGCTGTGCCGCACGGTCCGTAGGCGGTGCGCAGGCTGACCGAGCGGTAGAAGAACGTCGAGACGAGGAAGGCGTAGAGCGCGGCCAGCGCCGCGGCCTCGGTCGGGGTGGTGACGCCGCCGTAGATGCCGACCAGCAGGATCACCGGCATCAGCAGGGCCGGGCACGGCGCGCAGCGTGACGCGCGGCAGCTCGCGCACCGGCACCGGATCTTCGACCGGGAAGCCGTAGCGCCGCGCCTGGATCGCGTTCATCACCATCAGCAGCACGCCCAGGATCAGGCCGGGCCCGACGCCGCCGAGGAACAGGTAGCCGATCGAGGTGTCCGAGACGAGCGCGTAGAGCACCATCGGGATCGACGGCGGGATGATCGGCCCGATGATCGCCGAGGCGGCGGTGATCGCCCCGGCATAGGCGGCGGGATATTTCCCGTCCTTGGTCATCAGGTTGATGATGATCCGGCCCATGCCGACCGCGTCGGCGATGGCCGAGCCCGACATGCCCGAGAAGATCAGCGACGAGACGACGTTGACGTGGCCGAGCCCGCCGCGGAACCGCCCGACCAGCGCGCGGCAGAAGTCCAGCAGCCGGTCCGACAGCGTGCCCACGTTCATCAGGTCGGCGGCGAAGATGAAGAGCGGGATCGCCAGCAGCACGTAGGAGCCGTAGAGGCCGCGCAGCATCTGCTCGCCGGCGATGCTCATGTCCTGCCCGACCAGCAGCAGGTAGAGGATCGAGGCGCCGAGCATCGCGTGGCCGATCGGCAGGCCGAGGAGCGCCATCACGACGATGGCGGCGACGGTCGACGCCGAATTCCCAGCTCATTCGGTGAAGTCCTTGCGGCTCGACCGCCTTCGGATCGTCGCTCGTGCGCCGTCGTCGCGGCCGCGCAGGGCGCCCCAGAAGATCCAGCGCGTAGCGCAGGATCGAGACGACGATGAACAGGACGAAGACCGAGAAGACCCAGTTGTAGGGGATGATCGAGATACGCCGTCTCCTCGATCTTCATGAAGGTGACGTAGTCCCAGACCGCCGGCAGCGAGATCGGCGTAGATCGCGACGAGAAAGACCGAGAAAGATCAGCCGGAACACCCGCCGCACCTGCGGGCGGCACGGCGCCGTAGACGATGTCGAAGCGGATCTCGTCGCTCTTCGCGTCGCCGAGACGCGACTGCCCCCAGAGGATGATCCAGAGCCAGGCGATGACGCAGACCTCGACCGTCCAGCCGACGGGCTGGTCGAGGACGTAGCGCATGAAGACCTGCACGATGAACGACAGGAACATCGCGGCCAGCAGCAGCGCCGGCACGGCCTCGGCCGCAGTGCCGCGCCGCAGCGGCGCCAGCGGGGTGACCGGTCTGCATCGGTCTTGCCTCGTGCGGCCCGAGCCGGGGGACCGGCGCGGGCCGGCCCCCGCCTGCCTGCAGTTCGTGGCGCTCGCTCGGAGCCGAGGGCGTTGATCGGGTCGAGCATGCCCTCGGGCCAGCTCTCGGCGAACTCGGATTCGAGGTACTTCGCCTGCGCGTACTCGCGGAAGGCCTCGCGGTCGGGCTCGTAGACCTTCAGCCCCTCGTCCTTGAAGAACTGCACCAGCTCCTCCTCGCGCGTCGAGGTGGCGCTCGGTGCTCTCGGCGATCGCCTCGTCGACCGCGCGCCTGCAGCAGCTCCTGCTGCTCGGCCGTCATGCCGTCCCAGACCTCCGACGCCGATGCCGAGCACGTCGAAGCCGACGAGATGGCCGGTCAGCGACGATCTGGCTCGTCACCTCGTAGAACTTCATGTTGTAGTCGTTGGGCAGCGGGTTGTCCTGACCGTCGATCGCGCCGGTCTGCAGCGCGGTGTAGACCTCGGCATAGGCCAGCGGCGTCGGGTTGGCGCCGATCGCCTCGCCGAGGAACTGCCAGGCGTCGCCGCCGGGCATCCGCAGCGTGATCCCGTTCAGATCCTCCGGCGTCTGCACCTCGTCTTCGGGGACGAGGTTCACCTGCCGCGTGCCGAAATAGACCGGCGCGAGGATGTGCAGCCCGATCTCCTCGGCCATCGCGTTCAGCTGCTCGCCGACGTCGCTGTCGAACACGGCCTGCAGGTGGTCGACGTCCTGCAGGACATAGGCGGCGGTCAGGATCGACCATTCCGGCACCTGGTTCGGCGAGGTCCTGCGGCGCGATCAGCCCCATCTCGAGGTTGCCGCGCTGGATCGCGGTCAGTCTCGGACCCCTGCGGCGACCAGCGTCGCAGCCGTTGTAGACCTGCAGGTCGAACTGTCCGGCGACGGCGTCGGAGATCTCGCGAAGGCTTCGGCGCGGATGTCGCTTTCGGAGACCACCGAAGACAGGCGCAGCACCGGCTTATCCTGCGCAACGGCACCGAGGCCGATGCTGGCCGTGGTGGCGGCGAGCGCGGTCGCGAGCGCCGCGCGGCGCGTGAGGAATGTCATCGTGGTCCTCCCTTTGATCTGCACCCTCTCCCGTGGGGTGGAGGTCACTTCCGCATTCCTGGTTTTGTCTGTCAACTCCAAAAACGTCAGATGTTTCTTGGCTGCTGAGAGTCAAGTCGCTGGGAATGTGGCCGGTGGCCAGGATGTGTTCCACGCCGCTCTGGACGTGGAAGACAAGGAGCTCGACCGCTCCATCCGCGTCGCCTGCAAGGACGAGGTCTCGCATCCTCTCGTGCTCTTCCGCCGCGATCCGACCTCGGAACGACAGGACGAGCATGTGATAGCGCAGGTATCGGTCGAAGACCGAGGAGTGCGCCTGCATCAGCGCCGGGGCGTTGCAGGCCGAAATCGTGGCGTGATGAAAGCCCCAGTCATAGCGCACCCATTTCTCGACGGCGCTCTGTCCGCCGTCGATCAGGTCCTTCTCGACTGCCGCGAGCTTGTAATGCGCCGCGACGACGTTGCCCCGCCAGTCGAGGTCACCGGCGGCCATGGATCTGCGCAGGGCATGCGTCTCCAGCAGGATGCGCATGTCGGCAACGTCGCGCAGGCCGCTCTCGCTGATCGGAGCCACCTCGAAGCCACGCTGCCCCTCGGCCGTGACGAGTTCCTCCATCGTCAACTTGCTGAGGATCTCGCGGAGTGTGGAGATGCTGACCGAGTATTTTTCCTTGAGTACCTCAAGCTTGAGTTTTCGGAGCGGCTTGTGGTGACCGTGAACGATGTCCGACCGGATGCGTCGGTAGGCGACGTCGCCGACGGTCTCTCCGTCATGGCCGACGACGTCAAACTTGTGGATCTGCGTACTGAGCATCAGCCCTCCAACATCACGAATCCCGTCCGGACTTCCAAAGGGCCGAGCGCCGGTGGCGGCCTTGCGAAGGCAAGCCTACGATGCGTTCGCGCTTGTTAGCCCCTATCGATGCGATCTCGCTACAATAATCCTGTCTGCCGTTATCAATAACAGCAGGTACTCCTTAAAATGACCATGGCTGTCGGCGGTTCAACCGGGAAGGGGAGGCGGGAATGACCGGGAATTCGTCCCCATGCCGGAGGCACGCCGCCATTGTGCAGGCATGATCGGGCCCATGCGCATCCGCAGGATAGGCCGGGCTCCCGCCGGTCGACCGCCCGGCGCGATACCTTTACCGCACTGGCTTGACGGCGTGAAAAGTCAGTTCAGGCCGCCCGCGGCGCCGAGCGAGGACGCCCGAGCACCGGCGATAGCACCGCAATCATCAGCGCGAAGAGGCCCACCAGCACGAAGGACACCCGCAGCGAACTGGCATCAGCGATGAACCCGATGGCCGGCGGCCCCATCAGCATCGCGCCGTAGCCCAGCGTGGCAACCGAGGCGATGGCCTGGCCGGCCGGAATCTCTGGATCGGCCGCCGCGCGGCTGAAAGCCAGCGGGATCACTGCCGCATAGCCCATCCCCATCAACACGAAGCCCGCAAGCGCCACAGGCAGCGCGCTCGACACCGCGCAGAGCAGGTAGCCTGAAGCCGCCAGCAGGCCGCTGGCCCGCGCCACCCTCTGCGGTCCGTGCCGTGTTATCAGCCGGTCGATGCAAAGCCGCATCGCGACCATGGTGACCGAAAAGGTTGCATAGCCCAGCGTCGCATGGACCTCGGTGGCGCCGAGAACATCGGCGAGAAAGACCGCGCTCCAATCGACCGCAGCACCTTCGCCGAGCCCCGCGCCGAGCGCGACGAGACCGACGAAGACCAGCGCGCCGCGCGGGAAGGCGAAAACCGGATCGCCCGCGCCGCCCGTTGAAATCCGCGAGGTCCAGTCGATCCGCAGGAACGGACCGAACAGCAGCGCCGTCAGCGCCGCGGCCAGCACGAAATGCAGCGAGACCGGGGCGGCGAGGCTCGTGGCAACGAAGCCGCCGGCGGCGCCCAGGCCCGCGCCGAGGCTCCACATTGCGTGGAAGGAGGACATGACCGACCGCCCCATGTGCCGTTCCACCTCGGCGGCCCAGGAGTTCATCGTCACGTCCATGGCGCCGTGGCACATGCCGAAGAGGAACAGCGCCAGCCCGAGCGCGGGCACCACCGGCGCCAGCCCGACCAGAGCGATCGAGACGAGATAGATCGCCGTGATCCAGCGGGTCACCCGCACCGCGCCGAAACGGTCCGCAAGCTTGCCGGCGATCGGAAAGGAAACCAGCGCCCCCACCCCCATCACCAGGAGCAGCAGCCCGAGCGCGCCTTCGTCGAGGCCGAAACCCGCGGTGATCGTCGGAACGCGCGAGGCCCAACACCCCAGAAGCACTCCGTTCAAGGCGAAAGTGGCGGCGACGCTGCGCCAGGGTGTGACGATATCAGGCATTCACCATGTCCAATCCGGTGGACGCCGAGGGCGCTTTCGCCCGCATATCGGCCTCTTTGATAATCATGTCGAGGGCGCCATTCGATGCCGTGCCAGGGGACCGATCTTTTTGGCGCCGACAAGTACCACATTGCGTTGGCTCGTGGCGATCATGGCGCGCCGGGTGTGGCACTCTGCGCTCAGGGCGAACCTCGCGCCGAACCCACAGGCTCCGGGAAACGCAATTGCCACGGCACTTTCAGATAGCGCGACCACGTCGGGTCCGACGCCGATCGCGCCCGTGGCCGAGACTCGCCCCACGGGCGCGCGAATCCGCGCCGGCGAGGCCGCTCTGCGCCATTGCCGACTTCGGCAAGAGGTCTGTGACTTGCCGTGGACGTGAGCTACGGGGTGAGAGCGCCTGGCACACCACCGCCGCGTGCTGGATCGAAGTTGACGTCCAAGCCGCACCCGCGTTTTCGGCCCTGGCGCGAGCGCCGACGGAGGCCAACCGTGCGCTGCGGTCGCGGGTCCTCGCGGCAGCGTGAAAGGCGACAGCGCGGCGCGACGCTTCGAACCCGGTGAGCGGCAGCCGGCAAGGAAAGTGGCCCGGATCCTCGGCGGGGCGTGGGATGCTTTCGGCCAGCGCGTCGCCTCGCTGCTGCACGCCGACCCCCTGAACGTTGAGTGCTGTGACGCCGCTCGCGGTGGCTTCGCGGGTCGACGAAGATGCCGTGCCGCCCGGGTTCCAGACGCCCGGCGCCGCGGTCGGTGCCGATTTCGTGCTAGATTTCGATCGGCGCATGAGGCCTCCGGGAACACGGCCCCACCCATGCGTCCCGATGGCAGATATCCAACCACGGCGAGACGGACGCCTGGGCGGAACGGACTTGAAAAGGAGCGAAAATGAGCGAATTCAGCGAATTCAGCGAAGCGCAGGACAGCGCCGCGGCCGTTACGCCAAGGGCCGGGATCGAGATCCGAAGGTTCAGGTTCGCGGACGACGGCACGGTTCCGAACAACCCGGATCTGCCGGTGCTTGTGATGCGCGGGGCGCTCTGTGCCGGTGCCTCGGCGTACGCAGTCAAGGCGCGGCTCGAGGCGAGCGGATGGGGCGGTACCTGGGTGTGGAAGGTCTTCGACTACCATCATTATCACCCCGACGCGCACGAGGCACTGGCCGTCGCTTCGGGGCGCGCGGTGCTGATGCTGGGCGGATCGCAGGGAGAGCAGGTGAGCGTCACGGCCGGCGATGTCATCGTGCTGCCGGCGGGCACCGGCCATCGTCAGATCGAGGCCAGCCGGGACTTCCAAGTGTGCGGGGCTTATCCACCGGGGCAGGAGAACTTCGAGACGATCCGGGGCGAGCGACCGCATGACGGCGCGGTGCTCGACAGGATCGCCGGCGTCGCACGTCCCCGTACCGACCCGGTTTATGGGGCGGACGGACCGCTTCTCGACGCATGGGCTGGCGGATGACCGCCCGGCCGTGGAGCCACCCTATTTGGCAACGAGATGATTGAAGAAATGTCCGCGGTCCAACTGGCCGTAGAAAGGCGGCGCGCGCCGATCACGGATTTCCCGCATATTGACCAGGCAAACAGGCGGCGCGGAACGCGCCCCGGCCTGGGGGGTTTGCTACCCGGGGACCTTCGCCTCACAAGGAGACCGCCCGTGATCGCACGCCACGCCATCTGCGAAATGGCCCTCGCCGTCTTTTGCGCCGCCGCGATCCCGGCAGGCGCGCAGGAGGCCGGCCATCTGGACCGGCTTCGCCAGCATGCCCTCGACCTGGTGAACGACGCGCGCGGCGACGCGGGCCTGCCCCATCTGAACCCCGGCCCGATCCTGAACGAAGCCGCGCAAGGCCATGCGAGCGACATGGTCGAAGGAGGCTACTACGCCCACGTCGCGCCCGACGGAGAGACACCCCGGGACCGGTTTCGCGCCGCGGGCGGCAGTCGCTGGGCGTTCAGCGGCGAAAACATCGCCAAATGCTCCGGTTGCAGGCCTCCGCCCAATGTCGATCGCGTCGAGGCGTTTCATGAAGGCTGGATGCAGAGCCGCGAACATCGTGAGAACATCCTCTCCGAAGGTTTCGACCGTTTCGGTTTCGGCATCGCGGGGGAGGCCGATGAGATCTACGCTGTCCAGACCTTCGCCGGCCCTGGCGCGGAATCCGGCGCTCCGGCACTCAGCGCCACGGACGCCGGCGCCGCAGCGCTGAACGAGATCAACGCCCGGCGCGACGGCGCAGGGCTCGAGCCGCTTGAAGCCAGCGATCCACTCGACGCGGTAGCGGAGCGGGTGCTCGAGATCCGTTTGGCAGGAGAGGAGCTGCCGGAAAACATGTTCGGCCTTCTGCCCGCGGGATCGACCGGCTGGACGAGCCTGTCGATCCTCAGCGCCAGCCGGGGCAGGGCCGGCCCCGCCCTGTCGCGGGAGAATGTCGCGGCCTTTGTCGAGGAGTGGGCCGGGAAGGGGGCCGATGACGCTCTCGGCGCCGCCCGCGCCACGCATCTGGGCTTTGCCGCCGCTGCTCATGAGGACGGTCGCGCCTCGGCTGTCGCGATCTTCGGTGGGCGAGACTGAACGCCTCGCGCGCTACCGCCCGTTGCGACCCGGGTTCGCCGCGGGGCGAGCCTGTACCGCATCGCACCCTCATCCAGATTGGCCGCCAGACGCTCGCCCGGGTCCCAAGACGGGGAACAGAGCTCGCCCAGACGCCGAGCCAGGGATGCCGACATTCATCGAGATGACGCACCTCGCCAGCAACCGCATTCGGGCGGGGAATTTCGCGCCCGAGTGCACGAAAGGCCGCTGCCATTGTCGCGACCGGCCAGATCGGCCAGGTCGTCGCCCGCATGCTGATCGGCTTTGGTTGCGCCCTCTTCGCCCATGACCCGGTCCAGAACGCCGCCTGCGCCGCACGCGCGCTCCACGATTGCAGCCGCGACGAACCCTTCGGCGCAGCGACGTCGTTACAGTGCAATGCCCGCCAACGCCGGAGTCACACCACCGGATCGATGCGGCGGCCCTCGCGAAGATGAAGCGCGGCGTGATACTGATCAACACGAACCGTGGGCGGTGGTCGAGGCCCTGACCGCTATCGCAAAGACGACGCATCACGAACGTTTCTACGTTCGCGATGCGTCGGATCGCCACGTTCGACGCGGCGGACCGAAGGGCGTCACACGTGCCTGGAACCGCATCAGGGAGGGACGCATGACGAGGACGCGAAGGCCGAAGATCATTCGCCGGGACGCTTGAGACAGGTTCGCGCGCGCTCCAGGACACCGCCCGCTCATCGGCAGATGAACCTGTCTTTCCAGTAGCGCCTCCACTACCAACCGAGGACCGAGGTCATTCGGTCTCTGGAACCGGGGAGCGATGGAGAGCGAACAAGTAAAGATCCTCGCGGTCCTGTCCGGCACGCTCCTCATGTTCGTCTGGGGTAGATGGCGGCACGACATGGTGGCGCTCGCTGCGCTGCTCGCGTCCGTCCTGCTTGGCCTCGTCGCTCCGTCTGCCGCCTTCGAGGGCTTCGGGCATCCAGCGGTCGTTACCGTCGCCTGCGTGCTCGTCCTCAGCCGCGGACTTCAGACCTCGGGAGCGATCGACCTTGCGGCGCATGCCATCCTGCCGCGGAACGCAGGCCCTACGCTCAGCATCGCGGCGCTCGTCGGTCTTGGCGCCGCGCTTTCGGGCCTGATGAACAATGTCGGCGCCATGGCACTCCTGATGCCCGTGGCGGTGCAGTTGTCCAAGAAGCTCCACCTGGCCGCCGGACAGATTCTGATGCCGCTGTCTTTCGGGACGATCCTCGGTGGCATGACGACACTCATCGGAACGCCGCCCAACCTGATTGTTTCCGGCTTCCGCGCCGGTGGCGGATTTCGGAATGTTCGATTTCACCCCGGTCGGGGCGGCCGTGGCCGCCGTCGGGGTCTCCTTCATCGCTCTCGCGGGGTGGCGGCTCGTTCCGGCCCGGCACACCATCGCTTCGGAAAGCTTCACGACCAGCGCCTACCTGACCGAAGCCCTGGTGTCCGCAGACAGCGCGGCGATCGGTGAGACGGTGCGCGCCGTAGAGGAGAAGTTCGGCGAAACCGGCGCGCAGATCGTAGGATTGATCCGCGGTGACAGGCGTTTGACGGCTCCACCAGGCCGTCGCCTCATCCGCCAGGGGGACGTCCTCATCCTCGAGGCGGAGGCAGAGGACCTGTCCGAAATCGTCTCCACCCTTGGACTGACGTTGGAGGAGGCGGAGGACGATGCGGCAGATACGGATACCGGCGAGATTGCCGCAGAGCCCGGACAAGAGAAGGAACCGACCCCGAAGCCCGACGAGGCCGGGGCAAGGGACGCCATTCTCATGGAGCTTGTCGTGCGGCCAGGCTCGGCACTGATCTCGCGCTCGGCGGCGGGAATGCGGCTCAGAACCCGGCACGGGATAAATCTGCTCGCGGTCTCACGCCATGGCAGGCGTCCGACAGCGCGCCTCAGGACGATGCGGATCGCCGCCGGCGACCTGCTGCTGATGCAGGGGTCGCAGGAGGCGTTGCTGGGATTTGCGTCGGAGAATGGGGCGGTCCCGCTCGCCGAGCGCAACCTGAACCTTCCTGACAGCCGGCAGGCTCTCATCGCAACGCTGATCATGGCGGGCGCCGTGGCCGCGGCGGCGTTCGACCTCCTGCCTGTCGCGATTTCGTTCGCGATCGGGGTCCTCGCCTCGATGGCGTTCGGGACGGTCCCGCCGCGCCGGGTCTACGAGGCGATCGACTGGCCGGTCGTCGTGCTTCTGGCAGCGCTATTGCCGGTCGCCGGCGCAATGGAGGAGACGGGCACGGCTGAACTCCTCGCCCGCCTCCTGCTGGAGAACATAGCGCAGGGCAGCGCGGTCGTCGCACTGACGCTGATCCTGGTCGTCACGATGTTCCTGTCTGACGTGATGAACAACGCGGCGACAGCGGCGGTTCTCTGCCCCATCGCGCTCGGCACGGCCGCGGCGCTCGACGCCAATCCCGACACTTTTTTGATTGCCGTGGCGGTCGGCGCCTCGTGCGCGTTCCTTACGCCGATCGGGCACCAGAACAACACGCTGATCCTTGGCCCCGGGGGTTTCGGCTTCCGCGACTATTGGCGGCTAGGTCTCGCGCTCGAGATCATCATTGTCACTGTCGGGATTCCGGTCCTGCTGCTCGTCTGGCCGCTGTGAGGACCGGTCGCGGCGCGCCACCCGGCGACGCCGTGCAGAAGCGTGACCGCCCGTTCATCCACGAGAAACGCAGTCATGCCGGCGACGATCGCGGAAACCGCCGTTCGTGCCGTGGATGAGCGCCGGAGGGTCCTCTCCGTCGTCCCTGCGCTCGTCGGGGCCGCCAGTGCCGATCGACCGACCGCCACAAGAGGTCCGGACATGAGGGAACGTTGGAACAGCCCGGACCGGTTGCACACCAAAAAGCCGAAACTTCCACCTGGACGGCGCGTTGGCAGGTCACCGGCCTGCATGGAGGTGCTGCGTGCTCGCCGTGTGACCGGCGCCAAGGAGAACAGCCGAATGGATGCGACACCCGAGCGAGGCGCGGACGATGCCACTAGGGCGGTGATCTTCGACATGGACGGGGTCATCACCAGGACCGCCGAGGTGCATTTCGCGGTCTGGAAGGACGTCTTCGACGAGTTTCTGCGCGAGCGACAGGACGACGGCGGCCCCTTCACACGGCGCGACTACCTCGATCACGTCGACGGCGTGCCCCGATATGACGGCGTCCGGCGGTTCCTCCGCTCGCGCGGCATCGACTTGCCCGAGGGCGAACCGGATGCAGGCGGGCCGCACAGCGTGCACGGGCTTGGGAATGCCAAGAACCGGCGCTTTCGGGCATGGCTGGACGAAAACGAGGTGCCCGTTTTCGACGACGCGGTCTATCTGATCGACTGCCTCAAGGCAGCAGGCATCGCCGTCGGGGTGTTCTCGGCGAGCAGAAATGCCCGCGCGGTTCTGACGTCTGCCGGCATTGCGGACGTGTTCGACGCAACGGTCGACGGTGCCGACGCCAGGAAGCGGGACCTGGCGGCCAAGCCGGATCCGGCGCAGCTTGTCGAGACCGCCAGGCGGCTTGGGGTTCACCCCTCGCGGGCTGCGGTTGTCGAAGACGCCATTTCCGGCGTGCAGGCGGGCTGCCGCGGACGGTTCGGCCTCGTGGTGGGAGTCAACAGGCAGGAGCGCGAGGCGGGGGAGCAGCGTCACGCCTTGCGCGCGAACGGAGCCGACCTCGTCACGACAGACCTCCGCCGCCTGGCGTTGCCGGATCGGTCGGGCCTGCGGACGCTCGACCGGCTGCCGCTGGTCCGGGACCAGCACGAGGAGCTTCAGGACCGTTTCGCGGGTCGGCCCCTTTCCGTCTTCCTCGACTATGACGGAACCCTGTCGCCGATCGTCGCCGACTACAGGAACGCCTTCCTGCCGGACGGCATGGCCGGGGAGATCGAAGCGGTGGCGGAGCGGTGCCCGGTCGCGATCATCAGCGGCCGCGACCTGCAAGACGTGCGCGAGCGTGTCGGCGTCGAGGGCGCGATCTATGCCGGGAGCCACGGGTTCGACATTGCCGGCCCGGGCGGACTCTCCGTGCGGCCGGAACAGGCGGAGAGTTTCCTTGAGCCCGTCGAGACGGCGGCCCGGGACCTGCGCGAGGGCGTCAGCGGGATCGAGGGCGCGGAGATCGAGCAGAAGGCCTTCTCGATCGCCGTGCACTTTCGCCGAGTTGCCGAAGCCGACGTGGAAAGGCTGGAGAGGATCGTCGACGACGTCGTGGAGCGACACGAGAGCCTCAGGAAAGGGCGCGGCAAGAAGGTGATCGAAATCCAGCCGCGCGCGGATTGGGACAAGGGCCGCGCCGTGACCTGGCTGCTCGACAACACACGCCTCGGCGAGGACGGACGGTTGCCCCTCTACATCGGCGATGACCTGACGGACGAGGACGCCTTCGCTGCGCTGATCGGACGCGGTCTTTCCCTCGCAGTGCGGGGCAAAGACCGCGTCACACTGGCCGACTACGCGCTCCAGGACACCGACGACGTCCGTCGCTTCCTCGCGTGGCTCAAGACCAACGCGGAGGCGGATTCATGAGCGACTGGCGGCTGACCTACAAAGGTTACCGACCCGAAGAGGAGGGCCTGCGCGAGACGCTCTGCGCGCTCGGCAACGGCTACATCGTCTCGCGAGCTGCGGCTTCCGACGCCGTGGCGGACGACGTGCACTATCCGGGCACCTATCTCGCCGGCGGCTACAACCGTATGACCTCCAGGGTTTCCGGCCAGGAGATCGAGAACGAGGACCTCGTCAACCTCCCGAACTGGCTGCCGCTGGCCCTCGGGCTCGACGGCGGCGACTGGCTGCGGCCCGATGCAGTGGACTATCTCGACTACCGTCAGGAGCTGGACCTCAAGACAGGTGTGCTCTCCAGGAGCCTGCGCTTTCAGGACGAGGCCGGGCGGGTCACGCGCTGGGACGAGCGCCGGTTCGTCTCGATGCACGATCCGCACTTCGCGGTGCTTGCGGTCACCCTTGTTCCGGAGAACTGGTCCGGGCAGATGAAGGTGCGGTCCGCGCTCGACGCGAGTGTGGTGAACCGGGGCGTCAAACGTTATCGCGCCCTCGAGGGACGCCACCTCGAGATCCTCGACACATCGTTGAAGGACGGCGGCATCGTGGCGGTCCGGGCGCGGTTCGTCCAGGCCCGGCGCGAGGTTGCGCTGGCCGCCCGCACCGATGTGATGATCGACGGCGGGCACATCCTGGCGTCGCGGACGGACGCCCTGGCCGATCTCGCTATCCAGGAGTTCGATCTCGAGGCGAAGGAGGGGCAGCCGGTCCGGGTCGAGAAGATCGCCGCCTACTTCAACTCGCAGGATCACGCCATCAGCGAGCCCCTGCTCGAAGCCGTGAACCATGTGCGGCATGCGCGCCATCACGGCGAGCTCGAAGAGCAGCACATCCAGGCCTGGGCGCATCTCTGGGAGCGGTTCGACATCCGCGTGGAGAGCAGGACGAACGAGGCGGCCCAGCTCAAGCTGCGGCTGCACATCTTCCACCTGCTCCAGACCTCTTCGGCGCACTCGGTCGACCGCGACGTCGGCGTGCCGCCCCGCGGCTGGCACGGCGAGGCCTATCGCGGCCACATCATGTGGGACGAGCTCTTCATCTTCCCTTACCTCACGCTCCGGATGCCGGTGCTGACGCGGGCGCTGCTGCGCTATCGCTATCGGCGGCTCGACGAGGCGCGGCGGGCGGCGCGCGAGGCCGGGTTCGAGGGCGCGATGTTTCCTTGGCAGAGTGGCTCGAACGGGCGGGAAGAGAGCCAGCGGATCCACCTCAACCCCAGGTCCGGACGCTGGATCCCCGACAACTCCTGGCGCCAGCGCCATATCGGCGCCGCCATTGCCTACAATATCTGGGAATACGTTCAGGCCACGGACGACCGGAACTTCCTGCGCGACTACGGCGCCGAAATGTTCATCGAGATCGCGCGGTTCTGGGCGAGCCTGGCCGAGAAGCGCCCCGACGGGCGCTACGGCATCCGCGGCGTCATGGGCCCCGACGAGTTTCACACCGCGTATCCCGGCGCCGATCCGAGCACCGAGGGCGGGCTCGACAACAACGCCTACACCAACATCATGGTCTCCTGGCTGCTGGAAAGGGTCTTCGATGTGCTCGACCTGATCCCGCTCGACGAGCGCCGCCAGCTTTGTGAACGGCTCGACCTGCGGGAAGACGAGCTCTCCGGCTGGGAGGACATCGGCTCGCACCTGTTCGTGCCCTTCCACGACGAAGGCATCATCAGCCAGTTCGAGGGCTACGGGAAGCTCGAGGAGCTCGACTGGGAGGGCCTGCGCGAAAGGTACGACGATCTGCAACGGCTCGACCGCATTCTCGAGGCCGAGGGCGACGACCCGAACGACTACAAGGTCTCCAAGCAGGCCGACGTGCTGATGCTCTTCTATCTCTTCAGCCGCGAGGAGATCGAGCGCATCTTCGGCCGCCTCGGCTATCCTTTCGAGCCCGACATGATCTTCCGCAACATCCAGTATTACATGCAGCGAACCTCGCACGGCTCGACGCTGAGCTGGGTCGCGCATGCCTGGGTTCTGGCGCGGGCAGACCGGCAGCGCTCCTGGCAGCTGGCGCTCAAGGCGCTGGACAGCGACATCTCCGACATCCAGGGCGGCACCACGCCCGAGGGCATCCATCTCGGGGCCATGGCCGGCACCGTCGATCTGTTGCAGCGCTGCTATACGGGGGTCGAGCTGAGGCCCGGGGCGCTGATTCTCAATCCGCGCCTGCCGGAGGAAGTCACTGCACTCGAGGCCAGTCTGCGCTACCGGCGGCAGATCCTCGACCTGCGGATCACTCAGGACGAACTCCGGGTCTCCAGCCGGATGGTCACGGCAAGTCCGATCGCCGTCGCCTATCGCGGGCAGAGCCGGGAGATCAGCCCGGGCCAGACGCATGTCTTCAAGCTGATCCCGGAGATCAAGCCCGACCGACCGCAGCGCGCCCGCGAGCAGGAGCGGGCGCGCGACGAGCGCGCATCTCAGGAGTCCGACGACAAGATTGCGTAACGCCGCGGCTGCGGATCCGGCCGCGGCTTCACTCCAGCCCCGGAAGCAGCCTTCGCAGCGCCTTGATCTTCGCAACCTGCCCGACGTGGGGCGGGACAAGGCTCCCCGCCGCGATCAATGCCCAGCCTTCCGCGATCGGCGCGGCGGTGCCGAGGACTTCGCTGAGCACCGGCAGGTACGTCGCTGCGAGGAGCAACAGGATGCCGATGACGAGCGCGATCCAGACGTAGCGATTGGTGGTCGCCTCGTTGCGGATCAGCGACGCATCCCTGTCGCGCATGTTGAAGTGGCGCCAGAGCCGGGCGAAGCCGAAGGTCAGGAACGACAGGGTCACCGCTTCTTCGGTGCTCATGTTGAGCTGGAAGGCGTACCAAAACGCGACCTGCGCCGAGAGCCCGATGACGACGCCACAGGTTCCGATCGCGTACCAGTGCCGGCCGAGGTCGGCACGAAGTTGACGGCCGCTGCCCGGCCGCGGCGCCACTTGCTGGCCGGGCCGTAGCGCCCGTGGACCGAGTTGTGCCTGATCGGCTAGGTGAGCCTGTCAGGCGGCGCGATGACGTTCACCGCCACCAGCTCGAGCTCGGGCGTCTCGTCGACGATCTTCAGGGCAGTTCGGCAGACCCGGCCAAGGCCATAGATGGCAATGCGCGTCGTCATGGCATTTCCTCCTGCCAAGAACCCTTCTCAGGCCGAACCCGGCGAGTCCGGCGATGTTGGCCCCGCCCATTGATCGCCTGCCGATCCTTCGGGCCTTCGCCACGCTCATAGCCCTGAACCGTGCGCGTGAAGCGATTGCAGCCAGCGAGAGGGCCGTCGTCAGTCAGGGAAGAAGATATGCGTCGGACGCAGCCGCATTCGGCGATGAGACGGTCGACATCTTCCTTCCGTCAGAACTCAGTTTCCGGCGTCAGGCGCGTCGTGGCAGCGGTGGCGGCGGCAATTCCGGAGCCATCCCCAGACCGAACCTTGCGGGGCTCAATCCAGCGCGTCGTGACCGATCGGCCCGCAGTCGGACAGATCCGATCCTCCCGTGCCCGAGACCGCCTTCGAAAGATCGCGGAGAGCGCTGCGCAGGCCTTCCTCCAGGACGGGGTGATAGAACGGCATGGCGAGCATGTCGGCGACCGTCATCTGCCGTTCGACGGCGAGAGCCACAAGATGGGCCAGATGCTCGGCTTCCGGCACGCACATTTCGGCCGCCAGAAGCCGGCCGGTTTCCGGTTCGGCATGGATGCGGAGCAGTCCTGCGGCGGTTTCCGCCATTCGGGCCCGGGCCTGTCGGGAGAAATCAGCGCTCCCCGACGTGATGCCGCCATGCTCCAGGTCCGAGAGCGGGGGACCCACCCGCGCCACCTGAGGGGAGGAAAACGCGATGGACAGCGGCGTCCGCCGACATAGCCCCGCTCGCCCGGCATCCGGCGCCGCCATGCGGCCCGCGATGTGGCCCTCGTCGGCCGCCTCGTGCAGCAGCGGACGGAAGTCGTTGGCATCACCCGCAAGAAACAGCGGCAGATCGCCGATGCGCAGCGTCGCGGGATCGACGCCGGGCATGCCGTTGTCGTCGAGCGGCACGCCGACGGTTTCCAGACCGAGATCGTCGACATTCGGCCGCCGTCCCATCGCCGCCAGCACCACATCGGCCTCGAAGCTGCCGCCTGCGCCGCTGACGCGGATGGCGTCGCCCGCCTCCTCCAGCGCGGCGGGGGCGCCGAGATGTAGTGCAAGCTCGGCCTCGATCAGCGGACGGAAGGCCGCCAGCACCTGCGGATCGTCGATCCCGGCCAGCCCCTTTCTCGCATCGAAACCGGCAACTTCCAGCCCCAGCCGGGCAAGGGCCTGCGCGATCTCGACCCCGATCGCGCCCATGCCGATCACGGCGATCCGGCGCGGCAGGCCGGTCTGCTCGAAGAGGGTGTCCGTGGTCAGGATCCGTTCGCCGAAGTCGCGCCAGGGCCCGGGCACCACCGGGCGGCTGCCGGGCGCGAGGATGATCGCCCGGGCTTCGATCTCTTCCCCATCCACGTCGATCCGACCCGGTCCCTTCAGTCGCGCGCGCCCCGAGACGGCGCGCTTGCCCAGCTTGTGGGGCACCGCTTCCGGTCCCTTGACGAAGCTGTCTCGCATTTCGCGCACGCGCGCGAGAACCGCAGGAACATCGGCGCGCAATCCCGCCGCGCCGCGGATGCCGAACGCGTCGAAGGTGTGTCGCCGGTGAAAGGCGTTGGCGGCCTCGATCAGCGCCTTGGAGGGCATGCAGCCAACGGCGGCGCAGGTCGTGCCCCAGTGACCGTCGTTCACCAGCAGGAAGTCGTCGGTGTACCGGCGCACCTCGCGCAGGGCCGAGAGCCCTGCGGTGCCTGATCCGACGATGATCGTATCGACCTTCAAGGGACTATTCCGTGTCGGCTTCGTTCTTGGTGACATGCTCGGTGCCCGGCGCGTGCTCGGGCGGGCTGTAGGTGGTAAAGAGCTTCAGCATGCCCGGCCCGGTGTTGCGGAAGTTGTGGAAGGTGCCCGAGGGCACGATGCTCACGTCACCGTCGGCGACCTCCGTCTCGACGTCCCCGATCTTCGCCACGCCCTTGCCCGCGACGAAGTAGAGCAGCTGGTCGTGCCCCTCGTGCACCTCGCCGCCGATCTCCCCACCTTCGGGGATTGCCATGAGCACGAGTTGCGTCTTCTCGCCGGTCCAGATGACATTGCGGAACTCGCCGTTCCGGCGGGCCAGTTCGACGACGGGCAGCGTGAGCTCCTGGGTTTCGGCCATGTCGTGGTCTCCATTTCTACCGATTTTGCTACTTCTGTGCCTTGCGTGCTTGCCTTGGAGCGGGTCGTTGCATCCGCTCGCGGATGAGCACGCTTCTGATCTCCGGAAATAGGGGACTTCTCACGCGCTGTCGCTCAGGAATCTCCCGCCCGGTCTTGCCGCGAGCCTGCATTGTCTTCCGAGCGCTCAAGGCGTCCGCCCCGGAATTGCCCGTTGCATGACATTGTTCCCGCTGATCTCTTGAAGATGCGGCAGATCGCCGGAATGACGAGGATCGTCAGGGCTTTGAGGAGAGAAGGCCGGAGCGAGATGTGAGGTTTTGGAAGGCCGGGTCGACGTGGATCACCGCGGCGTCGATCATCGCGGCGAGGGCGGTCAGCAGGATCGAGTTCCGCACGATGATCCCCGCCAGCGCGGTGAGATCAGCATGATGCAATTCTCGGCGGTGGCTGAGCCGAGGCTCGCCACAAACTTGCCGCCCGAAGGCAGGCGCGATACCGTGCGTGCCTTGACGAGGAGCCGGGCCTTGCGCACCGCGCGTCGGGTTGCCAGCCGGGGAGCCGTTCCTTCTTCATTCTTCATTGACCCCGAAGTCGAGCAGGTCCCCGCAGGCAGCCGGGGCGTTTGCGATCGTTGCCGGCGACAGACAGCGCCCGCGGCCGTTCCTGTGGCGCGTCCGGGCGAAGCTCGGGATATCCATGACCATGAGCTCGCCAACCGACCGTCTCGCGTGTCGCGGTGGGGCCGTCGAGCTCGACCTCGCACTCGAGGCGGCGGGCGATGGCGTGCGCCTTCTTGCGCGTCGGGGCGCTTGCGTGGCGGATGGCCGGGCGTTGGACCTGGGCGCGCCACGAGGTGATGCGGCCAGCGGCATTGCGTCGGGGCGTGATAGAGGCCATCAGAGCCTCCCCGCGCGGCACAGCTGCGGCACAGATTCGGCGGCGGATGGCTCTTGATCCCCGCGGAGAAATCCTAGGTACGGCGTTGTCATGGCTAACCTTTCCGATCCGGTCAGCGCAAGCCGCCTCTCCGTCGCGCCGATGATGGACTGGACCGATCGACATTGCCGGTTCCTGCACCGGATCCTGTCGCGTCGGGCGTTGCTCTATACCGAGATGGTCACCTCGGCGGCATTGGTGCGCGGCGATGCGCGCCACCTGTTGCGCCATGACGCCCAGGAGCACCCGGTCGCGCTGCAACTGGGCGGTTCGGAACCTGGCGAACTCGCCGAAGCTGCACGCATCGGCGCAGGGGAGGGCTTCGACGAGATCAACCTCAACGTTGGCTGTCCCTCGGACCGGGTCCAGTCGGGCTGTTTCGGCGCGGTGCTGATGACGCGGCCCGGGCTTGTCGCCGAGTGCGTGACGGCGATGATCGCGGCGTCGTCCGTCGAGGTGACCGTCAAGTGCCGGATCGGCGTGGACGACCAGGTGCCTCAGAGAGTGCTGCCCGAGTTCCTGGACCGGATGCGGGACGCGGGCGTCAGGCGCGTTGCCGTCCATGCCCGCAAGGCGTGGCTTCAGGGCCTCTCGCCGAAGGAGAACCGGGATATTCCGCCCCTCGATCATCCGCTGGTCGTGCACATGGCTGAGGAATTCCCCGATCTGTCGATCGCGCTCAACGGTGGGGTCACCTCGCTCGATCAGGCTGAAGGCCTGCTGGCGCAGGGTCTCGGCGGTGTGATGATCGGGCGCGCCGCATATCATGCGCCGTGGGACGTTCTGGCCCGCGTCGATGCGCGGATCTTTGGTGCGCCGCAGCCCGCGCAGACGCCGTTCGAGGTGGTCGAGGCGATGATCCCCTACACCGAGCGCCATCTGTCCGAAGGCGGCCGCCTGCATGACATCAGTCGCCACATGATGGGGCTTTTCGCTGGCCGACCCGGGGCGCGGTCGTGGCGCCGGGCGCTGTCCGAGGCGGCGCAGCAGCCGTCTGCCGGGCCGCAGACGTTGATCGGGGCGATGGAGCAGGTCCGGGATGCGAACGCCCTCGCAGTCTGAAGCCCCGCGCTGGCGCGACCGGGATTCAGCCGTTCGTGAAGCGGGCAGCGCGACCGCCGCGGCGGATCCTGAGCCGCGGCGCGCGCGCCGGGAGCTCGGACATCACCGCGTCGCGCTGGGCGCGGGTCATCGTGCTCCACGCGGCGATCTCGTCGGGCGTGCGCAGGCACCCGATGCAGATCCCCTCGATGCGGTGAACGACGCAAATGTCGATGCAGGGCGAGTTCGATCTTCGTCCCGCTCACGCCGGGCCTCCGATATGGGCCAGCCGGTCCAGCGCGCCCTGCAGGATGAACGCGGCGGCCACGTGGTCGATGACCTCGGCCCGGCGGCGGCGCGAGGTGTCCGCCTCGAGCAACGCGCGTTCGGCTGCGACCGTCGAAAGCCGCTCGTCCCAGAAGCCGATCGGCAGGTCGGTCAGGCGCGACAGGTTGCGGGCGAAAGCGCGCGTCGACTGACAGCGTGGACCCTCGGAGCCGTCCATGTTGCGTGGCAGGCCAAGGATCGCGCCGCCGATCCTGCGTTCGTCGAAGATCTTGAGGAGATGCGCCGCGTCGAGCGTGAACTTCTTGCGCCTCACCGTTTCCAGCGGCGACGCCACCGACCGATATGTGTCCGAGACGGCCACGCCGATGGTGCGTTCGCCGAAGTCGAGGCCCGCCAGCGCCCGGCCCGGCAAAAGCGCCGCGACGAAGTCCTCGACCGTCTCGTGGATCATCGGGCGATCCCGGCGCGTTCGGCCGCCGCATTGATGGCGGCCAGCGCCGACGGCTCGCTGCCGAAGGTCTCACGGGCCTCGGCGTAGATGTCGCGCGCATCGTCCGTCCGCCCGAGAACACCGAGCGCCGTGATCAGCCGCGCCCAGTCTTCGGCAGGGCCGCCTTCGCGCGCCAGACGATCCGACAGGCGCTCGACCATGCTCTGGACCATCGCCGCGCGATCCTCGCTGCTCATCTCTGCGGCGGCCTCCATGTCGGCCGCGCTCGGACCCCTTTGCGCGGGCAGGCGGTATTCTACACCCGCCAGGCGCGCCAGCGGCTCGATCCGCTCGCGGATGGGCGCGACCCAGGGGGCGGCTGGACTGCTTTCCTCAAGCAGCGCGCGCCAGATGCGAAAGGCCTGATCGGGGCGTCCTGTCTGCAGGAACATCAGACCGAGATAATAGCGCGCGCGCCCGTCACGCGGATCTCGCCGCAGCACCTGACCCAGCGCCGCCTCCGCCTCCGGCGAGACATATCCACCCGCCGCCATCACCAGCAGTTCGCCATAATCGGCCCAGTCATCGGCCGTCGCGGCACCACCCTTGAGGTCGATCACCCGGGCCTGCGCCGCGTAGGCCGCCGCGAAATTGCCAAGACCCGCTTCATTGCGCGCCAGAAGGATGTGCCCCTGAAGGTCGTCCGGTCGGTCCACGACCGCGGCCCGAAGCCGGGTCATCAGGGTTTCGAACTCCGCGGTGGGTTCGCGCCCCAGACTCGGCATTTCCTCCATGCGCGCTTCCGCTTCCGCCTGATCGGGGCGCTCGGCGCGTGCGGCCTCGGCCGCCTCGATCCGGGCGGCCATGGGCATGTCACCATAGCCTGGCGCGCCGATCTCGTCGTAGATGAGGACGCTGCCGCCGAGGAGCAGCAGGGCGACAGATGCGACCAGCGCAACGCTGACCCAGCGTGGCGCCGGCGTGTCGCCTGTCGCGGCCTGCGCCTTGCGATCGGCGTCGAGCAGGCGCCGCGAGACTTCGACCCGGATCCGCGCCGCCTCGTCAGGAGAGACCACGCCCCGCTCCAGGTCGCGCTCGATCTCGCTGAGCTGATCGCGGTAGACGGCGACGTCACGCGCGCCTGTGGAGGGCGGCGCCTTGCGGCGCGCGAGCGCCGGCAGCGCCACGATCGCAGCGCTGAGCAGTGCCATTGCCGTCACGATAAACCAGAACGTCATATCCATCCCCTTCGCCCCCCGATCTAGCTTCTGTGCTGCCGGTGCGAAAGAGGTGGCGGGACGAGATGTCGCGATCAGGGTGTGATCCGCCGCGCACGGCTTGGCAATGCCCGGTGCAGCTTCCAAGACTGGGCGCGAGGAGTTGGCAGGGGGCCACGGCAGATGCGGCGATATTCGGCCTGGGCGATCGCGCGCGAGGCGGTCCGTCACCACACGGGCTGGCAGCGCGCCTGGGGTGCGGCCGCGCCGCGCCGCCGTTACCGCGTCATCATCGTGGGCGCGGGTGGGCACGGGCTGGCCACGGCCTATTACCTCGGCCGCAACCACGGCATCACGGATGTGGCGGTGCTGGAAAAGGGTTGGCTCGGCGGCGGCAATACCGGGCGGAACACCACGATCATCCGCTCGAACTACCTGCAGGACCCTTCGGCCGCGATCTACGAGAAGTCGCGCGCGCTGTACGAAGGGTTGAGCCAGGACCTCAATTTCAACGTCATGTTCAGCCCGCGCGGCGTGCTGATGCTGGCGCAGACCGAACACGAGGTGCGCGGCTACAGGCGCACCGCTCAGGCCAACGCGCTTCAGGGGGTGGAGACGGAGTACGTCACCCCCGACCGGGTGAAGGAGCTCTGCCCGATCATCGAGGTCGCGGGGCCGCGCTATCCGGTGCTGGGCGCGCTCTGGCAGTCGCGGGGCGGGACCGCGCGGCACGACGCCGTGGCCTGGGGCTATGCGCGGGCGTGCTCCGACATGGGCATGGACATCATCGAGCGCTGCGAGGTGACCGGCATCCGCTCCGGAAACGGGCGCGTGCAATCGGTCGAAACCACGCGCGGCGAAATCGCGTGCGACAGTCTCTGCCTTGTCGTCGCCGGCCATTCGGGCGCGCTGGCCGACATGGCGGGATTTCGCCTGCCGATCGAGAGCGTGCCGCTCCAGGCCCTCGTCTCCGAGCCGATCAAGCCCTGCATGGACGTGGTCGTGATGGCCAACACCGTCCATGGCTACATGAGCCAGTCCGACAAGGGCGAGATGGTGATCGGCGGCGGTACCGACGGCTACAACGCCTACACCCAGCGCGGCTCGTTCCACCACATCGAGGAAACGGTGCGCGCCCTGGTCGAGACGTTCCCGATGCTCAGCCGTCTCAAGATGCTGCGCCAATGGGGCGGGATCGTAGACATGACCGGCGACCGCTCGCCGATCCTGTCGAAGACGCCGGTCGGCGGCATCTACGTCAATTGCGGTTGGGGCACGGGCGGGTTCAAGGCGATTCCCGGTTCCGGCTGGGCGATGGCGGACCTTGTGGCCAACGACGCTCCGGGGCCGCTGGCGGCAGCCTTCGGGCTGGAGAGATACCGCGAGGGGCGGTTCATCGACGAAAGTGTTGCAGCAGGGGTAGCCCATTGAGAACGCGATGGCTTGAGGATGGCACGTGGTGCGGTGCCGGGCTAGGCTCTACCATGCCGGCAAGAGGTAAGGCCGGTTCAACCGGAGGTGCTCATACATGGTCCGAAACATCATCATCGCCATTGTCGCGATTGTCGTTCTCATCGTCATTCTCGTGCTCGCGGGGATCATCGAGCTCGGCGAAGAGGCGGCGGACGCCGTCGACCCCGGGGTCGAGACGGAAACGATCGTCGAGGATTGACGTTCGCCTGAACCCCGACACTTGGCTCGTCCGATCGAACCAGGACCGTAGAGGGGCGGCGTCATGCTGATGCTGCGCTGCCCGTGTTGCGGTGTCGACGCCGACGAAACCGAGCTGACGCCGGGCGGAGAGGCCCATCTGCGCCGCGCCGGGCCCGATAGCCCCGACTCGGATTTCGAGGCGTATCTGTTCCTGCGCGAAAATCCGCGCGGCGTGCATCTCGAGCGCTGGCGGCATAGCTTCGGATGCGGAAAGTGGTTTCACGCCGCGCGGTCCACCCTGACCAACGAGGTCTTCGGAACCTACCCGGCCCAGACCTCGGGGCCCCCCGACGAAATCCGCGGCCGGATCGGCCGCGCCGGCGGGGAGAGCGTCCGATGAGTTCCCGGCTCGAACGCGGCGGCCGGCTCATCGACAGGTCGCGTCCGTTGCACTTCAGTTTTGACGGCCGGGCCATGCGCGGCTTCGAGGGTGACACGCTCGCCTCGGCACTGATGGCGAACGGGCAGGTCATCTGCGGCCGGTCCTTCAAGTATCATCGTCCGCGCGGCGTCGTGGCGCGCGGATCGGAGGAACCGAACGCGCTTGTGGCGCTCGGGACCGGCGACAAATTCGAGCCCAACGCCCGCGCCACGCTGGTGCCGCTGCACGACGGTCTTGCCGCGCGCAGCCAGAATTGCTGGCCCAGCCTCTCGTTCGATGTGGGAATCGTCAACGCGGCCCTGTCGCGCGTCCTGCCGGCGGGGTTCTACTACAAGACCTTCATGTGGCCGCGCCGCTTCTGGGAGAGCGTCTACGAGCCGCTGATCCGTCAGGCTGCCGGATTGGGGCGTGCGCCCGAGGCCGACGCGCGCGACCCCGACCGCTACGAGCACGCCCATGCGCATGTAGAGGTGCTCGTGGCCGGGGGCGGTGTCTCCGGCCTGTCGGCCGCTCTCGCGGCTGCGCGGGCCGGGGCGCGGGTGATGTTGTGCGAGCAGGGGCGTCACTGGGGAGGGCGGGCGCCGGTGGAGGGTGAACCGATCGACGGGAAGCCGCCCGGGGACTGGGTGGCCGAGGCGATCGCGACCCTGAGGGCAATGCCCAACGTGCATCTGTGCGCCGCCACCGAGGTCGTGGGTGTCTATGATCACGGCTATGTCCTCGCCTGCGAGCACCCGGAGACTGGCCCGCGTGAACGGCTCTGGAAGGTCCGCGCCGCGCGGATCGTCATGGCCACCGGCGCGATCGAGCGGCCTCTGCCGTTCGCCTGCAACGACAGGCCCGGCATCATGCTGGCGTCGGCCGTGCGCGACTACCTCGCCGATCACGGCGTCGCTCGCCGGCGATCGGACCATCGTCGTGACCAACAACGACGATGCCTATCGCACCGCCATCGCCCTTGTGGAGGCCGGCTTGCGCGTGCCCTGCATCGTCGACGCGCGCCCGGCCGCGACGGGTTCGCTGCCCGAGCGCGCGCGTGCGCTCGGCATCCGCGTGGAGACCGGGACGGGCCTGCGCGAAGTGCATTACGCCCGCCGCCTGACGGGCGTCACCCTGTGCGCCCAGGCGGGCGAGGGCGTGGCGGGCGAGACGCTGGACTGTGACGCCGTCGCCATGTCGGGGGGATGGTCGCCGGCGGTCCATCTATGGTCCCATTGCGGCGGCAAACTCCTCTGGGACGCGGCGGCGGTCTGTTTCCGGCCCGATCCCGACCGCCCGCCCACCGGCGCCGACGGCGCGGCGATGGTCCGGTCCGCCGGTGCCGCCGACGGCGCCCTGTCGCTCGTCGAGGCCCTGGGCACGGGACACGGCGCCGGCATCGAGTCGGCCTCCGCCCTCGGGCATTCCGGGCCGGCCGGCGACGCGGCGCAGGCGGACGAATTCCAGGAGGCGGCGGTCATGCCGGTCTGGCACATGCCGCAGGGCGCCTCGGCCGATCTGCGCGAGAAGACGTGGCTGGATTTTCAGAACGACGTGAAAGTGTCCGACGTGGCCCTCGCGGCGCGGGAAGGCTACCGCAGCGTGGAGCATGCCAAGCGCTACACCACGCTCGGGATGGCGACAGATCAGGGGAAGTTGAGCAACATCAACGGATTGGCTGTCCTTTCTCATGCTTTGTCTGAACCGATTCCGCAGGTCGGGACGACCACGTTCCGCCCGCCCTGGACGCCGCTGACCCTCGGGACGATTGCCGGTCCGGCGCGCGGCGGCCTGTTCCAGCCCGTGCGCCGGGGACCCCTCCATGCGCGGCACGAGCAGTTGCACGCGGCGTGGGAGCCGGTGGGCCTCTGGCGCCGGCCCTACAGCTATCCGCGCACCGGCGAGAGCCGCGACACGGCCGCCCAGCGCGAGGTCACCGCCGTGCGCGAGCGTGTCGGCCTGCTCGACGCCTCGACGCTGGGGAAGATCCTGGTCAGGGGCCCGGATGCGGGTCGCTTCCTCGACATGGTCTACACCGGGCGCCCATCGTCGATCGCCGCGGGGAAGTGCCGCTATGGCCTGATCTGCGACGAGAACGGGTTTCTCGTCGACGATGGCGTGGTGGCGCGCCTCGGGCCCGACACCTGGCTTTGCCACACGACGACCGGCGGTGCCGAGCGTATCCATGCCCACATGGAAGAGTGGCTCCAGACCGAGTGGTGGGATTGGCGCGTCCATGTCCTGAACCTCACCGAGCAATACGCCCAGATCGCCGTGGCCGGTCCCGCGGCACGCACGCTGCTGGACCGGCTGGCCGGGTTGGACTTGTCGCCCGAGGCGCTGCCTTTCATGCATTGGGCCGAGGGCGAGGTCGGCGGCATTCGGGCCCGTGTTTTCCGCATCTCGTTCTCGGGCGAGCTCAGCTTCGAGGTCGCCGTTCCCGCGAACCGCGGCGGGGAGCTCTGGGACGCTCTGATCGAGGCCGGTTCGGAGATGGGCGTCACGCCCTACGGCACCGAAGCCATGCACATCCTGCGCGCCGAGAAGGGCTACATCATGATCGGCGAGGAGACGGACGGGACGATCATCCCGCAGGATCTCGGCCTCGGCTGGGCCATCGCGGGGAAGAAGGACGATTTCATCGGCAAACGGGGCCAGATGCGACCGCACATGACCGGCCCGCGCTGGCAGCTCGTCGGACTTCGGACGCAGGACGGGTCGGTCATCCCCCAGGGCAGCTACATCGCCGGCCAGGGGCGCGACGCCAATGACCAGAGGGTGGTCGCGGGGCGCGTGACCTCGTCCTATCATTCGCCCACGTTCGGGCGTGGGATCGCGATGGCCCTCGTCGAAAGGGGGCCGGAGCGCATGGGGGAAACGGTCGTCCTGCCGCAGCCCGACGGAACCGAATGCCGCGCGGAGATCGTGGATCCGGTTCTCTACGACAAGGACGGGGAGCGTCTGAATGCCTGAAACGCCGCTCGAGGGGCGCCGGTTCGAAGGGCTCGCGACCCTTTCGGAGGCCGCGCCTCGGGGCATGATCGCTTTGCGCGGCGACCTTTCGGACGAGGGTGTGCGCGACGCCATCGCGTCGGCCGGGTTCGCGATGCCCGAACAGGGGATGCTGGCGGACCGGGAGGGGCGGCTGTCGCTCTGGATGTCGCCGGATGAAGTCTTGCTTGTAGTGCAGACGGATAGCTTGCCGGATTGCGTCGAAGATCTGACGCGGGCGGTTGACGGGTTGCATGTTCTTGTCGCCGATGTGTCCGACATGCGGGCGTGTGTGACGTTGGATGGGGCAAAGGCGCGCGACGTGCTGGCCAAGCTGACGCCTGCCGATGTCGGGCCGGTCGGCCTGCCGACGGGACGGGTGCGGCGGACGCGGCTGGGTCAGGTGCCGGTGGCGTTCTGGGTGCGCGAGGGGCGGATCGAATTGGTCTGTTTCAGATCCGTCGCGACGTATGTCTTCGACCTTCTTGCGGACGCGGCGGACCCCGATGCGGCACTGGATCTCCATGGACGACCCGAGCCGGACGCGGTGCCATCGATCTGACAAGTCACTGGGATCGCGGGACAAGCCCACCCCTCACTGGCCTCGGGCGGGGGAGTGCCGGCGGGCGCTCGCGTTGTGTGACAGGGGTTGACGGGCATCGCGCGGACGCTCCATTGCTGCAGGTAATCGCCGATAGATGGAGGGAGACCGATGGCTTTCGAACTACCTGATCTGCCGTATTCGCACGATGCACTGGCCGACAAGGGCATGAGCCGCGAGACGCTGGAATACCACCACGACATCCACCACAAGGCCTATGTCGACAACGGCAACAAGGCCGTCGCCGGGACGGAGTGGGAAGGCAAGTCGGTCGAGGAGATCGTCAAGGGCACCTACAAGCCCGACGCGGTGGCCCAGAGCGGGATCTTCAACAACGCTTCACAGTATTGGAATCACAACCAGTTCTGGGAAATGATGACGCCGAACGAGAGCCGGATGCCGTCCGAGCTGGAGCGGCGGATCGTGGATGCGTTCGGGTCGGTCGACAAGTTCAAGGAGGAGTTCTCGGCCGCCGGGGCGGGGCAGTTCGGCTCGGGCTGGGCCTGGCTGGTGGCGGAGAAGGACGGCACCCTCAAGGTGACCAAGACCGAGAACGGCGTGAACCCCTTGTGCTTTGATCAGACTGCACTTCTGGGCTGCGACGTGTGGGAGCACAGCTACTATATCGACTTCCGCAACAAGCGTCCGGCCTACCTGTCGAACTTCCTCGACAAGCTGATCAACTGGGAGAACGTGGCCGAAAGGCTTTCGACTGCGGGCTGATCCCGGCCCCTGGCGCCTCCGGCGGACATCGTGCCGTCGGGGGTCGATCTTGCAACTTGTTGCAAGAAGTTACCCCCCCAGATTAAACTTCATACACAAAACCGCGGCAAATCCTAACCTGCCGCCGGGCGCGGAATTGCGTCTTGTGACATCGCTCGGTGGAGTCCGGATCGCGCCGGCGGGACCCATGGTCTCGGCGGGATGCGTCATGCGTGGCGCCCGTGGCCCGGTGCGGAACCGGGCGGGAGCCGGACCTGTCGTCAGGCCTTCTGGCGGCGGTCGAAGGTGACGACGCGCCAGAGGTAGAACAGCACGATGCCGCCGAAGATGACGTTCGAGACCGGGTTCAGCCATTGCGAGACCTTTTCGTACTGGCTCTCGAGAACATAGCCGGCATAGGCCAGCAGCGTCGTCCACAGGACGGTCCCCACGGCGGAGTAGAGCAGGAACTTCGGCATCGGCATCCGGGCCATCCCGGCGGGCACCGAGATGAAGGTCCGCACCGTCGGGATCAGGCGGCCGAAGAACACCGCCTTGCCGCCGTGGCGGGAGAACCAGCCCTCCGCCTGTTCGAATTCGTCGGACGATACGGTCAGCCAGCGCCCGTGCTTCTCGGCCAGCCGGTGGACCCGGTCGCGCCCGATCCAGAGGCCGATGTAGTACCACAGCAGGGCCCCGAGCAGCGAACCGGTGCTGCCGGCCACGATGGTGACGACGAGACTGCCCTCGCCGCGCGCGGCGTTGTAGCCGGCGAGCGGCATGATCAGCTCCGACGGGATCGGCGGAAAGACGTTTTCAAGAAACATCAGCAGGGCGACGCCGAACGGACCGATGGTATCGAGAAAACCGGTGATCCAGTCGAACATGATTTTTGCCTTTCTCTGCCTCGGGGCTACAGCGCGGGAGCGGGGCGGCCGGTTCCCGCACGCTGCGATGGAGGCTGGGCGCGAAGCCTCGCCCGGAGGGGGTGAAGCGCGAAAAATCTATGCTATACAGTGACTTGTTGTGCGAAATTTCGATTGACAGCGCGGTGCGCGGGTCCGTAGCCTTTTCTGGGGAGACCAGGGAGGGGTGATGATGAAAACGGTTATGGCGGCGGCGCTCGGCGTCGCGGTGAGCGCGGGCGCGGCGGATGCGGCGGCGGTGTTCAGCTTCGTGGAAACGGGGAGCGGGGTGCAGGGGACGCTCACGGGAGAGCTCGACCCCGGGGCCGCGCTTCCGAGCGGGTTCGATTTCACCCCCGGGATAGAACCTCAGCAGGGCGCGCTGTCCACCAGCGACTTTGCGGGGCCGCTTCTCGAGCCCTACGCGATCGACGGTCCGCTGAGCTTCGGCACCGGCACATTCACACCGGGTGTCGCAACGGGACTGGAGCTCGCCCTGGCGCTTGCCGTCATCATTGTCGAGGACCAGACACAGTTCGGACCGCCGCTTCTGTTGCTTCCCGAGGGTTTCAGCGCAGGCCCGGTGCAGGCGACGCTCGATTTCGCCGGCGCGACGTTCGCGAGCCTCGGCGTGACCCCCGGCAGCCACGTCTACACGCTGGCGACCGACGACACGCTGACGGTGCGTTTCGGGCCGGAGGAGGCGGGGGTGATCCCGCTGCCAGCGGGGCTGCCGCTGCTGGCGGGCGCGCTGGGGCTCTTCGGGCTGGTGCGGCGGCGCGGCTGACGCCCTCCGGAACTCCCTTGCCTGCCCACAGGTTGTGCACGCAAGGGAACCACGGAGGACACCATGACAGAACGCAAACGCTCCAAGGACGGAACGCGCGAAACCGACGAGGTGCTGGGCGACACCGAGACCGGCACGCCGGAACAGGGCGGCCGTTCAGGCGGCAGCCTGTCGCGCGCGATCGGGTCCGAGGACGAGCAGAAGCGCGCGGGCGAGCGTCCCGCCGGCACGACGCGGGTCCGCAAGGCCGACGAGGAGAAGCCCGCGACGAGCAACCTCGGCAAGGAGAACCGCTGATGGCGATCACGGATCTGCGCAACGGAACATGGGTTCTGGTGGCCGATGGCGAAAAGGCGCTGTTCCTGGTCAATGACGGCGACGCCGAGATCCCGGTGCTCAACGTCACGCGCGAGGAGCATCAGGAAAATCCGCACGATATCGAGCAATCGGCCAACCGCCCCGGGCGGCAGGGCGAGAGCGACGGCGTGCAGGCGCTATGCCTATGACGACACCGACTGGCACCAGCTTGCCAAGGACCGGTTCGCCGACGATCATGGCGGACATCCTTTACGAGCGGGTCGCACAAGGGCAAGTTCGACCGGATCGTGCTTGTCGCGGCGCCGGGGATTCTGGGCGAGCTGCGCCAGCAAGCTCCACAAGGAGGTGTCGGACAAGGTGGTGGGCGAGGTCGACAAGACCCTGACCAACCACACGATCGAGGAGATCGAGAAGATCCTGAAGGGCGCGTTGGAGCCCGTCCCGGCCCGGCGGGCTGAGGCGCGCGACAGGCAAGATCGAGGGGCGTCCGCGGCGAGGATTGCGGGCGCCCTTTCCGTGTGGGCGGGTGCGCGCGGCAGGCCTTGCGAGCGCTCGGCCGGTGGGCCAGAAGCGGCGCAACTCAGCGGGAGAGCGGGATGTGACGGAGCGCGGGCAGGGCATTCTGGCGATGATCGGCACCTGCGTGATCTGGGGCCTGTCGCCGATGTTCTACGCGCAGGTGGCGCATCAGCCGCCGCTCGACATCCTGGCGCATCGCACGATCTGGTCGCTGCTGTTCTTTCTGGCGCTTCTGGGAGTGCAGGGGCGGCTGCGGGCGCTGGCGGATCTGCGCGCGGCGTGGCCGCGGCTGGCGCTGGCGGGGCTGTTCATCTCGGGGAACTGGTTCCTGTTCATCCTGGCTACGCAGATCGGGCGGGTGACGGAATCGAGCCTTGGCTATTACATCTTTCCGCTGGTGGCGGTGATGCTGGGGCGGCTGGTGCTGGGCGAGCATCTGTCGTGGCCGCAATGGCTGGCCGTGGCGCTGGCGGCGGCGGCGGTGTCGATGCTGGCGGCGGGGCTTGGCGCCGCGCCGTGGCTGAGCCTGGCGCTGGCGGGGACGTTCGCGGGCTACGGCCTGATCAAGCGGTCGCTGGCGGCGGGGCCGGTGGTGACGGTGACGGCCGAGGTCGCGCTGCTGACGCCGCTGGCGCTCGGATGGCTGTGGTTCGCGGCGGCGCCGGTGGAGGACGGGCGCACGCTCGGCTTCCTTCTGGCTTCGGGGCCGCTGACGGCGGTGCCGCTGGCGCTGTTCAGCTTCGCGGCGCGGCGGGTCCGGCTGTCCACGCTGGGGCTGGTGCAGTACCTCAACCCGACATTGCAATTCTGCTGCGCGGTGCTGTTCTTCGCCGAGCCGGTGACGCGCTGGCACGCGCTGGCGTTTCCGGCGATCTGGGTGGCGCTGGCGATCTATTCGGCGGACAGCCTGAGACGCGACAGGTCGGCGCGCAGGCAGCTCATCAGCGCGCCGACGCCCGCCACCCGCGTGATGTAGCCCGCGAGGCTGGGATCGGCGAAGCCCTGGTCGATCACATGGTCGACGAGCGCGGCGAGCGGCTCCCAGTAGCCGTCGGTGTCGAGCAGGATCACCGGCTTGTCGTGCAGGCCGAGCTGACGCCAGGTGAGCACCTCGAAGAACTCGTCGAGGGTGCCGGCGCCGCCGGGCAGGACGACGATGGCGTCGGCGTTCATGAACATGACCTTCTTGCGCTCGTGCATCGTCTCGGTGACGATGAAGCGGGAGAGGTCGCGCTTGCCGACCTCGCGGTCGAGCAGGTGGCGCGGGATGACGCCGAACGTGTCGCCGCCGGCACCTTGCGCGGCGCGCGCGACGCTGCCCATCAGCCCCACGTCGCCGGCGCCGTAGACGAGACGGAAGCGCGCCTCGGCGAGGCGCTGGCCGAGCTCGGTGGCGGCGGCTTCGTAGGCCCGGCGGGCGCCGAAGCGTGAGCCGCAATAGACGCAGATCGAGGTCGTTCCGGTGTCCATGTCGTCTCCTGCTCCGGGCGCGGTTTTGACCCCTGTTAGCGACGTTGCTATGCTGGCTCAACGGGGGGCAGACCGGCCGCGGCGCCGTGAGGCGCGTTCAGGAGGATTCAAGCCATGCGGACGGGCGGAATTGCCCTGATCGTGCTGATCGGGCTGGTGGCTCTCGGCCTGATCGTCGTGCCGCCCCTGGTCGAGGAATCCCGAATTGAGGCGCCGCAGGTCGCGGCACCCGAGCCGGCGCCGGACGCGGCCGTTGCCGACGGGCCGGCGGCGGACGGGTCGCAGGCGCCCGAGGCGGCGCAGGCGGCGGAGGCGGCGCGGCCGGAATTCGACATCGTCCGGGTCGAGCCGGACGGCGAGGCGCTGGTCGCCGGAAGCGGGCCGCCGGGGGCCGAGATCATCGTGCTGATCGACGGGAAGGAGGCGGCGCGGGTGCGTGCCGATGGCGGCGGGTCTTTCGTGGCGCTGTTCTCGGCCGGTCTGTCGGCGCGGCCGCGGCTGCTTTCGTTGCGGGCGCTGGGACCGGGAGGCGCGGAGGTGCGGACAACCGATACGGTGATCCTGTCGCCGTCGCCAGAGGCGCTGCTGGCGGCGCGCGCGGCGGAGCCGGACGCCGGAGCCGGGCCGGAGGTGGTCGCGAGCCTGTCGGCGGGGGTGGGCGCACCCGAGACGGTGCCCCGGGCGGGGGGCGGCCGCAGGTCGCGGGGGGGCGGCCGCAGGTCGGGGCCGGAGAGGTGCGCGCGCCGGTGCCGGAATCTCCGGCCGTGACTGGCGGTGGAACGCCGCCGCGGGTGGGCGATGCCGCGCCCGCGCCGCCGCCGCCCGGCGTTCCGGCGCCCGCGACGGATGTCGGGGCGCCCGCGGCCGGCGATGCGGAGCCGGTCTTGGGCGTTCCGAGTGACCCGGCGACGGCGGCCGCGCCGGGCAGGGCCGCGCGAGCGGAGCGCGGGGATGCGCCGCCGCCGGTCGATACGCGCGCGACGGCGGATGCCGGGGCCGGGGAGGCGCCGGGAGACGGTGCGGCGCCCGCGACGGATGAGCCGGGGGCCGGTGCCGGGCCCGCGACGGCGGGTGCCGGGGCTGATGCTGTTGCGCCGGTGCGGGCGCCGGAGGAGGCGCCGGTCGAGGCGACGCCTGCGGACGAGGCCGCGGCGCGTGCGCGCGCCGGTGCGGCTGCGGAGACGGCTGCGGAGACGGCGCGTCGCCGGGCGGTCAGTCGGGACGGCGTCGTTGCGGCGCAGGGGGGCGCGGCGCAAGCGCGGGGCGAGGGCGCGACGGTGATGGCCCGCGTCCCTGAAGATGAAGCCGTGACGTCGGCTGCGGATGCTGGCGCGGTGGAGGGGTCGGGCGGCGGCGATGCGGCGGGCGCGGCGAGGCCGGGGGCGGAAGGTGCCGAAGAGCTGGACGGCGGTGCCGAGGTGGCGGGCGCGGTCGGGGATGCGGCGAGTCCGGTAAGGTCGGGTGTTGGCGCGGCGGACGCGGCGAGGCCGGGGGCGGAAGGTGCCGAAGGGCTGGGCGGCGGTGCCGAGGTGGCGGGCGCGGTCGGGGATGCGGCGAGTCCGGTGGGGTCGGGTGGCGGTTCCGCGGACGGGTCGGCGGGCGACGGGGCGGCCGGGGCGCCGCGGGTCCTGCTGGCCGACGCGGAGGGCGTGCGGGTCCTGCAGGGCGGACCGCAGGTGATGGACCAGGTGGTGATCGACGCGATTGCCTATGATCCGCAAGGCGATGTCGAACTGTCGGGACGCGGGTCGGACGGCGCCCATGTGCGGGTCTATCTGGACAACGCGCCGGTCCGCACCGTGGAGATCACGCCGCGCGGCCAGTGGCGCGCGCCGCTGCCGCAGGTGGATACCGGCGTCTATACCCTGCGCGTGGACGAGATCGCGGCCGATGGCAGCGTGACCTCGCGGGCCGAAACGCCGTTCCGCCGCGAGGACCGGGACGCGATCGCCGAACTCGACGCGGGCGGCGCCGATGTGCGGCTGGTGACGGTTCAGCCGGGCAATACGCTCTGGGGAATCGCGCGGGAGAGGTGGGGCGACGGGGTGCAGTATGTCCGGGTGTTCGAGGCGAACCGCGAGCGCATCCGCGATCCCGACCTGATCTATCCGGGCCAGGTGTTTTCGATCCCCGAATGACGCGCGGCGGCGAGGGGCGGTTCGGGGGGCTGCGACAGGATGGGGCTCGGGGGATGACGGCGTGTCGGGAGGCGCATCGGTCGCCGGGCCTGTGGCGCTGCGTCCGGGCGGAATGGGGACGGCAACGGCGCGCGGTTCCGGCCTCCTTCGTTCTCGTCGTTCCCGGCATGGGGACAGGTGCCGTCACGGCCGGGCGGGTCCAAAGCGCGCGGGCGCGGTTTGCGGCGGCGGGGATCGGGGCGGCCCGCAGCGCCCGGGGCGTGGCGCCCGGCATGGAGGCGGGAGGAGGCGCGGGCCGACCGGCCTTCGGGCCAGCGGGACAAGGCGACGATGGACCGGGGTGCCGATCTGCCGACGGCGGGGGGCGGTGAGCGTGGTGGCGCGCCTGCCGTTCGATGGGGTCGACACCACCCGGGAGCCGCCGGTGCCCCACCCCGCTCGGACGATCCGGGTGCCGCTGCGTGGGCGCCATGTGCGCCGGGCGGGCTCACGGGGACCACGCGGTGGCGGCCCCTCGACGAGTCCGAGGGAGCGGGCGCCATGCCTCGCCGCTCGGGACGGTGAAGGGCCAAGTTCAGCGGTCCGGCGATCGGGGCGCTCCCGACCCGGTCCGCTGGCGCCACGGGCCGAAGTGGAGGGGGAGAGATCGGGATCGCCACTGCCGCGCGCGGGATGGTGCCGGTTTGCCGCGCCGGGAGGGTGAGGGCCGGCGCAGGGCGCCGAAAGGGACGTGTGAGAAAGGCGCTGGTCAACCCCGGGCGGCGAAACTAGATCGGGAGGATGAGTTCCTCAGATCCGGCCGTCGACGCCGCCGCGCGTGCCGGCGGGATAACCATCATCAAGCGTGTCGCCCCTTATCTCTGGCCCGAGGGCCAGGCCTGGGTGAAGCGGCGCGTGGTGCTGTCTCTGGTGGCGCTGATCCTGTCCAAGGTGATCGCGGTCACGACGCCGTTCTTCTACAAGGCCGCGGTCGATGCGCTGACCGGGGAGGCCGAGGCGGCGGCGTGGATGCTGGCGGTCGGCGCGATCGGGCTGACGGTGGCCTACGGGATGGCGCGGCTTCTGAACGTCGGGTTCCAGCAATTGCGCGATGCGCTGTTCGCCGCCGTTGGGCAGCGGGCGCTGCGGCGGCTGGCGCTGGAGACGTTCACCCATATCCATCGGCTGAGCCTGCGCTATCACCTGACGCGCAAGACCGGGGGATTGAGCCGGATCATCGAGCGGGGGGTGAAGGGGGTCGAGTTCCTGTTGCGGTTCCTGCTGTTCTCGATCGGGCCGCTGATCCTGGAGCTGGTGCTGACGGCGGGCATCCTCGCGGTGGTGTTCGACATCCGCTACCTGCTGGTGCTGACGGTGACGGTGGCGCTTTACGTGGCATTCACGTTCAAGGTGACGGAATGGCGGGTGAAGATCCGCCGCGAGATGAACCGGCAGGACACCGACGCCAACCAGAAGGCGATCGACAGCCTGCTGAACTTCGAGACGGTCAAGTATTTCGGAGCCGAGAGCCGCGAGGCCGGGCGCTATGACGCGGCGATGGCGGGCTACGAACAGGCGGCGATCCGGACCTCCTACAGCCTCGCGTTCCTGAATTTCGGTCAGTCGCTGCTGATCACGGCGGGGCTGGTGATCGTCATGGTGATGGCGGCGATGGGGGTGCAGGCGGGCGACCTGACGGTGGGCGATTTCGTGATGGTCAACGCCTACATGATCCAGATCACCATGCCGCTGAACTTTCTCGGCACGGTCTATCGCGAGATCCGTCAGGCGCTCGTGGACATGGGCGACATGTTCCAGCTTCTGGACCAGCCCGCCGACGTGAGCGACCGGCCCGGCGCCGGGGCGCTGGAGGTGCCGCGCGGCGAGATCGTCTTTGACGACGTGGTGTTCGGCTATGAACCGGAGCGGCCGATCCTCAAGGGATTGTCGCTTCGGGTGGCGCCGGGGCAGACGGTGGCGATCGTCGGGCCGACGGGCGCGGGGAAGTCGACGATCGGGCGGCTTCTGTTCCGGTTCTACGACCTGCAGGGCGGGGCCTTGCGGATCGACGGGCAGGATGTGCGCGACGTGACGCAGGACAGCCTGCACGCGCAGATCGGCGTGGTGCCGCAGGACACGGTGCTGTTCAACGACACGATCTACTACAACATCGCCTATGGCCGGCCGGACGCGACGCGGGCCGAGGTCGAGGAGGCCGCGCGGGCGGCCAACATCCACGACTTCATCGCCTCGCTGCCGCAGGGGTACGAGACCGGCGTGGGGGAGCGCGGGCTGAAGCTGTCGGGCGGCGAGAAGCAGCGGGTGGGGATCGCGCGGACATTGCTCAAGGACCCGCCGATCCTGCTGCTGGACGAGGCGACGAGCGCGCTCGACACCGAGACCGAGGCGCGCATTCAGGGCGAGCTGAAGGCGATGGGCGAGGGCCGCAGCGTCATCACCATCGCGCACCGGCTGTCGACGGTGGTGGATGCCGACCGGATCGTGGTCCTGCAGGACGGCGTCGTCGCCGAGCAGGGGCGTCATGACGAGCTTCTGGCGCGGGGCGGGCGCTATGCGGCGCTCTGGCAGCGGCAGGCGGCGGAAGACGAAGCGGCCTGAGCCGGCCTAGCGCGGCGATCGGGCGCGGATTCCGCCGAGCAGCGCGAGGGCGGCCGCGAGACCGGCCAGCGGGAGCGGGAGAGGCACCGGCACCGGCGGACAGGTCGCCGCCATCCACCGCGCCGCCATTCACTGCGTCGACGGCCTCGCGCGCGAGAAAGAGCGGGCCGTCTTCGGCGAATGTGAGGTTCAGCAGGTAGTCGCCGGGCTCGGAGGCGGTGGCGAAGATCGAGAACGCGCCGAGCGTGGAGACCCCGAAGGCCGAGAGGAAGTCGGCGCCGGACGCCACGTCGCCGGGGCCGAAGTCGAGCGTGCTGCCCGATCCGTCGGACAGCGACCAGAACAGGTCGAGCGGCAGCATTCCCGCGCCGACGGGGGCCAGCGCGATGCTGGTGACGAGCGGCCCCCAGATCATCTCGTAATCGTACCGCACGCCGATGCTGGGATCGAAGCCGTACGTCGCGCCGGCCACGACCGAGGCGTAGAAGACGTCGCGGGACGGATCGCCATGGTCGAGAAGCTCGACGGGCTGGATGGCCGCGTCCGCCGCGTCCCGTCGTTGATCGCGTTGCCGATGGCCCGGTCGAGCGCGGTGCCGTTTGTGCCGTCGTGGAACGCGTCGATGGCGGCTTCGAGCCCGCCGGGGGCGGCGTTGGGGTTTTCCGGCTGGATCGGGTTGATGTCCCCCTGGCCGGCGAAGTTCGTGATCGTCTTCAGGATATTGTAGCCTGCTACCGCGGGCGGACTCTGCAGAACGATTTCCGTGAAGGCGTCCTCGTAGCCGATCGGGATCTCCTCGCCGGTCAGGCGGGAATTCGGGAGCCGGCCGCCGATGTAGTTGCGCAGCCAGTATTCGGAATCGCGCAGCACAGGATCGGTCGAGTTTCCGGCCTCGCGCTCCTTGATGATCGTCCTCAGGGCGCAGCCCGCGCGGGAAATGCCCCGCTTTGGGCGCTGCATTCCGGCAGTTCGAGCTTGCTGGCGATCCGCTCGTGGTAGTCGCGGCGCCCCAGGGCCCGGATCCGCGGGCCGCTGCCCGACAAGGTCGCGGGGTCGAATCCGGTCACATTGATGAAGTAGCCGCCGGTCCGATGGTCGAGCGTACCGTCGATGCCGCCCGAACCGGTCTCTGTCTCGCGTTAGACCGACCCGCCGGTGCAGCAGAGGCTCGTTCGCGTAGGAGATCGAGCCGAAGACGTTGCCGAACGGATCGAAGCCGCCGCGCGCAGGATGGCGGAGGGCGCGACGCGTCCGTCAAGCGGCGTCGCCGCCGCGGCCCATTGCCCTCATTCGGCAGCGCGCAGGGGCGGGATGGCGGTGTCGCGCGTGTCCTGGGGCGTGTCGGTGTCCCAGACGATGTCGGTCGGTCCAGTGTGGCGCGCCGCCCGATCGAGGTCCAGGTCGCGGCGGATCTGGCTGTCGCGGCCCATGATCCGGACCTGGATCTGAGTCGATATCCACGCCACGATTGTCCCCGACCAGATGCGCAGCGCGAGCATCGACGGCGTGAAGACGAGCGTCAGCATCGTCGCGATGCCCAAACCGAAGACGACCGCCGTGGCAAGCTGCTTCCACCAGAGCGCCGTGGGGCTGTCGATGGTGTAGCCGCCGCCGAAGAAGTCGAGGCTGAGCCCGAACATCATCGGCGCGAGGCCGGCCATGGTGGTGATGGTGGTCAGCAGGACAGGGCGGATGCGGGTCTCGGCGGTGCGGACGATCGCCTCGATGCGGCGGCATGTACTTGTTGTATTCCTGGTAGGTGTCGATCAGCACGATGTTGTTGTTCACCACGATCCCCGCCAGCGCGACGACGCCGGTGCCGGTCATGATGATCGAGAACGCCTGGTCCATCACCAGCATGCCGATGAGCACGCCGGTGGTCGACAGGACCACCGCCAGCAGCACCAGCACCGAGTTGTAGAACGAATTGAACTGCATCAGCAGGATAACGAACATCAGTCCCAGCGCGCCGATGAAGGCGCTGATCAGGAACTGGCCGGATTCGGCCTGATCGACCTGATCGCCGGTCCATTCGTAGCTGATGCCCGCGGGCAGCGGATCGGTCTCAAGCCATTCGGTGATCGCGGCGATCCGTTCGTTCATGTTGACCGGGACCTGCTGCAGGTCGGTGCGGGTCGCGGCCTCCTCGGCAGTCACGACGCCCACGACATCCCCGTCATCGAGCAGCTTGACGAGACCGGGCGCGACGTCGCTCTTGACCAGGAAATAGCGCTTCTGATCGACCCGGTCGATCTGGCCGAGTTTCGGAACCGGCTTGCGGGTGATGAAATTGGAAAGCGGCACGAGGCCGTCTCGGGTGCGCACCTTGAGCGTGTCGAGCGTGGACAGGATGCGGTAGGCCTGAGGTAGCCGGACACGGATCTCGATCTCTTCGTCCGAGCTCTCGACCCGCATCGTGTCGAGCATGATGCCCCGGGTCACCATCTGCACCATCGCGCCCACCGTCGCCACGTCGGCGCCGTAGCGGCCGGCCTTCTCGACATCGACGTCGATCTGCCAGTCGATGCCGGGCAGGGGACGCGTGTCCTCGACATCGATGATGCCGGGCATGGCCTCGAACCGGTCCTCGACGATCTGCGTCGCGGCGAGCAGGTCGTCCCAGTTCTCGCCCATGAGGCGGAGCTGGATCGGCTTGCCCGAACTGGGGCCCATTTCGAGCTGCAGGATCTGCGTGCGGATGCCGGGAATGCGGTCGAGCCGGTCCTCGATCCGGGAGATCACGGTGTTGCCGTCAAGGTCGGCAACCGACAGCCCGTCGCGCGCGGCCGCGTAGGCGGGGCGGTCTTCCCAGGCGACCAGCTCGATCTGGACCTGGCCGATCTCGTCGAGGGGCGCGCTGGTGCCGAAGGTGTTGTTGCCCAGTCCGCCTTCCCCCGCGAAGGCGAACGCGCTGTCGACGCCCTGGACCGAGATGACCGCCTCCTCGACCTGTTTGACCAGCGCGTCCTTCTCCTGAAGGCTGAGGTTGCCGCGGGCGCGGACGTAGACGATCGCCTGTTCCGGCTCGCTTTCGACGAAGAACTCGACGCCTTTGCTGTGGGCCGAGAAGTAGACGAACGTCGAGATGACGAAGGTCACGACCAGAGCGACCGACACGACGGGCATGACCGGGTTGCCCACGAGGAAGTGGATGAAATGCCCGAACCAGGTCCGGCCGCCCGACGTCGCGACGCGTGGCTTGTGCTCGGGACGGGCGGCGCCGATGGCGATGGCGCTGATGGCCGTCCCGCCCAGAAAAAGCACGACGCCCGGAACCCATGCCACCGCGGACGGCAGCGGCGAGGCCGAGGAGAAGAAGATGTAGCCCGGGTTCAGGAGCTGCATGGCGCCGACGAACAGCAGTAGCAGCGAGGCCGGGATCAGCGCGATCCGCGCCCAGAGGGGCGTGGTGTGCCGCAGCGCCGTCGACGCCCGGTCGTAGGAGCGGGTCAGACGGCCGGCGACGCCGCCCATGACCGGCAGGTAGACCAGGGCCACGACGAGGCTTGCCGTCAGCACGAAGATCAGCGTGACGGGCAGCATCCCCATGAACTCGCCCGCGACGCCGGGCCAGAAGAGCATCGGGAGGAAGGCGCACAGGGTCGTGGCGGTGGAACTGACGATGGGCCAGAACATGCGCTTGGCGGCCTCCACGTAGGCGCGCATGGGGCCCGCGCCCTCGCTGATCCGGCGGTCGGCGTATTCGACCACCACGATCGCGCCGTCGACGAGCATCCCGACCGCGAGGATGAGGCCGAACATCACGATGTTGGAGATGCTCACGCCCATCACCGCGAGAAAGGCGAAACAGAGCAGGAAGGACGTCGGGATCGCGAAGCCCACGAGCAGCGCCGAGCGCATGCCGAGCGTGCCGAGCACGACGATCATCACCAGCGCGATGGCGGTCAGGACCGAGCCCTCGAGCTGCTTGACCATGGACTCGACTTGCCGCGACTGGTCGTTCGAGGTGCCGACGCTGATCGCGGTGCGCAGCTCGGGCGGCCAGGAGGCGCGTTCCGCCTCCACCGTCTCGCGGATCAGCGCGGCGGTGTCGATGATGTTGAAGCCCTTGCGCTTGACCACCTGCAGCGCCACCGTCGTCTCGCCGTTGAAGCGCGCCGTTCCCTTGCGATCCTCGAAGGTGACGCGGATGTCGGCCAGGTCGCCCAGGGTGACCACCCGGTCGCCGTTGACCTTGACAGGCAGGTTGTAGACGTCGAGGCGATCGTCGAAGGACGACGGGATCTTGATGCTGAACGCGCCGCTCTCGGTCTCGATCTCGCCCGCGGCGATGAGCTGGTTGTTGTTGACCACGGTGCTGATGAGGTCGCCGGCGGTGACGTTGTAGGCCTCCAGCCGGAGCGGGTCGATCACCACCTCCAGCATCTCGTCGCGATGCCCGGCAAGCGGCGCCTCGAGCACGGCGTCGAGCTCTCCGAGCCGGTCGCGCAGGTTCTCGGCCAGCGCTCAGCAACGTCCGCTCGGGCACGGCGCCCGTCAGGTTGACGATGATGATCGGAAATTCGGAGAAGTTGATCTCGTTGACCGAATACTGATCGGCGCCGTCGGGAAAGTCGGCCTCGGCATTGTTCATCGCGTCGCGCACGTCGGCAATTATTTTGGTCTTGTCCCAGCCGAACTCGAATTCCAGCGCGACGCCCGCATAGCCTTCGGCTGCCGTCGACGACATGGTCTTGAGACCGTCGAGGTCGGCAAGCTCCGTCTCCATCGGCTTGACGAGCATGGTCTCGGAATCCTCGGCCGAGATGCCGGGGAAGGGGACCGACACGAAGAGCGCCGGGATCTCGATGTCCGGCTCGCCTTCCTTGGGCAGGGAGGCGTAGGCCACCGCTCCCGCGATGATCGACAGCGCGATGAATGCGAGCGTCATCCGTGCCCGGGCGGCGGCCCAGTCGACGATCTGCCTCATCCCTTGGCCTCCTGCCAGGTCACGTCGAGCGGCACGCCGTCCACGACGTATTCCTGTCCGACGACGATCACGTCGGCGGACATCGTCCGGGCCGGTCACCCAGATCCCCTTGGGCGTATCGCGCACAACCGTAACCGGCACGAACGCCGCGCGGTTGCCGGCGCCGACCACGCGCACGCCGAGCCGGCCGTCATCGTCAAGCGTCAGCGCCGATTGCGGCAGCAGATGCGCCTGCTTGCCCTCGGCGGATATGGCGATTTCCACCGTCTGCCCGTCGCGGATGTTCCTGCTGGAATTGTCCACCTCGACTTCGACGCGGAAGGTGCGGGTGGTCGGGTCGGCCGAGCGGCTGATGAATGTCACCTCGCCCTGGACCTCGGCGCCGGAGGCGAGGCGGGCCATCGCCGGCGCGCCGCTTGTCACCCGGTCGACCTCGGTTTCGGGCACGAAGCCCACGAGAACGATCGGATCGAGCTGGATGACCGTGGCGCACAGCGCGCCGGGCTGCAGCAATGTGCCGAGTTCGGCGGTGTCGGATTCCAGAAGGCCCGAGAACGGCGCGCGGATCTCGAGGCGCTCGATCTCCTTGCGTGCGGATGCGACGGCGGCATTCGTGGACTGGACTCCCGCGCGCGCGGTTTCGACCCCGGCACGGGCCGCCTGGACGGTCGCCTGCGTCGAGGCGACCCGGGTTTCGGAGGCGAACCCGTCCTGGCTCAGGCGCGAGGCGGCGCGGTCGTTGATCTCCGCCTCGGCCAGGCGCGCTTCGGCCTCAGAAAGACGTGCCTCGGCTTCGGGCAGACGCGCTTCGGCCTCGATCAGGGCGGGCAGGCTGGTTCCTGAATCGAGCTGGCACAGGACATCGCCGGCACTGACGGTCGCCCCCTTGCGCAGCGGCGTCGAGATCACCTTGCCGCTGGTCTCGGAGCGCACATCGACCTGGCGGGCCGCTTCGGTTCGCCCACGCACCATGACGGCGCTGTCGACGTTCTGCGCGACGGATTTCAGGGCGACGACAGAAACCGTATCGAGCCTGGGTTCGGCTTCGGGCGCGATCTGTTCCTGGTGTGGTTCGCCCTGGGCGAGCGCGATCACGGCCTCCCGCTCGAATACCAGCAGGTAGAGCGAGGCCGTCACGACAAGGGCCGTCAGAATGGGGATGAGGCGCATGTGCGGTAGAATCCTGACTTTCCAATAACCGATCCTGCGGGATGGCTCCACCCCATGGACCAACTTCCAGTTGTCGCTGCTTCAACTCGTTGGACAGTCCTACGCTGAACCGTACGGTTCAGATTAGGCCCTGGCGATCTTTCTCTCAAGGTCTGGTCTCGCTCACACCCTTGGCACCAGTCGACGGGCCTTGTATCACGGCGCCGTCGAGACACGGGGACCGGACGTAATGTCGAACAGTGACAGTTTCATAGACGAGGTCACCCAGGAGGTGCGGCGCGACAAGCTGTTCGCGACCTTCCGCCGATGGGGATGGATCGCCGTGGTCGTTGTTCTCGCGGTCGTGGTCGGCGCGGCCTGGAACGAGTGGCGCAAATCCCGCGAGATGGCCGAAGCCCAGGCACTCGGCGATGCCGTGATCGATGCCCTCGCCCTGCCCGAGGGCGAAGCACGGGCCAGTGCGCTGGCGCTGATCGGCACCGAGGGGCCGGCCGGAGCGCTGACCAACCTTCTCGCCGCGGCGGAGACGGGCGGCGCAGAGCCGAGCGCGGCCACGATCGTCGCCCTCGACGCGGTTGCCACCGATCCCGCGATCGAGCCGCGCTACGCGCATCTGGCGGCTCTCAAGCTGATCCTGCTCGATGCGGGGTCGCCGCAACCGGCGGAGCGGATCGAACGGCTCGAGCCGCTGACCGGTTCCGGCGCGCCCTACCGGCTTCTCGCGCTCGAACAGGTGGCTCTGGCCCGTGTCGAGATCGGAGAAACCGAGGCGGCCATCGCGATCCTGCGCGACATTCTCGCGGACGGCGCCGCATCCCAGGGCTTGCAGAGGCGGGTCACGCAGTTGATGGTCGCGCTTGGAGCCGAGATGGGGGAAACGTGACAGACACGACATTCGGGTCCGCGCGGGATGCAGGTCGGACTGCGTTCAGAAGGTCGGAAATCACGCGAAGACTTGCCGCTATCGCCCTGATCGCAGTCGGTGTTTCGGCGTGCTCTCCACGTGAGACGATTCTTCCGGGCGCGCGGCTGGATCCGCGTGACGGGCTCGACACCGAACTCGTGCAAAGGGCGCCGGAAGGGCCGCGCGCCATAAGCCTGCCGCCGCAGATCGCCAATTCAGACTGGACGCACAAGGCGGGCGCGCCCGATCACGCGATCCAGCATCCCGCGCTCGCGACGTCGCTCCGGCCGGTCTGGCGCGCAGATATCGGCGAAGGCGCCGGCCGCAAGCACCGGATCACCGCGGATCCGGTGGTGGCCGCGGGGCGGATCTTCACCCTCGACAGCCGGGCGCGGGTGAGCGCCGTCTCGACGTCCGGCACGCCGCTCTGGTCGGTCAGCCTGGCGCCGCCGTCCGACCGGTCCGATGACGCCTCGGGCGGCGGGCTGGCCGTCGGCGGCGGCCGTGTTTTCGTCACCTCGGGTTTCGGAACGCTCGCCGCGCTCGATGCCGCGACGGGCGGGACGCTCTGGCGGCAGGACCTGGACGCGGCCGCCACCGGCGCGCCGACCGTGGTCGGCGACACCGTCTACGCCGTTTCGCGCGACAGCCGCGGCTGGGCAATCGATGCTGGCAACGGGCGTGTTCGCTGGCAGGTCACCGGGCTGCCCAGCCCTGCCGGAGTTGATGGCGGCGCAGCACCGGCCGTGACAGATCGCCTCGCGCTCTTTCCGATGAATTCCGGCGAGGTCGTTGCGGCCTCGCGCGCTGACGGCACCCGGTTGTGGACGGCGCCGATCGTCGGAAGCCGGTTGGGCCAGGCCTACGGCGCGTTCGACGACGTGACGGGGGACCCGGTTTTTGCCGACGGCGTGATCTACGTCGGCAATCCGACCGGCCGCATGGTCGCGCTGGACGCCACCACGGGGGAGCGCCTCTGGACGGCGCGCGAGGGCGCGATGAGCCCGCCCTGGGTCGCCGGAGGGAGCGTCTTCATCGTGACGGACCAGAACGAACTGGTCCGGCTCGACGCGCAGACAGGAGAGCGGGTCTGGGGCACCGAGCTTCCGCTCTTCACGCGCGAGCGTCCCAGACGGCGCAAGGCCACGTTCGCCCATTATGGCCCGATACTGGCGGGGGGCCGTCTGATCGTCGCATCCGATGACGGTCTGATCCGCAGTTTCGATCCGGTGAGTGGCGCGTTGACAGGCACCACGCCCTTGCCCGGCGGCGCCACGTCGAACCCGATCGTCGCGGGCCGGACGCTCTACGTCGTCAGCCAGGACGGCACGCTGCACGCGTTCCGGTAGCGTCCGTGGGCGCCGCCGTCCGGTCCGTGTCTTGGCGGGCGCGTTTGCTCAAAGGATGCGTCTCCGGATGGTGCCGGGATCAGGTCCGCGCCTTGCGTTGGAGACGGTATGCAGGGCGGCAGGCCCGTTTGCCGCGTGGCGCGCAACGCCGCGCTTGCCTCTTTGCGTCGGGCACGCGCTCCTGTATGGCCGTCGGTCGTAGACTCGGAGCGACCTCATGCCTTTCACTCTCGCCATCGTCGGCCGTCCGAACGTGGGCAAGTCCACGCTCTTCAACCGGCTCGTCGGCAAACGCCTCGCACTTGTGGACGACCAGCCGGGCGTGACCCGTGACCTGCGCGAGGGCGAGGCGCGGCTGGGTGACCTGCGCTTTACGGTCATCGACACGGCCGGGCTCGAGGAGGCGACCGACGAAAGCCTGCCGGGGCGGATGCGCCGACTGACCGAGCGGGCAGTGGACATGGCCGATGCGTGTCTCTTTCTGCTCGACGCGCGCACGGGGGTGACGCCCAGCGACGAGGTTTTTGCCGAGATCCTGCGCCGCCGGGCCGATCACGTGATCCTCGGCGCGAACAAGGCCGAGGGGCGCGCCGCGGAGGGCGGGCTTCTGGAGGCCTATTCGCTTGGTCTGGGAGAGCCCATCGCGCTCTCGGCCGAACATGGCGAGGGCATGGCCGAACTTCTGTCTGTGCTGGCACCGTTCGTGGATGAGGCGGATGCACGCGATGACGCCGTCGAGGCGCCGCTGACGAACCTCGCGGTGAACGAGGCCGGCGAAGGCGAGTCCGTGCCGCTGCGTCCGCTTCAGGTGGCCATCGTCGGACGCCCGAATGCGGGCAAATCGACGCTGGTCAACCAGATCCTCGGCGAGGAGCGGCTGCTGACCGGCCCGGAGGCCGGCATCACGCGCGACGCGATCTCGGTGAAGCTCGACTGGGACGGCCGGGCGGTACGGATGTTCGACACCGCCGGGATGCGCAAGAAGGCGCGGGTGCAGGAGAAGCTCGAGAAGCTTTCGGTGGCCGACGGGTTGCGGGCCATCAAGTTCGCCGAGGTCGTCGTCGTTCTGATCGACGCGGCGATTCCCTTCGAGCAGCAGGACCTGCGGATCGCCGACCTCGCGGAGCGAGAGGGCCGTGCGGTGGTGGTCGCGGTCAACAAGTGGGACGTGGTCGAGGATCGCCAGACGCGGCTGGCCGACCTCAAGGAATTGTTCGAGCGGTTGCTGCCACAGCTTCGGGGTGCGCCGCTGGTCACGGTTTCCGCCAAGACCGGGCGCGGCATCGATCGGTTGCAGGCCGCGGTCCTCAAGGCGCACGACGTCTGGAACCGGCGTGTCACGACGGCGCAGCTCAACCGCTGGCTGGCCGGCATGGTCGCCGCCCATCCGCCGCCCGCGCCGGGAGGGCGGCGGATCAAGCTGCGCTACGCCACGCAAGTCAAGACCCGCCCGCCGGGATTCGTCGTCATGTGTTCGCACCCCGACAAGGTGCCCGAGAGCTATTCTCGCTATCTGGTCAATGGCCTGCGCGAGGACTTTGACATGCCGGGAACGCCCATCCGGCTCACCCTGCGCAGTCAGGCCGACCGCAATCCGTACAAGGATCGCAAGAAATCCACGCCCTCGCGTTTGCGAAAGCACATCGGCAAGCCGATCCCGAAGTGATCCCGGCGCGCGCGGTGCCGACGGGACCTTGGCTGGCAAGCGACCCCGCGCGGGGGCCCTGCAACGTCGCGCGCGCGTCGTGCTGCGACACCCGGTTGTCTCTCTCCCGCCCTCCCGGCAGAACGGGCGTCGGCGAAGGCCGGACGGCCACCGACAAACTGCAAATTCGGGAGAGAGACTGACCCATGACCAACAGGACGGCTGCGGCCCTCGAAGGCGTCATCGCCGCCATCGTCACCCCGGTGACAGAGGAGGGCGTTCCCGATCATGGGCGCTTCCTGCGCCACGGCGAATGGCTTCTGGCCAATGGATGCGATGCGCTCAACGTGCTGGGCACGACCGGAGAGGCGACGTCTTTTTCCGCCGCCGACCGCATGGACTTGATGCGCGCCGCGGCGGAGGGGCTTGACGCTTCGCGCCTGATGGTGGGCACCGGATGCTGCGATCTGCCGACCACGGTCGCCCTGACCCGCCATGCTGCGGAGCTTGGCTTCGCCGCCGCGCTCGTCCTGCCGCCGTTCTATTACAAGGGCGTGCCGGAGGACGGGCTCTACGCGCATTTCCGTGCGCTCGCGGACGCGACCGAAACCGACCCGATCCCGATCTATCTCTACAATTTCCCGCAGATGACGGGGCTGCGCTTCGAGCCCGGACTGGTCCGGCGGCTCGCCACGGATCTGCGGGGACGGATCGTCGGCGCCAAGGACAGCTCGGGCGATCTCGACTATGCCGCGGCCTTGGTTGAAATCGACGGGTTCCGCGTCTTTCCGAGCGACGAGGCGTCGCTGGCCCAGGCCAGGACGCGGGGGTTCGCCGGATGCATCTCGGCGACCGTCAACCTCTCGGCGACGATTGCTGCGCGGCTCTGGCGCGATCCGTCGGACGCCGAAGCGCTCGATGCCGCACGGGGAATGCGGAGCGCGATCTCGGCGCAGCCGCTGATTCCCGCGATCAAGGAAATGGTGGCGCGCCTGCACGATGATCCGGAGTTTGCGCGGATCCTGCCGCCCCTGGTCCCGCTGTCACAGGAACAATCGGGAAAGCTGCCGCCCCTCGCGCCGGGCGGCTGACAGATTGTGGCGATGCGGTTCGGGGCAGGGGAGGCGGCACGCTGGCGCCTCCCGTCCGGGTCAGATCAGGCCGAGCTCGCGGAACGATTCGTCGAGCTGCTTGCCGATGATGACGTGATCGTGCAGCCGCACGCCGAGGGTCTGACACGCGGCCTCGATCCGGCGGGTCATGTCGATGTCCTGCTGGCTCGGCGTCGGGTCGCCGGAGGGGTGGTTGTGCACCAAGATGATCGCGCTCGCGTTCAGCTCGAGCGCCCGTTTCGCAACCTCGCGCGGATAGACCGGCACATGGTCGACCGTGCCGTGCGCCTGTTCCTCGTCGGCGATGAGGACGTTCTTGGCGTCGAGGAAGAGTATGCGGAACTGTTCGGTCTCGCGATGCGCCATCACGGTGCGGCAATAGTCGATCAGGTCGTCCCATGAGGAGATGACCGAGCGCTGCATGACCTTGGCGCGGGCCATCGTATGCGCGAACGCCTCCACGATCCGCAATTGCAGCCACACCTTCTCGGTGGTGCCCGGCACCTGCAGCAGGCGATGCTTCGAGGCGGCGATCACGCCGTTCAGATCTCCGAACGTGGCGATCAGCTGCTTGGCCAGCGGCTTCACGTCGATGCGGGCAATGGCGTTGAAGAGCAACAGTTCCAGCAGCTCATAGTCCGCCAGCGCCGCATGCCCGGTGCCGAGGAAGCGTTGCCGCAGCCGTTCCCGGTGGCCCCAGTAATGCGGACGCACGCCGTCCGGCGCGGCATGCTCGCCCTTGACCAGCGGGCGCGTGGGGATCCCCGGCGGCAGCCGCCGGTCCAGATCGTCCAGGCCGCGCATCGCTTCTTCGGAAAAACCGGATCTGGTGTGTCCCATGGTCTCCTCTCCTTGATGCGACACCTTGCGCATCTTGGTTAACGAAAGGTTTCCGCCCACCGGATCAGGACGCTTCCGGGTCATCCGATCGGCGGAACCCGGCCGGGCAAGCCAGTCGAGGCGGAACCCTCCGGATTGGACGGGGTTGATGCGCCAACCAGTACGTTCACGAGGATATCAGAGCATGCGCACCTTCAAGGCCACCACCGCCCTCATTGCCAGCCTTTCGCTGATGTTGCCAGCCACCCTGCCTGCGCAGGAGGCAGGCGATGCCCAGGCGGCGGAATGTCCGGAAGGTGTCGAGCCGCCGTGTCCGGTCCCGTCAGAGGCCGCACCGACGTCGGAAGAAACCGAGGCCGGCGCCGCCGGTGACGAGGCAAGCGCGCAGCCCGAGGTCGGCGGCGAGGCCGAGGCGGCGACGGAAGCCGAGGCAGAGGCGATCGCTCCCGAAGCCGAGGCGGACGCGGCGACGGCAGAGCCCCAGCGGCCCCGCGGATGCGTCCGAGATGGAGACCGAGGCGGCTGCGGAGCCCGAGGATGCGTCCGGCGTTGAAACCGAGCAGAGCGACGCAGCACCGACCGAACAGGCCGAGCCCGCCGAGGAGGCTGACGAGCAATCGGCCGCCCAGCCGGAAGCCAGGCCGTTGAGGCCGAGGCGAGCGCCAGCGACGCGTCTGAAGCGAAAGGCCGCAGCGGCGCCCGAGGCGGAGGCCAGCGTGCGGCTGAAGCAGTGCGCCGTCGCGCCCGAGGGGAGGCCAGCGGTGCGGCTGAAGCGAGTGCGCCTGCAGCGGCGCCCGAGGCGGAGGCCAGCGGTGGGGCTGAAGCGAATGCGCCTGCAGCGGCGCCCGAGGCGGAAGCCGAGGTCCAGCCCGCGACGGATGCGGCGCCTGCCGCGGTGGACAGCGCGGACGCCGAACCCGAAGCGGAGGCGCCGGCCGGGGACGCGAACATCGTGAAGACGCTCCAGGAGGGTATCGCGATCGACGAAGCGGCTGAGGCCGAGTCCGCCGCCACGGCGCAGGACGGAGTATCCGCGCAGCCTGCCGCGGAGGCGGCCGCCACGCCAGAGGCCGATGAGGCGCCGGAACAGGCAAATGATGCCTCCGAGGCCGACAGCGCTGCCGAGCAGCCCGTCGACACGGCCAAGAGAGCAGGGCAACGCCGATCAGAACACTGCCGATCAGAGCGCTGCGGCCCAATCAAGCGCGCCCGCGAAACGGCCTCGGGAAACCGCCGTCACGGCCGAGGAACCTGCCGCCTCCGCTGCCGCGAGTGCGGCAGACGAGGCTCGCCAATGCAGAGGTGACCGAGGAGGTCATCACCGAGGAGACCGCCCGATCGAGCGACGAGGAGTTCGAGACGAAGCTCGGCGCCGCGCCGAAACAAGGCGAACAGGCCACCCAGTCTGATGATGACGGTGGCATGAGTAACCTTGAAAAGGCGCTGCTCGCCGGGGTCGGTGCGCTTGTGGTCGGCAAGGTCCTCAACGATGGCCGTCAGGTCGTCAGCAGTTCCGGCGACCGGGTCGTGGTCGAGCGTGATGGCGAATACCAGGTGATCAAGGACGACAACGCCCTGCTGCGTCAGCCCGGCTCCGAGGTGAAGACCGAAACGTTCGATGACGGCTCGACCCGGACGACGGTGATCCGCGAGGACGGCAGTCAGATCGTGACCATCCGTGACGCCGAGCTGCGCGTGTTGCGCCGGACGCGCATCACGCCGGACGGCGAGCGCTACGTCCTGATCGACGATACCGCGGGTTCGGCGGCCGTGGACGTCGCGACGCTTCCGCAGCCGCGCGCGATGGTTCAGGAGACCGGCGATGAGGATGCTCTTCGTCGGGCGTTGCAGGCGGAGGCCGAGGTCGGTCGGCGCTTCTCGCTTCGCCAGGTCCGGACGATCGCCGAGGTGCGTACCCTCGCGCCGGCCGTGGATCTCGACAACATCACGTTCCAGTCCGGTTCAGCCGCGATATCACCCGATCAGGCGCGCGCTCTGAGTGATCTGGGCGGCGCCATTGCAGAGGCGATCGATGAGAATCCGCGCGAGGTCTTTCTGGTGGAGGGGCACACGGATGCGGTGGGTGACGCGGCCTATAATCTCGCCCTCTCCGATCGCCGGGCGGAATCGGTCGCCCTGGCTCTGAGCGAGTATTTCGACGTACCGCCCGAGAACCTTGTGGTTCAGGGCTATGGCGAACGCTTCCTCAAGATCCCGACCGAGGACGCGGAGCGCGCGAACCGTCGAGCGACCGTCCGCCGCATCACGCCGTTGCTCCAGACAGCTGCCGCCAACTGAGGCCTGCGGCCACGAGCCTCGTCCCGGGTGATTGTATCGACTTGATCCGCGGCCCGTTCCGAGGCCTGCGCACGACGATGGCCGCTGCGAAATTTCGCGGCGGCCATTTGTTTGCTGGCGTCGGCGCTCCGGTCCAGGCGGTGTTCGCTTGCGGTTTCAGCGAGGGGCCGGTGTGATTTCACGCGCCGGGATCTCCGGCGGGCGGCGCGGCGGGCCAGCCTGTGGCGGGTGAGCGGCGGCGGACTATCGCATCCATGGGTTCCCCCTTGCCGCAAGCGTGTCGGGCCGCGCCCGCCATCCGCGCCGGTCAGGATTTTACGAAGCGGGAAGCTTTTTGACGCACCGTTCGTGGTCTGTTTGACGGCCGGCTGATGCCGCGGGGGCAGGATGAGCCCATCGCATCAGCCATTGGAGAACACGCCATGTCGTCAATCATCCGCCCCGTTCCACTCTCCGCCCCTGCGACCTCCGGTCCGTTCTTGCGTCACCTGCTCGCAAGGCTGGTGAACGCGGACGCCCGGTATCGCGATCGGCAAAAGCTGCTCGGCATGAGCGACGATCGGCTGAAGGATATCGGCCTTACCCGCCACGACGTTGAGCTCGCCAGATTGCGGGGAGGGATCTGAAATGCCTCCGGGACCGCGCCCGATCCGTGTCACGCGGGCGACGGCGCCGGGAATTCGGCATCTGAAACCGGTAAATCGTTAACCTGATAATGACGAAGTGGCGCAACATTGATGCCATACGGCACTCGTGGTGGAGGATACCATGACCCTGCACAGAAACCCGCTTCCCGATCTGGCCCTTGACGCTTCACGCGACGTACTCGGCATGATGCTCGACGCGCTCATCGACGATCTGCATCGAAACGAAGGCTACCGCGCGCAAAAGCCGAGTGCGGTCGCCATCCGCCACCGCCAGGCCTGATAGCTTCCCGCGACGGGCTTGCGGACCTGTCGCGAGAAGGGGCCGAGATCGGTGCCGCCCGCGCGGACCGCGATCTGGGTTTCCGATCCGACAATGGCCAAAGCGCTCGCCGTCCTTCGCTCTTCGCGATTCCGACGGGCGCTCGCGACGCTGAACCGGGACCTCGCGATTCTCTAGTCGTCCAGCTCCAGCCAGAGCGGCACATGGTCCGACGGGCGTTCACGCCCCCTGATCTCGTGATCTATGCCGACCTCGATCATCCGGTCGGCAGCCTGCGGTGTCAGAAGCGCATGATCGATCCGGATCCCGTCGTTCCGGTCGTAGGCCCCGGCCTGGTAATCCCAGAACGTGTAATGGCCCGGGCCACGTCGGCGGGCGCGGAAAGCGTCGGTCAGTCCCAGCCAGAGCAGGCGCCGGAACGCCGCGCGCGTCTGCGGCAGTCCCAGGGCATCGCGCCGCCATGCGTCGGGCCGTGCCGCATCTTCATCCTGCGGGATCACGTTGTAATCACCGGCGATCACGGCGGCCTCCTCATCCTCGAGGATCGCGCGCACCCGTTGTTCAAGGCGTGCCATCCAGGCGAGCTTGTAGTCGTATTTCGGCCCCGGCGCCGGGTTGCCGTTCGGCAGATAGAGGCCGCAGACGCGGAGAGGCCGCGCAGTGCAGACCACGGCCTCGATCCAGCGCGACTGATCGTCGCCATCGCCATCGGGCAGGCCGCGCCGGACGTCCTCAAGGGGAAGCTTCGACAGGATCGCGACGCCGTTGAAGCCCTTCTGCCCGTGCGTTTCGACGTTGTAGCCCCGTTCTTCCAGCGGCTCGCGCGGAAACGCCTCGTCGACGCACTTGATCTCCTGCAGCACCGCAACGTCGGGCTTCGCCTCGTCGAGCCAGTCGACCAGCGCCTGGGCACGTGCCCGCACGCCGTTGATGTTGAATGTCGCAATCTTCATGGCGCCCCCGACTTCACGCCTGCCGGTGTTACCATCCGAACAGTCGGGCACAACGGGGATCGGCAGACTCGTCGCTGCGAGAGGGCATCGATATCAGACAACGCCTCAGGCCGCGGCGAGGAAGGCCTCCGCTTCGTCCTGCGCGCTGATGGCAAAGCCTCGGATGGCCACGCCGGGGCTCAACCCGGCCTGGACCCGCGCCTGATCGCGTATCCAGTCCTGATCGCTGACCACGGCCGCGCGGCGGATCCGGCGGAAGCACTGCTGCAGCTCGGGTTTGCCGCGGACCTCGTCGTCGAGGCAGCCCATCGTGCGCACGTCGATTTTCCGAAGCCGAAGCATCACGCGCTCCGCCGGTGTCTCGCGCATCCGGGCGATGACCGCGTTCAGGGCCCCGCGCATCTGCGCCGCGTCGAGCCGCCCGCTCATTTCGAGACGCAGAATTCCGTCCCGCGGTGCCTCAACCTTGAACATCGTAAATCCTCCCGATTGCGTCTGCAGGGTCAACGGGCCGGGGTGCCGGGGTGGTTCCATTCCGCCAATGTCGTGGCGGCGGGCATCCGCCTTGCGGTGCGCGGCAGCATCATTAGGCTCCAGCGCGGCGTTCATGCCACGGGCGCGCAGAGGCTCAGACCCCGGGAGGCTTCGTGACCGAGATCCTGACGATCACCGTCAACCCCGCGCTCGACCTGTCCACAGAGGCGCCGGCCGTCATGCCAGACCGCAAGCTGCGCTGCAGCGCGCCGCGGATCCAGCCGGGGGGAGGCGGCGTGAATGTCAGCCGCGCGATCGGGAATCTGGGCGGATCGAGCCGGCCGATGGTGGCCTATGGCGGACATACGGGCGAGGATCTCGTCGAGCGATTGAAGGCCGAGGGGCTGGAGCCGATTTCACTGGGCGTGAGCTATCCGACGCGGCAATCGGTAACCGTAAGGGATGCGGCGAACGGGCTGCAATATCGCTTCATGATGCCCGGCCCCCCCTGGAGCGTCGCGGATTGCGACGCGGCCGAGGCGGCGATCCGCGCGGAAATGCGGCCGGGTGATCTGGTCGTGCCGTCGGGGTCGCACCCGCCCGGCTTGCCTGTGGACTACTTCCTGACCCTGAACGCGCATCTCGCGCCGCACGGCGGGCGGATGATACTCGATACGTCCGGGGCCGGCCTTGACCCATGCGGCCACCGCGCGCGGCAGGCTCTTCGCGCTGCGCATGGACCTGGCCGAGGCGCAGGAGGTCTCCGGAAGTGCGCTGGTGGATATCCTCGACGTGGCCGATCTGGCGAGCGCGCTGCGCGACGAGGCGGCGGCCGAGATCGTGATGATCGCGGCGGGGGCACAGGGCAATGTCATCGCATGCGATGCGTGGCGCGGGCTGACCCGGCCGCCGGTCGTGGTTCCGGTCTCGAAGGTGGGGGCCGGGGACAGTTTCGTCGGCGGCTTCGCGCTCTCCATCGCGCGGGGTGACGATCCGGTGAGCGCCTGCGCGTACGGGACGGCGGCCGCGGCCTCGGCTGTCACGCGGCCCGACACCGATCTTTGTCAGCGCGAGGCGACCGATCGCTACAGCGAGATGGTCACGCGCCATCCCCTGTGAGGCGGCGCGGAAGCGGCGGCACCGACCCTTCGCCGCGCCAGGGTGTCAGATGGAAAACGACGTGCCGCAGCCGCAGGAGGAAGCGGCGTTCGGGTTTTCGATCGTGAATCGAGCGCCGATGAGCTCTTCGGAGAAGTCGATGACCGCGTTCGCCAGAAACGGCAGCGACACCAGGTCGACGACGACCCGCTGACCGTTCTTCTCCAGCACCAGGTCATCGTCCGCCGGGAGCATCGAGGCGGATGTCGTACTGAAACCCGGAACAGCCGCCACCCTCTACCGCGACGCGAAGCGCCTGCTCGTCGCCGGACTCCTCGTTGATCTCGGCCAGGCGGGCATAGGCCCGGTCGGTTACTGTCGGCGGCAAGGTGATGTCCATAATGTCGGCCCCGGTTTCGCTTGGCTCACGCCTGCAATATGAGGACGCAGGAGAACGGCGACAAGGCGGGCCGAACCATGCTGAGCCCATGCGGGTCACAACCCAACGAAAGTCGCGGGCGGCTCTACCAAGAGCCGGAGAGCGAATTCCGCTCGTGCTTTCAGCGCGATCGCGACCGGATCATCCACGCTTCGGCCTTCCGGCGCCTCAAGCACAAGACGCAGGTCTTTGTCGAGCACGAGGGCGATTATTACCGCACGCGCCTGACCCATTCGATCGAAGTCGCACAGGTGGCGCGCACGATCGCGGGAGCGCTGGGGCTCAACTCGGAACTCACCGAGGCCGTGGCACTGGCCCACGATCTGGGCCATCCACCCTTCGGCCATACCGGCGAGGAGGCGTTGAACGCCCTCATGACCCCTTTTGGCGGGTTCGATCACAACGCGCAGGCGGTGCGGATCGTGACCTCTCTGGAACGCCACTACGTCGAGTTCGACGGCTTGAACCTCACCTGGGAAACCCTTGAAGGTATTGCCAAACATAACGGCCCCGTCACCGGGGATCTGCCCTATGCGCTGGCCGAATACGATGCCAGGCACGATCTGGAGTTGTACACTCACGCCAGCGCCGAAGCGCAGGTGGCGGCGCTGGCCGACGACATCGCCTATTCGAACCATGACATCCATGACGGACTTCGCGCGAGGCTGTTTACCGAAGACGATCTGATGAACCTCGCGCTGCTGCGCCCGGCGTTCGAGGAAGTCGACCGGATCTGGCCCGATCTCGATCCGAATCGGCGGCGTCACGAGGCGCTGCGCCGGGTCTTCGGGGTGATGGTCGAGGACGTGTTGGTGACGTCGCGCGCCCTGATCGCCACGGTCAATCCGCATTCGGCCACCGACATCCGACTCGCGGGGCATCCGGTCGTGCGATTCTCTGCCGAGCTCTGGAGCCAGCTGCAGGAGCTGCGCGCCTTCCTCTTCAGGCGGGTCTATCGCGCACCCTCGGTGATGACGATGCGGGCCGAAGTGACCCGCGTCGTCGAGGAGCTCTTTCCGCTTTTTCTCGCCCGTCCCGAGCTTCTTCCCGAGGAATGGCGCGAGGACGTGGCGCGCGCGCGCGACGAGACGGCGCTGGCGCGGATCGTCGCCGATTACATCGCCGGAATGACGGATCGTTTCGCGCTCCGGATGCACCGCTCGCTTGTGGAGCGGGATGAGACGGACGCAGTCTATCCCGACACGCGGGCTTGATCGCGTGCGCGGCCGCCTCAAGTTGGCGAGGAACAGGAATTGGACTAGGCTCGTCCAATCGAAGAAGGAGCGCCGTGCGATGGCCGACACACGCATTCAACTGGCCGATCTCGACCCGACCTGGACCCGGATCCGGAGCGAGGCTGCCGAAGCTGTCGCCGATGAGCCGCTGCTGGGCGGACTGATCCATTCCTCGATCCTGCACCACACGACATTTGAAGCGGCGCTGGCCTATCGCCTCTCGCTCAAGCTCGCCTCGGCAGAGATGTCCGAGCAGCTGGTGCGCGAGATCGCCGACGAGTCGCTGGCCGAGGACCAGACGATCGGCGCGGCGGCCCGCACCGATCTGGTGGCGACCTTCGAGCGCGATCCTGCGTGCCACCGCCTGCTGCAGCCGATCCTGTACTTCAAGGGCTACCAGGCGATCCAGGCCTACCGGATCGCCCACTGGCTCTGGTGCAAGGGCAGGCGGGATCTGGCGTATTACGTCCAGATGCGCGTGAGCGAACAATTCGGGATCGACATTCACCCGGCGGCGCGGATCGGCAAGGGGATCATGATCGACCACGCCCATTCCATCGTGATCGGCGAGACGGCAGTCGTGGGCGACAACGTCTCGATGCTGCATTCGGTGACGCTCGGCGGCACCGGCAAGGAAGAGGAGGACCGTCACCCCAAGATCGGCGACGGCGTCCTGATCGGGGCGGGAGCCAAGGTCCTGGGCAATATCCGTGTCGGCCATTGCAGCCGGATCGCTGCGGGATCGGTGGTCCTGGAGGATGTGCCGCCCTGCAAGACGGTCGCCGGGGTGCCCGCGCGGATCGTGGGCGAGGCGGGGTGCGCTCAGCCCTCGATCAGCATGGACCATTTGCTGCCGCGCGGCGTCTGAACGGGCGCGCCCGACCTCTCCGCCCCTTGCGGGAGACACTCGGCCGGACGCCACTGTCGCGGGCAATGATCCAGTCAGATGCGGGAAGGTGCCGTTCGGAGTCGTTCCGGTACGCCTGCCCCGTGCGTGGCTTGGGCAAATCGGCCGGCTTTGTGCGATCGGAGCACGGGATCGGGACGCACGGTGGCGGATCAGGAGGGGCGGGCGATGACGAGCCATGTTCCGCCGCCGATCAGGCAGGCGCCGGAGACCCGTTCCACCGTTCTCACGCGCCGTGCCGACAGCCATGAGCCGGCACGACCGGCAACCACCGCATAGGCGCCGTCAAACAGGGTCGCGACCGCCATGAATGTGGAGCCCAGAAGCAGAACCTGCGGCGCTGCTGCCCGCCCGGTGTTGACGAATTGCGGAATGAATGCGCCGAAGAACAGCAGCGCCTTGGGGTTCGACCAGATCACCAGCAGCCCCTGGAGAAAGAGCGCGCGCCCGGAACGGGACGGCGCGGCGCTGATCCGTGCCAATCTGCCGCCACGCCACGTCTGCATGCCGAGCCAGATCAGATAGCCGGCCCCGATCAGGCGCAAGACGTCGAAGATCGTGCTGGCACGTGCGACGACCGCTTCCAGTCCGACCGCGAGAACGAGGATCATCAGCGCGAGGCCGGCCTGAGTGCCCGCCACGTTCAGTAGCCCGGCGCGCGATCCGCCGCGCAGGCTGTTGGCGACGATGATCGTGACCGTCGGCCCCGGCACGATCACCACCAGCACGGAAGCGGCGGTGAATGCGAGCCAGGCGCCTGTCTCGATCACTCGGCGTCTTGGCAGAACGTGTCGAAGATCACCGAATAGTCGGCGGCCACGCCAGTCCAGAGGCTCGCCTGTTCGAAATCGTCATCCCGCAAGGCGCGGTCGGCCTGGCCAAGCGCGACCTGCACCCGCTGGCGGACCGCGTCGCACGCTTCGGGGGAGGGCAGGGCCGTCTGGGCCGACGCTGTTGTCGCGGCGAGGAGAAGGGGCAGTGCAAAAGCGAGACGTGTCATGCAAGCATTCCAATCGGATTTTCAAGGTTGTCGACGATGGATTTGAGCAGCTCGGCACCCAACGCGCCGTCGATCACCCGATGATCGACCGAGAGCGTCACGCTCATCACCGTTGCCGTCGCCACCGCGCCGTCTTCGCTGACGACGGGTTTCTTGACGCCAGCGCCGACCGCGAGGATTCCACCGTGCGGCGGGTTGATGACCGCATCGAAGTTGTCGATCCCGAACATGCCGAGATTGGACACCGCGAACGACCCGCCCTGGTATTCGTGCGGTGCGAGCTTGCGGTCACGGGCGCGCTTGGCGAGGTCCTTCATCTCGGCCGAGAGCGCCGAGAGCGATTTGATGTGCGCGTCCTTGAGCACCGGCGTGAAGAGCCCGCCCTCGATCGCCACCGCCACCGCCACGTCCGAGGGCTTCAGCTCCAGAACCCGGTCACCCGCCCAGACGGCGTTGGCCTTGGGATTTTCCTGCAGGGCCATGGCGCAGGCCTTGATGATGAAATCGTTGACGCTCAACTTCACGCCGCGGGCCTCGAGCTGCTTGTTGAGCTGGCTGCGGAACTTCAGCAGCGCGTCCAGCCGGATGTCACGGCGCAGGTAGAAGTGCGGGATCGTCTGCTTGGCCTCGGTCAGACGAGCGGCGATGGTCTTGCGCATCCCGTCGAGCTTGACTTCGGTAAACTCGCGCCCCTCGTACATCTTGATGACCTGATCGGCTCCCAGGCCGGTTGGCGCTGTCTTGGTCGTCTCGACGGGGGACGGCGAGGCTGCGGCATCGGCCGCGGCAGGCTTCGCGCCGGGCTTGGCGTTCTCCACGTCGGCCTTCACGATCCGGCCTTTCGGTCCAGACCCCTGGATGGCCGTGAGGTCCAGTCCCTTGTCCTTCGCGATCCGGCGTGCCAACGGCGAGGCGAAGATCCGCTCTCCCGAATCGCTCGCAGCCGCCGACCCGCCTGCCGATGCCGGTGCGGCGGCGTCCTTCGCTTCGCCCCGCCCATACCCTTCGGCAGGCGCCGTCGCCCCCGAGGCGGCGGCGGGTTCGGTCTTGCTGTCGGCGCCATTCGCGGCCGGCTTGGGCGCGGACGAGGTCGCCCCGATGTCGTCGGCGCCTTCGCCCTCGGCCAGCAGCACGGCGATGGGTGTGTTGACCTTCACGCCCTCACTGCCCTCGTCCACGAGGATCTTGCCGACCGTGCCTTCGTCGACGGCCTCGAATTCCATCGTGGCCTTGTCGGTCTCGATCTCGGCCAGCAGGTCGCCGGCGGCCACGGTGTCGCCTTCCTTGACCAGCCATTTCGAGAGTGTGCCCTCTTCCATGGTGGGCGACAGGGCGGGCATCAAAATCTCGGTCGGCATCTTATTCCTCCCTCAGGGTCAGACCGTCAAAGGGCGAGGCGGGAACACGTCCCGCCGCCCGCGCGGCCAGCGCCCGTTCGATCTTTCGTTGGTGCCGGTCCAGCCAGCGATAGACATCTTCGTGCGGCGGTCGGGCGGTGTCGGAAGCCACGAGGGCTTCCGGCACCCAGCCCGTCAGACACCGATCCCCCGCGCGCACCTGCACGCGCCAGGCCGCGCGGGAATGATCGAACCCCGCGACCTCCATCAGCCCGCATTCCTCAACACAAGTCGGTCGGATGGCGCGAGACTTTGCTCGCCATTCGCCTTCTGTGCTCCGAGAGCCAGCGGAATTCCTGCAGCATTCGCTTCGACACGTGCGCGTCGGGCTTCGGACGCGGATCGTTTCCCGATCTCGTCATCCAGGTGATCTCGCGGCACGAGACCAGCGATATCGCCACCGGGCTCCCGCACGTGGATTCCGCCCCCATCGTCGTCCAGCCGCTCGATCCAAAATGTCATGGCCGATCTCACTTGTACGTCACCGCGCGCACCGCCTCGACGACCTCCTTGACGCTTGTCAGGGCGAGCTTTTCGAGGTTCGCGGCGTAGGGCATGGGAACGTCCTTGCCGGTGCACGCCAAGACCGGGGCGTCGAGATAGTCGAAGGCTTCGCGCATGATCGTCGCGCCGATGTGGTCAGACATGGACGCGACCGGCCAGGCCTCTTCGATGGTGACGCAGCGGTTCGTCTTCTTCACGCTCTCGATCACCGTCTCCATGTCGAGCGGGCGCAGGGTCCGCAGGTCGATCACCTCGGCCGCGATCCCGCTTTCGGCAAGCGCGTCGGCCGCCTCGAGCGCGTAGGTCATGCCGATCCCCCAGCTCACCAGAGTCACGTCGCCGCCCTCGCGCCAGATCCGCGCCTTGCCGAACGGCACGGTGTAGTCATCGAGTTTGGGCACCTCGAAGGAACGTCCGTAGAGGATTTCGTTCTCGAGGAAGACGACCGGGTTCGGGTCGCGGATCGCGCTCTTGAGCAGGCCCTTGGCGTCCATCGCGGAATAGGCCTGCACCACCTTGAGCCCGGGCACGCTGGAATACCATGCGGCATAGTCCTGGCTGTGCTGGGCGCCCACGCGCGCGGCGGCTCCGTTGGGGCCGCGGAACACGATCGGACAGCCCATCTGGCCACCGGACATGTAGAGCGTCTTGGCGGCCGAGTTGATGATCTGGTCGATCGCCTGCATCGCGAAGTTCCAGGTCATGAATTCCACGATCGGCCGCAGCCCGCCGAACGCCGCGCCGACGCCGATCCCCGCGAACCCGTGCTCGGTGATGGGCGTGTCGATCACCCGGCGCGCACCGAACTCGTCGAGCAACCCCTGAGTCACCTTGTAGGCGCCCTGGTACTCGGCGACTTCCTCGCCCATGACGAAGACTGCCTCGTCGCGGCGCATCTCCTCGGCCATGGCGTCGCGCAGCGCCTCGCGGAGCGTCTGCTTGACCATCTCGGTGCCCTCGGGAACCTCGGGCTCCACCGGCCGCGACTTCTTCGGGGCGGCCGGAACTCGGGTGGGAAGCGCCGTCCGAAGGGCCGGTCTCGCTCGACTGTTCCTTGTCGGCGGGGGCGGCCTGTTCGGCGCTCGCGTCGTCGAGGTCGATGTCGTCGGCGCTTTCGCCCTCCTCGACCAGCACGGCGATGGGCGTGTTGACCTTCACGCCCTCGGTGCCTTCCTCGATCAGGATCTTGCCGAGCGTGCCCTCATCGACGGCCTCGAATTCCATGGTCGCCTTGTCGGTCTCGATCTCGGCAAGGATGTCGCCCGACGATACGGTGTCGCCCTCCTTGACCAGCCACTTGGCCAGCGTTCCCTCCTCCATGGTGGGCGACAGGGCGGGCATCAGAATTTGCGTGGCCATTCAGCGTCCTCCCCCGAAAACCTCGGCGAGAGGCAGACGGATCTCGTTTCCTGTTTCGCGACGGGCGCGCGGTCCGGCGCGGCGGGGCGGGGCAATCATGCCTCCACTCCCTGCGGCACCTCTTTGGCGTAGATGTCGGTCCAGAGCTCGCTCTCGGCTGGCTCGGGACTTTCCTTGGCGAACTCCGTGGCCTCGTTGACGCGTTCCTTGATGTCCTTGTCGACGGCCTTGATCTCGTCCTCGCTGGCGCCGGCGTCGAGAAGCCGCCGCTTGACCTGCTCGATCGGGTCGCGCTCCTCTCGCATCTTCTGGACCTCGTCGCGGGTGCGGTACTTGGCGGGGTCCGACATGGAGTGGCCGCGGTAACGGTAGGTCATGACCTCGAGGATGTAGGGGCCCTTGCCCTCGCGGCAGTGCTTCACCGCCTTCTCGCCCGCCTCCTTCACCGCCAGCACGTCCATGCCGTCGACTTCCTCTCCCTCGATCCCGTAGGCGGCGCCGCGCTTCCAGAGGCTGGGGCTCTTGGTGGCGCGCTGGACAGAGGTGCCCATGGCGTAGCGGTTGTTCTCGATCACGAAGATGACCGGCAGGTCCCAGAGTTCGGCCATGTTGTAGGCCTCGTAGACCTGCCCCTGGTTGGCCGCGCCGTCGCCGAAATAGGTGAAGGTCACGCGATCGTTGCCGCGGTACTTGTCGGAGAACGCCAGCCCCGCGCCGAGAGGCACATTGGCTCCGACGATTCCGTGGCCGCCGTAGAAGTCCTTCTCCTTGGAGAACATGTGCATCGAGCCGCCCTTGCCGCGGGAATAGCCGCCCTCGCGGCCCGTGAGCTCGGCCATCACGCCTTTCGGATCCATCCCGCAGGCCAGCATGTGGCCGTGGTCGCGGTAGGTGGTGACGCGCTTGTCGCCGTCCTTGGCGCATGCCTCCAGGCCGACGACGACCGCTTCCTGGCCGATATAGAGGTGGCAGAAGCCGCCGATCAGTCCCATGCCGTAGAGCTGACCGGCCTTTTCCTCGAACCGCCGGATCAGCAGCATCTCGCGATAATAGCCGAGGAGTTCATCCTTCTCGACGCCGGACTTCTTGGTGGTTCGCCTGGTCGCCATGCTGCCCCTCCCTCGTGCGGACTTGTTGCCATTGCCTACAGTTAACGTGCGTCTGGGGGCAAGGCACCCCGGATTCGTCGCTGCACTGCGGCAAGTCGCGGCCGGCCAACTAGTCGAGAACGATCTCGTCATGGCGCACGAGACCCAGAACGCTGCGGGCCTGCTCGTCGAGCAGGTCGAGGTCGAGGTAATCGTCCGAGAGCCGCCGCGTCTTGTTGCGCAAGGTGGCCACGTCGGCCAGCAGGGTGGCGCGCTCGTGCCGGAGCGCCTCGGCTTCGGCGTTGATCTCGAGGCGACGGAACAGGCCGTAATCACCCTGGACGCTGGCGAAGGTGAAATAGAGGCCGAGCACGCAGGTGCAGGCCACGAAGACGAGGATGCCGAAGCCCGGGCGCCTGTCGCTGGTCATGCCGCTTTTCCTCGCTTCGTGAAGCCCGTTCGCGGGCCATGATGGGAGAATGCCAGCCGGACGCTGCCACGACCAGCGGGGGTGACCCCATCGGCCGCGAACCGTGCCCGTTGAGCGACAGCGCCTTTGGGGGGGGCGGCCGCAGGGGGCATCGAACCCCCTGCGGCCGCTGCCGCAGTCGCGGCGCGATCCGAGGCGGCGGGATGCAGCGCGCCCGACGGAGTCGCGAGCTCTTTGAGACAGCGCGGCAGACCGCTATCCTCCGGGGCATGAGCATGCCCTCCTCCGCCGATCTCGGCACCCACAACGTCGAGAACCAGCCTGTCCCGCAAGCGCGCCAGCTCTGGGACGGCGATGCGCCGCTGCGCGAAGCGATCGTGCGTCATGGCGGCGACACGACCCACCTGGCCGCCTATTCCGCGACTATCGGGGCCGAGGATATGGTCGAGGCCGGTCGCGCGGCCAATCGCTACCCGCCCGAGGCGCAATTGTTCGACCGGGGCGGGCGACGGCTTGACGAGGTGAGGTTTCACCCGGCGTACCACGGCTTGATGAAGGCCGGACTCGAGGCCGGATACGCCGCTTTGCCGTGGACCGGCGGGCGGCATGTCACCCATGCGGCTATGGTTTATCTGACCAGCCAGGTCGAGCCGGGCGTCTGCTGCCCGATGACCATGACCTATGCGGGCGTTCCCGCGATCATGGACTCGCCGCTCGCCGCGCAGTGGCTTCCGAAGCTGACGGCCCGCGCCTACGATCCGAGTGTGGCGCCTGTGGCCGGCAAGCGCGCCGCGACGCTTGGGATGGCGATGACGGAAAAGCAGGGCGGATCCGACGTGCGCGCCAATACCACGCGGGCCGACCGCGCGGGCGAGTCGTGGCGCCTGACCGGGCACAAGTGGTTCTGCTCGGCGCCGATGTCGGACGGGTTCCTCACGCTGGCGCAGGCGCCCGGCGGGCTGACCTGTTTTCTCGTGCCGCGCTGGTTGGCGGACGGGCGCAACACGATCCGCCTGATGCGGCTGAAGGACAAGCTCGGCAACCGCGCCAACGCCTCGGCGGAGATCGAATATGCGGGCGCCCTGGCCTGGCAGCTCGGCGAGGAGGGACGGGGGGTCGCGACCATCATCGAGATGGTGCATCACACCCGGCTCGACACCGCGCTCGCTCCGGCCGGCCTGATGCGCGCGGCGCTGGCCGAGGCCGTCTGGTGGTGTGAACGGCGCACGGCGTTCCAGCGCAAGCTGATCGACCAGCCGTTGATGCGCCAGGTCCTGGCCGATCTGGCCCTGGAGGTCGAGGGGGCGGTGGCGCTCGGATTCCGGGTTGCGGCGGCGTTCGATGCCGGCGAGCGGCCTTTCGCGCGGCTCGCGGTCGCGCTGGCCAAGTATCTCGCCAACAAGCGGGCGCCCACCGTGATCGCCGAGGCGATGGAGGCGCTGGGCGGCACGGGATACGTGGAGGACACTCCCTTGCCTCTGCTCTACCGCGAGGCGCCGCTCAACGGAATCTGGGAGGGGTCGGGGAATGTCATCTGCCTCGATATCCTGCGCACACTCTCGCGCGAGGCCGAAGCGAGCGCGGCGCTGTCCGATGAACTGGACGCCGCGCGGGGCGCCTGCCGGCACTATGACGCGGCGCTGACGGAGCACCGCGCGCGGTGGCGACATCTGCCGCCAGAGGCCGAAGCTCGCCTGTTCGCCGAGCGGTCGGCGCAGCTTCTGGCGGCGAGCGTCCTTTTGCGTCACGCGCCGGATGCAGTCGGCGCAGGCTATGTCGCGGCGCGGCTCGACGGCGATCGCGGCCTGACGCCCGGCGCGGTCGGCGGGCTGGCGACGCAGGAGATCCTTTCGCGGGTGAGCGACGGCTAGCCGCTCATGGTCGCAGCGGCGCGGGATCGCCTGGTCGGCCGAGCGCGGGAAGAGTCAGATATGTCGTGTCTCCGGCCGGGCAGAATTCTTTCGCTCACCGGGTGAATGCCGGCCGCGATGACCGCGCGCGCCAGTCCGTCGGGCATCACTCAAGCATCCATTCGCCGTCGGGCCAGAAGGCATGGAAGGCGAACGCGAACATCACGTCGTGGGGCACGTTCGCGCCGCCTTCGTCTCGGACGCGCACGTTGCCCACCTCGCGCCCCGCGCCGATCCGCGCGGTGTCGAGTGCCGACGCCTGTCCCGCGCGCCAGTCGAGGACGACGCCGCCTTCCGCGATCCGGCCCTGGTTGGCCAGGCGCTCGAGCGGCCAGGCGCGGTCGCCGACACGGACCACGCGGGCCAGGGGCGCGATCCCGTGCGGCGGCAAGGCGCCGCTGTAGAGGAAGGGGCGGGTGGACGAATCGTAGCTCACGTACGGGTTGCGGCCGTAGCGGCGGTTCCAGTCGGGCTCGGCCATGACGAGACCGTCGGGATTGCGGGCGCGGAAGCTCTCCCAGCTCTCAATCCACGCCGGCAGGGGTGTCAGGCGGTCGCCGGTGTGGTGCCCGACGATGCCCTCGCCAAGCGCCTGTTGCCACCAGCTCTCGGTCTCGCGGTCGTACATCACCATGTCCGAGTTGCGCAGCTTGCCCGAGACTTCCGAAGGTCCGCAGCGCCCCTCCGATCCGCCGGTCGAAAACCAGTCCCGAATTGCACAGCGGGCAGAACGTGACAGCGATCGGCGTTCCGGCGACCGTGTCGTTCACGATCTCGTGCCAGGTGAGGTAGCGGATCGGATAGGCGCGGGGGGCGGTGCCTTCGAGCTCGAGCGTCATGACGGGCTCGCGGTCATCGAGGCCAGACGAGGCATCCGCGCGAACGAACTCCGGGTCGCTCAGTGCCGGGATGCCGTCGCGCGGCGGGCCGCCGGAGATGATCTCGGACCAGGTTTCGACGCTCGTCCTGTCGAAGTCGGTGTTCGGCCATTCGGCTCGCCACGTGGCCGGGTCGGACAGCGCAGCAGTGGCGAAGACAGCGGCAACAAGGTAGATCACGAAACGATGGAGCATGGGCAGGCCCTCCTTCGGGGAGAGCCTGCCAGAGTGGTGGCGACCGGCCCATCCCCTCTCACGCGAGGGTGACGGGCCGTGTCAGCCGGCTCAGTCCTCGACGACTTCCACGTCGGCCATCACGTCGGGGTCGCTGACCGTTCCCCCCTGGCCGCTGCCGCGCTTGATGGCGTCGACCACGTCCATGCCTTCGATCACGCGACCGACGACGGTGTACTGGCCATTGAGGTGCGTTGCGGGCGCGAACATGATGAAGAACTGGGAGTTCGCGCTGTCGGGGTTCTGCGACCGGGCCATTCCGACGACGCCGCGCTCGAACGGCACGTCGGAAAACTCGGCCGGCAGGTCGGGCAGCTCCGATCCGCCCATGCCGGCGCGGCTCAGGTCGTCGCCCTTGCCGAACTGCACATCGCCGGTCTGGGCCATGAAGCCGTCGATCACCCGGTGAAAGACGACGCCGTCATAGGCGCCTTCTTCGGCGAGCTCCGTGATGCGCTCCACATGCCGGGGTGCGACGTCCTCCAGCAGGTCGATGACGACGGTGCCCCCGGCCTCGCCGGCGACATCGATCCGCAGGTTCGGGCCGGGGCCGTCCTCCTGCGCGAGGGCGGGGGAAGCGACGAGGGCGGGGCAGGCGATGAGGGCCGCGAGGACGAGACTACGCATCGGCGGCCACCTTCACGCTGACCATCTTGTCGGGGTTCTGCGGCGGCTCGCCTCGGGTGAGGGCGTCCACATGCTCCATCCCCTCGATCACACGGCCATAGACCGTGTACTGGCCATTCAGGAAATGCGCGTCCTTGAAGCAGATGAAGAATTGCGAGTTGGCGCTGTTGGGGTTGGCCGAACGCGCGGCGCCGAGCGCGCCGCGGTCGAACGGCAACTTGGAGAATTCGGCGGGCACATCAGGCTTTTCCGAGCCGCCGGTACCGGCAAGGCGGATGTTCAGATTGTCGTCGCGCCCGTTCTGCACATCACCTGTCTGCGCCATGAAGCCGTCGATGACACGGTGGAAGACGACTCCGTCATAGGCACCTTCCCGCGCCAGCTCCTTCATCCGCGCGACATGCTGCGGCGCCACGTCGGGCAGAAGTTCAATCGTCACCGCGCCGTCCTTCAGCTCGATGATGATGGTGTTCTCGGGGTCCTTGATGTCGGCCATGTGCTCCGTCCCTTGGGGATTCGCGGCGGACCCTATGCAAGCGGGCCGGTGCTGAAAAGGCCGAACCTGTGTCGGGGCATTGACGTGCAGTCACGCCCCGGACCATGAAGGCGCGGGACAAACGGGAGGATCTCCATGGCTCGGAAGACGCTCGACGACATCGATCTGGCCGGCAAGGTCGTGCTTACGCGGGTCGACCTGAACGTGCCCGTCGAGAACGGACGTGTCACCGACGCCACCCGGATCGAGCGGATCGTGCCGACGGTGCGCGACATCCTCGACAAGGGCGGCAGGCCGGTGCTGCTGGCTCATTTCGGCCGGCCCAAGGGCAAGTGGGTCGAAGAGATGTCGCTCTCGGTCGTGCGTCCGGCGCTGGCCGAAGCGCTCGGCGTGCCGGTGACGTTTCATCCCGATTGCGTCGGGCCCGAAGCAAAAGCCGCGATCGAAGCGATGACCGACGGCGAGGTGGTTCTGCTGGAGAACACGCGCTTCTACCCGGGCGAGGAAACGAACGACGGTAACTTTGCGGACCAGCTTGCGGAACTCGGCGACGTCTATGTCAACGACGCCTTCTCGGCGGCACACCGGGCTCATGCTTCGACCGAAGGGCTGGCCCGGCGTCTGCCTTCGGCGGCCGGACGGCTGATGGAGGCCGAACTCACGGCTCTGGAGCGTGCGCTCGGCAGCCCGCAGCGACCGGTCGTGGCCCTGGTCGGCGGCGCCAAGGTTTCCACCAAGCTCGACCTTCTGTCGAATTTGGTGCGCAAGGTCGACCAGCTCATCATCGGGGGCGGGATGGCCAACACCTTCCTCGCGGCCGAGGGCGTGAAGGTGGGCGCGTCGCTCGCCGAGCACGACATGGCCGAGACCGCGCGGCGCATCATGATCGAGGCGGGTGAGGCGGCCTGCGAGATCCTGCTGCCCAACGACGTGGTCGTCGCGCGCGAGTTCAAGGCCGGGGCCCCCAGCGAGACGGTGCGCGTCGATGCCTGTCCCGACGATGCGATGATCCTCGACGCCGGGCCGAAGACGGTCAAGAGAATCGCGAAGGTTCTGGAGGCAGCAGAGACGCTGATCTGGAACGGACCGCTCGGCGCCTTCGAGATCGAGCCGTTCGACGCGGCCACGAACGCCGCCGCGCGCAAGGCCGCCGAGCTGACGCGCGCGGGCCGCCTGATCTCGGTGGCGGGCGGGGGCGACACCGTGGCGGCGCTCAACCGGGCCGGTGTGACCGACGATTTCACCTACGTCTCCACGGCGGGCGGAGCGTTCCTGGAATGGATGGAGGGCAAGACCCTGCCGGGTGTCGCGGCGCTCGACCGTTAGCGCGACCAACATTGGCCTTTCCCGGCATGCGCCTTAGGGAGGGAACCGACATTGATCGCAAGAAAGGACCCGCGCGATGAGGGCGACCCGCACAGTTCAGAAGATCCTGGCCAATTACGAGGGCGAAACCCCCGGCGTCAAAGGCAAGCTCTGCCAGATGCTGATGCACGGCAAGCTCGGCGGCACCGGCAAGATGATCATCCTGCCCGTGGACCAGGGGTTCGAGCACGGACCGGCCCGCTCGTTCGCGCCGAACCCCGCGGGCTACGATCCGCACTATCACTACCAGCTGGCGATCGACGCGGGGCTGAACGCCTACGCGGCGCCGCTCGGCATGATCGAGGCGGGCGCCGACACCTTCGCCGGCCAGATTCCCACGATCCTCAAGGCCAACAGCGCCAATTCGCTGATGTCCGACACCGCGGGCAAGGACCAGGCGATCACGGCCAGCGTCGATGATGCGCTGCGGCTCGGCTGCGCGGCGATCGGCTTCACGATCTATCCGGGTTCCGACATGGCGCTGGAGATGTTCGAGGAGATCCGCGAGATGCGGGCCGAGGCCGCGGCCGCAGGCGTCGCCACGGTGATCTGGTCCTACCCGCGCGGGGAGGCGATCTCCAAGGACGGCGAGACAGCCATCGACATCGCGGCCTATGCCGCCCAGATCGCGGCGCTGCTCGGCGCCCACGTCATCAAGATCAAGCTCTCGACCGACCACCTGGAGCTGGACGCCGCCGCCAAGGTCTACAAGGAGCAGGAGATCGACGTCTCGGATCAGGCCGCGCGCGTCCGCCATTGCATGGAATTGTCGTTCAACGGCCGTCGGATCGTGGTGTTCTCGGGCGGGGCGAAGACCGGCGCCGACGCCGTCTACGATAACGCCCGCGCCATTCGCGACGGGGGCGGCAACGGCTCCATCATCGGCCGCAACACCTTCCAGCGTCCGCGCGCCGAAGCGCTCGAGATGCTGGGCAAGCTGGTCGAGATCTACAAGGGCCGCGACTGACGCGGGGACAGGTTCCCGCGCTCGCGTGGCGCGGGGACGGTTCGGCCGCATCCTGCCGGTCCGCCGGGAGCATTCGGCAAGGATCGGCCCGAAATGCCCGGTTGAGGGGCGTCAGTTCTCCATCGAAGGCCGCTGCCGGGAACCCGGCGGCGGCCTTTCTGTTCTTCCACCACCTCGGCCGACGCGGATCCCTCCTGCAAGGCCGTCAGGATGGAGGAATGTGACATGTGGAAGACCGTGAACAAGTATGTCCTCGGAGCGTCCGTGGCAGCGGCGCTGGCGGCCGGACCGGCCGCGGCCACCGACGCGACGGCTGCGACGGATCTGAACCTGCGGGCCGACCCGAACCCCATGGGCGAGATCGTGGGCGTCATTCCGGCCGATGCGCCGGTCAACGTCGAAGCCTGCGCCGAAGAGGCGAAGTGGTGCCAGGTCAGCTATAACGGCACTTCTGGCTGGGCCTATGGCGATTACCTGACCGTGAAGGTCGGCGAAGAGGTCGCGGTTCTCAACGAAAGCCGCGACAGCGTGAAGGTCACGACCATCAAGACGAGCGCAGATACCACCGGCATCTCGGCCGGCGTCGGCTCGGCCAGTGGCGCGCTGGTCGGCGGCCTGATCGCGGGCCCGCCGGGCATGGCCGTGGGCGCGGTTCTCGGTGCGGGCGCCGGTGCCGCGGCCGATCCCGGTCCGGAGGTGACGACCTACGTCAGCGAGCACCCTGTCTCGCCGATCTACGTCGACGGCGAGGTGGTTGTGGGCGCGAGCCTGCCGGAGGCGGTGACGCTGCAGCCGGTTCCGGACACCGAGTACCGCTACGTCTACGTGAACAACGTTCCCGTCGTCGTGGATGGCGACCGCCGCGTGGTCACCATCGTCCGGTGATCTGAGGCGAGCCAACGCGACGGGGCTGTCCCATCCCCGCAGTTTCGTCGCGACAAGGGCCCATCGGCGAGACCGCCGATGGGTCTTTTTCCTGAGCAGCCAAGCCTGATTACCGGAAATGCGTCACTTCGACAGGGTCACCAGGGCATGGCGCTTGCGGCCGGCGCTCAGCTTGACCGGAGCGGCAAATGCTTCGCGGTCGAGCATCAGGCCCGCATCGGTCAGCGGCGCATCGTCAAGACGCGCACCATTGTCGGCGATGAGACGCTTGGCCTCCTTGCCGGACTTGGCCAGCCCCGAACGCACGATGAGCTGCACCACGGAGATGCCGTCCCCGACCTCCTCCGGCGTCAGCGAAAGGGTCGGCAGCTCATCGCCCGTGCCGCCGCGCTCGAACACCTCGCGGGCCGTGGCTTCGGCCGCACTGGCCGCCTCGGCGCCGTGCAGGAGTGTTGTCACCTCGTTCGCCAGCCGGATCTTGGCCGCGTTGATCTCGGACCCGCCAAGAGCGCCGAGCCGTTCACACTCGTCGACCGGGAGCTCTGTGTAGAGCTTGAGGAACCGCCCCACATCGGCGTCGGTGGTGTTGCGCCAGAACTGCCAGAACCCGTAGGGGCTCAGCATGTCGGAATTGAGCCAGACCGCGCCGCCCGCCGACTTGCCCATCTTGCGCCCGTCCGACGTGGTCAGGAGCGGCGAGGTCAGGCCGAAGATCTCCGCGTCGGCCACCCGCCGCGCCAGATCGATGCCGTTGACGATGTTCCCCCACTGGTCCGACCCGCCCATCTGCAGGACGCACCCGTAGCGGCGATAGAGTTCCACGAAGTCGTAGGCCTGCAGGATCATGTAGTTGAACTCGAGGAACGACAGGCTCTGCTCGCGGTCGAGACGGCTTTTCACGCTCTCGAAGCTCAGCATCCGGTTCACGCTGAAATGCCGCCCGATGTCGCGCAGGAAGTCGAGGTAGTTCAGCCCGTCGAGCCATTCCGCGTTGTTGAGCATCAGCGCGTCCGAGGGTCCGTCGCCGTAGCTGAGGTAGCGATCGAAGACGCTCTGCATGCCCGCGATGTTTTCGCCAATCCGGTCGGGCGTCAGCAGCGGGCGTTCGTCCGCGCGAAAGCTCGGGTCGCCTACCTTGGTCGTGCCGCCGCCCATCAGCGTGATCGGCTTGTGGCCCGCCTTCTGCAGCCAGCGCAGCATCATCACGTTGAGAAGGTGGCCTACATGAAGCGAGCTCGCGGTTGCGTCGTAGCCGATATAGGCCGGCACGACCCCTGCCACGAGCGCATCGTCGAGGCCCTGCAGGTCAGTGCAGTCGGCGAGGAAGCCGCGCTGCATGAGCTCGTGCAGGAATTGCGATTTCGGGTGGTAGGTCATTGCGGCTTCGTCCATCGTTCGGAAGGCGAAGAACCTCTTATCCGGGGCGGCAACGGAGGAAAAGCCATGACGGAGCCGATGCGGGTCGTGGGCACCATGTCGGGCACGTCGCTCGACGGTGTGGATGCCGCAGAAATCGTGACTGACGGCGAGACGATCTCCGGCTTCGGGGCGACCGCCTATCGACCCTACGCACCTGCGGAACGGGCGGTTCTGGCCGCGGCTCTCGGGCTGTGGCAAGGGCCGGAAGTCGCGGCGGCAGCCCTCGCAACCGAGGCTGCGCATTGCGAGATCCTGTCGAATTTCGCGGATGCGGAACTGGTCGGCTTCCACGGACAGACGCTGGCTCATGAGCCGCGCGGCCGCGGGACGCTTCAGGCGGGAAACGGGGAACGCCTGGCGCGCGCGCTCGATTGTCCGGTGGCCTGGGATTTCCGCTCTGCCGATGTGGTGGCCGGCGGGCAGGGGGCACCGCTCGCGCCTTTCTTCCACTTCGCCTGCGCGCGCTGGATGAAGGCCGAGGCGCCGATCGCGTTCCTCAATCTCGGCGGTGTCGCAAACCTGACGCTGGTGGATCCCTCGGCCGAAGCACCGGAAGCTGATCGTGCATGTTTCGCTCTCGATACCGGCCCGGCCAACGCGCCGATCGACGACCTGATGCGGTCGCGGACGGGATCGCCGCGCGATGAGGGGGGGGCGACGGCACTTGCAGGACGACCCGACGACCGCCTCGTGAAGCAGGTGCTGGCAATGCCATATTTCACCGCGCCGCCGCCCAAGTCTCTCGATCGGAACGATTTTCGCGAAGCGCTTTTGGGGCTCGACCGCCTGCCGCTCGAAGATGCGGCGGCAACTCTTGTCGACATATCGGCAGGGGCGGTTGCGCTCGCCCTCGCGGCCTGTCCATTGCGACCGGCGCGGATCCTGGTGACGGGGGGCGGGCGACACAATGCCGCGATGATGCGAGCGATCGGTGCCCGTTGCGCGGCGCCGGTCGAGGCGATCGAAGTGGCGGGACTCGACGGAGACATGCTGGAGGCGCAGGCCTTCGGCTATCTCGCGGCACGGGTCCTTCGCGGTCTGCCTCTTTCCGCGCCGGGAACGACCGGCGTGCCTGCACCGTGCCCTGGTGGCAGGATCGCCAAACCGCGCCGTATGGCCGCCTGACGTCACTGGAAGCCGCGGCAAGGTGCAGGCTTACGCAGCGTCGGCTCAAGAAAATCCGGAACAGCCCTGCTTCTCGCCCGTTGAAAGGGCAATCGAAAATCGAAGTACAAAGAGAGGTATAATCATGCTACGCATCGCTGCATCCGCACTTGCTCTTTCGATCGCCGCCGGTCCTGTTCTGGCGGAGACCCACATGGGCGACATGGCTGACCTGATCCGTAGCCGCGACATAACCGGCGGCCCCGTCTACACACTCAACCAGGAGTGGGACGACGCAGGCTGGATGGGGGCCGAGTACGGGACCGTCGACACGGAATGGAACCAGATCGGTGAGATCGAGGACATCGTCCTCAACACGTCCGGCGAGTTGGCGGGCGTCGTGGCCGAGGTCGGCGGCTTCCTCGACATCGGGGACAAGCATGTCCTGCTGCGTGTGGGAGACGTCAAGCTGGTGCCGGTCGACGACCGCAGCTACAGCCTCGTCACGCGCTACAGCGAAGAGCAGCTCGAAGAGATGGAAGGTGTCGACGAAGGCTGGTGGAACTGACTTCTCCGGCCCGCCGTTTCGACAATCCGGCGGAAAGGCCCCCTTGAAGGGTCATCCCCTGACACTAAATGTTGAAAAAATACTTCGGTTGGCCGCACTGCGGCCAACTTTCTCTTCGACACCACGCTTGACCGTCATCCGAATGGAGAAAAAGGTGTCGAGCGTCTCGAAGATATCTTCGGCGGCAGTGGTGGTGCCACTGGTCCGAAAACCGCACGCGCGTGTGGCGGGTGTCGATCTCAACTTCTGTCGCAATCCGGCGTGCGCCCATTACGGAGTGCTGCCTGATCCGTTCTGGCGGCCGACGGGATCTCCCTCTGCGCTGCCCGGCGTGCCACGCGGAGCAGTTCCAGGAGGCAAACACAAAGAGTTCTACAAGTGTTCCGCCTGCGGTAAAACCTCCCGGGTAAAGAATAACCGGGCGGTCGTCGAGGAGCACGAGCGGGTGCGCCGCCTGCGCGACATAGACCCGTGCGCACCGGCCTGCCGCACCGCGGGCTGTGCGAACCAGGATCTCCCCATCAACGAGCATCCGAGTCTCTACCAGAGCTTCGGGAAAACCAAGGGCGGCGACCCGCGGTGGCGGCGTAAGGCCCGTGCCAAAACATCCTCGACCGGCAGGCCGGCCCGCCGGCACAAGCGCTCCGTCAAGAACCGCCTGGTTCTCGATATGCTCTGCAACGACCTCTCGCTGGCAAAAACCGCGAAGATTTCCGGGCTGGCCTATCGCGATATCTACCGGCGGATCGACTTCTACCACGAGCGCGTGCGGAGCTTCGTGGCCCGCCGTGAGGACTTCTCGCGTATCGACTTCAGGCAGGTCGACTCCCGCTTCGCCACAGACAGCCAGGCGCTGACCATCAACTGGCCCAGCCGGAAGCGTCGCTTCCCGGTGGTGTTCCAACATCTCTGCACGGCACACGCGCGCTGGGGCTTCATCATGGAGGCCTCGTTCCAGCTCGACCCGGATATCTCGCCGGAGGAAGCCGAAGCCCAGGCCCTCGCGGCGAATGAGGACCAGGTCTCGGCATTTCGCCGCCACGCCCGCATCTGGACGAAGACCGAGTTCGACGCCTATCTCACCCGGCTCGCGAAGGCCGCGGGACTGCCGCAGGTGGAGGAATACGGGCTGCCTGCCACGGGCTCGATGTTGCGCTACGATGTGATGCAGTTCGCACACGCGATGCGGCTACGCGACCACATCGGCGAGACGGAGGCCCCGCTGATCTTCGTTATGGACGGGGACGCTGGTCTCAAGCAATCGTTCACGACAGTCTTCCAGCCCGAGGTATCGGCCGGGCGCGCGCACCTCGCCGTCATCGACTTCGAGAAGGCAATGACCAACGACGCGCGCATGAGCGTGGTCGCTGACGGTCGAACTGACCTCTGCGCCGCGACAGGGCTGACCCACGCCGAGTTGAGCCTGATCCCGCCCGAGTTCTTCTGCCAGATCGTGGATGACGAGGTGGCTGTCCGCCTCGTTGGCGAGCCGGTCGGCGCCTGGTTCCAGTATCCCTTCCCGACCAAGAGCGAGCCCAACAAGCGCGTCCTGTTGCTCACGGACCACCCGGGTATGGGAACAAGGGAGACGGCCAAGCTGATGCGCCTGGCCACGCTCCGCGGCGTCGACAGCTACTTCCATCGCTTCCGCTCGAATGTCCGTTTCGCCGCCGTCCGCAGATCACAACGAACGGCCATGGTCGTGTCTGGGCGAGGCATCATCTCTACGACCCCGTCGTGCTGTCGAAGCTCGTCGAGGTCTATCGCTTCTACCACGACTGGATGGAACCCGGCGTGGATAGGCAGACGCCGGCGATGCGGGTCGGACTGGCACGAGGTCGGGTCTATGAGCGAGATCTGCTATAGGTCCAGGCGGCCGGGTTGACCCGAAACCGTGAGCATGATTTCTTTTGAGTAGTCATAAACACATTCATATGATGCCCTTTGCCACGCTCCAAAAGCGTTCTGGAACTCGATCGTGTCGCCGAACATCGTCAGGGCGTTGTCGTCTCCAAGATCGACTGCGTAGTGGCTGAACCGGGATTTATACCAACTGTTCGTCCACCTGGAGGTTTGATTGCCCATATCTTCGATTTCAGGCTCGCACCGCACTTATGCCGCGATCTTGTGTTCTTCGATGATACAGGCAGCTCGGGTCCCGCACCCGGTTGCGGCATTTGCTTCTGGTGTCGACTCTGAGCCAAAGAAAATCCACGCTCCAGCGCCGTATGCGAAGAGACAAAATAATAGCGCGCAAGAAACTTTGCTTGCGAATGAAGGCTCCTCACGATCCGCCTTAGCTGCCGCTTCTTTGAAATCTCTCGCCATACTCGTCCCCCATTGTTTGGAGGAAAGTAGGAAGAACCCACCAGGAGGAAAAATCCCACGCATCGAGCGTGGGATCTTCAACAATTAGTGTCAGGGGCTGGCCTTGAAGGGGGCCTTGCTGCCATGAGATCTGCTGCCAGTATTTGACAGCGAGACCCGACAGAAGCCAGAGCGGCCGCACCGGGCTGAGTGAAGTGGTTCCCCCAGAAATCTCCTGCCTCCGCGACGTCCCGACGAGTTCGGGCGGTCGCGAACGGCCTTGGCTCCCGCTCCTTGAGCGGGGACCGTAGCGCAGATTGAAATCGGTCGAAGGGCTGCTCGTCTCACGCGCCGCATCAGCGCAGGATCGAGCGGCCCGCGTAGATCGCCGTCTCGGCCAGCATCTCTTCGATGCGGATGAGCTGGTTGTACTTGGCGAGCCGGTCCGAGCGGCTGAGTGAGCCCGTCTTGATCTGGCCGCAATTGGTAGCCACTGCGAGGTCGGCGATGGTCGCGTCTTCGGTCTCGCCCGAACGGTGGCTCATCACGCATGTGAACCGCGCGCGATGCGCCATGTCCACGGCGCGGAGCGTCTCCGACAGGGTGCCGATCTGGTTGACCTTGACCAGCAGCGAGTTGCCGCAGCCCTTCTCGATGCCCTGGGCGAGGCGTTCGGGGTTGGTCACGAATAGGTCGTCGCCCACAAGCTGCACGCGATCGCCGAGCGCCTCGGTCAGCGCGCGCCAGCCGTCCCAATCGTCCTCCGCGCACCCGTCCTCGATCGACAAGATCGGGTAGTCGTCCACCAGAGCCGCGAGGTAGGCCACGTTCTCGTCCGGGCCGAGCGTCTTGCCCTCTCCCTTCATCCGGTAGGTGCCACCGTCGAAATACTCGGTCGAGGCACAGTCGAGCGCCAGCATGACGTCGCCGCCGGGCGAGTAGCCGGCTTTCTCGATCGAGCGCAGGATGAAGTCCAGCGCGTCTCTGGTGCTGGAGAGAGCGGGGGCGAACCCGCCCTCGTCGCCGATGCCCGTGTTGTGGCCCGCGGCGGACAGTTCCTTCTTGAGTGTCTGGAAGATTTCCGAACCGACGCGGACGGCATCGGCCACCGTGTCGGCCGCGACCGGCATGATCATGAATTCCTGGATGTCGATCGGGTTGTCGGCATGTTCGCCGCCATTGATGATGTTCATCATCGGCACCGGAAGCACGCGCGCAGAGGTGCCGCCCACATAGCGGTAGAGCGGCTGTCCCATCGCTTCGGCAGCCGCCTTGGCCACGGCCAACGATACGCCAAGGATCGCGTTGGCGCCCAGCCGGCCCTTGTTGGCGGTGCCGTCCATCTCGATCATGGCGGCGTCGATGGCTTCCTGCTCGGTCGCGTCGAAGCCGGTCAGCGCCTCGGCGATCTCGCCGTTCACCGCGTCGACGGCCTGGAGCACGCCCTTGCCGCCGTAGCGGGACTTGTCGCCGTCGCGGCGCTCGACCGCTTCGTGGGCGCCGGTCGAAGCGCCCGAGGGGACGGCCGCGCGTCCCAGCGTGCCGTCCTCGAGAAGCACGTCGACTTCGACGGTCGGGTTGCCCCGGCTGTCGAGGATCTCGCGTCCCATGATGTCGATGATGGATGTCATGTCATCTCCCCGCTCTTGGTATGGATGCTGTTGGCGCGGCATGCCTTTCCGGAACCGACCGGCGTGATCGTGCCTCGCGCGACAAGGTGTAGAGCCCGGTGCCGATGATGACCGTCGCGCCAGCCAGCGTCCAGAGATCCGGCCGCTCGCCGAAGACGATGGCCCCGATAACGAGCGCGAAGACCAGACGCAGGTAGCGGAACGGCGTGACAACCGATATCTCGCCCACCCGCATGGCGGCCGTGATCGCGTAATAGCCGGCAGGGCCGAAACAGACCGCGCCGAGGAGCCAGATCCAGGTCACGGGATCCGGCGAGATGCCGGCGTCGCGACCGGCCAGCATCATGGCAAGACCCGTGGGCACCATGACGGCGAAAGCCCACGCCGAGAGCTGCGCCGTCGCGACACGCTTCGGGATCACGCGGGTGGCGACATCGCGGGCCGCCAGAGCCACGACGGCCATCACCGCGAAGAGCGAGGCCGGCTGGAACCCCTCCAGGCCGGGACGCACGACCAGCAGCACGCCAGTGAAGCCCACCGCGATGGCGCTCCACCGGCGCCAGCCGACGCGCTCGTCAAGGAACACGGCCGCTCCGGCCGTCACGGCGAGCGGTGTCGCCTGCAAGATGGCGCTGGCGCTGGCCAGAGGTGTGAGGGCGAGCGCCGTGACGAAGCCCGCGCCGGCCACCACTTCGCCCGCGTTACGCAGGATGACCGAGGGCAGCAGGAAGTCGCGCGAGATAGGGTTCTTGCCCTGGCGCCAGCAGAGCAGGCCGAAGAACGCGGCGCCGCCAAGGCCGAGGATCGCCAGGATCTGGCCGACCGGGAGCGTCGCCGAAGACAGCTTGATGAAGGTATCCTCGAGCGCGAAGCCCGCCATGGCGAGCGACATCAGGATGATGCCGTGTCTGTTGTCCAACGGGTTCGCTCCGGAGCCGCGGGTCTGTCCCGCGTTCTCGTCCATACGCGGACGCGCCGATGGAGAGAAGGGCCGAAGAGCGGCTTCTTCGCTCAGTCGTCGGTCGACAGCTTGACCCCGAACAGCTCCATGCGGTGCCCGGTGAGCCGGTAGCCGAGCCGCCTGGCGATGCGGTCCTGCAATTCCTCGATCTCGGGGTCGACGAACTCGATCACCTCGCCGGAGGACACGTCGATCAGGTGGTCGTGATGGGCACGCTCGGCATCCTCGTAGCGCGCGCGGCCATCGCCGAAATCGACACGCTCCAACAGGCCGGCCTCCTCGAAGAGCTTGACCGTCCTGTAGACCGTGGCGAGCGAGATGCGGGCATCCCGTCCCGCGGCACGCGCATGCAGCTCTTCCACGTCGGGATGGTCCGACGACTCGTCGAGTACCGCCGCGATCGTACGGCGCGGGCCGGTCATCCGCAGACCCCTCCGCTCGGCGCGGGCTCTGATCGATTGCCGCATGGACCCCCCGACGTGGCCCGACCGTCCTTACCCGATCGCAGTTGCGCTCGAAAGCCCCGGCGCGACGAGAGAGCCTTCCATCACGCGTACCGCGTCGCCCGCGATCGTCACCGCATTGCCGGTGACGGTGACATCGATCCGGGAAGGCCGGCCCATCTGCACGCCCTGCGTCACGTTCAGCTCGATCGCGCCGCCATTTGCGAGATGCGCACCGAGCGCGGCGGCGGCGCTGCCCGTGGCCGGGTCCTCGGGAATGTTCGAGAGCGGGGCGAACATTCGCGCCCGCACCGCATTGCCGTCGCGCACATAGAGCAGAACGGCGAACAGGTCGGCATTGCCGCCATAACGCGCCTCACCATCGCGAAACGGCTCCGCCGCCGGGGCCGCGAGGTCGAGCGCGTCGTCATCCGTGAGTTCGGCCAGCACGAACGGCAGCCCCACGGAGGCGATGACGGGTGGACGTCGGATCGCCTGTTCGGGAAGGCCCGCGCAGGCCGCGACCAGCCCCGCGGGCATCTCTCCCAGCCTCTCGAGGCGCGCGCGGGTAGTGAATTGCGCCCGTCCGTTTCCAGCCTTGGCTTCGACGGGCCCGGAGCCCAGTTCCAGCACCATCTCGGCCGGGTGACCCTCGGCATGAAGCGCGACGGCCGCGCCGACCGTCGGATGGCCCGCGAACGGGATCTCGTTGACAGGTGTGAAGATCCGCAGTCGCGCCGAATGGCCGGGATCGTCCGGCGGATAGAGAAAGACGGTTTCGGAAAAGCCGAACTCGCGGGCCAACGGCTGCAGCGCGGCCTCGGGCAACCCTGCAGCATCGGGAATCACGGCCAGCGGGTTTCCCCCGAAAGGCGTTTCAGTAAAGACGTCATAGACGAAATACCGTGTCATTCCCTCACCATCGCGCCGCATCCGCGAGGGGTCAATCCGCCGACACCGGGATGGGTCAATCCTTGCCCCTTGCCTCGCCAAGATTGTCGGCCTTGACCGCGCCGCGCTCGCCCATCGGCTCATCGGGGCCGGTCGTCGTGTCGGCAGTCGTCTGCGCTTCCATCTCGCTGTCCACCTCGGCGCCCAGCAGGACGATATAGGCCGACAGCCACAGCCACATCAGTAGAACGATCACGCCGCCAAGCGAGCCAAACGTCTCGTTGTAGCTGGCGAAGTTGCCGACGTAGAAGGCAAATCCCACCGAGCCCACGACCCAGAGAAGTGTCGCGATCATCGCGCCCGGCGTCACCCACTGCCATTCGGGGTCTTCCCTGTCCGGGCCGTAACGATAAAGCACCGCCAGACCGATGACCGTCAGTACAACCAGGAAAGCCCAACTGGCTGCATGCGCGATGAATTCGACGATCGGGCCCAGTCCGAGCGTGCCCAGGACGGCCGGCAGCACCATCGCGACCCCCATGCCGATGAGAAAGCCGATGATGAGAAACAGGGTAAGGCCGTAGACCAGGAGCGTGCGCTTGATGAAGCCGCGCTCGTCGGTTTCGTCGTAGGCGACGTTCATGCCCTCGAGGAGACTGCTCATCCCCCTGGACGCAGAATAGACGGCCAGCAGGATGCCGCCCACCGCGGCGATGCCCAATCCGCCTTCGGCGGAGCCGGCCACCTGCGTCGCCTGGTCGACGATGATCTGGGCCGCCTGCTCGGGCATGAGCTGGCCGATCTGCTGAAGCTGGTCGACGATTCCCTGCGGCTCGATCAGGATGCCCGCGATGGCGAGACAGGCGGTGATCGCGGGGAAAAGCGCCAGCAGACCGTAAAAGGCAACGCCGGCCGCGACCAGTCCGACATGGTCCGCGCTAATCTCGTTCTTGACGCGAAGGGCGACATCCTTCCACCCTTCGGCCGGAATTCCGGTCGGTTTCTCCGCTTGGCGTCCGCGTGCCATATGGCTAATCCCCTAGATTCCGGCGAATTTCTCATCTTCGCGCCCATTCCAAAAGGCGAACGCGGCGATTGCCGTTCTCGTTCCTGTGTTGCGTTCCCCGTCACTGGTCCAGCAGGTTCGGCTGGCGGCCGACTCGACGTGCCAACGGCGCCACGGTCAGGCCCTGCACGATTATCGAGAACAGGACCACAATGTAGGTCGCCGTCAGGATGAGCGGCGTCCACTCGCCCTGCGGCAGGCTGAGCGCAAGGGCGACGCTGATCCCGCCCTTGAGACCGCCCCAGGTCATGATCCGGACCGTACCCTCGTTGAATTGCCGGAAGGCGCGCAGAAAACCGATCGGAACCGCCACGGCGGCGAAGCGCGCGATCAGCGCCAGTACGATTGCCAGCCCGCCGGCCAACGCCGCGTCGATCGAGAATGCGACGGCAAAGACCTCGAAGCCGATCATCAGGAACAGCACCGCGTTCAGGATTTCGTCGATGAGTTTCCAGAACGCTTCCACATAGTCGCGCGTCTCGGCGCTCATCCCGCCGCGGGGCCCGGTATGTCCGATCAGCAGGCCGGCGCAGACCGCCATGATCGGCGCGCTCACATGCAACGCCACGGCAAGCTCGTAGCCGCCGAAGGCCAGCCCCAGCGTCAGCAGAACCTCGAGCGAGTAGTCGTCGATCCGCCGCATCACCCGGAAGGTGAGCCAGCCGAGCCCGACCCCAAGGGCCGCCCCGCCGACGGCCTCCCGCACGAAGAGGAGAGCCGCGCCCGAGAGACCCGCGCCGTGGCTGTCGCCTGCGGGAAACGCAATTCCCACCAGCACCAGGAAGACGACGTAGCCCACGCCGTCGTTGAAAAGGCTCTCGCCGGCGATCTTGGTCTCTAGGCTTTTCGGCAGGTTGGCCTCGCGCAGCACGCCCAGAACCGCGACCGGATCGGTCGGCGAGATCAGCGCCCCAAAGACCAGCGCCACGATGAACGGCATGCCCGTCAGCCACGAGAACCCGGTGCCCACGACCACGGTGGACAGAGCCACCCCGATCGTCGCCATCAGCAATACCGGCCAGACTTCCTGCCGCAGGTCCGCCAGCTTGACGTGCAGCGCCCCGGCGAAGAGAAGAAGGCCGAGCATCCCTTCGAGCAGCGCCTCCGAGAACTCGATCTCGTGAACGAAGAAGCGCACGCGATCGTCGACGCGGATCGCCGGCAAGAGCGCGTCCGCAGCGATCAGCACCAGCGACGCGGCGAGCGAGACAATCAGTATCCCGATCGCCGAAGGCAGGCGCAGGAACAGGTAGTTGATGGAACCGAACACGCCGGCCAGCACGATGAGTAGCGACGCGATCTGCAGAATTGTCATGTTTCCGTCCCCTTGTCCGGCCGTTCTCTGTCGTCCTGCTGGTCGCTTGACACCATCCCCGCGCCGGCGTTCGCTGCCGTCCGAGGGAGAAACCGATGCAGCGAAAGACCCGGATCGACGCCTTCGGCGCTGTCTCTCTGACCGTTTTCGCCTTCCTGCTCGCCTTCAATCAAGTCGTGATAAAGGTGGTGAACGACGGTTTGCAGCCAGTGTTCTTTGCGGGCATCCGTTCGGCCGGAGCGGTTCTCTGCCTTCTGGCCTGGATGGGGCTGAAGGGACAGCGGGTGCGCATCGCGCCGGGAACGGTGCCGGCGGGTCTGCTGATCGGGACGCTCTTTTCCGCCGAGTTCCTCTGTCTCTTCACCGCGCTCGACCTCACCACGGTCGGGCGTTCGGCGATCATCTTCTATTCGATGCCTGTCTGGCTGGCACTCTCGGCGCACTTCCTTTTGCCGGGAGAGCGGTTGACGCCGGCGCGCATCCTGGGGCTGGGGCTGGCTTTCGGAGGTGTCGCATGGGCCATCCTCGACCGTGGCGCGGCGGGCGGACAGGGGGAGGCGTCGCTGACCGGTGATATCTTCGCCTTGGCGGCGGCAATCTGCTGGGCCGGCATCGCGCTCTGTGTCCGGCTCACCCGGCTCAGCACAGTGCAGCCCGAGATGCAGCTCATGTGGCAATTGTGCGTTTCAGCGCCGATCCTCCTGCTGGCGGCTCCGTTCTTCGGGCCATTCATCCGGGATCTCGCGCCCATCCATCTCTGGGGACTGGCCTTCCAGATCGTGGTGATCGTCACCGCCTCGTTCATCTTCTGGTTCTGGCTTCTGTCGATCTACCCGGCGTCCGGGGTGACGTCCTTCAGCTTCCTGTCGCCGGTCATCGCGGTCCTGCTGGGCTGGGCCCTTCTGGGCGAGCCGGTCGGTCCGTCGGTCCTCGTCTCGCTGGGGCTGGTGGCGTGCGGGATCGTGTTGATCAACCGGCCGCGCGGGCGCCGTTCGACCGCTCTTCCGCAGCCAGCAGGAAGGTGAGCGAGAGACTCACGCCCGGTGCGTCCGTGGACGCCTCGGCCTCGGCCTCGAGCTGGCTCGTGGCGGTGCTGATGAGGTCGAGACCCAGCCCGCGATCCGCTGTCTCGCCGTAGCCCACGCCATTGTCTGACATGGTGAGCCTGTAATATGACCCATTCGTCATGCCGATGACCCGGATCCGGCCCCTTCGTCCGTTGGGAAAGGCGTGCTTGACCGAGTTGGTGACGAACTCGTTGACGATCTGGCCCAGCGCACCAGCACGTCCGGCCTCAATTGTCGCGGGTGCAAGGTGGTGGTCGATCTGCACGCTTTCGGGCAGGTTCTGGCGCAGATAATCGAGGATGCGCGATACGAATATCGCCACGTCGAGCTGCCGGTCACCGGTGCCGTCATGGAGTGCCTCGTGCAGCATGCTGATCGCCGCGACCCGCTGACCTGCCGCCTGAAGCGCCTGGGAGGCCTCGGGGCTGGTCAGCCGCCGCTGTTGCAGCCTGAGAAAGGCCATCACCATCTGCAGCGAATTCTTGACCCGGTGGTCAATCTCGCGCTGCATCTTGGCCTGGTCCGCCAGCGCCTGGCGCAATTCGATTTCGCGCACCACCTGTCTGCCCAGATGGCGCAAGCTGGCCAATTGCAATTCGGTGAGCTTGCGCGGACGCCTGTCCATGACACAGAGAGTGCCGATCGCGATCCCGCGAATCCGGAGCGGGGTGCCGGCATAGAAGCGGAGTCCGTTTGGCCCGGTGACCAACGGGTTTCCGCGCGTCCGCTCGTCCAGCCTGGTGTCCGCGATCTCGAGCACGTCGTCTTGCGCGATGGTGAAACGGCAGATCGCCATGCCGAGCGGCGTCTCGGGCGTTTCCATTCCGGTGCGCGCCTTGAACCATTGCCGGTCGTCCGCCAGAAACGAGATGACCGAAATGGGCGTGTCGCATAGCGCTGCGGCCATGTCCGTGATGCCGTCGAACTCTGCCCCGGCAGGCGAATTGAGCAGGTCAAGCTCGCTCAGCAAGTGAGTCCGGGCGGCGGTGTCGCCGTCAGACGGTGCCATGATAATCCCCGTGGAAGCATGCGGAAAGACGCTCGGTCCAAGAATAGGACGGCGGCGCGGCTGTTGCCTAGTCCCCTGCGCTCAGGTTCCGCAAAAGGTGCGGACAACCTCCTGACCGGGTCGGGGTGGCTGCGCGAGATCCGCATTGGTTTCGCTGAGATCGTAAGGTGCGGCCAGACTTTCAACCAGACGGTGAAACAGCCCGAAATCGCCGGCGACAGCGGCGGTGATCGCTTCCTCTATGCGGTGGTTGCGCGGAACAAGCGCAGGGTTGACCCGGCGCATCCCCAACCGCCGCGCCTCGGGTGTGCCGCCTTCACGGGCAAGGCGCGCATGCCAGGCGTCAGACCAGTTTTGCCAAGTCTTCCCCTCGGGCAGCGTTCCGTCGGCCAGCGAGCGGAACGTGCCCGTGAAGTCGGCGTGCTCGGCCGCCATCAGGTCGAGCAGGGTCTGGATCAGGGAGGCATCGTCCGGCGCGGCTGTCTCAAGACCTGTCTTGGCCCGGAACTGGGTCAGCCATGCCGTCTGGTAGCGCGGCGCGAAACCATGAATCGCGTCGGTCGCAGCTTCGATCGCATCGTCCCGCTCGCCCATCAGCGGAATCAGGCAGGTGGCCAGCTGCGCCAGGTTCCAGGCCGCCACCTGCGGTTGTTGGGAATAGGCGTAGCGGCCGAATTGATCGATGGACGAAAAGACCGTGTCGGGATGGTAGCCGTCGACGAAGGCGCAGGGCCCGTAATCGATCGTCTCGCCCGCCACGCTCATGTTGTCGGTGTTCATCACGCCGTGAATGAAGCCGACGGCCATCCAGTCCGCGATCAGGTCGGCCTGCGCGGCAACGACCGCCCTGAGGAATTCGAGCGGCGTCTCGGCCTCCGGATAATGCCGGTCGATGACGTGGCGTGTCAGAAGGTTCAGAGCCTCGGTGTCGCCGCGGGCGGCGAAGTACTGGAACGTGCCCACGCGGACATGGCTGCGTGCGACGCGCGTCAGCACCGCGCCGGGCAGAGTGGTCTCGCGCAGCACGGCCTCGCCGGTGGCGACGGCGGCGAGGGCGCGCGTGGTGCGGATACCCAGGGCGTGCATCGCCTCGCTGACAATGTATTCCCGCAGGACAGGGCCCAGCCACGCCCGTCCGTCACCCCGGCGGCTGAATGGCGTGGGGCCGGCGCCCTTGAGCTGCAGGTCCCGGCGTCCGTGCTCTCCCGCGAGCTCGCCGAGCAGGATCGCGCGCCCGTCGCCCAGCTGCGGCACCCAGCCGCCGAACTGATGACCGGCATAGGCCTGCGCCAGCGGATCGGCGCCATCGGGCACGAGGTTCCCGGCCAGCATTTGCACGCCGTCAGCGGAAGCGAGGGCGACCGGATCGAGGCCCAGTTCCTGCGCGAGATCTTCGTTCAGGCGGATCAGCGACGGAGCGGCCACCGGCGTCGGCGGGAGCCGCACGAAGAAGCGGTCGGGCAGGCGGGCATAGGAATTGTCGAAATCGATGTGCAGGGTCATGGACCGGACATAGTAGTCCGCGCGTCTCTCGCAATGTTCCGACATGCGGCGGCCCAAGGGAGCATCGACCTTCTTCCGGCCACACGCGGCCGGCCCGGGGCCTGCCGTGCCAGCGCATTCGCGAGGTCTTGCTCCCGCGGGCACCGAGCGCCTGCGGATGTGGTGTTGAGCAGCGGGCGGCGAAACCATCCCCGACCGCGCCCGACAATCCGCGTCAGAGCCGTGCCAGGCGTTCTGTCAGGAGACCGAAATAGCCGCCCGCGTCCACGTCGCCGATGAAGGTCGCGTTGGCGGATCTGTCGGTCACGCGCCACCAGTCGGCGACGGTCATGCCGCGGGTCAGATCCGATACCGTCTCGATCTCCACGTTGATGTGGCGTCCGGCGAAAAGCTCGGGTCGAAGCAGCCAGGCGATGACGCAGGGGTCGTGCAGCGGCCCGCCGGCGCTGGCGTACTTCTCCATGTCGAACCGCTCGTAGAAGTCCGTCCACCCCGCGACAGCATTGCCGACAGGTGTCCCGAGGTCGCGGAACGCAGCGAGCCGCGGCGCCGTCACCAATGCCTTGTGTGTGACATCGAGCGGCATGACCGTGAGCGGAACGCCAGCGCCGAACACCGTCGCCGCTGCCTCCGGGTCCACATAGATGTTGAACTCGGCGGCAGGCGTGATGTTGCCGACTTCGAAATAGGCGCCGCCCATCAGGACGATCTCGGCGATGCGCGGCGCGATCTCCGGCGCCTTCGCGAGCGCCGCGCCCAGATTGGTGAGCGGGCCGAGGGCGCAAAGTGTCACGCTTCCCTCGGGTTCGCGCCGCAGCGTGTCGATGATGAAGTCCACCCCATGTCCATCGGCCAGCGCCATCGTCGGTTCCGGCAGATCGGCCCCGTCGAGCCCCGACTTGCCATGGACATGCTCCGCGGTGACCAGCGGTCGTGAAAGTGGCGCGTCGTGGCCGGCGAAGACCCGGAGATCGGAGCGGCCCGCCAGTTCGCAGACGACGCGCGCATTTCGTGCCGTCAGCCGCAACGGGACATTGCCGGCCACTGCGGTCAGGCCCAGCACGTCCAGCTCAGGGGAGGCGAGCGCCAGCAGGATCGCAACCGCGTCGTCCTGGCCCGGATCGGTATCGATGATGATCTTTCGCGGCATGCTGCCCCCCCGGTCACTCGCCTGCGTCAATGACGCCCGGATCGGCAGGTTTCAAGCCCGCGAGGGGGGGCCGGCCTGCGCCAGCCCCCGGTCCTGGCTCAGCCGTCGTAGTCGACTTCTTCGGTGATGCGCAGCGCGTCGCCGCGCAGTCGTGCCAGCTCCATCAGGTTGACGTCGTCGGGCGTGAAGTCGCCCCAAGATTTCACCAGCTCGGCCGGTTGGGTGTCGGGATCCACCGGGTACTCGTCGTTGATCTCGGCATAGAGCTTCTGCCCCTCGGACGAGGCGAGAAACTCCATCAGTTGCAGCGCGTCATCGTGGTTCGGTGCATTCGCGGCCATCGCCACACCGGAAACGTTCACGTGGGTCCCGCCATTCTCGAATGTCGGAAAGACGATCCGCACCTGGTCGGCCCATTCCTTCTGCTCGGGATCCCGCAGCATCAGGCCCATGTAATATGTATTGCCGATCGAGATATCGCACTCGCCGGCCGCGATCGCCTTGACCTGGGCCCGGTCGTTGCCCTGCGGCTTGCGCGCCAGATTGTCCTTGAGGCCCTGGAGCCAGTCCCTGGCGTAGGCCTCGTCGTGGTGGTGGATCATCGCCGCGGTCAGGGCGATCATGTAATCATGCGTACCCGACCGGGTGCAGATCCGGCCCTGCCAGCTGTCGTCGGCCAGATCCTCGTATGTGGTCACCTCATTTTCGTCCACGCGTTCCTTGTGGGCGTAAACCACGCGGGCGCGGCTGGTCAGGCCGAACCAGTTGCCGTCCGGATCGCGCAGGTCGGCGGGCACGTTCTCGGTGAGAACCACGCTTTCGACCGGCTGCGTCAGGCCGGCATCCACGACCGCGGCCAGGCGGGAAATGTCGGTCGTGAAGATCAGGTCGGCCGGCGACCGCGTGCCTTCGGCCTTCAGGCGCTCGACCATGCCCTTGTCGAGGAACGCGACGTTGGTCTCGATACCGGTCTTTTCGGTGAAGGCGTCCATCAGCGGCTCGATGAGCTCGGGCTGACGATAGGAATAGATGTTGACTTCCGCCAGTGCGGGCAGGGCTGTGCCGGCCGCGAGAATGGCGAACAGGGAAGTGCGAATGGTCATCTCAGGCTCCGTTGCTCGATCGCGCCACAAAAAACCTGAGTACTTTGGTCAGGTCAATACCCGACTGAACTAATCAGACGTTTCGTCAAGCTTCGCCGCGTTCCACAGCCCGTCCATCTCGACGAGGTCGGATTGTTGTGGCGTGCGCCCTGCTTCGGCCAGCCGCGTCTCGATGAAGGCGAAGCGGCGCTCGAACTTGGCGTTGGCGCGGCGCAGAGCAGCCTCGGGGTCGACGCCCAGCCGCCGCGCGAGGTTCACCGACGCGAAAAGCAGATCGCCGAACTCCGCCTCGATCTCGTCGGCGTCGTCGGCCGCCTTCGCCTCGGCCAGCTCGGCGGCTTCTTCCGCGATCTTGAGCGCGACGTCGCCGGTCTCGGCCCAGTCGAAGCCGACCCGCGCCGCGCGCTTCTGCAGCTTCAGCGCCCGGCTGAGGGCCGGCAGGCCGAGCGCCACGCCGTCCAGCACACCTCCCGCGCCGCCTGCCTGACGTTCCACCGCCTTCGCCGCCTCCCAGTCCTCGGTCTGCTGCGCGGCTGATTTGTCGCGGCTTTCGTCGCCGAACACATGCGGATGGCGCGCCACCATCTTGTCGCCGATCACCTGCGCGACATCGCCGAACTCGAACAGCCCGTCTTCCCGCGCCATCTGCGCGTGATAGACCACCTGCAACAGCAGATCGCCCAGCTCACCGCGCAGGTCCGGCCAGTCTTCGCGCGCGATCGCGTCGGCCACCTCGTAGGCCTCCTCGATGGTGTAGGGAGCGATCGTCGCGAAGGTCTGTTCGAGGTCCCACGGACAGCCATGCTCAGGGTCGCGCAGGCGTTCCATGATCGACAGGAGCCGCGCCATCGGGGTCTCCGGAGTGGCATCGTTGGACATTGCAGCGGCTCCGCGAATGAGCGACGGTGAGAGGATTAGCCGACAGAGAAGAAGGGGTCCAGCATGCCGGTCGTGAACCGCATCGCAGACTATTCGCGCGACCTTGCCGAATGGCGGCAGCACCTGCATCGTCACCCGGAGCTCGAATTCGACTGTCACGAAACCGCCGCGTTCGTGGCCGCGCGCCTGCGGGAGTTCGGCGTCGACGAATTGCATGAAGGCGTGGCGATTTCGGGCGTGGTTGCCGTGATCGAGGGGCGCGAGCCCGGCCAGACTGTCGGATTGCGCGCGGACATGGACGCCCTGCCGATCAACGAGGCCACGGGGGCCGAGTACGCCAGCAAGGCCCCGGGGCGGATGCACGCCTGCGGCCACGACGGACATACCACGATGCTGCTGGGCGCAGCCCGCTATCTCGCCGAGACACGCAATTTCGCCGGCCGTGTGGTGCTTATCTTTCAGCCCGCCGAAGAGCATGGCGGCGGCGCGGCCGTAATGGTGCGCGAAGGCGTGCTCGACCGCTTCGGCGTGGGTGAGGTCTATGCCCTTCACAACACGCCGGGTCTGCCGGAAGGGTTCTTCCTCACCACGCCGGGTCCGCTCATGGCCGCGGTGGATACGTTCGAGATCCACATCCACGGCGTCGGAGGTCATGGCGCCATGCCGCACGACGCGGTCGACCCGATCATGCCTGCCGTCGCGATCGTGCAGGCGTTCCAGACCATCGTCAGCCGCAACAACAGGGCGCTCGACGATCTGGTCGTCTCCGTCACGCAGATCCACACGGGGTCGGCCGACAACATCATCCCGTCCGACGCCTATGTCTGCGGCACCGTCCGCACCTTCGCGCCCCGAGTTCAGGACATGGTCCGCACCCGCATGAACGAGATCGTCGTGGGCCAGGCCGCAGCCTTCGGCGTCCGTGCCGACCTCGACTATCAGATCGGCTATCCGGCGACCGTGAATGACCCGGTCAAGACCGAGTTTGCCGCTTGCGTTGCGCGCGAGATCTCCGGCGATGCGGCTGTCGATGCCGATGCCGGGCGCGAGATGGGGGCCGAGGATTTCTCCTACATGCTCGCGGCGCGCCCGGGCGCCTACCTCTTTCTCGGACAGGGCGACGGGCCGAGCCTTCACCACCCGGAATACGACTTCAACGATTCCGTGGCGCCGGTAGGCGCGTCGTTCTTCGCCCGTCTCGTCGAACGCGCGCTCCCGCTCGGCAGCTCCTGAAGACGCGCGATCACGGCGGCCCTCGCTTGACCGCGGAGGCCTCGCGCGGTCTTGATCGCGGTGGCACAGCAACGGAGGCGACATGGCGCTCGAAGACGCGAAACACCAAGTGGATACCGCCTTCACCCGCGAAGCCAAACGCGGCCTTTCCTTCGAGAACGCGTTCAGTGGTGCCACGTCGTTTCTGCGTCGGACGTACACCAAGGACCTGACCGGGGTGGACCTGGCGGTGACGGGCGTGCCGTTCGACCAGGCGGTCACCAACCGGCCAGGCACGCGGCTGGGGCCGCGGGCGATCCGCGAAGCCTCGACACTCCAGCCTTTCGATCCGCCCTATGGCTGGGGCTTTGATCCGCTCGGCGACTTCGCAATTGCCGATTATGGCGACCTTGCTTTCGACTATGCCCGCGTGGCCGAGTTTCCCGCGACGCTCCAGGCCCATGCCGCGAAGATCGTCGAGGCCGGCGCGGGGCTGATCACCCTCGGCGGTGATCACTCGATTTCACTGCCGATCCTGCGTGCGCAGGCGGCGCGGCACGGGCCGCTCGCTCTGATCCAGTTCGATGCCCATTCCGACACCTGGGCGGACGACGACGCCGACCGGATCGACCACGGCACGATGTTCTACAAGGGCGTCAAGGAAGGCGTGATCGACCCCGCCCGCTCCGTTCAGGTCGGAATTCGCACGGTCAATCCGGACCCGCTCGGCATCGCCACGATCGACGCGGCCGAGGTGCACCGCCACGGCCCCGAGGCCGTCGCCGCCCGCATCCGCGAGGTCGTGGGCGAGGCGCCCGCTTATCTTTCGTTCGACATCGACGCGCTCGATCCGGCTTTCGCGCCGGGGACGGGCACACCGGTCTGGGGCGGTTTGGCAAGCTGGCAGGCCGCCGCGATCCTGCGGGCGCTCGCTGGCGTGACCCTGGTCGGCGGCGACGTGGTCGAAGTTTCGCCACCCTTCGACCCGTCAGGCGTCACTGCCATCGCCGGTGCGCATGTGGCGATGGAAATCCTTTGCCTCTGGTGCTGGACCCGCCGATGACGTCCCGACGGTAACCGGACCGCGTGCGGTAGGTCATCCGCTGTAATCGCGATCGCTTACCTGTTCCTGCCAATCCACCACGCGACCGTCCTGCGGCACCTGAACCGCGATGTGGGTCATCGCCACGTCCGGTGCGGCCCCGTGCCAGTGCCGCTCTCCCGGCGCGAACCACACCGTGTCGCCGGGCCCGATCTCTTCCACGGGGCCGTCCTCGACCTGCACCCGGCCGAGGCCTGCCGTGACGATCAGCGTCTGGCCCAGCGGATGCGTATGCCATGCCGTGCGCGCGCCCGGCTCGAACGTGACGTTCAGAACGGCCGGGCGACCCGCGGTGGAAGATTCCACCAGGCGTTCCTGCCGGACCTGGCCGGTGAACCAGTCGGCAGAAGCGCGGACGGAGGGGCTTGAACCGTTGCGGATGATTTCCATGATTTCCTCGATCGGTTGACGGGCAGGTTGACGGGCTTGACGAGCAGGGTGCGCGCCGGAGGCAACGGCCGCAAGGGGCTGGCGCATCGGGCCTGCGCGCCTACATTCCCATGCATGCAAATCTGGATCGCAATCCTTATCGGCGCGCTCCTTGCCCTGATCATCGCGGCGCAGGTCTGGGTGCGACTGGCACCGACGGATACCGCGAACTGGCACGTGGATCCGATGTCCGCGCCCCGGCCCGGCATGAACGGCTGGCTGGTGCGACCCACGAACGGCGACGCAGCCGCGCCCGCTATTCGATCGCGACCCGAAGGCGTTGCTGACGTCCATCGATCGGATCGCAGGCGAAACCGCGAGAACCAGCCGGATCGCGGGCAGCATCGAGGAGGGGCGGATTACCTACGTCACGCGATCCGCTTTCTGGGGCTTTCCGGACTACACGACTGTCGCAGCCGTGCCGGTAGACGGCGGGACGAGCGTCGCGATCCTGGGCCGGGCCCGGTTCGGTCGCTCGGATCTCGGCGTGAACCGGAAGCGGATCGAGGGCTGGCTCGACGCCCTGAGCTGATCGCTCAGCCGTGACGGGGCGCCGCGATGGGCAGGGAGACAGCGGGGCAGCCGTCCTGCACCTTGCGCCACATCACGTTGTTCAGGGACATGTCGCAACGCGCGAGGTAAGGCGGGTCGCAGCCGGCCCTGATGCAGACGACCTCGCCGAGTTCGATTCTCGCCCCGTCGCGATCCGTGCAGTAGAGTTCGATCGGTTTCAGGGGCGGCAACGTATCCGGTCTGTCCCGGCGCAGGCCGTCGGCTGCTGCGAGGCCGGGCAGTAATCCCGCGATGACCAGAAATCGCCACATACGGGCAAGACTAGCATGGCGCGCCACGTTGCACGAGAGCGACGCCGCGAGCGGCGCTTGACCGCTGGCCGGCTTTCGGCAAAACCCCGCCCATGGCGCTTTCCGACAGACTTGCAGAGATTGCCCACCGCTTCGAGTACGTCGAGGCGCAGATGGGCGAGGGACAGGGCGACATTGCCGCCCTCGGCCGTGAATATGCCGAATTGAAGCCGGTGGCCGACGAGATCGCTGTCTGGCGCCGTCTGAGCGACGACATCGCGGGCGCCCAGGCGATGCTGGGCGATCCCGAGATGCGCCAGCTGGCCGAGGAAGAGCTTCAAACGCTGCGCGCCGAGCTGCCGCAGGTCGAGGCGCGACTGCGGCTTGCGCTTTTGCCCAGGGATGCGGCTGATGCCCGCCCGGCGATTTTCGAGATCCGGCCCGGAACCGGCGGCGAAGAGGCAGCGCTCTTCGCGGGCGATCTTCTGCGCATGTATCAGCGCTATGCCGAGGCGAAGGGCTGGCGCGTGCAGATCGTCGAGATTGCCGAGACCGAACTCGGCGGGATCAAGGAGGTGATCGCCAACATCTCGGGGCAGGGCGTGTTCGCGAGGATGAAATACGAAAGCGGCGTTCACCGGGTGCAGCGCGTTCCATCGACCGAATCCGGCGGCCGCATCCACACCAGCGCCGCAACGGTCGCGGTCCTTCCCGAGGCCGAGGAGGTCGACATCGCAATCGACCCCGCTGACCTTCGCATCGACACCATGCGCGCCAGCGGTGCTGGGGGTCAGCACGTCAACACGACCGACAGCGCCGTTCGGATCACCCACATCCCGACGGGCCTGGTCGTGACGTCGAGCGAGAAGAGCCAGCACCAGAACCGCGCCATCGCCATGCAGGTCCTGCGCGCGCGACTCTATGACATGGAGCGCAACCGTGCGGATGCCGAGCGCGCCGCCGATCGCAAGTCGCAGGTGGGTTCCGGCGACCGCTCCGAGCGCATCCGCACCTACAACTTCCCGCAGGGACGGGTTACCGATCACCGGATCGGACTGACTCTCTACCGGCTGGGCGAGGTGATGGGTGGCGATCTCGACGAGATCGTGGACGCGCTGGTCGAGGATGACCAGGCCCGCAAGCTGGCCGAAAGCGGTCTGTGAACCGCAAGGCAATCGGAGTTCAGGTCGTATGAAGGCCAGCATGACGGGCGCCGAAACCCTTGTCGCGGCCGTCGAGCGATTGCGGGCCGCCGGCGTGCCGGATCCGGCGCGCGACGCCCGCCGTCTGCTCTGTCACGTACTTGGCGTTGGCGCCGAGCGTCTTGCCATCGTGCTCACCGATCCGGTCGGTCCGTCGGCTGAAGCCTTCGAGGTCGCCATCGCCCGGCGCGCCGCCCGCGTGCCGGTATCGCATATCGTCGGCGGGCGCGAGTTCTACGGGCGGTGGTTCGTCGTGAACTCGGGACGTTCTCGATCCGAGGCCGGAAACCGAGGCGCTGGTCGAGCGGGCGCTCGAAGAACCATTCGAGACGGTGCTCGACCTCGGCACAGGGAGCGGCTGTCTGCTTCTGACGCTTCTGGCCGAGAGGCCGCGGGCCCGGGGTCTGGGCGCGGACATCTCGCCGGCGGCGCTCGAAATCGCGCAGGCGAACGCTGCATCCCTTGGCGTTGCCGATCAGAGCGGGCTTTACGGTCTCGGACTGGTTCGCCGCGATCCAGGGCCGGTTCGACCTGATCGTCGCCAATCCGCCCTACATCGGCATGCATGAACTGCCGGCGCTCGCGCCCGAACTCGCCCACGAGCCCGAAGGTGCGCTGTGTCCCGGTGACGACGCGCTTGCCGCCTATAGGTCGATCCTTGCGGATGCGCTCGACCACCTGACGCCGGGTGGACGGCTGGTCGTCGAGATCGGTGCGACCCAGCGAGAGGAGGTCCTGGCGCTTTTCGCCCAGTCAGGTCTCGAACACGTCCGGCCCGGGACCGATCTTGGCGGCAGGGACAGGCTCGTCGCAGGCTCGGCACCGACGGAATTGTCACGTTTCGTGACGCATTTGGACAATTTTTCCTTGCCCCCCGACCAGAATTCGTGATTAGTCGTCTCAGCGGGCGGCGGGACCACGACTTTGGTCCCCCTCGTCACTGCCCAGACATCGCAGGTCTCCGATCCCTATAATGGGTGATCGTGTCAGACCACTGCGAACGCCGCAACAAGGCTGGACCCGAGATTACATGAGATCTTCCAAGTCACGATCGCGGTCGAAGTCGAACCGCAACCGATCCGTCGGAAATGTGGTCAACCGCGTCTTCGACTCCTCCGGACCCGAGGGCAAAGTCCGCGGAACGCCGCAGCAGATCATCGAGAAGTACAATCAGCTCGCGCGCGATGCGCAGCTCTCGAATGATCGCGTCGCCTTCGAAAACTTTCAGCAGCATTCCGAGCACTATACCCGGCTGTTGAACGAGGCCCTGCGCGAGCAGGAATCGCGACGCGAACAGCAGGAGCAGCAGCAGCGCGACCGGCAGAGCCGCGAGCGGGGCAGCGACGACGGTGACGATGATCGCCGCGACCAAGACCGAGGCGACCGTGATCAGGGCAACCGTGACCAGAACCATCAGGGCAACGGCGACCAGGGCAACCGACCGGCATCGCGAGCTGGTCATCAGGTTGGACGCGATCAGAATGAGCGCGACCAGGGTAACCGTGACCAGGGCAACCGCGACCGAAGCGCCCGCAATCAGGATGCACACGACGACACCTCTCAGGAGTCCGGCGACAAGGAGCAGGAGGCAAGTGCGCCCAAGCGGCGGGAGCGCGCCGAAAGTGAGCGCCCGCGCCGACAGCGCAAGCCGGCGCCCGCGAGCGGAAAACACGAAGAGGGCGCGCAGGCTGGAAAAGGGCGACGACGTGATCGAAGTCGAAGCCGACAGCGGACTTGTCGAGACGCCCGAGAACAAGCCGAACCGTCCACGTCGGCCGCGGACGCGCAAGAAGGAACCGGAGGCCGAGCCTTCGTCCGGCGACGATGATTCCTCGTCTCAAGAGGCGGCTGAATAGCGGCCCTTCGCACCGCGTTCGCTCCACGATTTCCCTACGCCCGCCGGGATGCCGCGCGGGCGTTTTCCTTGTGCGGCAGTGTCGGGATCTCTGCCCGGGATCAGACGCCGGCGCGCGACACCGCGCGCGCAAGGGCGCAGAAGCCTTCGAGCGGGATTTCCTCGGCGCGCGCGGTCGGTTCGATCCCGGCTTCGGCCAGCAGGACCTCGATATCGGGCGACACACCCTTCAGAGCGGCACGCAGCATCTTTCGACGTTGGTTGAACGCTGCGGCCGTGATCCGGAAGAGCGCGCGCGCATCGGCCGGGTAGCGCGGCACGGGCAGCCGGGTGAGATGTACGACGGCCGAACGGACCTTGGGCGCCGGCGTGAATGCCTCGGGCGGCAGATCCATCACGATCCGGGCCTCGGTGCGCCACTGCGACAGGATCGCCAGTCGGCCGTAGGCCTTGCTCCCGGGCCGGGCCACGATGCGCTCGGCCACCTCGCGCTGGAACATCAGCGTCAGGCTCTCCCAGAACGGCGGCCAATGCGGCGGATCGAGCCACCGCGTCAGAAGCTCGGTCCCCACATTGTACGGCAGGTTGGCCACGATCCGTACAGGCGGGGTCAGGCCCTGTGCCGGGTCGATGTCGAGGGCATCGGCGTTGAGCACGGTCAGGCGTCCCGGATACGCGGCGGCGATCTCCGCCAGGGCCGGGAGACAGCGCGTATCCTTTTCCACGGCGAAAACCCGGCGCGCGCCCTCGGCCAGCAGCCCGCGCGTGAGGCCGCCGGGGCCCGGTCCGACCTCGAGAACGTCGCTTCCGCTCAGATCACCCGCCTGCCGCGCGATCTTGGCGGTGAGGTTGAGGTCCAGCAGGAAGTTCTGTCCCAACGCCTTGCGCGCGGACAGACCGTGTGCGGCAATCACCTGCCGCAGCGGCGGCAGCTCATCGATCGCGCTCATGCGCACCTGTCCGCGGCTTGTCCCAAACCATCGGACCGCGGAGCCAGTCGCCCGCAATATTCGGACGCATTTCCACCCCCGGAGGGCTCTCATGGCGTCAAAGCGTGCGTCGGGTCCGGCCGATCGATCGCGCGGGCGCGCGCCATCCTCTCGGCCATGCGCAGCGCGGCGACGAGCGACGTCGGGTCTGCGCGACCCTGTCCGGCGATGTCGAAGGCGGTGCCATGATCGGGCGACGTGCGGATGAAGGGCAGACCGAGAGTGACGTTGACGCCCCCCGCGAAGTCGATCGTCTTGATCGGGATGAGGGCTTGGTCGTGATACATGGCGATTGCCGCGTCGTAGCCCTTGCGCGCGGCGGCGTGGAACATTGTGTCGGCGGAGAGCGGACCCGACAAGGCGTAGCCCTCGTCCCGGAGGGCGTTCAGGACCGGCACGATCACATCGATCTCCTCAGCCCCCATGGCGCCCCCCTCGCCGGCATGGGGGTTCAGTCCGGCCACGGCGATGCGGGGGGCCTCGATTTCGAAATCCCGGACCAGGCCGTTCCGTGTGATACGGATCGTTTCGCTCAGAAGCTCCCTGGTCAGCGCCGCGGGCACTTCGGCCAGCGGCAATGTGGATCGTGGCCGGCACGACCTTCAGCGCGTCACAGGCCAGCATCATCACGACGCGGTCGGCCCCGGCCAGCGCGGCGAGATACTCGGTGTGACCGGGATAGGCGAAGTTCGCGCCATCCTTGAGGGCCTTCTTGTGGATGGGAGCGGTGCACAGCGCCGCCGCGCGGCCGGTCTGCACAAGCTCGACCGCGCGCGCAATCACGGCAATGATTGCGGCGGCGTTCGCGGGGTCAGGGCGGGCCGGGCGCGCCGGGGCGGGAAATCGATGAACGAGGACCGGCAGTGCCGAGGCAGCGGCGAAGACCGCTTCCTCCGGCGCCTGGATCTCGGCGATCGGCGTGCCGCGGGGAAGGTGGTCGGGGTCGCCGATGAAGAAGAACGGGAGGCGCGCGCCCAGATCTTCCCAGGCACGGACCGCGATTTCCGGCCCGATTCCCGCCGGCTCGCCACAGGTCAGGGCGACCGGCGGCATCGCGCCGCGCTCAGGGCGTGCGGTCGATGATGGCATCGGCGCGAAGCTCGGCCAGCCACGCGGCGGCATTGGCGGTCAGTTGCTCCCCTCTCAGACGGGTGGCGACGGCATTGCGGGCGATGCCGAGCGCGTCACTCGCGCCGCGTTCGCAGAGCATAAGCAACACGCGCGTGTCACCGCGCACGAGGTCCGTCGAGATCTCGCCGGGATCGAGCCGCGCGATCTGGGCCGCCACGGCGGCGGGAAGCGCCGTCACCTTTGCCTCGTGCCGCTCCAGCCGCGACGATGCCTGTCCCTTGGCGACGCCATAGAGGTCGTCGCAGGTATCGATGCGGGCCGCGATGCGGGCGGCGTCGGACTGGCTGGCCCCGGGAAGCAGATACTCGGCATAGGCGATGGTGGTCGCGGCGTCGTCGCGCGATGTCGTCTCCCGGGCGCGGAGTTGGTAGACACTGAGCGTGTTCCCCACACGGACGGAGTCGGTCACCTCGCCGGGCTGTAGCGCGGCGATGGGCGCGGCGAGCTCAGGAGGAAGGTTGCGCAGCTCCACCCAATCGATGCGTCCGCCGCGCCCAGCCGACGGCGCCGAAGAGAATTCGCGCGCCGCCTCCGCGAACGCGGCGAAGTCACGGATTTTCCGCAATTCGGCGATGCGTTCCCGGGCGGTCTCGAGCGCGGCCGGGCTCGGCGTGGGAAGCACGATTTCCGACAGGAGAACACGCTGCCCATCGCCCTGGCGGATGGTCGCGAGTTCCTTTTCGATCGCCGCGTCGCCGATCTCGGCCTGCGCGCCGAAGCGGGCGCGGACCGCATTGCGCCAGGCGAGCCCGGCCTTCACGAAATTGCGGAACGAGTCCGGTGCGACGCCGTTCTCGCCGATGATCTGCTGGAATTCTTCGACCGAGAGGTTTGCACGGCCGGCGAACTCCTCCATCCCGGCCTCGATCTCGGCCTCGGAAACCGTTGCGCCAACCCGTTCCGCCGCCTGCATCTGGAGCTGTTCCTCGATCAGGCGTTCCAGGGCGTCGGCACGGACCTCCGGGGGCGCGCGAAGCACGGTCAGAAAGTTGACCCGCTGCGAGAGCTCGTACTGGGTCACGACGCCGTCATTGACGCGCGCCACGGGAGCGAAGGGAGTTTGCGCCATCACCGGGGCGGCGAGCGCCAGCACCAGGGCGGCGAGCGTGAACGGGCGTCGAAGTCTCATGCGGTCCTTTCGATCGGTCGTCATCCGGGGCACGTGCGGGTACGGGCGGGGCTCTCTGGTGTCGCGCCGAAGCCGATGAGCGCAACATCCACCCCGACCCGGGTCTGGGGATCGACACTAGAGGAGGCGCTGAACCGGCGCGAGAGGGAAAGATCCACCCTCAGGCACTCGTTCTGCCAGCCGAGGTCCAGCCGGGCGCGGCTGGTGCGGCTGGAGGCGAAATCGTAGCGGCCCGTCAGGCCGGCCCGCCAGTGCCGCCCCATGCGCCAGTCGGCTTCGAGGGTCAACTCGCTCACGTCGCTTTCCGACACGTCCAGCGGATCCGAGCGGACCCAGAGATGCGCGGCAGCGAGGTCGGCGAGGTCGCCGTCGTAAACGAGCCGCAATTCGTTCGAGCGCACCGACAGATCGTCGGCGACAAGAGCGCGGTTGGCCACCGAGAGCCGGTCGCCGAAATCGAGATGCGTGGCGGCGAGCCAGTCGGACCGGGGGCCCGCGAGGCCTGTTTCTGGCGCAAATTCGTCGTCGTCGGAAAATCGGAGCACCCGCCCGACCAGCACCGAGACCCTTTGGCCCGTGTTCGTGATCCGGGTATAGGTCAGGCCGACATCGGCCCGTCCGCCCTCTTCGATCCTGTCACGGCCCGGATAGCGTCCGAGAGCATGGAGGTTGCCTTCGTCGAACTCGACAAGGCGGCTGTCCTCGTTGGGAATGCTCTCATTGCTCCGCTCGGCCCAGGCAAGCTGAACCACCGGCTCCAGTATTTCGCGGCTGCCGTTTGTGCTGCGCAGGAGCGGCCAGCGCAGCGTCGCGGCGCCTTGTGCGAGCCCGGGCGTGCGCGAATGGGGGAAGGCCGGATCGTTGCCGATCACGTAATGGTCGACACCGGCCTCGGCCGTGAACTCCAGGACCTGGCCGCCCTGCAGGACGCGCGATGCCGTCCACCCGGCTGTGGCGCCGAGGCGGGCCGTGTCGCGGCCGCGAAAGACTTCGGTCGGGGAGCGTTCCAGAAGCATGGCGTTGAGGCCGAACCGGGCCTCTCCCCAGCGCAATGGGATGCGGCGTTCGTAATCCGCCCGTCCGAAGAGCTCGAGGCCGGTGTCGATCTCGGCGACGCTGCCTTCGCGCAGGGTGTCGAATCCGGTCAGCGAGAGAGCGATAAGCTCGTTGCGCCGAGTTCGGCCTAGTCTGACCTCGCTTTCGAGGCGGCTCGCCTCGCTGTAGCCGTAATCGAGAAGATAGTCCGAGTTGCTCGTGGCCTCGATGTCGAAAGTCAGACTGAAATCCCGAGGCAGGACGAATTGTCCCTCCGCGAAAATGTAGCCGCGCCGGGTGTCGGGACGCAGATCGTCGTTGGACACCGCCCCCTCGATCCCGACCGCGCCGTTGCGGAAAGCCTGTCGGTAGCGAAGTTCCAGCGTGCGGGTCTTTGTCGTGATGTAGGGTGCGAAGGTGATGTCGCGGCTCGACCCGAGCGGGACGAAGTAGGGGATGCGCGGCCCGCTTCCGAGTTCGCTGTTGAACCGCAGCGAAGGCACCAGAAAGCCGCGCGTCCGCTCGACTGTCGGATCCGGCAGCCTGAGCCGCGGAATGTAGGCCAGCGGAATCCCGGCGAGGCGGAATTGCGCCTTTTCGAAGTAGATCTGCCGTTCCTGCGCATCGTGGACGACGCGGGCGGCGCGGATTTCCCAGAGTGGCGTCGAACTTCCTGCGCAGACGTGGCAGCTCGAGGCGACGACCTTGGTCAGGGTCGTGTAGCGCTCTCCGGCGCGTCCGATCTCGACGGCCGCAAGCTGGAGCTGTCGGTCAAGGACAAGGCGGGCGCTGCGCAGGATTCCGGCGCGCATGTCGCGGTCGAGCGCCGCTTCGTCGGCGAGCAGGATCGCGCGGCCATCGGATTCGGTCAGGCTGATCGGCCCCTCCACCGTGAGTTGACCCGACCGGCCGTCGAAGACGACACGGCTGGCAGTGAGACGGCGGCCTTCGTAGAATACCTCGACCGCGCCCTCGGCGACGAGCGTCCGGTCGCGTTCGATCTGAACCCGGTCCGCCATCAGGCTGGCCATCTGCGCCGTCGCGGCGACGGGCCAGAGTAGCAGGCCCAGAAGGACGAGACGCAGCAGGCTCATCCGTCCTCCAGATGGAGCAGCAGACCAAGCGGCAGCAGGATGGCCGCAACTGGCGGCCCCCACGCCGCCAGCAGGACCGGGATCTGTCCGTTCTCGCCCAGGATCTGGGCGAAGTTCCGGATGAAGTAGAGGGAGAAGCCCAGCGCCAGCGCCAGCAGCACCATGATTCCCGTCTTGCCAAAGCGCGTGTGTCGCAAGGTGAAGGTCGCCGCCGTCAGCACCATCGCCATCAGCAGCAACGGGTTGGCGAGTTCCATGTTCAGCCAGACGCGGTGCGTGCGCGCCGAGAAGCCCGCTGCCTCGAGCCGGTCGATGAAGGCGGGCAATTCCCAGATCGGGATCGCCGCGGGCGTGCCGAAACTGTCGCGGATCTGGTCGGCCGTCAGGTCGGACGGAACATCGAGGATGGCCGAAACCGTCGCCTCACGCTCCGGATTGCCGACATCGTCGAAGTGCCAGGTCTTCACGTTTTCCAGATGCCAGGCGCCGTCCCGGAGGCGCGCCTTCTCCGCCTCGATCCGGGTGGTCGGCGCGCCGTCTGAGCCGAAGACGAGGAATGTCGCGCCCAGAAGCTCCGTGCCGTCCAGATTGGCGCGGGAGGCGCGGATCACGGTCTGCCCCTCTGCGGCGCCCTGACGCAGCCACAGCCCTTCGCGGCTGATCGACAGGATGCGCGAGACCTCACCGGAGTAGCGGTCCGACAGGGTCTCGTAGCGCTGTGCAGTGGCTGCGACGATCGGGTTCAGTACGGCGACACCAATCGCCCCGGTCAGCAGCGCCGCGATCACGGGCGAGACCAGCGCCCGCAAGGCAGAGCGCCCCGACGCGCGGGTGACGACCATTTCGCTCGATCGCGCAAAGGCCAGGAACAGCGCAAGCGTCGCCAGGATCACGACCAGTGGCAGGATCGTATAGAAGGTCTGCGGCACGCGGAGCAGGGTGAGGCCCGCCATCTGCATCAGCGTGACCTCGCCGCTGTCGAACCGGCGGATCTGTTCGACGAATTCGAGCAGCGCGAGGATCGCCACGAAGGCGCCCGAAACCCCCAGCAGGCTGTAAAGGAACCGCCGCGCGAAATAGAGGTGCAGGATCATGCGCGTGCCCGCCGTAATCGGGAGAGCGTGAAAGGCTGCCGCGCCAGCGACAGCGCGGCAATCACCATCCCGATGCCGAAGATCCAGCCGCCATGGACGAAAGGCCAGAGCCGCGGATCGGTCATGGCAAACTCGACCAGGGACGTATCGGCGGCCTTGACGATGATGACGGCGATGACCGCGCCAAGGATCTGTCGCCAGATCCCGAACCGCGTGAACCCGGCAAGAAGCAGGACCGAGAATCCCAGGAGCGGCACCACGATCGAGATCAGGGACTGGCTGATCCGCTCGTGGCCCTCTGCGACAAGACGGCCGCGTGTCTGGCGCACCTCCTCGGCCACGGCGGGATCGGCGGCCAACAATTCGGCCGTCGAAAGCTCCGCGATGCGGCGGCGATCGGTCGTCGGGCCCAGCAAGCCGCTCAGGTCGTAGGCCAGATCCTCGAACCGCGTGACCGACAGCGTCCGCGCGTCGTTTTCGAGCGTCTGGATCATGCCCTCGAACATCACCAGTGTCGGCCCGCTATCGCCCCGCACCAGCAGAGCGCGCTGCGCCGAATAGGCGGTCTGTCGCTCCGCGTCACGTGTGTCCGACAGAAAGACATCGCGCAGCTCACCCTGCGGACTGATCTCGCGGATGAAGACCGTCAATCCCGGAGGTCGGATGCAGGAATGTGCCTTCCCGCAGGAGCCGTGCCGCGACGTTCTCGGCAATCTCGCCCCTTCGCTCCGTAAGTGCGGCCGCGGCCTGGGGCACGATGACATTGACAAGGATCGCCACCAGCATCAGCGACGATCACGCCGAAGTAAAGCACCGGCCGCGCGAGCCGGAACGGGCCATAGCCGGTAGCCTGCATCGCCACCAGTTCACTGTCCTGACTGAGCCGGTTCGTGACATAGATCGCCGCCGCCACCGCCGCCATCGGGAGAACAAGACGGATGACGTTTGGCAGGCTCAGCAATGTGAACTCGACGAACACCGCGGCCGATTGCCCGTCCGCGATGAGCTGGTCGAACAGCAATACGGCCCGGTTGATCCAGTAGACCAGAACGAGCACGAGCGCGAAGAAGCCGAAGACCTTCATCAGCTGGGCCAGCATGTAATGGTCGAACCGGGTCAATGCGCGCGTTGCTCCTGATGCCGTTTGCGGCCGACCCTAGCCCATCGACCGGGTCGCCGGAACTGACTTCTGGCAAAGGCTGGAGCCAGCCGCTAGACCCGTTCGCGAACCATCACAGGAGAACCCCATGACGACGCCCGCCCCGATTGAATTCGTGCCGATGGATCTCGACGCCATAGCCGCTTTCGAGGGGCGGGTCGCCGTGCTGGCGGGCGCGGACGGCAAGCTCGATCAGGGTGCGCGCCGGGCCAACAAGTTGACCCGCGGGGCCCTGGAGCGCCTCGCGGCGAGCGACGGATTCGGCAAGTTGAAGCCCGCGCAGATGGCGCAGATCGGCTGGCCCACGGGGATGGCTGGCAGAGGCGCTTCTGGTGATGCGGCTCGATCAGAAGGGCGATGCGGAAACGGCACGACGGGCCGGGTTCGCGCTTGGCGGCGATGCGAAGGGCAAGCCGCTTCTGATCGTGGCGGGTTCGGTGCGTCATGCCGATGCGCTGGCGCTCGGGGCGGCGCTGCGCGACTACCGTTTCCTGGACCATCAGACCTCGGACGAGGCCCGGGAGCGCACCACGGGGCGGATCACGGTCATGGTCGCGAAGCCCGAGGAGATCGTGCAAGACGCCGCCGAGCTTGGCGCGCTGGCCGCGGGCGTCTTCTTTGCCCGCGATCTGGTGAACGAGCCGGCGAATGTCCTGACCACGACCGAGTTCGCCGAGCGGCTCGTGGGGCTGCGCGAACACGGCGTCGAGGTCGAGGTGCTCGAGGAGCCGGAGCTGGAGAAGCTCGGGATGCGCGCGTTGCTGGCCGTGGGGCAGGGCAGCGAGAGCCCGTCCAAGGTGGCCGTCATGCGCTGGAACGGCGGCGGCGACGAAGCGCCTCTGGCACTGGTGGGCAAGGGGGTCGTGTTCGACACTGGTGGCATCTCGATCAAGCCCGCGCAGGGCATGGAGGAGATGACCGGAGACATGGGCGGCGCGGGCACCGTCGCGGGTGTCATGAAGGCGCTGGCGATGCGCAAGGCGCGCGCGAACGTGGTCGGCCTCGTCGGACTGGTGGAGAACATGCCCGACGGGCGGGCCCAGCGCCCGGGCGACGTTGTGCGCTCCATGAAGGGCGACACGATCGAGGTCATCAACACCGATGCCGAGGGGCGGCTCGTTCTGGCCGACGTGATGTGGTACGCGCAGGACCGGTATGCGCCGTGCGCCATGATCGACCTCGCGACGCTGACCGGCGCGGTCATCATCGGGCTGGGACACGAGAACGCGGGTGTGTTCTCGAACGACGATGGTCTGTGCGACGCGCTGCTCAAGGCCGCGAAGGCCGAAGGCGAGGGCGCCTGGCGGATGCCGATCTCGTCGGCCTATGACAAGATCATCGATTCACGCATCGCCGATATCAAGAACACTGGCGGCCGGCCCGCGGGCTCGATCACTGCCGCGCAGTTCCTCGGACGCTTCGTTCAGGACGGCATGGCGTGGTGTCACATCGATATCGCCGGAGTCTCGAGCGTTCCCGCCGACGTGCCCCACGCGCCGAAGGGGCCGACGGGCTGGGGTGTGCTGACGCTCGATCGTCTGGTCCGCGACCGCTACGAAGGATGAGCTTCGCGCGGGCCCATACGCCAGCCGCCCGCCGCCGGGCGTAGGGATGGGGTCGGCCTATTTCTACCACCTGACGCGCTCGACGCTGGAAGAGACGCTGGCCACGCTGTGCGAGCGGGCGCTGGCGCAGGACTGGCGCGTCGCGATCCGTGCCGACCACCAGATCCTGCTCGCGGCACTTGATATCGCGTTGTGGCGGACCGCTCCCGAGTCGTTTCTGCCGCACGGTCTGGCCGGCGGCGAACACGACGCGGCCCAGCCGGTCCTGCTGACGACGCAACGCGGCACGCCGAACGGCGCGCGCTGCCTCATGCTGGCGGGCAGTGTCGCCACCGAGGCGGGCGAGGTCGCGGCGCTTGAACGGGTCTGCGTCATCTTCGACGGGCAGGACGAGGCGGCGGTGGAGCGCGCCCGGGACCTGTGGCGCAGTCTGAAAGCCGGCGGCGCCAAGGCGCAATACTGGAGCCAGGAGGACGGCCCCTGGCGCAAGAAGGCCGAGAGCGGCTAGCGCTTCAGGATCAGTTTTCCGTCCTCGATGGTCAGGCTGTCGAAACGGTCGAGATAGGTCATGCCCAGAAGCGACGTGTCCATCTCGCCGGAATTGACCCAGACCGGAACGTTGCGGTCCACGACCGGGCCGAGCGCGACGGAATCGACCCGCAGACGGGCCGTCCGCACCTCGCCGTTCGCCGTCCCCGCGCGGCCCGTGTAGATGAGACGGTCGGGGTCGAGCCCGATGCGCATCGCGTCATCGCGGCTCAGCACGATCTCCGAGGCGCCGGTATCGACAACGAAATCCACGGGCTGCCCGGCCACCTGAAGCGTCAGGTAGTAGTGGCCGTCCGGGGCACGCGGCACCTCGATGCGCTGATCGGCCGCGAACACGGCCTGGCGCGGACGCAACTCGGTGTGTACGTCACCCCAGAGCGCCGCACCGGCTATGACCACCAGAAAGATCACGAGCCAGCTCCCGGCGTGCCGCACCGCCTGTCCCAGACGCGCGCTGCCCACGGAAAGAAAGCCGTAGCCCAGAAAGAGCACCAGCAGGATCAGATAGATGAGGCGTGCGCTTTCTCCGTCGGCCAAGCCCGGTCTCCTCTTTAGTTTCCGAGGATATGGGGTCTGCGGCGGCGCGCCGCCAGTCTTCAGCCGGTCAGGCCGATCACGACACTGCCAACTCCGTCGAGCACGAACTGCACCGAAAGCGCGGCCAGGAGCATGCCGAGGAGCCGGGTGACCACGTTGATGCCGGTGGGCCCGAGGGCACGTTCCATCAGGCCCGACAGGCTGAAGAACATGAAGACCAGCGCGATGACCGCGGCCATCACCAGATGCACGCCGATCGTCTGCGCGAGACCCGAAGACTGCCCGGTCAGCAGGATAATCGTCGCGATGGCGCCGGGCCCCGCGATCAGCGGCGTGGCCAGCGGGAAGACCGACGGGTCGTCGGCAACCGACTCGGGGCTGTCATGGTGATGCACCTGATTCTGGCGCCGCGCCGTGCGCCGCTCGAACAGCATGTCGAGCGCGGTGAGGAACAGCAGGATCCCGCCCGCGATGCGGAAGGCCGGCATGGAAATGCCCACGAAGCCCAGCACCGCTTCGCCGAACACTCCGAAGAGCGCAAGCAGCGCCACGCCCAGCACGCAGGAGCGGATGGCGATGGCGCGGCGGTGTGCCGAAGTCATGCCCTGGGTCAGCGCCACGAAGATGGGCGCCAGTCCGATCGGGTCGATGATGACGAAAAGCGTCACGAAGGCGGTCACGAAAAAGGAAATGTCGCTCATGCCTCGGCCTCTTCCAGCCGTTCCATTGCCGCCATCCAGAGCGCCTCGGCACGCTCCAGCGCATCGCTGATCTCGGCATATTTCTTCTGCCACACCTCGGTGCGACCCAGGTTCGCCGCGTCGTAGGCCGTCGGTTCCGCCAGCCGCGTGGCGACCGTCTTGCGCATCTCTTCCAGTTTCTGCACGCGCGTCTCCGCGTGGCGCGCCTCGTTGCGCAGAGTGGCGATCCGCTCGCGACTGGCCGCGCGACGCGGCTTGCGCGGCGTCGTCTCGCGGGGGGGCCTGGGTGCCGGCTCGTTCAGCAAATCGCGGCGGTAGCTGTCCAGATCCTCGTCATACGGCAACACCCGCCCGTCCTTCACCAGCCAGAGCCGGTCGGCCACGAGCGAGAGCAGGTGCATGTCGTGGCTGACAAGGATCACCGCGCCCGAAAACATGGTCAGCGCCTCGACCAGCGCCTCGCGGCTCTCGATGTCGAGGTGGTTCGTCGGCTCGTCGAGGATCAGCATGTGCGGCGCATCGATGGTGGCCAGCAGCAGCGACAGTCGCGCCTTCTGACCGCCCGAGAGCCGCGCCGTCACCATATCGGCCTGATCGGCGGTGAGCCCGAATCCGGCGAGCCGGGCGCGCAGGCGCGCCGGCGCCTCGTCGGGACGAACCCGTCGCAGGTGGTCGAGCGGCGTCTCGTCGGCGTGCAGCTCATCGAGCTGATGCTGCGCGAAATAGCCGACCCGCAGTTTCGAGGCCCTTGTGAGGCGGCCCTTGAGTGGCGCAAGCCTTCCAGCCAACAGTTTGGAAAGTGTGGACTTTCCCTCTCCGTTCCGGCCCAGGAGCGCGATCCGGTCGTCCTGGTCGATGCGCAACGACAGGCGGTCGAGAACCGGCGTCTCGTCGTAGCCGACGCTTGTGCCTTCCATCGACACGATGGGCGGGGACAGCTCCTCGGCTTCGGGGAAGGTGAAGACGTGGGCCGCGGCGTCCTCGGGGGCGGTGATCGGCTCCATCCGGGCGATCATCTTGAGACGGGCCTGGGCCTGGCGAGCCTTGGACGCTTTGTAGCGGAAACGGTCGACGTAGGATTGCATGTGGGCGCGGCGGGTTTCCTGCTTGCGCGCCTCGGCGGCCTGCACCGCCCGGCGCTCGGCGCGGGTGCGCGCGAACGTGTCGTAACCCCCTTGATAAAGCGTCAGTTTCCGATCCTCCAGATGAAGGATCGCACCGACGGCGCGGTTCAGGAGGCCGCGGTCGTGGGAGATGACGATGACGGTGTGCGGGTAGCGGGCGAGGTAGCTTTCGAGCCAGAGCGCGCCTTCGAGGTCGAGATAGTTCGTGGGTTCGTCGAGCAGCAGCAGGTCGGGCTGCGCGAACAGGACGCCGGCCAGCGCCACCCGCATCCGCCAGCCGCCGGAAAAGGCGCGGGTGGGCATCGCCTGCTTGGCCTCGTCGAAGCCCAGGCCCTTGAGGATCGACGCCGCGCGGCCCTCGGCGGACCAGGCGTCGATGTCGGCAAGCCGGGTCTGTATCTCGGCGATGCGGGTCGGGTCGGTGGCGGTCTCGGATTCCGCAAGTAACTGGGAACGCTCGGTATCCGCTGCCAGGACCGTCTCCATCAGAGAGGCGTCGGACGCCGGCGCCTCCTGCGCGACGCCGCCGATCCTGGCGCCCCGGGGCTGTCCGATCGTGCCGCCCTCGAGCGGCAGCTCGCCGCGGATCAGGCGGAAGAGCGTGGTCTTGCCGGTGCCGTTGCGTCCCACCAGCCCGACCTTGTGGCCGGTCGGAATGATGGCGCTGGCGCCTTCGAAAAGGGGGCGGCCGGCCATGGAAAAGCGGATGTCGTCGATGCGCAGCATGGAGGGCGTCTGCCCGTCCCGGGAGCGGCTGTCAAACGCTGAAAATGCGGCGAAAGGGGCGTCATGCAACCCGTGCTGCATCCTGTACACCCCCCGTGCATACGCGCGACAGCGGCCGGGCCGGCGCAACGGGGCCACGCACGGCAACGCGACGACGGGCCGCGCGGCGGCTTTCCATGCTCGTGGGGCTCGTGTAAGGGGGGACGCCAATTCAGGCGGGGCAGGGGCCCTGCCAGCCATTTTCGGAGACAATCACATGGCCACCGAGCGGACGCTCTCGATCATCAAGCCCGACGCGACCAAGCGCAACCTGACCGGCAAGATCAACGCCAAGTTCGAGGAGGCGGGTCTGCGCATCGTGGCGCAGAAGCGCGTGCAGCTTTCCAAGGCGCAGGCGGGCGAGTTCTACAAGGTCCACGCCGAGCGCCCGTTCTACGACGAGCTGACCGAGTTCATGGCGTCCGGCCCGGTGGTCGTGCAGGTGCTGGAGGGCGAGGGCGCCATCTCCAAGAACCGCGAAGTGATGGGCGCGACCAACCCCGCCGACGCCGAATCCGGCACCGTGCGCGCCGAATTCGCGGAATTGGTCGGCGAGAACTCGGTCCACGGTTCGGACGCCCCCGAGACCGCGGCGAACGAGATCGCGTTCTTCTTCTCGGAACTCGAGATCGTCGGCTGACGGTTTCCTGCGGCCCGACGCACCGACCCCGGCCAGCCGCGACGCTGCGCCGGGGTTTTCCGTGTCCGGCAGGCCGCGCCGGAGCGGCTGGAGATCACGCCGCAGAGGACGAGACACATCCGCGCCGGGGAGGGCCGAGGCCGCCTGACCGGGGACCGGAGCCGACCGACGCCGCCGGGAAACCCGGTCGCCCGCCAAGATCCGTCGCGACCGCGCCGCGTCGGGCGGGGAGGCCCGGAAAGCGCGAGGCCGGCGCGATGGCCGGCCTCCCGCAACCTCAGATCAGCGCCCAGTCGTAGTACCGGTACTGAACCTTGTCCGTTTCTTCGGCGGGCCGCGCATCGCGCTTGTCCTGCCGGTCTTTTTCCGCCGGGCCGTCTTTGGGGTAGCTCGTCCGGCCGCCGCTTTCGTACTCGTCAGGCATCACAAACCTCGTACACCCTTCACTCTCACACTGGGTCAAGCGCCGCACGGGACGCCCGGTTCCCCGAAGGCGGCCGCAAAGCACATCCGCGGCAACCCCGGAATGCCCTCAGAACAGGTTGACCACCCCGGCCGCCGGTGCGCTCGCGCGGCAGGAGACGTCGCCCGTCACGAGGTCGGCGACGGCATGCAGACGCACCTGGCCGGCCAGGACGAGGAGCGCGTTCTCGTCGATACCGGGCTCGGCCGCGACGGTCGCCACCACGTGAACGAGGTCCTCCAGCGTCTGCTGCAGCCGGTCGATCTGCTGGAGCTCCACCAGAACCGCAGGCGCGGGCGCGCCGTCGGTGTGGAGCGCCTCGCCGACCGCCGCCTGGACCCTGTGGGCGAGGCCCGCCATGGCCGCGAGTTCGCCCGACAGGCGCCCGAGCAGCGCCTGCGCCGGGCTGCCGGCGCAGAGGTCGCGCGCGGACATCGCTCAGAGACGCCCGACGATGGCTTCGATGGCGCCCTTGAGGCCGGCGGCGTCGAACGGCTTCTTGATGAAGTTGTTCATGCCGAGCTTCTTGCCGGTGTCGATGATCTGCTTGTCGGCCCGTCCGGTGATGAGCAGGAAGCCGACCTTGGCGGTCCGGGCGCCCTTGCGCAGCGAATGAAGCAGCTGGAGGCCGTCCATGCCGGGCATGTTGTAATCCGAGATCACCAGGTGAACCGGGTGCTTTTCCAGGGTCTTGAGCGCGGTCGCACCGTCTGCGGCGGTTGCGACGTTGCGGATCCCGATCTGGTCGAGCGCCTGGGTGATGAGGCCGCGGCTGGTCGACATGTCGTCGACAACAATCACGCGAATCTGATCCCTGAGTGCCATATGTCGTCCCTTTCTCGATGGACGGCGCGGGCGCGTTCGACGTCGCCGCGGCCAGTGTAGCCTTTAGGAAGGCAGGCTGTAGGTGGTTACGCCGGTGTTGCGAAATGCCGAGCCCGGCATTTCGGGAATGCGCTCGGAATGGCCGACGAACATCGACCCGCCGGGCATCAGTGCGGCTTCGAAGCGCGGCCAGAGTTTGCGCTGGGTCGCGTCCTCGAAGTAGATCACCACGTTGCGGCAGAAGATGGCGTCGAAGCGCCCCTTCATCGGCCACTTGGCGAGCAGGTTGAGCTCGTTGAACGACACCAGGGCGCGCACCGGCTGCTTGACGGTGAAGCGTCCGGCCGCCTCGTCGAAGAAGGTCCGGCGGTCGGGGGCCTCGACGCCCTGCATCTGGCTGGTTTCGTAGGTGGCGCGGCGGGCGACGTCGAGGATCTGGTTGTCGATGTCGGTCGCCAGGATGCGGATGTCGCGGTCGCCGGCCCTGGGATCGAGGCGCAGGATCTCCATGGCGATGGAGTAGGGTTCCTGCCCGCTGGAGCAGCCGGCCGACCAGATCCGCACGCGCCCGCCCTGCGCGGCGCGCTTGACGAGGCCGGGCAGGATCTTGTCGCGGAGCGTGTCGAAATGGTGCCGTTCGCGGAAGAAGTGCGAGACGTTGGTGGTCAGCGCACAGATCATCTGGCGCCGCTCGTCCACTCCGCTCGCGGATTCGACGAGGTCGAGGTAGGCCTCGAACGTGCCGAGGCCGAGCGCGCGGACCCTCTTGAAGATGCGGGACTGCACCATCGCGCGCTTGGTGGGCGCGATGGTGAGGCCCGCCTCCTCGGCCGCCAGCCGGGCCACGCGCTCGAAGGTCTTCGGCGAGAGCTCGGCCGCGGCGGCGCGGGTCGCGGCAGAGAGGGGAGCGGCGGTGCTCACGCGGCCATCTCCGCGTTGCGCGGCATCACCGAGCCGAGGTCGAGGACGCGGATCATGCGGCCCTCGACGATGGTGAGCGCCTGGATGAAGGTCTGGGCCTGGTCGGCGGCCAGTTCGGGCGGCGCGGACATCTCCTCTTCCGGCATCGTGAGGATGTCGGAGACCGCGTCGACCAGCAGGCCGACGGTGCGCCCGTCGAGGTCGACGACGATGATGACGTTGCGGTCGCTGAGCTCGCACGCCGGCAGGCCGAGGCGCTTGGCCAGGTCGACGACCGGCAGGACGGTGCCGCGCAGGTTGATGACGCCGCGCACGTAATCCGGCGAGTGCGGCAGCGAGGTGGCCCGGGTCCAGCCGCGGATCTCGCGGACGGACATGATGTCCACCGAGTATTCCTGCTCTCCAACGCGGAAGGACAGAAGTTCGATGGTCGAGAGGTCGGACTGCTTCTGCATTTCGGTGCTCATGGCTCTGTTATCCGGCAAGGGGGAGGGGTTCGGCCGTGGGGCGCGAACGGCCCGTGGCGTTCTGGACAAGATCGACGGGGTCGAGGATCAGGGCGATCTGACCGTCGCCGAGGATCGTGGCCGCGGCGACGCCCGGCACGTGGCCGTAGCTGTCGTGCAGGCCCTTGATGACCACCTGGCGCTGATCCTCGATCGCATCGACGACCAGTGCGGTGCGCGCGCCGTCCTCGTGCGTGATCAGCAGCACGATGGAGCCGGTGTAGTCGGCCCGCGGATCGCGGTAGCCGAGCTCGGTGCCAAGGTCGAGCAGGGGCACGAAGGTGTCGCGGACCTTGACCACCTGGGTCCGGGGACCGAGGGCGCGGATATCCTCGCGGGTCAGGGTCAGGGTCTCGACGATGGCGGTCAGCGGCACGACGAGGGTCTCGTCCTCCACCTTGACGACCATGCCGTCGAGGACCGCCAGGGTGAGCGGCAGGGAGATCGAGAAGATCGCGCCTTCGCCCGGCGTGTTGGTGATCGTGATCCGGCCCCCCAGCGAGGCGATCGAGGTCTTGACCACGTCCATGCCCACGCCGCGGCCCGACAGGTTCGAGACCTCGGCGGCGGTGGAGAAGCCCGGCGCGAAGATCAGCATGTCGATCTCGCCGTCGGTGAGCTGCTGGTCCTCGGCGATGATGCCCTTCTCGATGGCCTTGGAGCGGACGCGCTCGCGGTTGATGCCGGCGCCGTCATCGGAGATCTCGATGACCACGCGGCCCGAGCGGTGGCTGGCGGTCAGGACGACCGTGCCCTCGGCCGGCTTGCCGGCGGCGACGCGCTTGTCGGCGGTCTCGATCCCGTGATCGACCGAGTTCCGGATCATGTGCATCAGCGGCTCGGCCAGAAGCTCGATCACCGTCTTGTCGATCTCGGTGGCCTCGCCCTCGGTCTTGAGGCGGATGTCCTTGTGCACGGCGGCGGCGGATTCGCGCACGATCCGGCTCATGCGCTGGAACAGCGACTTCACGGGCTGCGCGCGGATCATCATCACGCTTTCCTGGATGTCGCGCGTCAGCTGCAGGAATTCGTCGAGTCCCGCGGCGACCGGCGAGTTCGGCGGAACGCCCGCCTCGATCACCGACTGCGAGAGCATCGCCTGGTTGATGACAAGCTCGCCCACGAGGTTGACCAGGCGGTCGATCCGGTCGAGGTCGACGCGGACGGTCGCCTTGGGCGCGACGGCCTGCTTGCCTTCGGACGCCTTGGGCGCGGCCTTCATCGGCACCACGTCGGCCTTGGGGTCGGCGGCGGCCTCCACGAAGGGGGCCTCGTCGACGGGGGTGGCTTCGGGCACGGTGTCGTCCATCTCGGGGGCGGCGGCAAAGGCTTCGGGCTCTTCGTCGCCGGCGATTTCGGTGAGCGGGGGCAGATCGAAGGCGGGCATCGCGGCCTCGTCGCGCTCGATCGTCAGCTCGCAGAGGCCGTCGACGAAGTCGAAGATCTCGCGCACGGCTTCCTCGGACTGCTCGCCGGTCAGCTCGGCCGCCCACGAGATGTAGCTCTCGGCGGGCTCGAAGGTGTCGAGGGTCGGGATGGCGGAGGTGTCGCAGGTGGCGGTGAACTCGCCCAGGTCACGCAGGGCGCGGAACAGGAACAGCGGTTCGTTGCCGGTCTCGTAGAGGCGGGCCGCCGGCTTGAAGCCGATGCGCCACGGCGCCACCGCGTCAGGCTCGTCGCCGCCGAAATCGCCGAGGTCGGGCAGGTCGATCGCCAGTCCCATGGGCTGGAAGTCGAGCTCCTCTTCCACTTCGTCGCCTTCCTCCTCGCCCGAAAGGGTTCGGATCGCGGCGAGCACTTCGGCGAAGGCGGCCGGCTCGAGCGGCACGTCGTCGCGCGCGGCGCGGACGTGATCGGCCAGAACGTCGCCGCCCTGGAAGAAGACCTTGAGCACGTCGTTGTCGATCGCGATGGTGCCCGACCGGACGCCGTCGAGCGCGGTCTCGAACGTGTGGGCGAACGCGACGAGGTCGGTCAGACCGAACGCCCCGGCGCCGCCCTTGATCGAGTGCACCGCGCGGAAGACGACGGCGATCGTCTCGGCGTCGGTTTCGCCGTCGTAGAGCGTCTGCAGGCCGTCCTGCATCGCTTCAAGAAGTTCCTCGCACTCGACAAAGAACGAGGCGCGGATTTCTGCCATTGGGTCTGACATCGCGACCTCCCTTAGCCCGTGACCATGTGGATGGCGCGGACGAGTTTCTCCGGATCGAAGGGCTTGACGATCCAGCCGGTGGCGCCCTTGTCGCGTGCGCGGGCCTTGAGCTCGGGCGCGCTTTCGGTGGTCAGCACAAGAATCGGGATGCCGGTGTATTCATCGTTGGCGCGGACCGCGTCGATGAAGCCGAAACCGTCCATGCGGGGCATGTTGACGTCGGTGATGATCGCGTCCGGCTCCAGGCCGTCGAGGACCTCGAGGCCGTGGACGCCGTCGTCGGCGGTGTGGGCTTCGATGCCCGCTTCGGTGAGTGCGAGGCGCAGCATGTCGCGCATCGTGCGGCTGTCGTCGACCGCGAGAACCTTCAGGCTCATGCCGTGTCTCCTGTCATAAGGCTTTCAGGCGAGAATCCGAGCAGATGGAGCTGATCGACGCAGGCGTCGCTCACATCCGCGAGTGAAATGCGGTGACCGTCCGCGGCCCAGCTGGCAACGGCCGAGAGCAGGACCTGAACGCCGGATGCGCCGATATGCTTGGTCGCGCTGGCATCGAGGATCAGATCGGCGCCGCGGCGGGCGCGCAGCTCGTCGGCCAGGGCGGTCGCCCCCTTGAGGTCGAGCTTGGCGTTGAGAGGGAGGCGATCGCTCATCGCGCGCCTCCGGAAATCTTCTGGGTCAGTCGCATGTGTCGCTGGTCCCTGCATGCATCGGTCACGGCGCAGGGATTAGCGGGCGCTCCGTTAAGGCGGGGTTAGCAACGCGAGAAAATGCGTCTCAGGCCAGCCTGTGCGCGAGATGCGAGGCGCATCCGACGAGGGCGGCGTAATCGTCTTCGACCACGAGGACGGGAAAATCCTGCATGAAAGCGGCGAATTGTCCCTTTTCGCGAAACGCGCCGACAAAGACCTCGTCGAGGTAGGGCAACACGGCGCGCGACATGCCGCCGACCAGGTGGACGCCGCCGAAGGGCAGATACATCAGCGCCAGGTTGCCGGCCGCGATTCCCAGGGTGCGGACGAAGAGGCGGACGGCCTCGCGGGCCAGCGGATCGCTGCCATCGGCGCAGGCGGTCATGATCGCGGCGCTGTCGGGGGCGGCGGTTCCGCCCGCCGCGACCGCAAGCCAGCGGCGGACGTTTTCCAGGCCGCGCCCGGAGAGCACGTCCTCGACCGAGACGAATCCCTTTTCACGCGCCAGGAAGGCGAAGAGGGGGAGGTCGCCCGCGCCGTGGACGGGGAGCGAGGCGTGGCCGGATTCGGAGGGCGGCACGTCGCGGCCCGACCGGGTTTCGAAGACCGGCGCGGCGTTGAACCCCGTGCCGACGCCGATGACGAGCTTGGTGGCGTGCTCGGGCGCCGTGCGCCCCTCGACGATCGTGGTCAGAAGGGTCGGGTCCACATGGCCGATCGCGTGGCCCTGTGCCTGCAGGTCGTTGAGCACCGCGACGGTACTGGCGCCCGTGGTTTCGCCGACCGTCTCGGGGTCGATGATCCAGTCGAGGTTGGTCAATTCGGCGCGCCCGTCGCGCACCGGGCCCGCCGCCGCGACGCAGGCTCCGTGGCAGGGCCGGCCCTCGCCGACCTCGGCCAGGTATTCCGACAGCACATCGGGCAGGCCGCGGAAATGGGCGTTGCGGTAGCGGCGGATGCTGCCCGGGATCAGCCGGGGGCCGTCAGCCAGCGCGACCCGGGTGTTGGTGCCGCCGATATCGGCCACAAGGGCGTGGGTGTCGCGGCCGGTCATGTCGCCAGCGCCCGGGCGAGCGCCGCGAACGACGCCTTGGGGGTGCGCTCGAGCGTGTCGAAATCCACGTGGACGAGGCCGAACCGCTTCTCGTAGCCGAGCGCCCATTCGTAATTGTCGAGCAGCGACCAGACGAAGTAGCCCGCCACCGGCACGCCGGCGTCGAGCGCGCGGCGGACCTGCGCGAGGTGGGCATCGACATAGGCGATCCGGTCGGGATCGGCGACCGCGCCATCCTCGAGCCGGTCGGGCGAGGCGAGCCCGTTCTCGGTGACGTAGATCGGCAGGCCCTGCGCATATTCCTCGTGACAGCGCACGAGGAAGTCGTGCAGCCCCTGCGGGTAGATCTCCCAGCCCATCGCGGTCTTGGGCAGCGGGCCCTCGACCTCGTGGTGATGCGGCCAGGGGCCGTCGTCGGGCGCGATCAGCTTGCGGGTGTAGTAGTTGATCCCGAGCCAGTCGACCGGCTGGCCGATCGTGGCCATGTCGTCCTGCCAGCCCTCGGGCATGTGGGCGCCGAAGCCGTCGAGCACGGCTTGCGGGTAGCTGCCCTTGAAGATGCCAGACACGAAGAAGCGGTTGTAATAGGCGTCGTAGAGCGCGGCGGCCTCGCGCGCGGCGTCGCTGTCGTCGGCCGGTTCGGCCCATTCGAGATTGCAGACCGCGCCGAGGTTGGACATGCCGAGCGCCCGCATCGCCTCGATCGAGCGGCCGTGGGCCAGCAGGACGTGGTGCATGGCGCGGGCGGTGGCGCGGATGTCGCGCAGGCCCGGCGCGTGGGCGCCGAGGAAGTGCGAGAGCCAGGCAACGCACCAGAACTCGTTGATCGGGGCGGCCGACCAGACGCGATCGCCGATGCGGCCCATGATGATCTCGGTGAAGTCGGCGAACCAGCCCGCCACGTCGCGGTTGCGCCAGCCGCCGAGGTCGGCAAGCGGCGAGGGCAGCTCCCAGTGGTAGAGTGTCGCGGCCGGCCTGAGCCCGCGCGCCAGCATCGCGTCCACCAGCCGGTCGTAGAAGTCGAGCCCCTCGGGGTTCGGCGCGCCGCGCCCCTCGGGCATGACCCGCGCCCAGCTTGTCGAGAAGCGGTAGACGTCGAAATGCGCGCCCGCCAGCAGATCGAAGTCTTCCTCGTAGCGGTGGTAATGGTCGCACGCGACGCGGCCGTCCTCGGCGCGCACGACGTTGCCGGGGGTGGCGGCGAAGGTGTCCCAGTGGGTGCTGCCGGCGCCGCCCTGTCCGTGGCCCTCGATCTGGTAGGCCGACGTCGCCGCGCCGAAGAGGAAACCGGAGGGAAACTCGCTTCTTCGCGCCGTCAGCATCCTTGCCCCCCGCTCGCAACACGCCCGTGCTGCCCATGAATGACCTACGCTTGGCAGGCTGCGCAACCCCGGGGTTCTTTTCGCAGACGCAGCGAAGCCCCCGATTCTCCAAGGCTTCCGACGGCACAGGCGCGTTGACAGGCCGACGGGGTTCCGCAAGGCTTCGCGTCAGTCGCCGGCGCCGGAACTGCCGGGTCCGGCGGAAGGAATCGGACAAGATGTGCAGAACGCACGTACAGGGAGGATAGGCATGAAATCTCGTTTCTTTGGCGCCGTCGCGACGGCGGCCCTTGCCACCGGCATGGCCCAGGCACAGGACCTGCCGTTCGCGATCGGGGAAGGCGATTTCCACTGGGACAGCTTCAACGAGTTCGCCGACAGCCATGACCTGTCGGGCAAGTCCGCGCGGATCTTCGGTCCGTGGCTTGGCCCCGACAAGGAGTACGCCGACAGCGTGGTGGCCTATTTCAACGAGGCGACGGGGGCCAACGTCACCTATTCGGGCTCCGACAGCTTCGAGCAGCAGATCGTCATCGACAGCGAGGCGGGCAGCCCGCCCAACATCGCCGTCTTCCCGCAGCCCGGTCTTCTGGCCGACATGGCCGGCCGCGGCCTGCTGGAGCCGATGCCCGAGGGCACGGCCGACTGGATCCGCGAGAATTACGCCGCGGGCGACAGCTGGGTCGATCTGGCGACCGTGCCGGGCAAGGACGGGGAGGAAGATCTCTACGGTTTCTTCTACAAGGTCGATGTGAAGTCGCTGATCTGGTATGTGCCCGACAACTTTGACGATTTCGGCTACGACGTGCCGGAGACCTACGAGGAACTCAAGGCGCTCACCGAGCAGATCGTCGAGGATGGCGAAACGCCGTGGTGCATCGGACTCGGGTCCGGTGGCGCGACCGGCTGGCCCGCGACGGACTGGGTCGAGGATCTGATGCTGCGGACCCAGCCGCCCGAGGTCTACGACCAGTGGGTGTCCAACGAGATCCCCTTCGACGACCCGCGGGTGGTCGCGGCGATCGACGAGTTCGGCTACTTCGCCAAGAACGACGACTTCGTGGCCGGCGGCGCGCAGGCGGTGTCGTCCACCGATTTCCGCGACAGCCCCAAGGGCCTCTTCGCCTCGCCGCCCGAATGCTTCATGCACAAGCAGGCGAGCTTCATCCCGTCGTTCTTCCCCGAGGATACCGAGGTCGGCGTCGACGCCGACTTCTTCTACTTCCCGGCTTCCGAGGAGGCCGGGCTCGGCAAGCCGGTGCTGGGCGCCGGAACGGTCTGGGGCATCACCGAGGCCAACGACGTGACCGACGCCATCATCGAGTTCCTGCAGACGCCGATCGCGCACGAGATCTGGATGGCGCAGGCGGGCTTCCTGACGCCGCACACCGGGGTCAATCTCGATCTCTTCGGGGATCCGACCCTGCGCGGCATGAACGAGATCCTGCTGGACGCCGACACCTTCCGCTTCGACGGCTCGGACCTGATGCCCGGCCCGATCGGCGCGGGCGCCTTCTGGACCGGAATGGTGGACTATGTCGGCGGCGCCAGCGCCGAGGACGTGGCGAGCTCGATCCAGAACACGTGGCAGTCGATCAAGTAGTCCCCGAGTCGACCTTTCCCCGGCGGTTCCGGCCGCCGGGGCATCAAGCCCGGCCGCAGACCGGGTAATGGAAACAGGGAGGGAACGCGATGCAACAGCTGTTCTGGGCAATACTGACGATGGTCATCGGCGTCCTCGGATGCGTTGGATACTTCTACCTGTCCAACGTCCTGCTCGACCGGATATTTCCGAACCGCGGGCCGAACGCGGGCAACAACATCAACAAGGCCAACGCCATACGCCCCTGGCTTTTCCTGTTTCCGGCGATCTTCGTGCTGAGCGTCTACCTGGTCTATCCGGTCTTCAACTCCGTCTGGTTGTCGCTGCACAATGCGACCGGGGAGGAGTTCGTCGGCCTCGACAATTACGTCTGGTTGGCCGGCGACGACAAGTTTCTGGAATCGCTCAGAAACAACTTCCTGTGGCTGCTGGTCGTGCCGGCGGCCGCGACGTTTCTCGGTCTGCTCGCGGCGGCGCTGACGGACCGGATCAAGTGGGGCAACCTCGCCAAGTCGCTGATCTTCATGCCGATGGCGATCAGCTTCGTCGGCGCCTCGGTGATCTGGAAGTTCGTCTATGACTACCGTGGTACGGACAGCGACCAGATCGGTCTGCTGAACGCGATCATCGTGGGCTTCGGCGGCGATCCGCAGGCCTGGATCACCACGCCGTTCTGGAACAACTTCTTCCTGATGATCATCCTGGTCTGGATCCAGACCGGCTTCGCGATGGTGATCCTGTCGGCGGCGCTGCGCGGCATCCCCGAAGAGACCGTGGAGGCCGCGATCCTCGATGGTGCGAGCCCGATGCAGGTCTTCTGGAAGATCAAGGTGCCGCAGATCTGGGGGACGATCGCGGTTGTCTGGACCACGATCACGATCCTCGTGCTCAAGGTCTTCGACATCGTTCTGGCCATGACCAACGGCCAGTGGGGCAGCCAGGTGCTCGCCAACCTCATGTTCGACTGGATGTTCCGGGGCAACGACACCGGCCGCGCCTCGACCGTGGCGCTGGTCATCATGGTGCTCGTCGTGCCGATCATGATCTGGAACATCCAGCAGGCCCGCAAGGAGATGCGCTGATGGACAATATCGCCGGTCAGAAGAACCGTCTCACATGGGCCGTGAACCTTGCGGTGCTTTTCCTGGTCCTCGTGTGGACCATCCCCACCATCGGCCTGCTGATCTCGTCCTTCCGGGACCGCGACCAGATCGCGTCGTCGGGCTGGTGGACATCGCTCTCGGCCTCCGAGCAGAACGAGGTGTTCCGCGCCAGGGCGCCCGACGAGGCGGTCGAGGAGGGCGGAGTCTGGGTCATCTCGGGCAATGTCTTCGACGAGGCCGGGACATCGGGCGGCGACGTGACCGCCTTCGGCATCTCGTCGCGTGACCCGGGCGCGTTCACGCCGGGCGACGTGGCCGAAGACGACGGCGTCCGCTACAGCGTCGACGCCGAGGGCAACTACCGCATCGAGCACGCAGAGCAGCCCGATGGCCGGCGCGGCGATCGCTTCTTCGTCACCACTGTCGCACCGCCCGTCTTCACCTTCGAGAACTATGACAGGGTGCTGTTCTCCGAAGGCATCGGCCAGTCGTTCATCAACACTGCGACGGTGACGATCCCGGCGACGATCATTCCGATCCTGGTGGCGGCCTTCGCGGCCTATGCCCTGGCGTGGATGGACTTTCCGGGGCGGGCGCTTCTGATCGCGGCGATCGTCGGCCTGCTCGTGGTGCCATTGCAACTCGCGCTGATCCCGCTCCTGAAGCTGCACAACGAGGTCGGGATCGGGAAGTCGTACATGGGGATCTGGCTGGCGCACACGGCCTTCGGCATGCCGCTCGCGATCTACCTCTTGCGCAACTACATCGCCGGCCTGCCGCGCGAGATCATCGAAAGCGCCAGGGTCGACGGCGCGACGGATTTCGAGATCTTCACCCGGATCATCCTGCCGCTGAGTTTCCCCGCACTGGCGTCGTTCGCGATCTTCCAGTTTCTCTGGACCTGGAACGACCTGCTCGTGGCGACCGTCTTCCTCGGCAACAACGAGGATCAGCTGGTGATGACCGGGCGTCTGCGCGAACTGCTCGGGTCACGCGGCGGTGACTGGGAGATCCTGGCGGCTTCGGCTTTCGTGTCGATCTTCGTGCCGCTCGTCGTCTTCTTCGGAATGCAGAAATACCTGGTCCGCGGCCTGCTTGCGGGTTCGGTGAAATAGGAGACGGGAGTCCTGGCCGCCGTCCGGGCGACGGCGGTGGCGGGACGGCCGGACAACAAAATGGGTTTCGGGAGGGAACGATGGCAGATCTAAGGCTCAAGGATGTCGAAAAGTCATATGGCGGCACCGTCACGGTGCTCTCGGACATCAACCTCGACATCAAGAAGGGCGAACTGATCGTCTTCGTCGGCCCGTCCGGCTGTGGCAAGTCGACCCTTCTGCGGATGATCGCCGGGCTCGAGCAGATCACCGGCGGCACGCTCGAGATCGACGGGCGCGTGGTCAACGACGTGCCGCCCGCGCAGCGCGGCATCGCCATGGTCTTCCAGACCTACGCGCTCTACCCGCACATGACGGTTCGCGACAACATGGCCTTCGCGCTCAAGATCGCGAAGAAGTCCAAGGAGGAGATCGAGAAGTCCGTCTCCTACGCCGCCCGCATCCTGCAGCTCGAGCCCTATCTCGACCGCCTGCCCAAGGCGCTCTCGGGCGGCCAGCGACAGCGCGTTGCCATCGGACGCGCCATCGTGCGCGATCCGAAGGTGTACCTGTTTGACGAACCGCTCTCGAACCTCGACGCGGCCCTGCGCGTCGCCACCCGGATCGAGATCGCGCAGCTCAAGGAGCGGATGCCCGACGCGACGATGATCTATGTCACCCACGACCAGGTGGAGGCGATGACCCTTGCCAGCCGGATCGTCGTCCTTGCCGGCGGCGGCATCGCGCAGGTCGGCTCGCCGCTGGACCTTTACGAACGGCCCGAGAACGAGTTCGTCGCGCAGTTCATCGGCTCGCCCTCCATGAACCTGCTGCCCGGCGAGGTCGTCGAGACCGGGGCGAAGACCGTGGTTCGGATGGCTGATGGCGGGATGGCGGTCTCCGACTACCCAAGCCTGCCGGAAGACATGGGAAAGAAGGTGAAGGTCGGCGTACGTCCGGAGGACTTCCTCGAAGCGCAGGGCGATGATTTCATCTTCCAGGGTCGCGTCGAGATCCTCGAGGCCCTGGGCGAGGTCACGCTGCTCTACTTCGAGAAGGCGGGCGACGCGGATCCGGTCATTGCCAAGCTGCCCGGCATCCATTCCGACCTGCGCGGCAAGGATGTGCGCCTGTCCGCCAAGCCGGACAAGGTGCATGTCTTCCTCGATGGCCAATCGCTGCACCACCGTGACCGGCCGAACCGGAACATCGACATGAAGCCGCACTAGCGCAAAGCGGTCTCCGGCGCGGGGCCGGGGTGCGTTGCAGAGAAGGGAGGGCCGTATGCCGGCACCGCAGAACAGGTTGAAATCCGCGCTCGCGGAGCGGCGGATGCAGCACGGTGTCTGGCTGAGCATGGCCAGCCCGATCGCGGCGGAGATCGCGGCCCATGCGGGGTTCGACTGGTGCCTGATCGACGCCGAGCACGGGCCGAACGACATCCCTCTCATCCTGTCGCAGCTCCAGGCGATGACCGGGACGCCGACCACGCCGGTGGTGCGCGTTCCCGTCGGGGAGGCGCATCTTGTCAAGCAGGTGCTCGATCTCGGGGTGCAGTCGCTGCTGATCCCCCTGATCGACACGGCGGAACAGGCCGAAGCGGCCGTGCGGGCAAGCCGCTACCCGCCGCTGGGCATTCGCGGGATGGGCGCAGGAAACGCGCGCGCCTCCGCGTATGGCCATTTCGACGATTACGCCGCAACCGCGAACGCCGAGATCTGCCTGATGGTTCAGGCCGAAAGCGGCGAGGCGATCGCGAATATCGACGCGATCGCGGGCACCGAAGGGGTGGATTGCGTCTTCATCGGGCCGGCCGACCTCTCCGCCAGCATGGGTTACCCCGGCCGCCCCGACGCCCCGGAGGTCGTCGAGGCGATCGAGCACAGCGTCGCCCGCATCCGCGCGGCCGGCAAGGCGGCTGGCATCATCACGTTCGATCCGACGGAAATCGGCCGCTACGCCGGGATGGGCGTGACCTTCCTCGGCACCGGCGCCGATGTGGCGACGCTCGCGAAGGGGCTGCGCGACCTGGCATCGGTTGCGCGGGACGCGACGCGCTGAACTTTTCGATCTTTCCGCCCCGTCCGATCCGTGTTTTAGAACGCGCCTGAGGCAGCGAGGGGAGAGTCCCATGCAGATCCGCGAGGCTCTGACGTTCGACGACGTCCTGCTTGTGCCTGCCGCCTCTGCCGTCTTGCCCTCGACGGCCGACACGCGGACCTGGCTGACGCGGCAGATCGCCATGAACATCCCGCTGATTTCATCGGCCATGGACACCGTGACCGAATCCCGCATGGCGATTGCCATGGCGCAGGCGGGGGGCGTGGGGGTCATTCACCGGAACCTCTCGATCGGCGAGCAGGCGGCGGAGGTGCGGCGCGTCAAGCGGTTCGAGAGCGGCATCGTCTATTCCCCGATCACGCTGACCGCGGACCAGACGCTGGCCGACGCCAAGGCGCTGCAGGCGCGTTACAACGTGACCGGGTTTCCCGTGGTCGACGGGTCCGGCCGGGTCGTGGGGATCGTCACCAATCGCGACATGCGCTTTGCCGAGGACGACGCGACGCCGGTGAAGGTGATGATGACGTCCGACAATCTCGCCATGCTGACCGAGCCGGCGGACCTCGACGAGGCGCGCAGCCTGATGAAGGCGCGGCGGATCGAGAAGCTGCTGGTGACGGACGGGCAAGGCAAGCTGACCGGCCTGCTGACGCTCAAGGACAGCGAACAGGCGGTGTTGAACCCCCATGCCTGCAAGGACGAGCTGGGCCGGCTGCGGGTCGCCGCGGCCACCACGGTCGGCGATGCGGGGCTGGAGCGGTCGGAAGCGCTGGTGGACGCGGGCGTGGACGTGATCGTGATCGACACCGCCCACGGTCACAGCGAAGGCGTGGCGCGCGCGGTCGAGCGCGCCAAGAAGCTGTCGAACGCGGTTCAGATCATCGCGGGCAACGTGGCGACGGGCGAAGCGACGCGGGCGCTGATCGGTTCGGGCGCCGACGCGATCAAGGTCGGGATCGGGCCCGGGTCGATCTGCACGACGCGCGTCGTCGCGGGCGTCGGCGTGCCGCAGCTCACCGCGATCCTCGACTGCGCCGAGGGCGCGGGCGACGTGCCGGTGATCGCCGATGGCGGAATCAAGTTCTCTGGTGATTTCGCCAAGGCCATCGCGGCGGGTGCCTCGTCGGCCATGGTCGGCTCGATGATCGCCGGGACCGATGAGAGCCCGGGGGAAGTCATTCTTTATCAAGGCCGTAGCTTCAAGACTTACCGCGGCATGGGAAGTCTGGGCGCGATGGCGCGCGGCTCCGCCGACCGGTATTTCCAGAAGGATGCGGCATCCGACAAGCTGGTTCCCGAAGGGATCGAGGGACAGGTTCCCTACAAGGGCGCGGCCAGCGCGGTGATCCACCAGCTGGTCGGGGGTCTGCGGGCGGCGATGGGATATACCGGCTGCGCCACCGTCGCAGAGATGCGCGGCAAGTGCAGCTTCGTGCGGATCAGCGGGTCGGGCCTGCGGGAGAGTCACGTCCATGACGTGCAGATCACGCGCGAAAGCCCGAACTACCGCGGTTCATGACGCCGGCGGCCCGTGTCGCCGCTGCCGTCGACGTTCTGGATCAGGTTCTGGCCGGAGCGCCGGCCGAAAGGACGCTTCTGCGATGGGCGCGGGCGAGCCGCTTTGCCGGATCGCGTGACCGCGAGGCCGTGCGGGACCTGGTCTTCGATGCCCTGCGACGGCGGCGTTCCTACGCGGCCATGGGCGGAGACGAGAGCGGACGCGGCCTGATGCTCGGCGCCTTGCGCTCTGCCGGAACAGACCCGGACACCGTATTCACCGGCGAAGGCTACGCTCCGCTGCCGCTCACGGCGGCGGAGCGGGAGCATGTGCCGCAAGGGTCCGATCCGGCGCGCGACCTTGACTGCCCGGACTGGCTGCTCCCGCGGTTCGAGGCGAGTCTGGGGGGTCTCGCCGGTCCTGTTCTGGTGGCGTTGCGGGACCGTGCGCCGGTGTTCGTCCGGGTCAACCTGCGGCGGGGGACGGTCGACGACGCCATTCTTCGTCTGTCGGAAGACGGGATCGCGGCGCGGCGCCATGCGCTGTCGCCGACCGCCCTCGAGATCACCGGGAATGCCCGCGCGGTGGGCAGGTCGGCGGCCTATGACGCGGGCCTCGTCGAGCTGCAGGATGCGGCAAGCCAGGCGGTGCCCGATCTGATCCCGCTGGCGGAGGGTGCGACGGTGCTCGATCTTTGTGCCGGGGGCGGCGGCAAGACACTCGCGCTGGCTGGCCGGGTGGATGGCCGGTTCTTCGCGCACGATCTGGATGCGGCCCGGATGAGCGACATACCGGCGCGGGCCGGAAAGGCCGGGGCAAAGGTCACCATATTATCGCCGGGCACGAGCGACCGCCATGCGCCCTATGACGTCGTGGTCGTGGATGCGCCCTGTTCGGGAAGCGGTGCCTGGCGCCGCTCGCCCGAAGCCAAGTGGCGTCTGACAGCGGACCGCCTTGGCGAGTTGACGGAAATCCAGGGGCGATTGCTGGATCAGGCCGCCAGTCTCGTCGGCAGGAGCGGCACGGTCGCCTACATCACCTGCAGCCTTCTGGCGGAGGAGAATGCCGAGGCCGTGCGCGCGTTCCTCGGCCGGAACGCAGGCTGGACGTGCGGAGCCGAGCGTCAGTTCACACCGCTCGACGGCGGGGATGGCTTCTACCTCGGGTTGCTGAATTCGCCGGATTGACAATCTCCGAGGTTGTCGCGCCACGTTTGTTGGCTATTAAGTTCACGTTAAGGCGCAGTGCGGAAGGTGGCGTGGCCGCCGCACGTTCTTTCGCTGCAGCGCCAATGCGTAGCCCCTCGAACGAGGCCCAGTCCTTGACCTATCCCGCTCTCGATCCTCATCCGATGACCAAGTCGGCTTTCGCGCTGTTGCCATCGGTGCGGCCGCTGGCCGTTCTCGCGCTCGTGCTTGTGTTCGGCGCCTTCCTGATTCCGCTGCCGGTGGCGGCGGTCCTGGTTCTGGCGGCTGGACTGGCTTGCGCGGCGACGGCCGGGCTCGTCTGGCTGATGGGGATCTGGCGGCGCCGCAGCGAGCAACGCCTGCGCAACATCGTGGTCGGCCTGATCGACGGTGAGGCCACGCCCGCGATCATGACCGAATCCAGCGGATTTCGTGACATATCGCAATCCGGCCGCCAGCGCCCAGTTCGGCGGCAATGACGGCGGATCGATCGCGCGTCTGCTCGATGGCCTTTTCGCCGCGCCCGCCGCGGTGGTGACGAGGCTGCGGGAGCAGGCCGACAAGGCGGGCGCCGCGCATGAGGACGTCCTGTTGCGGCGAGAAATGCTGCGCCTGACGACCCATCGTGTGGGCCAGAGCACCTATCTCTGGCGTCTGGAATCCGGTGGTCAGGGGTCTCGGGGCACAGACGGTCGCAGCATCTCTCTGCCGATGATCGTGGCCTCCAAGACGGGTGCGATCATCAGCATCAACGCCGCGGCGGAAAAGATCGTCAGCAACCGGGTCCGGACGCTCGAGTCCCTGATCGAGGACTGGCCGATCCGCCCCGGCGAGGCGCACGACATCCGCACGCGCACGGGAAGTGTCCAGCGCCTCGTGCATGTGGTCGAGATGGAAGACCGGCGGGAGGTCTACCTTCTGCCGTCGCGCGCCGTTCAGGGGGAGCCCGCCTGGGCGCTCTTCGATGCGCTGCCGGTGCCGCTGCTCAAGATCGCGCGCTCGGGCGAAGTGCAGATGGCAAACCGGCTGGCGCGCGACCTGCTGGACGACCCGATGGCCGTTGGAGCACCGCTTTCCTCGCTGGTCGAGGGTCTTGGCCGCCCAATCGGGGAATGGTTGGCCGATGCCGTCGAGGGGCGCGGGTTGAACCGCCCTGAAGTTGTCCAGGCTTCGCGGCCGAGCAAGGAGGTCTATCTGCAGATCACCCTGGGTCGGGTGGAGGAGGGCGCAGACGTCTCTCTTGTCGCCGTGCTGAACGACGCCACCGAACTGAAGACGCTCGAAGCGCAATTCGTCCAGAGCCAGAAGATGCAGGCGATCGGCCAGCTGGCAGGCGGCGTGGCGCATGATTTCAACAATCTCCTCACGGCAATCAGCGGGCATTGCGACCTGTTGCTGATGAAGCGCGATGAAGGTGATCCGGATTACGCGGATCTCGCCCAGATCGCGCAGAACGCGAACCGTGCCGCGAGCCTCGTCGGGCAGTTGCTCGCCTTCAGCCGGAAGCAGAACCTCCAGCCGCAACTCCTTGACATGCGGGACAGTCTTTCGGACCTGACGCATCTTCTGAACCGGCTCGTGGGCGAGAAGGTGCGCCTGACCGTGAACCACGACCTGGAACACAAGATGATCCGCGCGGACAAGCGGCAGCTCGAGCAGGTCATCATGAACCTCGTGGTCAATGCCCGCGACGCGATGGTCAATGGCGGCGAGATCACCATTTCCACGGAGACCGTGATGCTGACCGAGCCGCTCATGCGCGACCGCGCGGCGGTGCCCGCAGGCGAGTGGATGGTGGTCCGCGTCTCCGATCAGGGGGTGGGCATCCCCGCCGACAAGCTCGGCAAGATCTTCGAGCCGTTCTACACGACCAAGAGGACGGGCGAGGGGACCGGTCTGGGCCTGTCCACGGCCTATGGCATCGTCAAGCAGACCGGCGGGTTCATCTTTGCCGACAGCGTTGTGGGCGAAGGCACGACCTTTTCGCTCTACTTCCCGGCCCACGAGGCGCCGGTCGAGGCGCCCGAGCGCAAGGTCAAGGAAGCCGAGGCGCCGGTTGCCCAAGGCGACGGGCTGGTCCTGCTGGTCGAGGACGAGGCACCCGTCAGGGCTTTTGCCAGCCGCGCGCTGCGGATGCGGGGCTACACGGTTCTGGAAGCCGAGAATGCCGAGGAAGCCCTGAAGCTGCTCGAGGACAACACGTTGCACGTGGACGTTTTCGTCACGGATGTGGTGATGCCCGGCATGGACGGTCCGACCTGGGTCAAGAAGGCGCTCGAGAAACGCCCCGACACGCGCGTGGTCTTCGTTTCGGGATACGCCGAGGACAGTCTGGAGGACAGCCAGTCCAAGTTCCCCAATTCGATCTTCCTGCCCAAGCCGTTCTCGCTCAAGGAGCTGACCGAGACGGTTCACGCCCAGATCAACCGTCTCTGATCCGAACCCGGCGCAGGCAAGCCGCTCACGGGCGCGGTCGTTAACGAAGCCACTAAGATTTCATTTGAGTTGTTCTCGTTTTGGTCCCATAGGTGTGCGAGACGGCAGCGCATCACGGCATCGCATTGCCGCTTCGGCGCGACTATGGAATAAGGAGGCCCAGGCTCATGGCCATCGCGAACCTTCTCGACATCACGGACAAGCGCAGCATGGACAAGCAGAAGGCGCTCGACAGCGCCCTTTCCCAGATCGAGCGGCAATTCGGCAAGGGCTCCATCATGAGGCTCGGCGCCGACAACCCGGTAGCCGAGATCGAGGCGACATCGACGGGCTCCCTTGGCCTCGACATCGCGCTCGGCATCGGTGGCATTCCCAAGGGGCGCATCGTCGAGATCTACGGGCCTGAAAGCTCGGGCAAGACGACGCTGACGCTGCACTGTGTCGCAGAAGAACAGAAGAAGGGCGGTGTATGCGCGTTCGTGGACGCCGAACACGCGCTGGACCCGCAATACGCCAGGAAGCTCGGCGTGAACCTCGACGAGCTTCTGATTTCTCAGCCCGACACGGGTGAGCAGGCGCTGGAAATCGTCGATACGCTGGTGCGGTCCGGCGCGGTCTCGATGGTGGTCGTCGATTCCGTGGCGGCGCTGACGCCCAAGGCCGAACTCGAGGGTGACATGGGTGATGCTCAGGTGGGCGCGCAAGCTCGCCTGATGAGCCAGGCCATGCGCAAGCTGACCGGGTCCATCAGCCGGTCGCGCTGCACCGTGATCTTCATCAACCAGATCCGCATGAAGATCGGCGTGATGTTCGGCTCGCCCGAGACCACCACGGGCGGCAATGCGCTCAAGTTCTACTCCTCGGTGCGCCTCGACATCCGCCGTATCGGCTCGATCAAGGACCGTGACGAAGTCGTGGGCAACGCCACCCGCGTCAAGGTCGTCAAGAACAAGGTCGCGCCGCCGTTCAAGCAGGTCGAGTTCGACATCATGTACGGCGAAGGCATCTCGAAGATGGGCGAGTTGATCGATCTCGGCGTGAAAGCCGGCGTCGTCGAGAAATCGGGTTCGTGGTTCTCCTACGGTGACGAGCGTGTGGGCCAGGGCCGTGAGAACGCGAAGCAATTTCTGCGGGACAACCCACGCATCGCGTTGGCGATCGAGGACAAGATCCGCGCCGCCCATGGGCTTGAATTCGACATGGGGCCTGGGGAGACGGACGAAGTGCTCGAAGGCTGATCGCTGGCCGGGCGAAGCGAATTTCCTGATGGCGGCGGTCCTTCGCGACGAAGGGCTGCCGTTGTTATCCGCTTGGGAGCGGGAACCTGCGGAGACGGGTGCCCTCGAGCGGTGATGCGATCAGCGGGTCGCCTGGCCCAGGGTCATGTACAGGCTCAGTCTTCGTGACGATTTTTCGACCGGATTGCCCCGGGTCGGTGTCGCCGGGAAATTGATCCGCCGTGTGCGAAGGATCGCCGGCGTCGAAGGCCGGATTGCGGCGGCGCTGCGTCGCCCTGACGACGGCCGATCGGGACCGGTCCACCAGTAACAGCCAGGGCCCGCGCGGGCGCCATGTGACCCGGGGTGCGCCGTCGGCGCTGGCCGGTGGACAGCCGTCGAGGGCAAAGCTAAACGGGAGCGTCACGAAATCGCGCCGGACGCCTCACATGCCCAGCCTCAACGAAATCCGAACGACGTTCCTCGATTTCTTCGCGAAGAATGATCACGCGGTTGTACCGAGTTCGCCCCTCGTCCCGCGCAACGATCCGACATTGATGTTCGTCAATTCGGGCATGGTCCAGTTCAAGAACCTCTTTACCGGCGTCGAGACGCGGGAGTACGCCCGGGCCACCAGCGCCCAGAAATGCGTGCGGGCCGGCGGCAAGCATAACGATCTCGACAATGTGGGCTATACGGCACGGCACCATACCTTCTTCGAGATGCTCGGCAATTTCAGCTTCGGCGACTATTTCAAGGACGCGGCGATCCCCTTTGCCTGGGACCTGATCACCAAGGAATACGGGATTTCGGCCGATCGACTGCTGGTCACGGTCTATCACACCGACGACGAGGCCGCAGCGATCTGGAAGAAGTACGCGGGTCTGCCGGACGAGCGCATTATCCGCATTCCCACCGACGACAACTTCTGGATGATGGGCCCGACGGGCCCCTGCGGTCCGTCCTCGGAGATATTCTACGACCACGGCCCCGGTATCGCCGGCGGCCCTCCGGGGTCTCCGGACGAGGATGGCGACCGGTTCATCGAGATCTGGAACCTCGTCTTCATGCAATACGAGCAGTTCGAAGACGGAACCCGCCGCGACCTGCCGAACCAGTCGATCGATACCGGCATGGGCCTTGAGCGGATCGGCGCATTGTTGCAGGGCAAGCACGACAATTACGACACCGACCTCATGCGCAGCCTGATCGAAGCGAGTGCGCATGCGACCTCGACCGATCCGGACGGGCCGGGGCGCGTGCATCACCGGGTCGTGGCCGACCACCTGCGCTCGACCTCGTTTCTCATCGCCGACGGGGTGATGCCGTCGAACGAAGGGCGCGGCTACGTCTTGCGGCGGATCATGCGCCGCGCCATGCGTCATGCCCACCTTCTGGGAGCGCAGGACCCGCTGATGCATCGTCTTGTTCCGGCACTCGTCGGACAGATGGGGCAGGCATATCCCGAATTGTCGCGGGCCCGTCCGATGATCGAGGAGACGCTCAAGCTGGAGGAGACGCGGTTCCGCCAGACCTTGGAGCGGGGTCTTCGGCTGCTCGAGGACGAGCTGGACCGCGTTCCGGAAGGCGCCGATCTTCCGGGCGAGGCAGCGTTCCGCCTGTACGACACCTTTGGCTTCCCGCTCGATCTCACGCAGGACGCGCTGCGCGAGAAGGGACGCGGTGTCGATATCAACGCGTTCAACGCCGCGATGGGCGAACAGCGGGCCAAGGCGCGGGCTGCCTGGGCCGGATCCGGTGAGAAGGCCGATGCCAGCATCTGGTTCGACATCGCGGACGAGGCCGGGGTCACCGAGTTTCTTGGCTATGATACCGAACAGGCCGAGGGCCAGATCGTGGCGCTTGTCGCTGATGGCCAGCGTGTCGAAAGCGCGCCGGCAGGCAAGTCGGTACTCGTCGTCACCAACCAGACGCCGTTCTACGCGGAAGCGGGCGGCCAGGTCGGTGACAGCGGCTGGCTCGCGACCGAGACCGGACGGGCCACGATAACCGACACGAAGAAAAGCGCCGGGGTCTTCATCCACCATGCCGAGGTGAACGAAGGGATTGTGGAGGTCGGGCAGGGCGCGAAGCTCGAGGTGGATCATGCTCGGCGTACGGCAATCCGCGCCAACCATTCGGCGACGCATCTGCTGCACGAGGCACTCCGGAAGGCGCTCGGGCCGCATGTCGCGCAGCGGGGGTCGCTGAACGCGGCCGACAGGTTGCGCTTCGATTTCAGCCATACGAAGGCGCTGACGCCCGGGGAGCTGGAGCGGGTCGAGGACGAGGTGAACGCCTATATCAGACAGAACGCGCCAGTCGAGACGCGGATCATGACGCCGGATGAGGCCCGCGGGATAGGCGCCCAGGCGCTTTTCGGCGAGAAAGTACGGGGACGAGGTCCGGGTGGTCTCGATGGGCGATGCCGAAACCGGCAAGGGGCCGGATGGGCAGACGTATTCGATCGAGCTATGCGGCGGAACCCATGTGCGGCGTACCGGCGACATCGGTCTTTTCGTGGCCCTAGGCGACAGTGCGTCCGCGGCAGGCATCCGGCGCGTCGAGGCGCTCACCGGTGAAGGGGCGCGGCGCTACGTGGCCTCCCAGATCGAGCAGATGAACGCGGCGGCGGCGGCCCTGAAGGCGCAGCCGGGGCAATTGGCCGAACGAGTGCAGGCCCTGCTGGACGAGCGTCGGGCTTTGCAGAACGAAGTCGCGCAATTGCGCCGCGACCTCGCCATGTCCGGTGGCGCATCGGGCGCACCCCAGGCCTCCCGCGAGGTGGGCGGAGTTGCGTTCGTGAGCCAGGTGCTGGCCGGTGTTTCGGGGCGGGATCTGCCTGCCCTCGTTGACGAGCACAAGGCGCGGCTCGGATCAGGCGCGGTGTTGCTGATCGCCGATGCCGGCGGCAAGGCGGCGGTCGCGGCCGGCGTGACCCGGGATCTGGTGGACCGCGTGTCCGCCGTCGACCTCGTTCGCGCCGCCGTGGGCGAGCTGGGCGGCAAGGGGGGCGGCGGACGCCCCGATCTGGCGCAGGGCGGTGGCAAAGACGCAACCAACGCGGACGCCGCGATCGCAGCGGCCGAACGGGTGATTGAGAACGCCTGAAACGGGGGCGCCCGCTCCGTTGGATCCTTCCGGGACCTGCTCGGGCGCGGAAATTTTGATTGAAGGAGAAGCTCCATGGCGTTCTGGATCGCCCATGTAACCGTCACCGACGAAGAGGCCTACGGTCGTTATGCTGCGCTCGCGACCGAGGCAATCAAGGCCCATGGAGGCGAGTTCCTTGCCCGCGGCGGGCGCCATCGCCAGTTCGAGGGGACGGACCGGCCGCGCCATGTGGTCGCCCGCTTTCCGGATTTCGATGCGGCCGAACAATGCTATCTCTCCGACGCCTATCAGGAGGCTCTGAGCCACGCGCGTGGCGCGTCGGAGCGCGATCTGGTCATCGTCGAGGAGCTCTGACAAGGCTCCTCTTGTTGTCGAAAACGGCTCTGCAGACGAGAATCAGGTTCTCGGGGCGACGAGCGGGTTGCGGCGGGGATCAGGATTGCGCGGATGACTGCCGCCGGCGCACGATTCCACCCACGGAACGCAGCCAGGCCGCAGCGCCCTGAAGGCGCCGCGGTATCTCTGCCGTCAGGCCGAGGCGCGTGATTGCCGTTTGCGCTCGTGCGGATCGAGGAACCGCTTGCGCAGCCGGACGGCGTTCGGCGTCACTTCCACCAGTTCGTCATCGTCGACATAGGCTATCGCCTGTTCGAGACTGAAACGCACCGGCGTTGTCAGCACCACCGCGTCGTCCTTGCCCGAAGCCCGGACGTTGGTGAGTTTCTTGCCCTTGAGCGGATTGACCTCGAGATCGTTGTCGCGGGAATGCTCGCCGATGATCATCCCCTGATAGATCTGCTCCTGCGCCCCGATGAAGAGTCGGCCGCGATCCTCGAGGTTGAAAAGCGCATAGGCGACCGAGACGCCGTCCTCCATCGAGATCAGGGCGCCTGCACGTCGCCCCGGAATCTGACCCTTGAAGGGTTGCCAGGAATGGAAGATCCGGTTCATGACGCCGGTGCCGCGGGTGTCCGTCAGGAACTCGCCGTGATAGCCGATGAGGCCCCGCGACGGCACATGCGCCACGATCCGCGTCTTGCCGGCGCCGGCGGGCTTCATTTCCAGCAGTTCGCCCCGGCGCGTGCTCGTCAGCTTCTCGATGACCGTGCCGGTATAATCGTCATCCACGTCGATGGTGACTTCCTCGACCGGCTCGAGCCGCTGGCCGTCCTCCTCGCGGAAGAGCACCTGGGGACGGCTGATCGAAAGCTCGAAGCCCTCGCGGCGCATGTTCTCGATCAGGACGCCCATCTGCAGTTCGCCCCGGCCCGCGACATCGAAGGCCTCTCCGCCGGGCGTGTCGGTCACGCGGATGGCAACGTTCGATTCGGCCTCCTTCATCAGCCGGTCGCGGATCACGCGCGACTGGACCTTGGAGCCGTCGCGTCCGGCGAGCGGGCTGTCATTGATCCCGAACGTCACGGAAATCGTCGGCGGATCGATCGGCTGGGAGGGCAGGGGATCCTCGACTGCAAGTGCGCCGATCGTGTCGGAAACCGTTGCTTTGCTCATGCCCGCGATCGAGACGATATCGCCCGCCATCGCCTCGTTGATCGGTGTCTGCGACAGGCCGCGGAATGCCAGGATCTTGCTGACCCGGAACTGCTCGATCGGCTGGCCCACGCGCGAGATCGCCTTCACCGTCGCGCCCGCGGACAGACGCCCGCTTTCCACCCGACCGGTCAGGATGCGTCCGAGAAATGGATCGGCTCCGAGTGTCGTCGCCAGCATCCGGAACGGCTCGTCCGCATGCGAGACCTGGCGCGGCCTGGGGACATGATGCACGATCAGGGAAAAGAGCACGTCGAGCCCCTTGCGCGGTCCATCCAGTTCGGTCGTGGCCCAGCCTGCACGGCCCGACGCATAGAGATGCGGGAAGTCGAGCTGGTCCTCGTCCGCGCCGAGGTCGGCGAAGAGGTCGAACACCTCGTTCAGCGCCCGGTCGGGCTCGGCATCGGGCTTGTCGACCTTGTTCAGGACGACGATGGGCCGCAACCCGAGCGCGAGCGCCTTGGAGGTCACGAATTTCGTCTGCGGCATCGGGCCTTCGGCGGCGTCGACCAGAAGGACGACTCCGTCGACCATGCTCAGGATCCGCTCGACCTCGCCGCCGAAATCGGCGTGGCCCGGCGTGTCGACGATGTTGATCCGCGTGCCCTTCCACTCGAGCGAGGTCGCCTTGGCAAGAATGGTGATCCCGCGCTCGCGTTCCAGATCGTTGGAATCCATTGCGCGTTCGGCCACGGCCTGTCCGGTGCGGAAGGCGCCCGATTGCTTGAGCAGTTCGTCGACGAGGGTGGTCTTGCCATGATCGACGTGTGCGATGATCGCAATGTTGCGAAGTTCCATGAACGTGTCCTTGGGAGGTCTGCGCGCCCCCTACCGCGCCCCGGCGCAGTTGGCTAGTGGGTCTCGCGCTATCGGAGTGGCTGTTTCCCCACAAAATCGCCGGGATCAGCCGTGTGTGGCGGCTTGCGGGGCATGATTTAGCAGGGGGCGCCTGACGCGGGCTCGCGGCAGGTGGCTGGTCGGCAAGTCGGCTATTCCGCTGCGTCGCGGCGCGGCTCCGCAGTGTCCGCATCGGCGTTTTCGCCCTTCAGCCGCAGAGGCTCCTTGAAGGTGAGCGTGCGATACGGGAACGGGATCTCGATCCCGGCGTCATCGAGCGCAGCCTTGACGGCGGCAACGACCTTGTCCCGGCTGCTGCGGATATCGATGGGCCGTGAGCCGGTCCACCACGTCACCTCGAAGTTGATCGAGCTGTCGGCGAATTCCTGGGCGAAGATCTGCACGTCTCTCACGTCGTCGCGGACGCTATCGACGCGCTTCACGGCGTCTTCGATGACCGCCCGCGCCTTGTCGACGTCCTCGCCGTAGGCCACGCCGCAGATGATCGTCGTGCGCCGCAGCTCGTTGGCCGTGCGGATCACGACCGGGTTCTTGAACAGGAAACCGTTGGGCACGACGACGAGCTGGCCGTCGGTCTGACGGATATGCGTGTCGCGAATGGTGATCGTCTCGACCTGGCCCTCGATGCCTTCGCACTCGATGAAATCCTCCTTGCGAAACGGCTCCCGGATGAGGACCAGGATGCCGGCGAGGAAGTTCTCGAAGACATCCTTGAAAGCGAAGCCGATCGCAACGCCGCCGATGCCCAAAGCGGTCAGCGCACGCCCCGGTGTGATCGTCGGGAAAGCCAGGGTCAGCGCAATCAGCCCGCCGAACAGCCAGAGGCTGACGATCGCCAGCATCATGATCACGTCCACAAGCGCGCCACGCAAACGGGCGCGACGCAATGCGCGGGGCAGGACTATCTGGAGGAGCTTGGAAAAGCCAAGGACAAGGAGAAGAAAGACGATCGCGGCAAGAACGCCTGGAATCGCCCGCCAGAAACCGGCGGCATACCCGGCGAGCTGGTCGCGCATCGGAGCAGGCATCCAGGACCAGAGCGCCGGCCAGACTTCATCCATGTGACGGCCCCTCCCGATGGTGCTGAGCGTGCTCGTTCAACGCCCCGTCGCAGGTTATAGGGCGTCGGTGGCCGAATTCACCGGCGCATGTCCTCGTCGGACACGTTGAGGCCCTCCGGTCGAGGACCGGCGATATCGATGCGAAGGTCGTGCAGGAAGGCGCCACCTCCGCCCGCGGCGGCGGAAGGGGCGGTCGGATCAGGCCAGTGCGGCCTGCAGGTTCTCGTCGATCTTGTCGAGAAAGCCCTGCGTCGTCAGCCACTTCTGATCGGGACCGACGAGAAGCGCCAGATCCTTGGTCATGGAGCCGGCTTCGACCGTGTCGACGACGATCTTTTCCAGGGTTTCGGCGAAGTTCTGCAGGGCGTCGTTGCCGTCGAGCTTGGCGCGGTGCTTGAGCCCACCCGTCCAGGCATAGATCGAGGCGATGGAGTTGGTCGACGTCTCCTTGCCGGCCTGGTGCTGCCGGAAGTGGCGGGTGACGGTGCCGTGGGCGGCCTCGGCCTCGACGATCTTGCCGTCGGGGGTCATCAGCTGCGAGGTCATCAGGCCGAGCGAGCCGAAGCCCTGCGCGACGGTGTCCGACTGCACGTCGCCATCATAGTTCTTGCACGCCCAGACATACCCGCCCGACCACTTGAGCGCGGAGGCGACCATGTCGTCGATCAGGCGGTGCTCGTAGTGGATGCCCGCGGCCTTGAACTTGTCCACGAATTCAGCGTCGTAGACTTCCTGGAACAGATCCTTGAAGCGGCCGTCATAGGCCTTCAGGATGGTGTTCTTGGTCGACAGATAGACCGGCCAGCCGCGGTTGAGCCCGTAATTCATCGAGGCGCGGGCGAAGTCGCGGATCGAGTTGTCGAGGTTGTACATCGCCATCGCGACGCCGGAGCCGGGCGACTGGAACACTTCGTGCTCGATGGTTTCGCCGTCCTCGCCGACGAACTTGATGGTCAGCTTGCCCTTGCCGGGGAAGCGGAAGTCGGTGGCGCGGTACTGGTCGCCGAAGGCGTGGCGGCCGACGACGATGGGCTGGGTCCAGCCGGGCACGAGGCGCGGGACGTTCCGGCAGATGATCGGCTCGCGGAAGATGACGCCGCCGAGGATGTTGCGGATCGTGCCGTTGGGGCTGCGGTACATGCGCTTGAGGCCGAATTCCTCGACCCGGTCCTCGTCAGGCGTGATCGTGGCGCATTTCACCCCGACGCCGACTTCCTTTATCTTTTCAGCGGCATCGACGGTGATCTTGTCGTCGGTTCTATCCCGCTCCTCGATCCCGAGATCGTAGTACAGCAGGTCGATATCGAGATAGGGCAGGATCAGCTTCTGCTTGATGAAGTCCCAGATGATGCGGGTCATCTCGTCGCCGTCGAGTTCGACGACGGGGTTTTCGACTTTGATCTTTGACATGCGGGCCTCTCTGCCGGAATCGCGATTGTGGGCCTCATAGCCTAAGACACGCTGAGGCGAAAGGTGGCATACGATTGTATACTGAGAGACCGCGAAGCCGCGGAAGACGGCGCTCGGCGTGTATTGCAAAGTGTATAGCTGCTGTATTGCTTCCGTATTGCACGACGGGCGCACCGGAAGGCTGCGCGCGGGCGCACCTGACCTCTGTACGGGCGCACAGGACAACACCGCCCGGGCACTCTATGTGCGGGAAAGATCGAACTCACGGAAAGGGTCAGATGACCATGCCGAAAATTACAATCCTGTTCTATTCGACCTACGGGACCAACCACCGCGTCGCGCAGATCGCTGCCGAGGCCGCCGAAGCGGCCGGTGCCGAGGTCCGGCTGCGCCGTGTGCCCGAGACCGCGCCGAAGGAGATCGTCGAAGCTCAGGAGGCCTGGCGCGACCAGCTGCAGAAGATGCAGGATATCCCCGAGGTCAGCCACGACGACATGGAATGGGCCGACGGCTACTTCGTTTCGGCGCCGACGCGGTTTGGCGTGGTGGCGAGCCAGCTGCGCGCGTTCATCGACACGCTGGGCGGGCTCTGGCAGAAGGGCGCGTTGGCCAACAAGGCGTTCACGGCGACGACAAGCGCCCAGAACGACCACGGGGGGCAGGAGCAGACGATCCTGTCGCTCTACGCCACGGCGATGCATTGGGGCGCGATCATCGTGGCGCCGGGCTATGCGGATCCGGTCAAGTTCGAGGACGGGGGCAACCCCTACGGCTTCTCGACGAATGCGGGCGGCGTGGACGAGACCGGCGAGCGCTCGGTCGCCTATCAGGCGCGGCGGCTGGTGGAATTCAGCGCGAAATTGTCCGGCTGAGCGAAGGCGGCGGCGGTGCGCAACGCCCGCCGCCGCGACCTGTGGCTCGACCGGAAGCTGCTGCGACCCGGGCGGTGGCGCGGCGAGACCGGGCCAGCCGGCGGTCGGGCGGCCGAATGCGCCCCGCGCCCGGCTTCAGCGTGTGGTTTCGGTCAGGCGGCGGCGCACATAGGTGTCGACGGAGGCCAGCAGCCCCTCCATGTGCGGGTCCTGGAAGAAATGGTCGGCGCCCTCGACCTCCTCGTGGGTGATGGTGATGCCCTTCTGCTCGTGCAGCTTGGCCACCAGCGTCTGGGTGTCCTTGGGCGGGGCCACGCGGTCGGCGGTGCCGTTGATCACGAGGCCCGAGGACGGGCAGGGCGCCAGGAACGAGAAGTCGTACATGTTGGCGGGCGGCGAGACCGAGATGAAGCCCGAGATCTCGGGGCGGCGCATCAGGAGCTGCATGCCGATCCAGGCGCCGAAGGAGAAGCCGGCGACCCAGCAATGCTTGGCGTTCTGGTTCATCGACTGCAGGTAGTCGAGCGCCGAGGCGGCGTCCGACAGTTCGCCGATCCCCTGGTCGTATTCGCCCTGGGAGCGGCCGACCCCGCGGAAATTGAAGCGCAGGACGTTGAAGCCCATCTTATGAAAGGCGTAGTGCAGGTTGTAGACGACCCGGTTGTTCATCGTGCCGCCGAATTGCGGATGCGGATGAAGAATCAGGGCGATGGGCGCATCGCGGCCCTTCTGCGGGTGATAGCGCCCTTCGAGGCGCCCTTCGGGACCGGGGAAAATGACTTCGGGCATATCCGTCTCTGCATGGCCGGCGCCCGCCTTCGGTTGACGGATTTCGGCGGATTACTTAGAACGCTTCTAAGCCGGAGCGCACGGCCCGGCGCATGGACTGCTAGCACCTAAGGCCGCGCTTCGTCGGCGTCAACGCACAGCGGGGTCGGGTTTGAAACTCAGCACGAAGGGCAGATACGCGATGGTCGCGCTCGCCGATCTGGCGTTGCAACCGCAGGGCAGGCTGACCTCCCTGGCGGATGTGAGCCGGCGGCAGGACGTGTCGCTGGCCTATCTGGAGCAGCTTTTCGTCAAGTTGCGCCGGGCAGGTCTGGTGGAAAGCGTGCGCGGGCCCGGCGGCGGCTACCGTCTGGCGCGACCGCCCTCCGAGATCCGGGTGTCGGAGATCCTGGGCGCGGTCGACGAGACGGTGAGCGCGATGCACACGGGCGCGGCGGCCTCTGGCGCGGTGTCGGGGAGCAAGGCGCAGTCGCTGACCAACCGGCTCTGGGAGGGGTTGAGCGCGCATGTCTATGTCTTTCTCCATCAGACGCGGTTGTCGGACGTGGTGCAGAATGACCTGACGCCGTGCCCGGCGGTGCCGTCGCTGTTTACGGTGGTGGACGAATGAAGGAGCCGCGCGTCTATCTGGACTGGAACGCCACGGCGCCGCTTCGGCCCGAGGCGCGCGAGGCGATGGTCGCGGCATTCGGGGTGGCGGGCAATCCGTCGTCGATCCATGCCGAGGGGCGCGCGGCGCGGGCCCTGGTGGAGGCGGCGCGGGCGGACGTCGCGGCGTTGGTCGGCTGCGCTCCAGACGAGGTTGTCTTCACGAGCGGCGCGACCGAGGGCGCGCGGGTGCTCCGGGCCCTGTCTGCGGGCCGCGACGTCATCGTGGAGGCGACGTCGCACGACTGCCTGTGGAGCCAGCGCCACATGACCGGACAGGCCGATGCGATCCTCGCGACGGGGCTGGCGAACGGCGAGACGGGGGTAGTCGTCGAGACGCAGGGCGCGGCCGGCGACTGGAGCGCGCCGGGCGGGCGGTCGGCCGGGATGCTGATGCTCGACGTGGTGCAGGCGGTGGGTCGGCTGCCGTTCGCGTTTTCGTGGTCGGGGGCGGATCTGGCGCTGGTTTCGGCGCACAAGATCGGCGGGCCGAAGGGCGTCGGGGCGCTGATCGTGCGGCAGGGCGTCGAGATCCCGCCTTTGCAGGGCGGTGGCGGACAGGAACTGGGCCGTCGGTCGGGAACCGAGAACGTCGCGGGCATCGCCGGATTCGCGGCGGCGGCGCGCGCGGCGCTCGCGGATCTCGAGGCGGGGGTCTGGGCCGAGGTTGCCAGACTTAGAAATATTCTAGAAGAGACGTTGGTGGCCGAGGCGTCAGGCACTATTCTCATTGGCAGGGATAGCGGCAAAGACGGCGCGCGTTTGCCGAATACATCGTGTCTTGCCACGCCGGGCTGGAAGGGCGAGACGCAGGTCATGCAGCTCGATCTGGCGGGTTTCGCCATCTCGGCGGGGTCGGCGTGTTCGAGCGGGAAGGTGCGCGAGAGTCGCGTGCTACGCGCCATGGGGCTGGACGACGCGACGGCATCCTCGGCGATTCGCGTGTCGCTGGGGCCCGCGACGACCGAGGACGAGGTTCGCCGGTTCTGCGAGACCTGGCTTGACCGCGAGAGGAAATTCCGGGCGCGCGCCGCCTGAGAGGAGAGGACGACGATGACAGTACTGGACAAGGACATCCGCGAAGGCGTCGACCGCGAGACGGTCGAGACCGTGCAGGCGATGGCCGGCAAGTACAAGTACGGCTGGGAAACCGACATCGAGATGGAATACGCGCCCAAGGGCGTGAACCCCGACATCGTCCGCCTGATCAGCGACAAGAACGGCGAGCCGGAGTGGATGACCGAATGGCGTCTGCAGGCTTTCGAGCGCTGGGAAAAGATGGACGAGCCCGACTGGGCCATGATCAAGCATCCGCCGATCGACTATCAGGAGCAATATTACTACGCCAAGCCCAAGAGCATGGCGGAAAAGCCGAAATCGCTCGACGACGTCGATCCGAAACTGCTTGAGACCTACGCCAAGCTGGGCATCCCGCTGAAGGAGCAGATGATCCTGGCCGGTGTCGAGGGCGCCGAGGAGGCGCCGGCGGAGGGCCGCAGGGTCGCGGTCGACGCGGTGTTCGACAGCGTGAGTGTTGGCACGACGTTCCAGAAGGAACTCGCCAGGGCCGGCGTGATCTTCTGTTCGATCTCCGATGCGATCCGCGAGCATCCGGAACTGGTGCGCAAGTATCTGGGTTCGGTCGTGCCGCAGAGCGACAACTTCTTTGCGACGCTCAATTCCGCCGTCTTCACGGACGGGTCGTTCGTCTATGTGCCGCCGGGGGTGCGTTGCCCGATGGAACTGAGCACGTATTTCCGGATCAACGCCGAGAATACCGGCCAGTTCGAACGGACGCTGATCATCGCCGACAAGGGCTCCTACGTCAGTTACCTCGAGGGGTGCACGGCGCCGCAGCGCGATGTCGCGCAGCTTCACGCCGCGGTGGTCGAGCTGGTGGCGCTGGAAGACGCCGAGATCAAGTATTCGACCGTGCAGAACTGGTATCCCGGCGACGAGAACGGCAAGGGCGGGATCTACAACTTCGTGACCAAGCGCGCCGATTGCCGGGGCGACCGGTCCAAGGTGATGTGGACGCAGGTCGAGACGGGCTCGGCCGTGACGTGGAAATACCCGTCGTGCATCCTGCGTGGCGACGACAGCCAGGGCGAGTTCTATTCCATCGCGATCACGAACAACCATCAGCAGGCCGATACCGGCACCAAGATGGTCCATCTGGGCAAGCGCACGAAGAGCCGGATCGTGTCGAAGGGGATCAGCGCGGGCCACGCGCAGAACACCTATCGCGGTCTGGTGTCGATGCATCCCAAGGCCAAGGAAAGCCGCAACTATACCCAGTGCGACAGTCTTCTGATCGGCGGCGAGTGCGGCGCGCACACGGTTCCCTATATCGAGGTCAAGAACAACTCGAGCCGGGTGGAACACGAGGCGACCACGTCCAAGGTGGACGACGACCAGCTCTTCTACTGCCGCTCGCGCGGGATGGACGAGGAGGAGGCCGTGGCGCTGGTGGTCAACGGTTTCTGCAAGGAGGTGCTGCAGGCGCTGCCGATGGAATTCGCGATGGAGGCCCAGCAGCTCGTGGCGATCAGTCTCGAGGGGAGCGTGGGCTAGGATGCTCTGTGCGTTGCCTGGTCTCTGGGTCCAAATCGATGCGTTCTCCCACCCAGACCGTGATGATCTGACTATCCATCAAGAGTTTCCCGACGTGGGAAGCATTGTTGATTGTCGCGCGACAGTCAGCGCCGCTGCGGTCATGAACGGGGATCCCGATATGCTCAGGGGTGACTATGAATGCGGCGCTGGCCCGACCGGGAAAGGGTTCGGCGGGATGAAAGTGTATGGGGAGACAGTCCGATGATCGTCACCACCACACCCAGCGTCGAGGGGCGGCGGATCGTCGAGTATCGCGGCATCGTCACCGGTGAGGCGATCCTCGGCGCGAACATATTCCGCGACCTTTTCGCGGGGATCAGGGACATCGTCGGCGGCCGGTCGGGCGCCTACGAGGCGTCGTTGCGCGAGGCGCGCGAGACGGCGCTCAAGGAAATGGAAGCCGAAGCGGCGCGCCAGGGCGGCGACGCGGTCATCGGCGTCGACCTCGACTACGAGGTCCTGGGCAAGGAAAACGGCATGCTGATGGTTTCGGCCAGCGGCACGGCCGTCAAGCTGGATTGAGGAAGTAATGCTGGAAATCAATAACCTGCACGTCAAACTTGAGGAAGAGGACAAGCAGATCCTCAAGGGCGTCGACCTGAAGGTCGAAACCGGAAAGGTCCATGCGATCATGGGCCCGAACGGGTCGGGCAAGTCGACGCTGAGCTACGTGCTGTCGGGGCGTGACGGCTACGAGGTGACCGAGGGCGGCGCGACGCTCGAAGGGGCGGACATCCTCGCGATGGAGCCCGAGGAGCGCGCGGCGGCGGGTCTTTTCCTGGCGTTCCAGTACCCGGTCGAGATCCCCGGCGTCGGCAACATGACGTTCCTGCGCACCGCGCTCAACGCACAGCGCAAGGCGCGCGGCGAGGCGGAGGTCAGCGCGGCGGATTTCCTCAAGCTGATCCGCGAGAAGGCGAAGTCGCTCGACATCAACGCCGACATGCTCAAGCGCCCGGTCAATACCGGATTCTCGGGCGGCGAGAAGAAGCGCAACGAGATCCTGCAGATGGCTGTTCTGGAGCCGCGCATGTGCATCCTCGACGAGACCGATTCCGGTCTCGACGTGGACGCCATGAAACTGGTTGCAGAGGGCGTGAACGCGCTGCGCGACGCGGGGCGCTCGTTCCTGGTCATCACGCATTATCAACGGCTTCTGAACCACATCGCGCCCGACGTCGTGCACATCATGGCCGACGGGCGCATCGTCAAGACGGGGGGGCCGGAACTGGCGCTCGAGGTCGAGAACAACGGGTATGCCGATATCCTGTCCGAGGTGGCGTGATGGCGCTGCGCAAGGTCGATACGGATGCGCTCGAGGCGCGGCTGGCCACTGTCGACGCGCCCGAGGGCCCGGCATGGTCGAAGGCCGCGCGCATCGACGCGCTGGAGCGTTTGCGTGCGACGGGGCTGCCGCAGCGACGGGACGAGTACTGGCGTTTCACCCGGCCCGACGGCCTGATTTCGCCGGAGCCGAAGCCGGCGAAGACGCTGTCCTACGACGGACCGATGGTCTTTGACGCCATCGACCGGGTGATGCTCGTCTTTGTCGATGGCGTGTTCGATGCCGCGGCGTCGACGGACCTGAGCGAGACAGGCGTGGAGATCACGCGTCTGGCCGACAGTGGCGACCTGCACTGGGCGCGCGATCTCTATGGCACGCTGGAGGCGCGGGGGCAGGCGCCGGTGCAGCGGCCGCTCGCCGCGCTCAACACCGCCAGCGCCACCGACGGAGTCCTGATCCGCGCGACGGGCAAGGTGGCACGGCCGGTGGCGATCCGCCATCTGCGCCGCGACGAGACGTCCGACGCCGTCCTGCACCATGTGATCCGCGTCGAGAGCGGCGCCGACCTGACGGTGCTGGAGACCGGACCGGCGGCGGCGCGCCTGAACTCCGTGATGGAAGTGGACGTGGCCGACGGCGGTGCGTTCCACCATGTGCGCGCGCAGGGCCGCGACCACGAGCGGCGGGCCGCAACGCACATCTTCGCGCGGCTGGGCGCGGAGAGCGTGTTCAAGTCGTTCACCGTCACCGTGAACGGAGCCCTGACCCGGAACGAGTGCGTGATCGAGTTCACCGGCGACGATGCGGTGGCCCATGTGGCCGGGGCCTGCGTCGGCGACGGCGACTTTCTCCACGACGACACGGTGTTCGTGACCCACGACGCCGAGCGGTGCGAAAGCCGGCAGGTCTTCAAGAAGGTGCTGCGCAACGGCGCGACCGGCGTCTTCCAGGGCAAGATCCTGGTCAAGCCGGGCGCGCAGAAGACCGATGGCTACCAGATCAGCCAGTCTCTGCTGCTCGACGGGGACAGCCAGTTCCTGGCCAAGCCCGAACTCGAGATCTACGCCGACGACGTGGTGTGCTCGCACGGCTCGACCAGCGGGGCGATCGACGCCGAGGCGCTGTTCTATCTGCGCTCGCGCGGGGTGCAGCGGCCCGAGGCCGAGGATCTGTTGACGCTGGCCTTCCTGGCCGAAGCGATCGACGAGATCGAGGACGAGACGATCTCGGCCGAGATCCTTGCGCAGCTGCAGGGCTGGCTGTCGCGCAGACGTTGACGGGATGAGCGTCACCGACGACATCCTGAGAACCTACCGCGCCCCGCGCGCGACGTTGCGCCGGCTGATCACGCAGCCGCGCAGCGAAGGGCGGCTGCTTGGCTATGCGCTCGCTGCATGTCTTCTGATCTTCGTCGGTCAGTGGCCCCGTCTTTCGCGGGAGGCGATCGAAACGGGAGCCGAGATGGAGGTGCTGGTGGGCGGTGCGCTTTTTGCCTGGGTGTTTGTGATGCCGCTGGTCCTCTACCTGTTGGCTTGGCTCTGCAGCGGCGCCATGCGGATCGCCGGCAGGCCGGGTGACGGCTACGGAGCGCGGCTGGCGCTGTTCTGGGCGTTGCTGTCGGCGGCTCCGCTCTGGCTGCTGTACGGATTGATGGCCGGTCTGGTCGGTCCCGGGCCCGGAATGACCATCGTGGGCGGACTGGCGCTTGCGGGTTTCCTGTGGTTCTGGATCATGGGCCTGATCGAGGTCGGCCGCGGCGAGGGGGCGCGTGCGTGACGCTGTCATTGTCCACTCTCTTGCCGCTCGTCCTGCTGTCCGTGCGGAATCCGCGCGATGCGGCGCAGCTGCTGCTGTCGCTGAGCATCCCGCGCGAGGCGGTTGCGCCGGCGCTCGCGCTCGTCGTCGTGCTGTCGGTCCTTCTGGCGTCGCTCGGCGCGATGATCGACCCGGCGATGCCGGAGGGCGCGCACATGCCGCTGACCGGTCTGGCGCTCATGATCGGCGGTTTTCTCAGCGCCTACATCGGGGGCATCCACTGGGGCGGACGGCTGTCCGGAGGCCAGGGGACGCTGCGCGGCGCGGCGATCCTGATGATCTTCCTGCAGTTCGTGCTGCTCGTCGGTCAGGTGGTGCAGATCGTCCTGTGGATCGTCGCGCCGCCGCTGGCCGGATTTTTCGTGATCGCCGCAGCGCTGCTGGCGCTGTGGATCAACATCAACTTCATCGACGTTCTGCAGGGCTACGGCTCATTGTTGAAGTCGTTCCTGCTCTGGCTTCTGGTGTCGCTGGGGATCGCGATGGTCGCGATGTTCCTGCTGACGCTGGCCGGCGTCTCGCTTCAGGGGTAGTTCCATGTATGACGTGAAGACGGTCCGCGCGGACTTCCCGATCCTTTCGCGAACCGTGAATGACCGACCGCTCGTCTATCTCGACAACGGCGCCTCGGCGCAGAAACCGCAGGTCGTCATCGACGCGGTGTCGCAGATGTACGCGCACGATTACGCCAACGTTCATCGCGGTCTGCATCATCTCTCGAACGTCGCGACCGAGCGGTACGAGGAGGCGCGCGGCAAGATCGCGCGGTTCCTCAACGCCGCCTCGCCGGACGAGATCGTGATGACCCACGGCACCACCGAGGGCATCAATCTCGTGGCCCATGGCTGGGCCATGCCGCGGCTGGAGGCGGGTGACGAGATCGTGCTGAGCGTGATGGAGCATCACGCCAACATCGTGCCCTGGCACTTCCTGCGCGAACGGCAGGGCGTGGTGCTGAAATGGGTGGACGTGGATTCCGCAGGCGCACTCGATCCCCAGGCGGTGCTCGACGCCATCGGGCCGCGCACCAGGCTCGTCGCGGTCACGCATCTCTCCAACGTTCTGGGCACGCGGGTCGACGTCGCCGCCATCTGTACCGGCGCACGGGAAAAAGGCGTTCCGGTGCTGGTGGATGGCAGCCAGGCGGCGGTCCACATGCCCGTGGACGTGCAGGAGATCGGTTGCGATTTCTACGCGATAACCGGCCACAAGCTCTACGGACCCTCCGGCTCGGGCGGCATCTACATCCGCGACGCACGGCAGGCCGAGATGCGCCCCTTCATGGGCGGCGGCGACATGATCCGCGAAGTCCACAAGGACGAGATCACCTGGAACACACCGCCGATGAAGTTCGAGGCCGGCACGCCTGCCATCGTGCAGCAGATCGGGCTGGGCGCAGCGCTCGACTACATGAGCGGCCTTGGCATGGAAGCCATCGCCGCGCATGAGGCGAGCCTGCGCGACTACGCCCGGCAACGCTTCGAGGGGCTGAACTGGCTGAACCTGCAGGGCACGACGTCCGACAAGGCGGCGATCTTCAGCTTCACGCTCGACGGTGCGGCGCATGCCCACGATATCTCGACCGTGCTCGACAAGAAGGGCGTGGCGGTGCGCGCGGGGCATCATTGCTGCGGGCCGCTGATGGATCATCTGGACGTGACGGCCACCTGCCGCGCGTCGTTCGGGCTCTACAACACGACCGACGAGATCGACGTTCTGGTCGAGGCGCTGGAGTTCTGCCACGAGCTCTTTTCCTGACCTCCAAGAAAGCGCGTTGCCTCCCGGCCTTGGCTCTTGCCGCGGCACGAGCGATGCTCTAGTCCAAGCGCCGTCGGCACCCGTAGCTCAGCTGGATAGAGCGCTGCCCTCCGAAGGCAGAGGCCACAGGTTCGAATCCTGTCGGGTGCGCCACAATCTCGGACAGTTGCCCATCCGCCATCCCGGTCTCGACTTGTCCCATGACGATGGTCCGTCTTGATGGCCCGCGATCTCGCCTCGATCGCTCACCGGGCCGAAGGGGCCGGAACGCGTTGCAGGTCGGATGTCGCGAGATCCGCCCCTTCGCCGACACTGACCTGCCAGTAGAACTCCTGCTGCGGAGCCGCGAGGCGTAGCGCCGAGACCTCGACCCGCTCCGCGGCAAGGAGCCTTCCGTCAGCCGCGAAAAGCTCCACGCTGAAGGCCAGAGGGCCACCGCCCGACGCGGCTGTCCAGACCAGTTCGAGCATGCCGTCTGCGGTGGCGGCGGCCGCGCGGAGCCGGGGGGCCGCCGAGGCCGTCGCTGGCGCCGCGGCACCGAGGTCTCCCAGTGCCCGCCGTGCGCCCGCCTCGTCTGACAGCGCGTACCAGGCGCGGGCCAGGGCGAGGTTGACCGGAACTCCGTCACCCGTCTCGTAAAGCTGACCGAGATAGTAGGCCGCGCGACCGTGCCCGCGGCTCGCAGCGCGTGCCAGGGCGACGGCTGCGGTTTTCGGGTCCACCGCCGCGAGGTCGAGCGCGAGCCAATAGAGCTCGTCCGCCGTGATCGCCGCCGTCGCCACGGTCGGCAGGGCGGGTGTGGTCAGACGGGGCACGGCAAGGTCGGGCAGAACCGGGGACGAGACGGGTCTGACCGGAATCGCGGGCGTGATCACGGGCTGCGTCGAAGCTGCCGGCGCGGTCGGCGCAGGCGGCAAGCCCGACATGGCCAGCCGGACAAGCGCGATGGTGCCGGCCGTGAGGATTGCGAAGAGAAGCAGCGAAGCCGCGATCAGACCGACGACCCGCCGCAGCGACAGAGCGACATAGGCGGCGCCCGGCGCAGGCGCGATCTCCAGCAGCGGGCTGGAATCCGCCATCGTTTCGGCGTCCAGGCTCGCCGGGTCGGAGGTGACCGCTCGCGATGTCTTCTTCGTGGCCGCGCGTTTCGACGACGCTGACGGGTGTTTCGACTCCTGGTCGCTGCCCGGCTCGGGAATGTATTCGGGCAGGGACGCCATCGCGTTGAAAGCAAGCTGGCGGATGTCGTCTCCGTCCCTCCGGGGAAGCGGATCAGTCGTCGAGGCCGCGGTTTCTGGGCCGGTGTCCGCCCGCTGCGCTCCGGGTTTCGGGTCGACCGGTCGTGGCTCAGTGACTATGCGCGGCGGGACCGGAGAGTTGGCGACCGTGGTCGGGCGTTGCGGCGCGGATGGAGATTGTTGTGCGCGCGTCGGACCTGCCTCCGGTTTCAGGATGACCGGTCGGGGCTCCGTCTGAGGGCCGGAGGCGGGCTCTGCGCCGATCATGCCGTCGCGGGTTGCGGCCGCCACGATGTCGCGTGCCAGGGCCGATCCGACCAGATCGTCGCCGCCGTCCAGCCCGCCGAGACAGAGGTCGCACAGCAGGTTTGTCGTTCGCGGAACGCCCTTCGCCGCGTCGTGGATCCGGTTCATGGCGGCTGTCGTGAACAGATCTGCAGACCGCCCGGCGGTCTGCAGGCGATGGCGGACATAGGCGATGGTTTCGCTCGCGGTCATCGGCCGGAGCTGCGCGCTGGCGCCGATCCGGGTGCGCAAGGCGGCGTTCTCGGGCGTCCGGAGGCGCGCCGCAAGGGACGGTTGAGCGATGAGCAGGATCTGCAACGGCGTGCAGGACCCGGTGTCGAGGTTGGTCAGTTGCCGGAGCCCGTCCAGCACCTCGTCGGTGGCACTCTGGGCCTCGTCGATGACCAGCAGGCAATGCCGGCCCGCCCGATATTCGTCCATGATAAACGCCTGCAGCGCGGCCAGCCGGCGGGGGGCCGGACCCTGCACGATCGCCTGGTCGAATGCCAGCAGGACCCAGGCGCAGAGATCGTCCCGGTCGCCGCCGAAATAGGAGAGGTGGCCGATGGAATAACCAGGCTGCGCCGCGCCGAAGAGGTGCTGGGCGAGCGTGGTCTTGCCGAGCCCCGTCTCGCCGCCGAGCAACAGGATCGGCGCGCGACGCGCCAGCCCCGCGCGCAAGGTGTGCGCCGCCTGCCGGTGGCTTTCCGTCCAGAAGATGAAATCGGCATCGGGCGCGAGCGAGAAGGGCGGCCGGACCGCGCCCGGCGCCGCGCCCGCGGCACGGGCGACCGCTTCGGAGTCACTGCTCACGGAAGGCCCGCGACATGCTGTCGACGATCGGTTTCGCCAGGTATTGCGCGAAGGTGCGTTCCTCGGTGCGGATCATGATCTCGGCCGGCATGCCCGGCATCGGCGCGAACCCCGGCACCCGGCCAAGCTGATCGGCGCTCAGCGAAACGCGCGCCAGGTAGACCTCCTGCAGGTAGCCGTCCTGCTGGTCGGCGATGGAATCGGCCGACAGATAGAAGACTTCGCCCTCAAGGATCGGCGTTGTGCGCTGGTTGAGCGAGGTCAGCCGGACGGTCGCGTGCTGGCCGGTGCTGACGCTGTCGATCTCGGTGCGCGAGACCATTGCCTCGATGATCAGCGGCGCGTCGGAGGGCAGGATCTCCAGGATCGCCTTGCCGGTTTCGATCACTCCGCCAGACGTATGGTAATGCAGGCGCACGACGGTGCCCGCGACCGGGGCGAGTACTTCGGAACGCTCCAGAACGTTGCGCGCCTTGCGGGCCTTTTCACGGATGCTTTCAAGTTCGGCCTGCACCACCTGCAATTCGTCGAGGGCGGCTTGCCGGTATTCGCTGCGTGCCTTCTCGATCTGCACGTCATACTTGCGCTGGATCTGAACGATCTCGGCGATTTCGGCCTCGAGGCGGCCGATCTGGCCCTCGGCCTCGATCACCACCCGTTCCACGGCGATGACCTCGGGGCGGCGGGTCAGGCCCTTGGCGAAGAGGGCCTCCTTGGCTTCGTGCTCCTCCTCGAGCAGGGCGAGCTGCTGGCGGTGGGAGGCGAGCTGCGTCTCGTATCCCACCTTGCGGACTGCGAGAGCGTCGGAGTTGCGCGACAGCAGGGTCAGATCCTGTTCCAGCGCCCGGCGCGAGACATTGAAGGCAAGGGTCTGACCGGCCAGCAGCGCCTCGATATCGTTGTCGTCGCGCAAGGTTTCGAGCTGTTGCGGGAACTTCAGAACCTCGTCCTCGGCATATTCGGCCAGAAGCCGCGCCTCGGTCGCCTCCAGCCGGTGCTGGCGCAGGAGCAGCTCGCGTTCGTTGGCCAGCGAGGCCGTCTCGTCGAGCCGGATCATCACCTGACCCTTCTCGACACGATCGCCTTCGGCCACGAGGATGTCCCGGATGATGCCGCCTTCCAGATGCTGGACGATCTTGTTCTGGCCGGTCGCCACGAACGAGCCCTGCGCGATGACGGCGGCGGCGAGCGGCGCGCGGAAGGCCCAGGCACCGAAGCCGCCGAACGCCACCGCCATGAGCGTGATGCCGAAGACGACGTGGCGACGGATCGACCGGGGGACCTCGCCGTACCACTCCTCATGTCCGCCGACGGTGACAAGTTCACGCATTCTGCGGTCCTTTCGTCTGGGGCACCGGGGTGCCCGCCTTGCGTCCGGCGAGCTTGCGCAATACCGGCTCGCGCTCGCCGAACATGCCGACGCCGCCGTCGGCGACGAGCATGATCTTGTCCACCACGCAGAGCAGAGACGGCTTCTGCGTGATGACGACGACGGTGATCCTGTTCTGCTTGGCGTGGCCGATCGCGCGCGCCAGAGCCCGGTCGCCGGCGGTGTCGAGGTTCGAGTTCGGCTCGTCGAGCACCACCATCCGCGGATTGCCGAAGAAGGCGCGGGCCAGCGCGATGCGCTGTTTCTGTCCGCCCGAGAGCGGCGAGCCGTCGGCGGCCACGATCGTCTCGTAGCCTTGCGGCAGCGACGCGATCATCTCGTGCACGTCGGCAAGGACGGCCGCTTCGTGGATCTGTTCGTCGGTCGCGTCGTCGCGCATCCGGGCGATGTTCTGCTTGATGGTGCCCGGGAAGAGCTGCACGTCCTGCGGCAGGTAGCCGATATTCTCGCCGAACTGGCGCGGGTCCCAGTTGCGCAGATCCATCAGGTCGAGCCGGACGTTGCCGGAGGTCGGCAGGATGGAGCCCACGAGCATCTTGCCCAGCGTGGTCTTGCCGGCGCCCGAATTGCCGATGATCGCAAGGCTTTCGCCGGGGTTGAGCGAGAAACTGATCCCGTTGAGCACGACCTGCTTGGTGCCGCCGGGCACATAGAGCAGGCGTTCCACGTCGAGGCGTCCCTCGGGTTTCGGCAGGACGAGGCGCTCGTATTGCAGTTTCGAGCCGCGCAGCAGAGCGGTGATGCGTCCATAGGCGGCGCGCGAGAGCAGGAAGGCGTGCCAGCCCTCGATCGAGCCCTCCACCGGCGCCAGCGCCCGGCCGGCGATGATGGAAGCGGCGATGACCATGCCGCCGGTGATCTGCCCGTCGATGGCGAGATAGGCGCCCCAGCCGAGCATGCCGACCTGGGTCAGGAGACGCACCGCGCGGCTGAACGCGGCCGAGATGATGTTGCGATCCTGCGCCTGGACCTGGTGGCGCAGCGAGGCGGCGGTGTCGCGGCCCCAGATCGCCACGGCCTCGGGGATCATCGCCAGCGCGTTGATGATCTGGCTGTTCCGCGACATGGAATCGAGATGCAGGTTCGCCTTGCTCTGGGCGAGATTGGCTTGCGCGAACGGCTTTTCCGTCATGCGCTGGTTGATGAGCGCGATGATCAGCAGAAGGATCGCCGTCACCACCACGATCATGCCGAGATGCGGATGGACCAGGAAGATCGCGAGGATGAAGAGCGGCGCGAATGGCACGTCGAGAAAGGAGATCAGCGTCCCCGAGACCAGGAACCCGCGCAGTTGCTGCAGATCGCCCAGCGTCTGGTATTCGCGGCCCGAACTGTGGAGCGAGGCATGGGCCGCGGCGCTGAGGATCGGCGCGCCGAGTTGCGCCGCGATCTCGACGGCGGTGCGCATCAGCATGAAGCGCCGGATCGCGTCGAACACGGCCTGCAGCAGCACCGCGCCGCCGATCACGACCGTCAGCATGACCAGCGTGTCGATGGAGCGGCTGGTCAGCACGCGGTCCGAGATCTGGAAGAGATAGACCGGGATCGCCAGGATCAGGATGTTCGTGGCCAGCGTCATCACCATGACCCAGGCCAGGTTGCCGCGCACGACGGATATGCCCTTGCGCAGGCTCGTATCGAAGTTCTCGGGTCCCACCCGGCGGTGAAAATGCGGCCCCTTGCCGCCACCGCCGCCCCCGCCGCCGACGGGATCGCGCGGATCGGTTTTCCGGGGAACGGGGCCCGCGCGACCCTCGATGGTCGTGCCGGTGCCCAGCGGCCGCCCGGTGTCGCGGGCCTTTTCCGGTTCCTTGAGCCTGTCGGCAGGCGTCAGCCTGAGCGGCGGTTCGGGCGGCGTCGTGGTTTCCGACTGCCTCATGATGTCGTCGTGCGGAAGGTCCTTCAAGTCATGACTCCCTGGAGTTTCCGTCGGTTCAGGCGAGAACGGATTGCATCACGTCGACATGGCTCGACGCGTCGAAGTTTGCGGTGGGCACCACCTCGGCGATGATGTGGTCCACGTCGAGCATGCTGTCGGACACGAAAGCGGCGATGGCTTCGCTCGACAGCCCCGCAAGCGTGACGCCGCTCGGCATTGCCTCGGTGTCGATCAGTTCCGCCTGGTGGATCAGCGCGTCGTCGTAGACCTGACCGGCCGCCATGATCTTGGAATCGACGCCGTGCTCGGTGATGGACGCGATGTTCATCAGGGCATTGGACCCCGCGATCAGCTGGATCTGGTCGCCGAGCGTCTGCTGCAGCTCTTCCATTTCCAGCCGGATCTGGTCCGCGTCGCCCACGATATTGGTCTGCTCGAAGAGGTTGATGCGGATCAGGTCGCCGTCGATCTGCAGCGCACGCAGCGCCTCCTGGCCCGCGAACATCGCATCCTGCGCCACTTCGCGGGCAAGTGTCTCCGCGCCATTGGCCAGATCCTCGGCGGCGGCGGCGAAGTTCTCGGCCATCTGGGCGAAGCTGTCGATGCCGGTCGTGGTCAGAGTCACCTGGTTCAGGAGCAGGTTGTCGGCCAGAGACAGGGGCGGCTGCGCCGAAGGCGCTTCTGCGGGCATCGCCGGATCGGCCGGGGCGAGCGTCTCGTCGATCCCTTCCGAAGCCGGCGCGGTATCCGGCGCCCCCTCGGCCGACTCGAATTGCGCGTCGATGACCGGCTTGGCTCCGGAAGCCGTCGGCGTGTTCGACAGGGCCTCCGTGTCAAACAGGCCGGCGCCGGTGACGATGCTGTCGCTGTCAAAGAGAGTGTTCGTCTGGGAGATCACGGTGGCATCGACCATGTTCCCGCCCACGAAGATCAGATCATACCCGAAACCGATCTCGGTCAGAGCCGCGGCGTTCACGATCTCGTTCGCACCGAGGCCCAGATAGGTGGCGTGGCCCGAGACCACCATGTCGGCCCGGTCGAAGTCGGTCGCGAAGGTGAACTGCTTGACCCAGTTGACCTGGATCACGTCGGCCTCGACACGCACCACGCTCCAGGCTTCGGGACGGCCGCTGCCCGATGCCTCGTCGCCGTCGTGCGACGAGGTCGTGGTGATCTCGACCGCGTTGAGGCTGACGGAATCCTGCTGACGGGCCTCGCCGTTGACCGTGTCGTGCTCGACCAGGACGTTTACCTGGCTGATCGCGTCGAAGCGGGCCACGTCGCCGCTGACAACGATCACGGGCGCGTCGATCCACTGGGAGGCGACCGCGATCTCGTTGATGGCCGAGTTCGCGCCGGCCACCAGTTCAAGACCGGGATCGATCGCGGACGGGCTTTCGTCCCGGCCGGCGAAGTCGCGGCTGAAATCGTGTTCGACATTCCGGCTGGCAGGCGCGTCGAGGTCGCCGTCTATCCGCGTCATGACCGTCTCGCCGTCGGATGCGCTGGCGCCAGTGCCTCCGGAGACCGCGTGGCCGTCTTCGGTTTCGGCTTCCGGCGCGTCGTCGCGCAGGTAGAGCGGCAGGATTTCGGACCAGACGGGGGCTTCCTCGACGACAAGTCCGTTGACGTGGATGCCGCCGGTCTCGGTGCCGCGGAACGTCCAGATCTCGGCGGCAGAGCAGGACGGCGCTTCGGCCTCCTGGATCTGGGCGAGGACGGTGGAGGCAAACGACATCCAGTCGCCCGCGAGGGGCAGGGAAGAGGTCACGAACCCCTGCAGCGCCTCGGCTGCGTGGGCCGCGCTGGCCAGGGCATCGTGCAGGATCGTCGGGTTGGTGAACAGGGCGGTATCCGCCGCCTGGAAGACGTCGTCGTCGCTGAGCCGCGCGATCTGGATCGTCGCCGAGAGGATCGACGCCGGGATCGGCACAGGCACACCCATGATGAAGGACGACGCGGCCGGCAGGGGCACGTCGGTGTCCGGCAGATCAAGCGGGGGCTGACCTGGCACGTCCGGCACCGCAGGCTCTCCGCCCCACGACAGGTGGGGCAGGTCGGCCGGCGGCGCCGGCAGCGGCACGGGGTCGTACGCGAGACCGGGATCATAGGGTTGCAGTTGATGGGGAGCCTGAAGGCGGACACCGATGACTTCGATCGGCCGGTCCGGGTCGGGTGTCACCTCCTTGAGGCGGAACTCCAGATAGTCCTGGCGCAGGCGAAACTCGTCGATCTTGATCTCGAACAGGCCGATGAAGTGCGCGATCGACTCTGTTGTCGCATCCATCCTCATCACATCACCACTTCAATTACCTCGGTCAGAATGCTGACCGCAAAGAATTCTTCTTCAATGGTGGAGGGGCCGGAACGAGCCGGCCCCTGCCTTGTTCGCAATCAGCCGTCGGTGTCGTCGTCGCCGATGTAGCTGGAGCTGAACGACCCGCCCACGACCGTCATGTCGACGGAGTTGCCGAGCACGTTGGCGCCCATGATCACGTCCATGGTGAACGCTGCCTGGTCGACCGCCGCTGCTGCCGAGGCGTAGGATTTGCCGGTGACGTAGCCGTCGTCGCCGTTCGATGATCCCCAGCTTCCGGCGTCACCGCCCATGCCGCCGGCTCCGGTGGTGGCCGTGCCGCCGCCGCCGCCCATGACGTCGCCGTTCATCCCGGCACCGCCGGTGATGGAGCCGCCATCAGCCCATCCGGACGCACCGCCAGTGGCCGAGGCTATGCTGTCGCCGGACATGCCGCTGGTGGCGTTGGCATCACCGGTGGCCGCGCCGTTGCTGGTGGCGTCGCTCGTGGCATCGCCTGCGCCGGCCGTTCCGGAGGTCTGGGCGCTGTCGGCCGTACCGGTCGACTGGGCCAGGGCCTCGGCCGCCAGATCCGACATTCCGCCATAACCGCCGTCACTGTCAGCGTAGCCGCTGTTGGTGCCGTTCGCGGTCGAGTTGGTATCGGACGTGGCCGCTCCGCCGGCACCGCTTGCGCCGGTTCCCGTTGCCGCATCGGCGCTGCTGGCCGTGCCGGTCGAGGTTCCGGTGCCTGCGCCACCTGCGGCGCCGTTTGCCGACGAGGTCGACGAGCCGGTGCCGGTGTTGTCGGCGTCGTTGCTGGCGTTGCCTGCCGCGCCCGCGCCGGATTCGGAGTCGGTCGACCCCGTGCCCGTCCCGTTCGCGTCATTGTCCGCCGAGCCGGTGCCCATGGCGCCCGCGCCGGATTCGGAGTTGGACGAGGCGGTGCCGGTGCCGTTGGCATCGTCATCGGTCGTGCCGCTGGCCATGCCGCCCATGCCGGATTCGGAGTTCGGTCGACCCGGTTCCGGTGTTGGTGGCGTCCGCGTCGGTATTGGCGGATCCGGCGGCTGCCGCACCGGACGTGCCGGTGTTGGTGCCGTTGGCCGTCGGTGTCGCGGTGTTGGCGCCCGTCGTCGAGTTGCCGGCGCCCGCCATGCCCGAATTGTTGGTCGACGTGCCAGTGCCGGTGCCGGTTCCGGTGCCGGTGCCGGTATTCGTTCCGGTGCCACCGTTATTCGACGTCGCCGGTCCGGAAGTACCGGAACCCGCGCCGCCCGTTCCGCCGGTCGAGTTGGCGTCACCATCGGCGTTGGCGTCGGCGCTCATCGCGTCGCCGTTGTTGTCGAAGCTGGCGTCGTCTTCGGCCTCGTTCTCGGCCTCGCCTCCGGAGAGCGCAGCCGCGATCGACCCGGCGTTGCCGCCGTCGCCTTCGCTTTCGGATTCCGCCTCGCCTTCGACGTCTACGTCGCCTTCACCTTCGCCGTCGCCCTCGCCGTCGCCTTCGCCTTCGGTCTCGGAGTTGACGTCACCCGAGTCTCCGCCGTCGCCGTCGGAGTCGACGTCGTTCTCGGATTCTGCGTCGGATTCGTTGTCGCCCTCGACATCGCCGCTGTCGCCGCCTTCACCATCGGCTTCGCTGTCGGTCTCGGCTTCGGCCTCGACATCGACATCGCCGTCGATCTCACCGCCATCACCACCGTCGGCTTCCGCGTCGCTGTCGGTTTCGGCTTCGCCATCGGCTTCGACGTCACCGTCGATCTCGCCGCCGTCGCCGCCTTCACCATCGGCGTCACCGTCGGCTTCGGCATCGGCCTCGACGTCGACGTCACCGTCGATCTCGCCGCCGTCACCACCTTCGGCATCAACCTCCGAGTCGCCCCGGGCCGTGGTGTCGTTCTCGGACTCCGAGTTGGTGTCGCCGCTATCACCGCCGTCCGAGTTGTTCTCGGATTCGGCGTCGACATCGCCTTCGACATCGGCCTCGACATCGGCGTCGCCGCTGTCGCCACCTTCATCGTCGGATTCGGATTCCGCCTCGACTTCGGAGTCGGATTCGTTGCTCGAGTTGGCCCTGCCGCCGTCGCCGGCATCGCCGCCGCGGGCATCGGACTCGGTCTCGGCCTCGCTTTCGGCCTCGACCTCGGCGTCGTTGTCGCCGCTGTCGCCGCCGTCGCCCTCGGCTTCGGATTCGACATCACCGGCATCGACCTCGTGGCCACGTGCCTCGACCGGACCGGTCTGACCGCTGTCGCCACTCTCGGCATCGGTGTCACCGGATTCGCCCGACTCGACCTCGGAATTGCTGTCGCCGCCCTCGGCCATGCCGCCCTTGGCGTCACCGCCGTCGGCATAGGCGTCATCGCCGGCGTCGCCACCGTTGGTGTCGACCGAAATGCCTTCCGCGGCGCTGGCATCGCCACCTCTCGCCGTGGCATCCTGCCTGAAGTCGCCGTCGTTCTCGACGCTGGCTTCGTCAAGGTTGTCGTTGTCCTCGAGCGAGTTCGACTGGACATTGACGAACGCCGCGTCGTTGCCGGCGCCCAGTTGCGCACCCGTCAGGATGTCGCCCATGCTCATGTCGTTGCCGGGATCGTAGTTCACGTCACCCCGGGCCATGACGATGTCTTCGATCGAGCTGCCACTGCCCAGGTCGAAATCGGCGAAGTCGTCGTCCGTCGGCTCGTAGCCGTCCAGCGAAACATCGACGCCCACATCCACGTTGACGTCGGTCGAGTTGGTGTTCGAGTTGGTGTTGTCGCTGGCGTTCGTGTTGCCGTTGTCATTGGTGTTGTCGTTGCCGTTCTCGCTGCCGGAATCGGCGTAGGCGCTGCTGCTGGCGTCGTTCCAGTTCGAGTTTTCGTTCTCGTTCTCGTTCTCGTTTTCGTTCTCGTTTTCGCTCTCACTCTCGCTCTTGTTGAGGTTGCCGTTGAGATTGCCGTTCAGATTCCCGTTCAGGGACAGATCGTCGGAATCGGGATCAACGTTGAGGTTCACGTCTCCGATATCGAAGACAAAATTTGGATGACGATTGGACATCAATACACTCCAGGTCGCGGCAACCCGACCTCCGCCAGTCTATCCAAAGCGGAGCTGTTCAGCTTGCCGTTGATCTATGAAAGGTCGTCGCTGGCGGAACCAATTCGCTCCGCAGCCTTCTCGGCGTACTGGCTTGGGACACCTCCTTTTCCGGCGAGGCCTTCGGCACCTGGTGTGTCCTGTGGCCTCATCTCATCGTTGCCGCGTCGTGGCCAATGACCTCGGCGCGTCAGGAAAGGGTGCCACCTCGGCGCCTCTCCGCCTATCTGGACAAAGGGAGTGGGTTCGGTGCGCGCGCAGATCCCGCTTCCCCGTGGGTTGTGGATAACTTGCAGCCGCCTCTTGGCTGCGCCCAGAAAACATGGTGGCGGCGGCGTCCGAAGGGACGGAAATCGAGCGATTGAAACAACTTCCGGGATACATCACGATATGAGACGGCAGGATATTCCGTCGTGGGCCGCTAAATTGGTGTATAGTTCCTTTGGGTGGGATGCCGACCATTTCCGGTAGGTAAATCTGGTTCCAAACCCTTTTTTATAGATCTCTTTTTGAGGAGATGCGTATGTTTTTGCCACGCCACGCTGATTTGACGAATCACGACGAGACCCCCGTTCCGCTAGTCGCCGTGATCGGGACTCCATTGCAGTTTTCCGACCGGATGTTGCGGATCCTGAACTTCGAATTTGCAGACGTCGGGTTCGTCCGTTTCCGGACGCCGTCCGATGTGCCGACACAAAGCCAGACGCCCAAGCTGATCATCGTCCATGAATCCCTGCACGACCCGGTCGCGACGCTGAACATGCTGTCGATCGCCTTCCCGGAGTTGAAGATCGCGGTGGCGGGATGCGACCGGGCCGCGCTGCTCCGGATCCGGTCGGGCGGGAACCGGGCGATTGGCGTCGTCCAGATCAATACCGAGATGGAAGTGTGGCTGTCGGTGCTGCGCCTGCTTCTGTGCGGGCACGACTACGTCCCGGCGGACCTGCTCCAGAACGGCGCCGTTCCGACCACGCCCACGGAGGGTCCGAATGAACCTGCCCCCGTGGCCAGCGCAGCCGGCCGGCCTTGCGAGGCCGTGCTGACGCCACGCGAACGGGAAATCCTGCCGATGATTGCGCGCGGGATGCCGAACCGTCTGATCGCGGACCAGCTCGGCCTGTCGCAACACACCGTCAAGCTTCACACCCACAACATCTTTTCCAAGATCGGGGTTCGCAACCGGACTGGCGCGGCGAACTGGTATCACTCGAAGTTCGCTCCGCCCGCCGAGGGGGGGGATCATGCGTTATGACCCGGCCTTCGACGACTTCCTGCTCAAGATCGGCAAGCTCAACTACAGCTGGACGAACACAGAAAGCCTGCTGATCCATTTCATCGCGGGCCTGGCCGGGTGCGACAAGGAAAGCGCCGTCATCATCTTTCTGACGCTGAACACCTCGCGGGCACGGATCGATCTGGTCGAACGGCTGGCCAAGCTGCCGCGGGTGGATCCGCGCGAGCGGCAGACGGTGCTTGGTCTGACGCGCGAGATGGCGCGGCTCTCGGGGCTGCGGAACCGCTACAACCACTGCATCTACGCCTTCGACCCCGAGAACGGCAGCACGCGGACGATCATGATGCGGATCGCCGACAGGAAGCACGACATCCGCATGGGCGCGAGCCAGGAGATCGACGCCGACGCATTGTCGGAAATCGATGATTCCCTGGCAAATATCGCCGACCTGAACGGGCGTTTCTGGGCTGCCGTGCGGGAGCATGGCTACCCGATCTGAAGGAAACTGCCCGGCGTCCCGCGCGGCTAGTGCCCGCGCACCACGAAAACCGATTGCTTGGCGTGACTCACGACGCGCGAGGCGTTCGGGCCGATGAGATAGTCGGTCACCGCCGGATCGTGCGAGGCCATCACGATCGCATCGACCTGCAGTCGATCCGCGGCCGAAATCACCTCGTGATAGACCCGGCCATGCAGGACATGGGCGTGTGCCTCCACGCGGTCGCCGATGTGGGTCTGGACCCACTCGGCCAGATGCTGGCCGACATCGTGAAGCATCTTTTCCTCGTGGCCGGCCTCGAAATAGCTGCCGACCATCGACAGCCCGTAATCGGGAACCACCGTCGCCACATGCAGGATGCCCTTGCCTGGCTCCATCATGCGCAAGGCCGCCGGAAGGGCCCTGGCCCAGCTGCCTTCCTGCGAGAGATCGATGGGAAGAAGAACCGTATCGAACATGGCGCGTCTCCTCAGAAGGCCGGCTGTGTCTGGCGGCGGCGCTGCAGCATCACGACCAGCGCCAGAAGCAGCAGGGCAGGGATATAGAAGAGCTCGGCTGGCAGCCGGTGTCGCGGTGCCTCGACCCGCGCCAGTTCCACCGGCGTGTCGGCATAGAAATCGAAATCCGCAAGCTTCTCGGCGGCCTGGGTGCCGAACATCGGCTCGTCCAGGCGCACGCGCCCCTCTTCGGGAAAGAGCAGGAGCCCTGACGCGTCGATCCGTTCGGCTGCGCCACCATCGCCTTCGATATCCATCACCAGTGTGGTCTCGATCACCTCGCCGGTGTTGAAATCGGGCCCCTGGATGAGCAGTCGCAGCCGGTCTCCCGGGTCGGCATTCTCAACGACCTGTTCGAACGCCTCGGGTTCCGACACGGCGAAGGGGCTTTGCAACATGTTCAGCCAGAAGCTCGGCACGAAGAGCGTGAACGCCACCAGAAGGAGCGCAACCGACTCGTGGATCCGAGAGCGGGCGATGAAATACCCTTGGGTCGCCGCTGCGAAGAGCAACATCGCGATCGTGGCAATCACGAAGATCAGGACAGCCTGCAGGATGCCCTGCGCCGTACCAAGATCCACACCATAGAGGATCAACGTCGGGTTGTAGATGAACAGGAACGGCAGCGCGACGGTCCGCAGCGAGTAGAAGAACGCCGTGAACCCGGTCTTGATCGGATCACCGCCCGATACCGCTGCCGCGGCGAAACTCGCCAGCCCCACGGGCGGTGTGACGTCCGCCATGATCCCGAAATAGAAGACGAAGAGGTGCGCCGCGATGAGCGGCACGATCAGGCCTTCCTGCGCGGCAAGGCTGACGACGACCGAGGCCATGAGCGAGGACACGACGATGTAGTTCGCTGTCGTGGGCAGGCCCATTCCGAGGATCAGCGAGAACACCCCCACGAAGATCAGCATGAGGAGCAGGATCCCGCCCGAAAGCTGTTCGACCAGCCCGGCGAGCTCGGTGCCGATGGGCGTCTTGGTGACGGTGGCGACGATGATGCCCGCGGCAGCCGTTGCGACGCCGATGCCGATCATGTTGCGCGCGCCCGCGATGAGGCCCGCGATCAGATCGTGGATCCCGGCCAGAAACTCGCTCCCCAATTCGCCGGACTGGCCGCGGAACACGGCCTTCAGCGGTTTTTGGGTCAACATGATGAACATCATCAACGACGCCGCATAGAACGCTGATTTCGCAGGGCTTTGCTGTTCCACCATGAGGAACCAGACGAGGACGAAGATCGGGAGGATGTAGTGCAGGCCCGTGGCATAGACCTCTGCCACCGTTGGCAGATGGATCTCTTCCTCGTCCGGGTCGTCCATCTCCAGATCCGGCCGCCGCGCCGCGACCGCAACCAGGTAGATGTAGAGCGCCGCCAGGGCGATCATCAGGATCGGACCCGAGAGCTCGGGTGCGGCGCCCTGAAGCAGGCGCACCACATAGATCAGCGCCGTGAAGCCGACCCCGAAGATCGCGAACCCAATGAAGAATTTCACGATCATCGCCAGGAAGCTCTTGGATTCCCCCAGCGCCGGCATTTCCTTCTTCAGGGCTTCCAGATGCACGATGTAGACCAGCGCGATGTAGGAGATCACCGCCGGAATGAACGCGTGCTTGATCACCTCGACGTAGGAAATGCCGATGAACTCCACCATCAGGAAGGCGGCGGCGCCCATCACCGGGGGCATGATCTGGCCGTTGACCGAGGATGCGACCTCGACCGCGCCGGCCTGTTCGGAGGTGAAGCCCACCCGCTTCATCAGCGGGATGGTGAAGGTGCCGGTAGTGACCACGTTGGCGATCGAGGAGCCCGAGATCAGGCCGGTCATGGCGGAGCCGACGACCGCGGCCTTGGCCGGCCCGCCGCGCAGGTGGCCAAGGCCGCCGAACGCGAGCTGGATGAAATAGTTGCCGGCGCCCGCCTTGTCGAGGAGCGAGCCGAACAGCACGAACAGGAACACGAAGGCTGTCGAGACGCCCAGCGGAATGCCGAAGACGCCCGCCGTATCCAGCCACTGCGCGTTGATGAGCGAGGTGAATGACAGACCCTCGTGCTCGATCAGGTCGGGGATCAGCCAGCCCTGTCCGAAATAGGCGTAAAGAAGGAAAAGCGATCCCACGATGGTCAACGCAGGCCCGAGAGCGCGCCGTGAGGCTTCGAGCAGCACGACGAGGCCGACGCAGCCGATGATGACCTGTGTCTGGGTCGGCAGCCCCGACCGGGCGGTCATCGCCAGCGTGTCCGCGAACCAGAAGACGTAGAAGCAGCAAAGCGCGGCGATGATGGCCAGCGCCCAATCGACCAGCGGGATCCGGTCGCGCGGTGACCTGGCGAAGGCAGGATAGACCAGGTAGGCCAGGAAGATCGCGAACATCAGGTGGATCGGACGCGTCTGCGACGAGTTCAACACGGGCAGGTACTGGCCGAACCAGAGCTGCGGTTGTGCGATCCAGAGCTGGAACAGCGACCATGCCAGCGCCGTCCCGGCGATCAGCCAGGCGACCGTTCTGTTGGTCGGCGCCCGGGCGCCGGTATCGGCGCTCGAGACGAGGTCCTGAAGCTCATCGTCAGAGTATTGCTGGCCCTTTCGGTCTTCGCCTCGTTCGGCCATCCCGCACGCTCCCCGTTGTTGTCCCGGCCCCTTTTCGGGGCGACCCCGTTCGTTGTGGGTTGCCGGGGCGCGCTGCGCGAAGCACGCCCCGGATCGTCAGCCGTGCGCCGCGATCACTCGATGAGGCCGGCTTCGCGGTAGTACTTTTCCGCACCCGCATGGAGCGGCGCCGACAGGCCGTCATTTGCCATCTCCTTCGGGTCGAGATTGGCGAACGCCGGATGCAGGCCGCGGAACTGGTCGATGTTCTCGAACACCGCCTTGACGATCTCGTAGACCACGTCATCGGGCACGTCGGTCGAGCTGATGAAGGTGGCGCCGACGCCGAAGGTCTCCGTGTCCTCGTCATTGCCGCGATACATGCCGCCGGGAATGATCGCCTTGCGGTAGTAGGGGTTGTCCGCGACCAGCTTGTCCACGGCTTCGCCGGAGACGTCCACCAGCACCGCGTCGCAGGCCGTGGTCGCTTCCTGGATCGACCCGGACGGGTGGCCGACCGTGTAGACCATCGCGTCGATGTTGTTGTCGCACAGAGCCTGGCTCTGTTCGGCGGCCTGCAACTCCGAGGAGAGCTGGAAGTCATCCATGGTCCAGCCCATCGCGTTCATCAGCACTTCCATCGTGCCGCGCTGGCCGGACCCGGGATTGCCCACGTTGACCCGCTTGCCCTTGAGGTCCTCGAAGGTCTCGATCCCCGCGTCGGCGCGGGCCACGACCGTGAACGGCTCCGGGTGGACCGAGAACACGGCGCGCAGGCCCTCGAACGGTCCCTGCTCCTCGAATTGCGAGGTGCCGTTGTAGGCGTGGTACTGCCAGTCGGACTGGGCCACGCCGAATTCCAGCTCTCCCGAGCGCACGGCGTTGATGTTGTAGACCGATCCGCCCGTGGATTCGACGCCGCAGCGGATCCCGTGTTCGGCCCGGCCGCGATTGACGAGCCGGCAGATCGCGCCACCCGTCGGGTAATAGACACCTGTCACGCCCCCGGTCCCGATCGCGATGAACTGCTGGTCCTGGGCCATCGCCCCACTCGCCACCAGTGTCGCAGCAGTGGCCGCGCCGATCAAAAATGTCTTCATGTGCACTCTCCCCATGCATTTCGTTCGGGTTACCGATGGGGCAGCGTGGACTGTTTTCTGCCGGCGCGTCAACGATCACCCGATCTTGATCCCGCTTTTGCAGGATGTGCCCGTAATCGGCCGTGGCTTACGGCGCTGCCTGGATGTCACGGAGCGCCGAGTGGACCGACGCGGCCAGACGCTCCACGATCGTGTTGATATCGTCCCGCGTCACGATGAAAGGCGGCGCCAGCAGCACGTGATCGCCATGCACACCGTCGATCGTGCCTCCCATCGGATAGACCATCAGCCCGCGCTCCATGGCCGCCGCCTTGATGCGGGCGTTGAGCTTGTGCGCGGGCGCGAAAGGCGCCCTGGTGTCGCGGTCGGCCACCAGCTCGATCGCCTGGAAAAGACCGCGGCCCCTGATATCGCCCACATGGGGGTGCTGACCCAGCGCCGCCTCCAGTTGCGCGCGCAGATAGCCGCCCATCTTGCGCACGTTTGTCAGCAGGTCGTCGCGGGCGATCACGTCCTGCACGGCCAGCGCCGCCGCGGCCGCCATGGGGTGGCCCATATAGGTGTGCCCGTGCTGGAAGAAGCCGCTTCCTTCGGCGAAGGTAGCGTAGATCTTGCGGTTGAGAAGCACGGCGCCGATCGGCTGGTAGCCGCCGCCCAGACCCTTGGCGACGGTCATCAGGTCCGGCGCGATTCCCTCCTGCTCGCAGGCGTGCAGGGTTCCGGTCCGGCCCATCCCGCACATCACCTCGTCGAGGATCAGCAATATTCCGTGCCGGTCGCAGATCTCGCGGATGCGCCTGAAATAGTCGGCCACCGGCGGCACCGCGCCCGATGTCGCGCCCACCACCGTCTCGGCCACGAAGGCGATGACGCTTTCGGCGCCAAGCTCCTGGATCTTGCTCTCCAGTTCGCCAGCGGCGCGGGCGGCATAGTCCGCCTCGCTCTCGCCCGGATGCTGCTCGCGATAGGCGTAGCAGGGGGCAATGTGATGCGCCTCCATCAGGAGCGGCTTGAACTGCGCCCGCCGCCACGCGTTGCCGCCCACCGCCAGCGCGCCCAGCGTGTTGCCGTGGTAGCTCTGCCGCCGCGCGATCACGTGGCGCCGCCCGGTCTCGCCGCGCTCGGCGAAGTACTGGCGCGCCATCTTGAGCGCCGCCTCCACCGCCTCCGACCCGCCCGAGACCAGATAGGCGTGGCTGATCCCGTCAGGCGCGTCCGCCACGAGCCGCTCGCCGAGCGCCTCGGCAGGCTCGGTGGTGAAGAACCCGGTATGGGCGTAGGCGACCCGGTCGAGTTGCTCGTGCAGCGCCGCGATCACGTCGGGATGCCCGTGGCCGAGGCAGGACACGGCGGCCCCGCCGCTCGCGTCGATGTAGCTCTTGCCTTCGGAATCCTCGAACCGGATGCCGCTCGCGCGCACGGCGACGGGCAGGGTCTTGTGGATGGTGCGGTGCAGCAGCTTCGTCATCGCTCGTCCTCGAAGTCGTGGCGGGTCAGGGCGCAGCGCCCATCGGTGCGGGCGCGACACTTATAGAGCCTGACCGCTTCCGCAACGGCAAGTGGCGCGCCGCCGACGCGGCGCGCATTTGCCCGTCACCCCAGTCCGGCGGGGCAAACAAGCCATCCGAAACAACAGCCTGCGCCGCGTTCCTGTCACGCGGTCTCAGAATCCGCTCGCGACGGTACCCGGGGTCATCCCTTCGGCATCATCCAAGTCGCGGTCGCCATCGAAAGCAGCTTGCCCGCCTCGTCCGTCATCCGGGATTCCATCGAACTGACGCTCCGGCCCCGCTTGAGAAAGCGTCCCGTGCAACGAACCGGTCCGGGCATGGCGGGGCGCATGTACTGGACCTTCATTTCCAGCGTCAGGCCCGGCTTGCCGGTTTCGTGGTGGATCAGGTGGCCCATCGACACGTCGAGCGCCGAGGCGGCGATCCCGCCATGGAGGCTGCCCTGCGGGTTGAACATGAAGTCCCGGACCGTGAAGCGCACGATGCAGGTCTCGTCCTCGTAGGAGAAGTCGAACCCCAGGAGGCGGGCGAGAAAGAACGTCCCGAAGGCCGGCGCGTGGCTGGCCAGCGCCTCTTCGAAGATCTTTCGGGTGGCGTCTTCGTCCATCAATCCTCCTCCACCGGGGCAATTCGTTCGGGTTCCCGGCCGAGCGCCTTCATCAGCGGCACCAGGAACAGCACGATGGCCGTGAGCGTGATGATCCAGATCGACGCCGGCCGCTCGACGAAGATCCAGAACGACCCGCGCGAGATGGTCAGCGTCTGGCGCAGGGCCTCCTCGGCCATCGGACCCAGCACCAGCGCGAGGACGAGAGCGGCCGGCGAATAGCCGAACATGCGCATGAAGAACCCGACGAGGCCGGCCGTGAACATCAGCCAGGTCTCCACGATCGAGCCATGCACGCTGAAGGTGCCGATGGTGCAGACCACGATCACGGCCGGCGCCAGCATCCGGTAGGGGACCTTGATCAGCCGCACGAACAGCGGGATGGCGAAGATGTTGATGGCAAGCAGAGCCATGTTGCCCAGGTACATCGACGCGATGAGCCCCCAGGCGAATTCGGGGTTCTGCTCGATCAGGAGCGGCCCCGGCCTCAGCCCCCAGAGCAGGAAGGCCGCCAGCAGGACCGCGGTCGAGGCCGAGCCCGGAATGCCCAGCGTGAGCAACGGGATCATGGCACCGGAGGAGGCGGCGTTGTTGGCGGCTTCGGGGCCGACGAGTCCCGCCATCGCGCCCTTGCCGAATTTCTCGGGGGTACGCGACAGCGTGCGTTCGACCGAATAGGCCATGAGCGAGGCGATGGTCGCGCCCGCACCGGGAATGACGCCGACCACGAAGCCCAGCAGCGAGCCGCGCAGCATGGTGACGCGGGTCTCGATCCAGTCGCGCTTCTCGGGCCAGAAGCGGCTTTCGCTGGTGTACTGCACGATCGCCCCGGTGCCGCGGGCATGAAGGCCCTGGTGAAAGGCATAATAAAGCTCGCCCAGGCCGAAGAGGCCGATGGCGATGGGAATGAAGTCGATCCCGCCGATCAGTTCGGCGGAGCCGAAGGTGAACCGCCCCTGTCCGGTCTCCAGATCGACCCCCACCGTCCCGAGCGCGAAACCGATCAGCACCGAGATGATGCCATAGCGCCAGTTGCCGCCGACCATCACCACGAGCGTGAGCAGCCCCATGATCGCCAGCAGGAAATATTCCGGCGGGCCGAAATTGCGGGCGATCTTGCTGAAGAGCGTCGCCAGAAGCGTGATCATGATCACCCCGATCGTGCCGCCGACGAAGGAGGCGACGGCCTGCATGACGAGGGCGGGCCCCGCGCGCCCCTGCTGCGCCAGCGGGAATCCGTCGAAGGTGCTGGCCACGGTCGCGGATTCGCCGGGCGTGTTGAGCAGGATCGAGGTGATCGTGCCGCCATACATGGCGCCGTAATAGATCGCCGAGAGCATCATCACCGCGCCGATCGGGTCCATCCCGAAAGTCACCGGCAGCAGGATGGCCAGCCCGGCCGAGGGCCCGAAACCCGGAATGATCCCGACGATCATGCCGACCATCGCGCCGATCAGGAGATAGACGAGGTTCATCGGGCTGATGGCGACCGTGAGACCCATCCAGAGGTCGGCGAACATCTCCATTCAGGCGTGGCTCCGTCGGCGGCGCGCGTGCAGGCGCGGGATTGCGGTCAGATCGGCAGGTGCAGCAAGCCCTCGGGCATCGCGGCGTTCAGCCAGACGTCGAAGATGAGGTAGATGCCCAGCGGCAGGATGGCTGCGAGCGACACATTCGCGACATGGCGCCCGCGGTTGAGGATCGACAACGCCACCAGCAGGAAGACGGCCATCGAAAGCGTTCCTCCCAGGAGCCCGAACAGGAAGACCAGCCCGCCCGACATGAGCGCGAGCCCCCCCACGAGGGCCCAGTGGGGCGAGGCGAGCGCGTCGTGTCGCATGCGGGCGACATCGGGACCGAGGCTTGCAAGGCAGAAGGCCATCAGCGAGATCCCGATGATCCTCGGGAAGAAGCCCGGACCGAGCCGCCCGGTGCGCGACAGGAACGCGAGATCCGTGAACGCCCACCAGGTGTAGAAGGCGCTCGCGACGAGGATCGCGAGCAGGAAGGCCAGCCGCATGGCGCGTCTCTCCGCTGGGGCGACCGGCGGATCTGCCACCGGTCGCTCGGGCATCAGGGGATTATTCGATGACGCCCTGATCGCGGAGGATCTTGGCGAAGTTCTCCTGCGTGCTCAGCAGCGAGCTCTCGAACTCCTCGCCGTACTTGATGTTCTCGGTCAGCTGGTTGTTCGAGATGTAGGCGTCCCATTCAGGTGTCTCGACAACCTTCTTGATGGTCTCGATCCACCATTCCTGCGCCTCGGGCGGGGCGTCGGGGGCCAGGATCAGGCCGCGCGGCATCGAGACGCCGACCTCGTAGCCTGCCTCCGCGAAGGTCGGGATGTCGCCCAGCGAGTCGGGCACGGTGTCCCCGCTGAACCCGAGCGGCCTGAGATCGCCCAATTCGACAAGCCCCAGGATCTCGGCCGGATTCGCCATCATCGCGTCGAGCGCGTCCGACAGCAGCGCGGTGTTCATCTCGCTCGCATCGTTGAAGGAGACATAGTCGAAGTCGAAACCGGCCTGCTCCGACAGGATCTTCGCCACGATGAAGTCGACGTTCACCGTGCCGATGCCACCGATGGTCGGCGGGCTTTCCTTCGCCGCCTCCACGAACCCCTCGAGCGACTCGATCTCGGACGAGCCGTTCACCAGCAGCACCAGATCGTCGGAAGCCAGCAGCGCGATCGGCGTGAAATCATCCGGGCCCCACGGCGTGTCGGCCTGCAGCGGCGTGGTGATGAAGCTGCCGCTCGTGGTGGAGATGTCGTAGCCGCTGCCGCCCTTGGAATAGAGGTATCCCCATCCCACGGCGCCGCTGCCGCCCTGGCGGTTCTGGACCGAGATATTCTCGGGGTAGAGGTCGTGCGTCTCGAGGATCTCGACGATGGTGCGCGACATGATGTCGTTGCCGCCGCCCGGCCCGAAGGCGATCGTCCATTCCAGCGTCTCGCTCGGATACTCCTGAGCGCTCGCCCCTCCCGCGATCATCAGCGCCGTCAGGCACAAACCGCCGATCGCTCCCGCCTTCAGCGGGTAGCCGCGTTGCTCGCATGGTGCAGACATGTTCTTTCCTCCCGTTTTTTTTGCTTTCCGGCGCTCCCGACGCCGGTCGTTCCGTCGTGCGCCCGCCGTTCTCCTATTCCAGTGTCTCGAGCCAGCGGCGCTTGCCGTTCATGTGGTGCAGCTCTGCCGCATCGCGCGCCGCCGCCATGTCGCGCCGCTCCAGCGCCGCGAAGATCGCGCGGTGCTCGGCGTTGGAGGCGCGCATGGCCTCCTGCGACATCAGCGAACGGCGGCGGAACAGGTGCGCCTCCTTGACCAGCGACTGGTAGAGATCCGCCGACCGGTTGCGGCCGGACATGTCCATGAGGCGGTCGTGGAAACCGCAGGTTCAGATCGTAGTAGCGATCGGCCGCATCGTCCCGCGATGCCGAGTCCATCTGGTCGAGCAGGGCGGACAACTCGCCCAGTTCGTCCGAGGCCGGCCCGTTGTGCCAGCCGCCCGCAGGCATAGCCGACGATCACGGCCCGCAGGTCGTAGAGTTCGGCCGCCTCCTCGATCGAGATCTGCCTTACGAAGACCCCCTGATTGACGATGCTGGTCACCAGCCCGTCGCGCTCCAGCGTGCGCGCCGCCTCTCGCACCGGTCCGCGGCTGACGCCGAGACGGGTCGAGAGGGCGAGCTCGTTGATCCGCTCGCCGGCCCTGAGTTCGCCCGACAGGATCATCCGTTCCAGCTCGTCGCGCACCAGGACCGTCAGCGACTGGCTTCGGCGCTGTGCGATGGCGTCCAGGGCATTGACGGTGCTCATGCCCAACTCTCCGGGCGCGGCGGCACCATTGTCAACAATCTTCGAATTGCCGTCTGTTGACAATTTCCGCGCCCCCGCAGCAATCTGCGACGAAACAGGGGGAGGGCATCTCATGCCGTTCAAACCGGCGTCCACCGCGTTGTCGCGCTTCACGGTGCTCGACCTCACTCGGGTACGCTCCGGCCCGACCTGCGTTCGCCAGCTCGCTGATTGGGGCGCGGACGTGATCAGGGTCGAGATGCCCGCCGTCATCGAAGCCGGCGACGCGCCGGGCGGTCCGCGCCACGGGTCGGACTTCCAGAACCTGCACCGCAACAAGCGCAGCCTGACGCTCAACCTCAAGGATCCCGCCGGCCGGGCGATCCTGCTGCGCCTCGTCGAAAAGGCGGACGTGCTGGTCGAGAACTTCCGTCCCGACGTCAAGGAGCGGCTCGGGATCGACTACGGAACGCTCAGCGAGATCAACCCGCGGCTGGTCTACGCCTCGATCTCGGGCTTCGGGCAGGATGGACCCTACGCCAGGCGGCCGGGCTTCGACCAGATCGCCCAGGGGATGGGCGGCCTGATGTCGATCACCGGCCTGCCGGGCCAGGGGCCGGTGCGGGTGGGCATTCCGATCGCCGACCTGACGGCGGGGCTCTTTACCGCGAACGGCATCCTCGTCGCGCTGCTCGAGCGGGAACAGTCGGGCAAGGGTCAGTGGGTGCATTCCTCGCTCCTCCAGGCGCAGATCGCGATGCTGGATTTCCAGGCGGCGCGCTGGCTCGTGGAGAAAGAGGTGCCAAAGCAGGCGGGCAACGACCATCCGACCAGCATCCCGACCGGGGTCTTTCCCACGGCCGACGGCCATATCAACATCGCCGCGACGGGTCAGCGCATCTGGGAGCGGCTCTGTCGGGCCATCGGGGCCGAGTCGCTGATCGACGATCCCGACTATGCCGATGCCTCGTCGCGTTCCGACAACCGCAAGGCGCTCAACGCGGCCATCGGCGAGAAGACGGCGCAAAAGACCGGCGAGGAATGGGTGACGATCTTCAACGAGGCCGGCGTGCCCAGCGGTCCGATCAATTCCATCGATCAGGTGTTCGCCGATCCGCAGGTTCGGCATCTGGGCATGTCGTGGTCGGTCGACTCGCCCGCGCTGGACCGCGAGATCGAGCTCGTCGCCCAACCGGTGCAGATGTCGCGCACGACGAGCGGCATCGCGGTGCCGCCGCCCGAATGCGGCGAACACACCGACGAGATACTCGGCGAATTCGGCTACGGCGTCGAAGAGATCGCCGGCTTCCATCGCGACGGCGTGGTCTGAATGACGGAAAAGGGACAGGGCCGATGACCGACAGGATGATCGCGCGCAAGGGCGACGGCTTCGGCTGGATGATCTTCAACAACCCCGAGCGTCACAACGCCGTCTCGCTCGACATGTGGCAGGCGGCGATCGGGATCATGGAGGACTTCGCCGCCGACGACGAGGTGCGGGTCATCGTCATCGCGGGCGCGGGAGAAAAATCGTTCGTTTCCGGCGCGGACATCTCGAAGTTCGACGACGAGCGGGCGGCGGCCGACGCGGTATCGCGCTACAACGAGGCGACCGAAGGGGCCTATCAGGCCGTGCTGACCAGCCCCAAGCCCACCATCGCCATGATCCAGGGCTATTGCATCGGCGGCGGCGCCAACCTCGCCGTCTGCGCCGATCTGCGGATCGCGAGCGAGCGGGCGCGCTTCGCCATTCCCGCGGCGAAGCTCGGGCTGGGCTACGACTATCCCCGCGTGCGCCGCGTCATGGACCTCGTCGGACCGGCCTTCGCCAAGGAGATCTTCTTCACCGCCCGTCAGTTTGCCGCCGACGAGGCGCTGGCGATGGGCCTCGTCAATCGTGTCGTGCCGCACCAGGAGCTGGAAGCGGCGACGACCGAGACGGCGGGCCGCATCGCCGGCAATGCGCCGCTGACGATGAAAGCGATCAAGCAGGCCGTTCACGAGGCGCTGAAGGACGAATCCGGCCGCGACCTGGCGCTGTGCGAACGGCTCGTGGCCAAGTGCTTCGCCAGCGACGACTATGCCGAAGGCCGGCGGGCTTTCGCCGAGAAACGCAAGCCGGTCTTCAAGGGCCGCTGAAGGGCAGGGGAAGAGACCATGGGCGAGGCGACCGACGAACTGCTCTACGAGGTGCGCGACGGGATCGGCTGGATCACCTTCAACCGTCCGCAGGCCCGCAACTCCCTGACGTTCGCCATGTACGAACGGCTGTCGGAGGTCTGCGCGGCCGTGAGCGATGATCGGGACATCAGGGCTCTGGTCCTGACCGGTGCAGGCGAGAAGGCGTTTGCCGCCGGGACCGACATCTCCCAGTTCCGCGACTTCAGGACGGCGCAGGACGCCTTCGCCTACGAAGCGCGGATCGACCGCGTTCTGGTTGCTGTCGAATCGGTGCCACAGCCGACCATCGCCGCGATCTCGGGAGCCTGCACGGGCGGCGGCGGAGCCATCTCCGCGTGCTGCGACCTGCGCATCGCGGCCGCGAACATGAAGTTCGGCTTCCCGGTCGCCCGGACGCTCGGCAATTGCCTGTCGATGAACAATTACGCGCGGCTCAAGGACCTGATCGGGACCGCCCGCACGAAGGATCTCGTCTTTACCGCCCGGCTGATCGAGGCCGAGGAGGCGCTGGCGCTGGGTCTCGCCGGTGAAATCGTTCCCGACCATGCCGCCCTGATGGCGCGCGCCGAGGAACTGGCGCAGCATGTGGGCGCAATGGCGCCCCTGACGCTGCGCGCAACGAAGGAAGCGTTGCGCAGGCTCAGGCCGCAGCTTTCGTCCGGCGAAGGCAACGACCTCATCGAACTCTGCTATACCAGCAACGATTTCCGGGAGGGAATGGACGCGTTTCTCGCCAAGCGTCGACCCGACTGGAGCGGGACCTGACGGCGCCACCCCGAGGGCGCGTCAGATCACACCCGCTCTCGCGCGTGATCCATGTCCCTAGTTCGCCAGTCCCGGAACCAGGCCGGGGCAGGCGATCATCCGTTCGCCAGCCGCGAGGTCGGCCTCAGCTGCCCCAGCTGCGGACCGGGCCGCAATCCATGTGCACGAAGTTCGACTTGGAATAGCGCCCGACACCGCCGGCGCTGCAGGCACCGGCCGCCTTGGCCATCTGCGAGACCGAGCGCGACCGCAGTCGCAGATCGGCCGCCTGGCCCTTCATGTGCAGGGAGTTCTTGGCGACACCGCTCGACCGTCGGCGCAGCATCGCGTTCGTCTCGGGGGAGCGGTAGCCCGACAAGAGCAGATACGGCTCGTCGACCTCGAGCAGACGATGCGAGGCCGCCATGATGTCGACCGTGCGGGCGTCGATCTGCTTGACCTTGCTGTTGCGCCAGTCGCGCATGAAATGCGTGATCTCGCCCAGCGCTTCGGTCACGTATTCACCCTCGACCCAGTAGATCGTGTCGAGGGTCTCGCCCGTGCGCCCGGAATACATCCGGATGCGCCGGATGTCGCCGGCGCCGCGGAGAAAGCCGAAGGCCTTCGAAGACGTCGGAGCCGCCACCAGCGTCGTCGCTGCGAATGCTCCCAGTAATGCACGCCGCGTAAGGCCCGCGTTGGTTTGTGTGTCCATGAGTGCTGCGCGTCCTGTCGCTATACCTGTTTCCGCGTTGATCGCGGTTTTCCTGCCGTATTCCCCAGATGCCTCATCTCTATGGCACGAGACCGGCACTCCACCAAGGGGGCGGGAAAGTTGGGTTCCCGGATAACGATTCGGCGGCAAAAAATTGCTTAACGGGCCCGAAAAGTGAGCGGGCAGGTGCCACTGGGAACCCGTGGCGCGGGGGCTACATCGGTAACCACATGTTTCTGTGATGTATGGACACAGGGCACGCAGATGCCGATGTTTGGTTTAGGCAAGATTTCGCCGATGCGGCGAGAGGAGCGGTAGATGGTGCGACGTTTGATGCGCGACCTCGTCGGGTTGGCGCTGGCGCTAGGCCTGCTTTCGCCGGCTCAGGCGGGAATCGATGCCTTTTCCCAGGCGGTGGCCGAAGCGGCGGCGCGCGCACCGGGAATTGCCGCGTTCTATCGATCCGAGGGCTTCGCGGCCATGTGGACCGATGGTGACGCCGAGGATACGGCGCGGCTCTCCGCCCTGTCTCGCGCCTTGAGCGACGCACCGCTTCAGGGTCTGCCCGATCAGCAGCAGGCCTCGGCGGCGCTGCGTTCGGCGCTGTCCGGTGTCGAAACCGAAGCCGACCGCGGGCGCGCCGAAATTGCCGTCACCAGGATCTTTCTGAACTTTGCCAGAGCCTTGCACGGGGGCGCTGTCGATCCGGGCGAGGCCGATGCAGGCATCAAGCGGCGTCGCCCCGCCGCGTCGGCCGAGTCGCTGCTGGACCAGATCGCCCGCGATCCCGAGGGCGGGTTCAGGGCCATCGCGCCCCGCTCGCCGGAATACGCCTTCCTGCTCGACGCGAAGCTGGGCCTGGAACGACAGATCGTGCAGGGCGGCTGGGGCGACATCATCACCGGGCGCCGCCTTGAGCGCGGCGATCGCGGCGATCGCGTGGTTGTCCTGCGCAACCGGCTGATCCGCATGGGCTACATGCCGCGGAGCCTGAGCGACACGTTCGATGATCGGCTCGATCGGGCGGTGCGCACGTTCCAGCGCGACCACGGCCTGCTGGAGGACGGAATTGTCGGGCCGGGGACCATGGCGGCGCTCAACGTCTCGCCGCAGGACCGGCTCGGGCAGGTGCTCGTGGCGCTCGAACGGGAACGCTGGACCAACTTCGACCGCGGCCAGAGGCACGTCTGGGTCAACCTCACCGATTTCACGGCGAAGATCGTCGATGACGGACGGGTCACCTTCGAGACCCGCGCGGTCGTCGGATCGCGCGAGAGCGACCGCCGCTCGCCCGAATTCTCGGACGAGATGGAGCACATGGTCATCAATCCGACCTGGAACGTGCCGCGCTCCATCGCCGTGAAGGAATATCTGCCGCAACTGCAACAGAATCCGCTGGCTCTGGGCCATCTGCGGCTGGTCAACGGGCGCGGTCAGACCATCGACCCGAGCCGGGTGGACTTCACCCAGTTCGACGCCAGCACCTTCCCGTTCGACATGAAGCAGCCGCCGTCGCGTTCCAACGCGCTGGGACTGGTCAAGTTCATGTTTCCGAACCGGTGGAACATCTACCTGCACGACACGCCGGCCAAGAGCCTCTTCCAGCGCAACGCGCGCGCGTTCAGCCACGGCTGCATCCGGCTGAACGACCCGTTCGATTTCGCCTACGCGCTGCTGGCGCCGCAGACGAGCGATCCGCGCGGCCTGTTCCAGGCCCGGCTCGCCACCGGCCGGGAGAATGTTCTGCCGCTGGAGCGTCACGTTCCGGTCCACATCGTCTACCGCACCGCCTTTGCCACCCCGGAAGGCAGGCTCCAGTTTCGCGACGACATGTACGGTCGCGACGCGCGGGTGCTCGACGCGCTCGAACGCGCCGGGGTGGCGCTCGCGGGGGCGCGCAGCTAAACCCCGGGAACAGCCCGGGAGGTGCCATGACCCGCTACGCCATCCGCGACATCGCGGCCGCATTGGGCGCCGAGGCCTTCGGCGACGTCGGCCACGAGATCTCGCGACCCGCCGAGCCCGCCGATGCCGGGCCGGACGACCTCGCCCTCGCCATGGACCCGCGCTACGCCGATGGCCTGGCCCGGGGCGCGGCGGTCGCGGCGATCCTCTGGGACGGCGCCGACTGGGAGGCGCTGGGGCTTCGCGCCGCCATCACCGTTCCTCGGCCGCGCGTCGCCATGGCCGGCCTGACGCGGCTTTTCGATCCGGGCCCGGCGATCGCGCCCGGCATCCACCCCTCCGCGATCGTCGACCCGGGCGCCACCATCGGCGACGGCGCCGCGATCGGCCCGTTCGTCACCATCGGCTCCGACGTCGTGCTCGGCGCCAATGCCCGCATCGCGTCCCACGCCAGCATCGCCGAGGGCGCGCGCATCGGCGACGACGCCCTGATCGGCCCCGGAGTCCGCATCGGCCCGCGCGTGCGCATCGGCGACCGCTTCATCGCCCAGCCCAATGCCGTCATCGGCGGCGACGGCTTCTCCTTCGTCACGCCCGACAAGTCCGGTGTCGAGCGCGCCCGCGAAACCCTGGGCGATCAGGGCGAGATCCACGCCCAGAGCTGGATCCGCATCCACTCGCTGGGTGCTGTCATCATCGACGACGACGTGGAGGTGGGCTCCAACGCCTGCATCGACGCGGGCACCATCCGGCCCACGCGCATCGGCAGGGGCACCAAGATCGACAACCTCGTCACCATCGCCCACAACACGCAGGTCGGCCGCGACTGCCTGTTCGCGGGCCAGGTCGGCATCGCCGGATCGGTCCGCATCGGCGACCGCGTGGTGATGGGCGGCCAGGTCGGGGTGAGCGACAACGTCTTCGTGGGCGACGACGTGATCGCGGGCGGGGCCACCAAGATCCTCTCCAACGTGCCGGCAGGGCGCGTCATGCTGGGCTATCCGGCCCAGAAGATGGAAGGCTTCATCGAGGGAACCAAGCTCGTCCGCCGCCTGCCGCGGCTATTCGCGCAGGTGGCGGCCTTGCAGAAGGCGGTTTCAAAACCGGGCCGAAGCGACTAGATCGGCGGTCAGCCGAGGGACAGGGGTCATGACGGAACAGGTCAGGGACAAGGTCATCCACATTCTGGCCGAGCAGGCGGTGCTCGAGCCGTCCGACGTGACGATGGACCAGACGCTCGACGATCTCGGCATCGACAGCCTGGGCCTTGTCGAGTGCATCTTCTCCATCGAGGAGGCGTTCGACATCACCGTCCCCTTCAATGCCAACGAGCCCGACAAGTCGGAATTCGACATCTCGTCCGTCGCCGCGATCGTCGCCGCCGTCCAGGAGCTGGTCGCCCGGCAGACCGCATGAAACGGGTCGTCATCACCGGCGCAGGCACGATCAACTCGCTGGGCCATTCTGTCCCCGACACGCTCAGGGCCATGCGCGAGGGCCATTGCGGCATCGGCAAGCTCGACATCCGCGACGTCGACCGCCTGTCGATCCAGATCGGCGGCCAGGTGCATGACTACGACCCCGAGGCCCACTTCAACCGCCAGCAGATCGTCCTCTACGACCGCTTCACCCAGTTCACGCTGCTCTCCGCCAAGGAGGCCATCGCCCAGTCGGGTCTGGAGTTCACCGGCCAGCTCGCCGCCGAGGCGGGCGTGGTGCTCGGCACCGCCGGCGGCGGGGTCAACACCTGGGACGACAATTACCGCGCCGTCTACGAAGAGGGAAAGAACCGCGTCCATCCCTTCGTGGTCCCCAAGCTGATGAACAACGCGGCCGCCAGCCATGTCAGCATGGAATACAACCTCAAGGGCCCCTCCTTCACGGTCGCCACCGCCTGCGCCAGCTCCAACCACGCCATGGGCCAGGCCTTCCAGATGATCCGCTGCGGCCAGACCAAGGCGATGGTCACCGGCGGCTCGGAATCCATGCTCTGCTTCGGCGGGGTCAAGGCGTGGGAGGGCCTGCGCGTCATGTCCAAGGACGCCTGCCGCCCGTTCAGCGCCAACCGCAACGGCATGGTGCAGGGCGAGGGCGCCGGCATCTTCGTGTTCGAGGAATACGAGCACGCCCGCGCCCGCGGCGCCGACATCCTGGCCGAGATCGTCGGGTTCGCCATGACGTCCGACGCCGCCGACATCGTCATGCCCTCCAAGCAGGGCGCGGCGCGGGCCATCTCGGGAGCCTTGCGCGACGGACGCATCGACCGGGACCGGGTGGACTACATCAACGCCCACGGCACCGGCACGGCGGCCAACGACAAGACCGAATGCGCCGCGGTGGCCGACGTCTTCGGCGCCCATGCCGACGATCTGATGATCTCCTCCACCAAGTCGATGCACGGCCACCTGATCGGCGGAACCGGCGCGGTGGAGCTTCTGGCCTGCATCATGGCGCTGCGCGACGGGGTGATCGCGCCGACCATCGGCTACGACGAGCCCGACCCCGAATGCGCGCTCGACGTGGTGCCCAACGTGGCGCGCGAGGCCAAGGTCGACGTCACGCTGTCCAACGCCTTCGCCTTCGGCGGCTTCAACGCCGTGCTGGCGCTCGCCCGCCCGTGACGGCGAAGGGCGGGCGCATCAAAGCCCCCGCCCGGTATGATCACTCGGCCGCGTTGTTCGACTTGACCGCGTCGAATCCGGCGGTGAACCCGCTCAGCGACACGTTCAGGGCCACCGTCTGGTCCGGCGCGGCGACCGGGCGGATCACGATCGACGCCGCCGACCCGCGCTTGAACTGGTCCACCTCGCCCTGCGTGAAGCCGATCCGGCTGAAACAGCCGATGGCCGAGCACCACGTGAACGGATAGCGCCGCGCCTCGCCGCCATCGACCGAGAGCGTCACCTGCGCCGTCAGCAGCGTTTCCAGGGGCGTGATCACCGTCGCGCCGGCAGCGGCCTGTTGCCCGTCGGGCAGGGCGGCCATGCTCATCTCGGCGACCGAATTGCCCTCGCCGTCCTGCAGCAGCTGGTAGAGCTGGCAGGGCTCACGCTCCTCGCCGGTGCGCACGCAGCGCATCTGCCAGTCGCCGAAGACCTCGCGCACATAGGTGCTGCCGGGGCCGTCCGCCTGGGTGGCGGGCTCGCCCATCGACAGGTCGTCGGGGGCCGCCACGGCGCTGTCCGACGAGTTCCGGCGTGTCGGCCGGGGTTTCGGCGGGCATCTCGGCCTGAGCCTCGGCGGGCGCTTCGGCCTGAGCCTCGGCGGGCGCTTCGGCCTGAGCCTCGGCGGGCGTTTCGGCCGGGGTCTCCGTGGCCCCTTCCTGTGCGAAGGCGGGGGCCGCGACAAGGGCGAGGGCAAGGGCGAACTTGACTGGGTCGAACATGGAATCTCCGTTCATCGCATCTGATTGCACGTCTTGGTGCGACCTAGCACGGTCATCCGGCGCTGTCAGGGGGGGGGAAAGCGGCTCGAGTCCAACAAGAAAAGGGCCCGCAGGCCCTTTTCGAGGTCGTCCTCATCTCCCTGTCGGACTGGCGTCCGTATCATTGACGTCGAGCCTACGGACACGTCCGGCTGTCCGTCAACTTGACCGAATGGCCAAAAAAAGCTGCGCCCGAAGGCGCAGCCAGTCAACAGGGAGGAAGTCCGTCCAGCCAATGGAGGACACCGTGGCCGGACAGGACTCACCATGACGCACATTGGTTAAGGAAGGTTTTCGACACCCGGCATCGGCCCGTGCAACGCCTGCGAAACCGCAGCTGACGGATCGCGCGCATGGCCCGGCATGGCGGTTGCGCTAGATGTTCCGGCTGTCCCGCAACCGAGTGCCATCCGTTCATGACCGACACCCCGCCCCTCATCGTCTGGCTCCGCCGCGACCTGCGCCTGAGCGACAATCCGATGCTCTCCGCCGCCGCCGCATCCGGGCGCCCCGTTGTCCCCGTCTTCATTCACGATGGCGTCATGGCCCGGACCGGCGCGGCGGCGCGCTGGCGCTGGGGCCTCTCGGTCGCGGCCATGTCCGACCAGTTGCGGCGCATCGGCAGCCGCCTGATCTGCCGGCGCGGCCCCGCAGCCGAGGTGCTGTCCACGCTGGCGCGTGAAACCGGCGCCACCGACATCTGGTTCGCCCGGACGTGCGACCCCGATGCCCGGGAGCGCGACGAGACGGTCGGCGGCGCGTTGCCTGAGGATCTGACGCTTCGGGCCTTCTCCGGCCATCTCCTGTTCGAACCACAGGAAGTGCGAACGGGAACAGGGGGATACTACAAGGTCTTCACGCCCTTCTGGAAGTCCGTGGCGCCGCGCGACCCGGGCTCTCCGCTGCCTTCGGTGACCGCCCTCCGAGCGCCGTCGCGCTGGCCGGAGACCGAAGATCCCGCCGCATGGCAACTCGACCGGCCCATGAACCGGGGCGCGGCCATCGTGGCCCCGCATCTCGCCATCGGCGAGTCGGCGGCAAGAAGGCGCCTCGACGCTTTCCTCGACCAGGGGATCGACGCCTACGACGCGGCCCGCGACAGGCTGGCCGTCGCGGGAACGTCGAAGCTCTCGGAAAACCTCACCTACGGCGAAATCTCCGCGCGGACCTGCTGGCACGCCGCCCGGAGCGCCGAGGAAACCGGGCGAGGCGGCGCGCTGACATGGCGCAAGGAACTGGTCTGGCGCGATTTCGCCCACCATCTTGCCTGGCACACGCCCCGCCTGACCGAGTCCAACTGGCGCCTCGAATGGGACGCCTTCCCCTGGCAGGACGACAACCCCGAGGCAGAGGCGTGGCGGCGCGGCCGCACCGGAATGCCCGTGGTCGATGCCGCCATGCGCGAGATGTTCGTGACCGGAACCATGCACAACCGCGCGCGCATGATCGTCGCGAGCTACCTGACCAAGCACCTGATGACCCACTGGAAAATCGGCTGTGACTGGTTCGCCGACGTGCTTGTCGACTGGGATCCGGCCTCCAACGCCATGGGCTGGCAATGGGCCGCCGGCTCCGGCCCCGACGCCTCGCCCTTCTTTCGGATCTTCAACCCCGAGACGCAGGCCGAGAAGTTCGACCCCGACCGCACCTACCGCCGCCGCTGGATCGCCGAGGGACAGGACGCGCCCCCGCCCGAGGCCCTTGCCTGGTTCGACGCGATCCCGCGCGCCTGGTTGCAGTCGCCCGACGACCCGTATCCCCGCGAACCGCTCGTCTCTGCCGCCGACGGACGCGCCCGCGCACTCGCCGCCTACGAGAACCGCGAGGAGTATACCTGAACGACATCTCATCGCGGGCTTTGCCAGATCGCTGCCGCCCGCTAGCTTCAGCCCGAGATCAGGGCGGGGGAAACGGTGACGATCCATACGCAGACTTCGGGGCAGGCGGGTCTGCCGCGCTATTTCGCCCCGGTTTTCGACACGGCACGCACCCTGCGCGCGGGACACCTCGACTTCGTTCTGCCCGACGGGCGGCGCTTCAGGGCCGAGGGGCCCGAACCGGGACCGGCCGCCGAACTGACGGTCCACGATCCCGACATCTTCGCCCGCCTCGTGCGCGAGGGCGATCTCGGCTTCTGCGAAGCGTACCTCTCGGGCGGCTGGTCCACCCCCGACCTTCAGGCGCTCATGGACATCCTGCACCTGGCCGGCGACGACCTCTACGACGGCTTCCCGGGGATGGGCCTCCTGCGCCTCTTCGAGCGCGCCCGCCACGCCATCCTGCGGCGCAATTCCCGCACCCAGGCCAGGCGCAACATCGCCGCCCATTACGACCTCGGCAACGAGTTCTACCGCCTCTGGCTCGACTCCACGATGACCTATTCCTCGGCCCGTTTCGACACCGGGCAGGAGAGCCTCGAAGCCGCCCAGCGCCTGAAATACGCCAGCCTCATCGACCAGATGGGCGCCCGGCCCGGTGACCACCTGCTGGAGATCGGCTGCGGCTGGGGGGGCTTTGCCGAATTCGCCGCGCGCGAACGGGGCATGCGGGTCACCGGCCTGACCATCTCCGAGGCCCAGGCCGACTTCGCCCGCGCCCGGATCCGCGACGCGGGCCTCGGCGACCGGGTCGAGATCGCGCTGCGCGACTACCGCGACGAGCGCGGGCAATACGACGGCATCGCCTCCATCGAGATGTTCGAGGCCGTTGGCGAACGCTACTGGCCGGTCTATTTCGAGACCCTGCGCGACCGGCTGAAACCGGGCCGCAACGCCACGCTGCAGATCATCACCGTCGAGGATCGCCGCTTCGAGGTCTACCGACGCGGCGTCGACTTCATCCAGAAGTACATCTTTCCCGGCGGCATGCTGCCCAGCCCCACGGTCCTGCGCCGCGAGGTGGAGCGCGCGGGCCTCTCGGTCCTTCGCTCCATCGAGTTCGGCGAGAGCTACTCCCGGACCCTGCGCCGCTGGCACGACACCTTCTCCGAGCGCTGGGACGAGATCGCGCGCCTCGGCTTCGACGAGCGCTTCAACCGCATGTGGAGCTTCTACCTCACAAGCTGCGCCGCCGCCTTCCACAGCGGCACCTGCGACGTGACCCAGATCACCGTCTCGCGCCCCGCCTGAGCCATGCCCACCGCCGCCAAACTGGTCTCCGCCCTGGCCTTCGCGGCTCTGGCATGGGTCGTGGCGGCACTGGTCGCGCCATACCTGCCCAACAGCGCGGACCCGCTATTCATGCCGCTCGGCTGCGCGTCCCTCGGCCTGCTCCTCGGCTGGTCGATGCTCGGGCGTCATGCCCACGAGGGGGTCGTTCACGCCATGGCCTGGGGCCTCACCACGGGCTGCGCCGTGGCGGGCGCCTCGGTCCTGCTGTGGTCGCTCTGGCGGATGCTTCGTGCGCGCCACCCGGCTGCGCTACGGCGGGCCGGGAGAGGCGATTTCCGACCTCGTCCTCCTGAGCCTCGGCAATGCCCGCCTGCTTCTCCACCCGCCGATCCTCGCGACCGCCCTCGGCGGCGCGGCGCTCGCCGGCCTGCTTGCGGCTGTCGTGGCCCGTCGCGCCGCCTGAGGGCAGATCCGCTCGCCGCGCATGGAACGTCCGGGGAAATCGGGCTATCCATGGCGCGACGGTCGCGTCCGGCCGCCCCTGCGAGAGCCTTCGCCGCATGACCCGCGTCTTTCTCTTCGGCACCCTGCGCGACCCCGCTTTGCGCCGCATCGTCGCAGGCGCCGAGATCGCCACCGACCCCGCCACGCTGCCGGGCCACGCCGTCCTCAAGGTGCGGGACGGCGATCACCCGGCGCTCGTTGCCGCCGACGGCGACGCGACGGGCGAGGTCACGCGCCCCCTGTCGGCCGCGATCATCCGGCGCCTCGACTTCTACGAGGCCTGCTTCGGCTACGCAGCGCATTCCGTCACGCTCGCCTCGGGTCCGGCGCGCCTCTACCGGCCCGATGAAGCGCCCGACACCGACGGCCCCTGGCACCTCCCGGACTGGGCCGATCCGTGGGCACCCATCGCCCGCGAGGCGGCGCGCGAGGTGATGGAAAGCCATGGCCGCCGTTCCCCCGGCTGGGTGGCCGCCCGCTTTGCGCAGATCCGTTCGCGCGCCTGCGCCGCCGCGCGCGCCGGGGCAGGCGGCCCGCCGCAGGATCTTCGCCGCGGCCTCACCGACGCCGACGTGCAGGTCGTCCGCCATCGCCGCCCCTACAGCGAATTCTTCTCGGTGGTCGAGGAGGACCTGCGCTTCCGCCGCTTCGACGGGGCCTGGAGCGACATCGTCACCCGTGCCAGCCTGGTCGCTGGCGACGCGGTCACCGTCCTGCCCTACGATCCCGCCGCCGACACCGTGCTGCTGGTCGAGCAGTTCCGCCACGGCGCGCTGGCGCGCGGCGACCGCGCCCCTTGGATGCTCGAACCGGTCGCCGGCCGCATCGACCCCGGCGAGGCCGCCGAGACCACCGCCCGCCGCGAGGCGCAGGAGGAGGCCGGCCTGCGCATCGGCGACCTCGAACTGGTGGCGCGCTACTATGCCTCCGCCGGCTGCTTCTCCGAACACGTCACGTCGTTTGTCGGCCTGTGCGACCTGTCGTCCGCCGGCGGCCTCGGCGGCGCGGATGACGAGCACGAGGATATCCTGAGCCACGTCCTCCCGTTCGAGCGCCTGATGGCGCTGGTCGCCAGCGGCGAGGCCAACCACGGGCCGCTGCTGATCTCGGCCTTCTGGCTCGCCGCGCAACGGGGCCGCCTGCGCGCCGGGATCGAGAACACCTAACGCTTCCGGCGGCTTCGCATCCGTCCTTCACCCGCCGTGGCAGGAACGTTGACTGCGCGCGTATGCACGGGGGGTGTACAGGGGGGTGTACGGGTTGCATGACACCGCCATCCCGCCGCTTGAGTTGCCGCCTGCGCCCGCCTAGACCATGGGCGTCCGAGCGGAGATTGCCGATGAACATCAAGTCCGACCTTGCCGACGCGATCGGCAACACGCCCCTCATCCGCCTTAACAGGGTCTCGGATGCAGACGGGCTGCGAGATCCTGGGGAAGTGCGAATTTCTCAATCCCGGTCAATCGGTTAAAGACCGCGCCGCGCTCTACATCATCCGCGATGCGGTGGCGCGCGGCGACCTCAAGCCCGGCGGCACCATCGTCGAGGGCACCGCCGGAAACACCGGCATCGGCCTCGCGCTCGTGGGCGCCTCGATGGGGTTCCAGACCGTCATCGTCATCCCCGAGACGCAGAGCCAGGAAAAGAAGGACATGATCCGCCTCGCTGGCGCCGAACTCGTCCAAGTACCTGCAGTGCCTTACAAAAATCCGAACAACTACGTGAAGTACTCGAGCCGGCTCGCCGAGGCTCTCGCCGGATCCGACCCCGCCGGCGCCATCTGGGCCAACCAGTTCGACAACACCGCCAACCGCCAGGCGCATGTCGAAACCACCGGCCCCGAGATCTGGGAGCAGACCGGCGGAAAGGTCGACGGTTTCGTGTGCGCAGTCGGGTCCGGCGGCACGCTGTCCGGCGTCGCGGAAGCCCTTCAGAACAAGGGCGTGAAGATCGCACTCGCCGATCCCGACGGCTCCGCCCTCTTCAGTTTCTACGAAAACGGCGAGATGAAGGCCGAAGGCTCGTCGATCACGGAAGGCATCGGGCAGGGGCGCATCACCGCCAACCTCGAGGGATTGCGTCCCGACATGGACTTCAAGATCCCGGATGCCGAAGCGCTGCCGTACGTCTTCGACCTCCTGGAACACGAGGGACTGTGCCTTGGCGGCTCGTCGGGCATAAATGTAGCGGGCGCCGTGCGCATGGCCGAAGAGCTGGGCCGCGGCCACACCATCGTCACGATCCTCTGCGATTACGGCACGCGCTATCAGTCCAAGCTCTTCAACCCCGCCTTCCTTCGGGACAAGGGCCTGCCGGTGCCCGACTGGCTCGACCGCGAGCCGCGCGACATGCCGGTGGTGTACCAGGACGCCTGATGCGGTTCGTTCTCGCGCTGGTTCTCGTCCTCCTCGCGCCGCTCGCCTGGGCGCAGACGGCCGATGAAATTCAGAACGAGGAGTGGCAGAAACTCGTTCAGGAGACCGAGCAGCTCCTCGAGCAAACCAACGCACCTGACGGACGGCTTACCGAACTGCGCTCCCAGCTTTCGGAGCGTCGGGCCAAGCTTCTCAAGGCACAGGACATCAATGCCGGTCGCCTCGAGGCTCTGCAGTCGGAGATCGCCGCGCTCGGGCCGGCTCCCGGGCCCGAGGAAGAGGAACCCGACCACATAGCAACCCTGCGCACCGAGCTAGAGCAGGAGCTCGAACGCGTCAGTGCGCCCGCCCGCGCCGCGCAGGCGGCCTATTCGCGGACCGACGGACTTGTGCGCGAAATCGACAATGTCCTGCGCGAGCGGGAGGCGCGCGAGATGCTCACTCGTGGCGACACGCCGCTGTCCCCGGGGAAGTGGTCCACGACGTTCGAGGATTCCATCGCCCTGACCGAAAAGCTCGCCGGGGAGTTCGCGGCTGCGATATCCGACGAGCAGAGCCGGAGCCTCGCCACGAGACGCCTGCCAGAGGTTGTTCTTCTGCTCGGGCTGGCGCTAATCCTGCTGTTGCGGGGGCGGCGGGTCACCGAGAGGTTGGCGAACCTGCCCGCCCTGAACACATACGAGGCCGCGAGCGGCGTCCTTTCCTTCCTCGTGTCACTGGGTCAGGTCATTCTGCCCGTCCTTGGCGTTATCCTGCTGGTCCAGGCCCTGGAGCGGGCGGCGCTGCTCGGGGAACTCGGTTCGCAGATTGGCGTGGGTCTCGTTCTGCTGACCATTTGCCTTTCGGTCGCACGATGGCTTGCACTGCGCCTGTTCCCGCCGGTGCCTGCGAGCGACGAGAGCGCGCGGATGGACCGCTCCGACCGGCGCGAGATGCGCACCGATGTCGCGGGCCTGGGTGTGCTGCTGTGGCTGGCCGCCTTTGCGGATCTTCTGAACCGGTTAAACCTGATCCGTCTCGACACGAAACACATCGTCCTGTTCGTCGCCATCGTTCTTGCGGGGCCGCTCCTGCTGCGGATGTCGCTGCTTTTGCGCCGGTATTCGTCCCGCCCCGACACGGATGAGAACGACATTTCGGTCACGCCGCTGAGGCTGACCAGCCAGATCCTTCGAGTGATCGGCGTCGTCGGGCCACTGGCCGCGGCTCTGGGCTACATTCCCTTGGCGCAGCGGCTGGTCTTCGCCACGATCCTGTCGCTGGCGCTACTGGCCTTCATCATGGTGCTGCACCGGCTGGTGCGGGATGCCTACATCCTGCTGACACGCAGCAACGCGGCGCGGGCGAGCGAGGCGCTGGCGCCCGTCCTGATCAGCTTCCTCCTGGTCCTTCTCGGACTCCCGGTTTTTTCGTTGATCTGGGGCGCGCGCGTCACGGACCTTTTCGAGGTCTGGGCACGGGTGCAACGCGGCTTCGCCTTCGGCGAAACGCGGATCTCGCCGACCGATTTCCTGGTCTCCGTGGTTGTCTTCACCATCGGCTACATCCTGACGCGGCTGATCCAAGCGACGCTGCGGATTTCCGTGCTGCCACGCACGAAGCTGGACGTCGGCGGCCGGAATGCCGTCACCGTCGGTGTCGGCTATGTCGGTATCGTGCTGGCGGCGATGCTTGCGATCACCGCGGCGGGGATAAGTCTCGCCTCGCTCGCGATCGTCGCGGGTGCCCTGTCGATCGGTATCGGTTTCGGCCTGCAGAACATCGTCTCGAACTTCGTTTCCGGCATCATCCTTCTCATCGAGCGGCCGATTTCCGAAGGCGACTGGATCGAGGTCAACGGCCGGACCGGCCATGTACGTGCGATTTCGGTGCGATCGACCCGGATCGAGACCTTCGACCGGACCGACGTGATCGTGCCCAACGCCGATCTGGTCAGCGGGACCGTGACCAACTGGACCCGGGGCAACCTCACGGGGCGGGCCATCGTTACGGTCGGGGTCGCCTACGGAACGGATACCCGCCGGGTCGAGGCGATATTGCACGAAGTGGCCGAGAGCCACCCGATGGTGGCGCTGAACCCGCCTCCGGTCATCCTGTTCCAGGGCTTTGGCGCATCGAGCCTCGACTTCGAGATCCGCGCGATCCTGCGCGACGTCAACTGGCTTCTGACGGTGAGGTCCGAGCTCAACCACGAGATCGCGCGGCGTTTCGCGGAGGAGGGGATCGAGATCCCGTTCCCGCAGCGTGACGTCTGGTTGCGTTCGCCATCCGGGGGCGCGACGATGGCACCACCCGCCGCCGCAGGGCCTGCCGAGGCGCCAGTGACGGCTTCTGCCGACCACATCAATGAGGATGATCTTTGACCCACCCAGCCTTTCGCGACGATGCGTACCTGAGCGAAGACGAAGCCCTTGTGGTTCGAATTGCGCGAAGGTGGCCTGGTTCTGGACCGCTCGATCTTCTACCCGCAGGGCGGCGGCCAGCCGGGCGACACGGGCCGCCTGACCTGGGAAGACGGCGTGGCCGAGGTTGTCGGCACGTCCAGGGGCGAGGGCGATGCGATCGTCCTGTCGCTTGCGCCGGGCAACGCCGTGCCTCCGGCCGGAACGAAGGTGAGACAAGCGCTCGACTGGGATCGGCGCCACAGGCACATGCGGGTTCATACGGCGCTGCATCTGCTCTCCGTGGTGATGCCGCTACCGGTCACGGGCGGCTCGATCGGGGCCGAGAAGGGGCGTCTGGATTTCGACATGTCGGAAGCGCCCGAGGATCGCGACGCGCTGGAGCAGCGGCTCAACGATCTGGTCGACGCGGACCTCGCAGTGACTTGTGACTGGATCAGCGATGAAGAGCTCTCGGCCAATCCGGGTCTCGTGAAGACGATGTCGGTTATGCCGCCGACGGGCGCGGGCCGCGTCCGTCTGATACGGATCGGCACGGGCGAGGGGCAGGTGGATCTCCAGCCCTGCGGCGGGACGCATGTTGCGCGGACGGGCGAGATCGGGCGCCTTCGCCTCGGCAAGATCGAGAAGAAAGGTGCCCGCAATCGGCGCATCAACATCCACATCGACTAGGTCTTGCACCCCGCCTGCCGCAGAGAGTAGAAGCGGCCGCGTCGGAGAGGTGGCCGAGTGGTCGAAGGCGCACGCCTGGAAAGTGTGTAGGCGGGAAACCGTCTCCAGGGTTCGAATCCCTGTCTCTCCGCCACTTGCCCTCGCGAAAGCGTTCTCCCGATCCGGCTGCGGCCGGATTTTCCGTTGTTTTCGAGGGTTATGCGGGAGGGGCTGAGCACGCCTCCCTGCTCGAGGAGGCCCGGAAGCGGTCTCTCAGGGCCGATATTCTCCGGACCTGATGACTGCGCATTTTTGGTGTTCAGCTTGTAAGACACTGTAACATATATGATTTAAGGGCGGCCAAGCTGAACACTTCAACGACAGTGGCGCTCATTAGATGGAACATGAATTCGAACTGCTACCGCCTTGCACGATCCAGAGACATCGGTGTCGTCGGCTCAATTCCGCACCCTTGTCTCTCCAGAGCCGCCGTTCGCTCCCGCAGCCCTGCGCGGCCGACTTGCGGAAAATTCCAGTTGTTCACAGCTGGCAGCGCTCAAACCAGTGGGGCTGGACCTTTTCGATGGCCTTGGCACGGCGGATAGCGGCGCAGCTTCGGGGGATACGAGCTCGTGCTCGACCCAGGGCAGATCCATCCTCGCCGTGATTAGCAGCGTTCGTTCACGGATCCCCGCCGCTGCAACCTCGCAATCCTAGTGGCTTCCGCTCGTTCTGATCAGGGCGAGGCCGCTGGCGGAATCGGTGCGCTTGCGCAGATGGGCTGGAGATTCGCTGATGATCGCTTCGAGAGTCGGGCGTATCTCGACCTCGAAGAAATGACCCGTGAGCGCACTGCAGTCGCGTTGCCCGAGCACCACGTGGATGTGCAGCGTCGGCTCGCCATCCGGCGAAAGCGCGACATCGCCGATCAGCGACGCGACCTCAACCTGCTCATCGAAGCCCTTGCGCAGGTAGTCCTTCGAGTCCCAGTCGAAGAACGCGAGGATCGCCCGGCTGAAGGCGCCGATTGCGATGATCTGCGCCGCCGACGCCTGCTCGTCGCCAATGAACTGCTTGAGGTCCCTATGGCCTCCTCGCCGGTCTCGAGAACGACGGCGAAGGACCGCTGACCCTCGTTCTGGTGAAGCAATTTGTGCTGGATGGTTCTCCTCCGCGCGGCTGACGCTTGAAGCGTCACGCATCAGCGTCGTCGCCGGTCCAGTTCGCTCCGCACCCCCGCCGGGACCACACCGAGCTCGGCGAGGCCCGGCAGGTCAGAGCTGGCGACGTTGTCGCGCTCCATCAAGGCGACCTGGTTGCGCGTCAGCGGCGCCCCGGGCAGCAGCTCGGACACGAACGCCAGCGGCTTCCAGATCGCGAACGGGACCGGAAGCGGTCTGGCACGCTTGCCTGTCGCGTGGGCGACCACCGCGACGAGGTCTCTGTACATGAAGACGTCCGGACCCGCGAGCTCGTAGCAGGATGCGGGGTGCTCGAGGCCGATGATCCGCGCGATCGCCTCCGCGACATCCGCGACATGCACCGGCTGCAGTCGTGTCCCGCCGCGACCGAAGAGCGGATAGGCCGGGAGCCGACGGACGAGGCCCGACATGCCGCTGAGGAACGCGTCTCCGGGCCCGAACATGACGGCGGGGCGCACCAGGACCGCCGCGGGGAACGCCTCGCGCACGGCCGTCTCGCCTTCGCCACGTGCCCGGATGTAGGCGTCGGTCGACCGCGCGTCGGAGCCGATGCCGGAGAGGTGGACGAGCCGGGTCACGCCGGCGTCGGCGGCCGTGGTGGCGACTTCCCGAGCGCCATCGACGTGAATCGCGTGGAAGCTGAGATCGCCCTTCTCGACGTAAAGGCTCATGGCGTTCACCACGGCCTCCGCGCCGCGCACTGATCGCGCAATCGAGTTCGGATCGAGAACGTCGGCTTCGCTGCACTCGACCTGATCCGGCGGCAGGCTCTCGGGCAGGCGCGGATGCCTCGCGGCGATGCGAACGCGGTGGCCGTGCTCCAGGAGGCACCGGACCACGCGCCGGCCGAGAAAGCCAGTGCCGCCCAAGACCGTCACGAGGCGTGCATGTGGCCTCGCGTTCAGGTCATCCGGTTCAGCGGTCGTCGCTGCCATCTGGATCCCTCGAGTTTCAATCCGCCGCATCCTCGGCTCGCCGGCCGTAGACAGCCACGGCGATTTTGCGGCCGGATCCGTTGGCCGCGAGCGCGAAGCCGAGATGGGTGAAGTCGTCAGCGGTCTCGGGTGGCTCAAGCCGCTCCACGAAGTAGGCCGCGTCGCCCTTGACCGGAAATGCTCCGCACCCACCGCAAGCCTCGGCTGCGGCGTCAAGGGCCGCCCAGCCTGCGGAGTCCTCCGGCAGCAGCCCGATCGGGTCCGTCGGAAGTTGCAACTCGCCGACCTCGAGCGTGGCCCGCTCTGCCAAGGCGCGGGCCAGAGCGTCCAGAGCCCCGCTCTTGTTCAGCACTCGCCGGCCGGCCTCCGCACGGGGTGAGTTCGCTGCCTCGAGCGCCTCGCTGCGTAGGTCGGTCGCCGAGGCCTTCTCGCCGGTTCCGCCTGCGCGGGCTGCGGGCGACGTGCCCGGGCCGGCGAACATCTGCACCGCATAGGCCACTCCGTCCTCCGCTGCGACGCCGAACCCGAACCGCTCCAAGCTTGGTCCGAGGATGTTCTCGCGGTGCCCGCTACTCTGCATCCAGCCGCTCTGGAAGCTGCGGATCTGCTCGGGACGCGGTCGGCGTCTCGCACCCCTCGCATGTCGCCAGGTTCTCCGCCGCCACGCTCCAGCGGCTGCCGCCAGCTTCGAGGAAGCGGTCACGAACCGTCGCGCCCTCGGGCGACACGTGGCCATAATAGCCGCGCTCGAGCATGTCCTCGGCGTACGACTCCGCGGCCTCGGCAAGCCGCTCGTCTTGCTCCAGAGCCGCTAGACCCTCTTTGGTGCGCGCTTCGTTCACGAGCGACAGTGCGAGCGTGCCGAGGTCGTCCTGCGCAGACGCGGGGACGAGGCACAGGAACAACAGAATGGCGGCGATCGGCAAAGGCTTCATCAACTGCAAACGGTGCGACGGCTCGCCAGTTCCTCGCTTCTGCCATTCCTTGGCGTTCCGCCGCGACGCTGCGGCCGGCGGAGCGTCAGGTCACCGTCAGCAGCAGCATCATGCTTATGGTGACGATGCGGGCAAGATCGGCGTGCGCGGCGGGGCCTTGGTAGTGCGAGGCAGAGCGCCAGACGCCGATCATGGCGAGCACGTTGTAGGGCACAGACAGGCCGTATCCGATGGACAGCGCCGCCCACGGGCGGTCGACTGAAATCAAGGCGAGAAACAGGATGCTGCTGGTCAGGTTGACCACAAGGCCGATGGTGATTGCCCAGGTCCAGAACGCCTCGTGGAGGGATAACTCACCCAGCCAGATGGAGCGAATCTTTCTCATGGCGCATATCTAGTTGAACCTGCTGGTCTACGCGAACGGCCGTTGAGGTCACGCTAGGAGCCTCCCGGCGGCTTTTCCACAGAGACCCACGCAGTTCCATCAAAGGGGCGGGCCGCTCGGCGATGCTGAGGCCATCGACAATGATGACCGAGGCAGCAGCCGATGCAGATCGCCCTTTTTTCTGACAACGTCCGGATCGTCACCGCCGAAGGGGACGCCGCCGCACGGCGGCTCCAGCGACGGCTCGGAGTTCCCGCTCACGACCCGGAGGACCTGCGCCAGGACCTCATTCTCGACCTAATTGGCCGACTGTCGGTGTACGAGCCCGCCCGCGGCAGCCGACGGCGCGGCATTCTGACCCGGCACGGTGGCCGATGGAACAAATTCACCGGGATGAACCTGCTGAGTTGGCTCGAAGGATCCCTGCAAGCTAGAGCTTCCCGGCGTTCGTGAGCGGCGGAAGCGCGGGCCGCAGGGACGGGGCGCCCGTCCGGCTCCCGAGTTCGCGGCCGCGGTCGCCCATGTCGTGGCCTCTTGGCGGCGGGGAGCCGTGGCATCATATCTTCAGCTATTATCATCGTCAGGAGAAATGCATGACCAGCTTCGAAGATCGCAAGAACGCCTTTGAGAACCGCTTCGCTCACGATTTGGAGATGCAGTTCCGGGCGGAGGCGCGTCGCAACCGCCTGCTGGGACTCTGGGCTGCCGAGAAGATGGGAAAAGGCGATGATGACGCCGCGGCCTACGCCCGGGAGGTGGTCAAGGCCGACTTCGAGGAAGCCGGCGACGAGGACGTGTTCCGGAAGTTGTCCTCTGACTTGGGCGAGCTCGCATCCGAGGCCGAAATCCGCGACAGGATGATCCAACTGATGGCCCGAGCCAAAGCCCAGCTCGTGGAAGAGAGCTGAACCAGATTGCCGGCAGCGCCGCCGGCCGCCGATCAAAGTGAGTTGAATTTCGAACACTGAGAAACCAGAATGCTGAAGCAGCAAGATTTTCGGATCTCCTCAATTCACGTACCGGCGAAGCGGATGAAGACGCTGGATCGAGACAAGGTCGATCAGATTGCTCGAAGCATTCTGGATGAGGGACAGAAGACACCGATTCAGGTCCGTATCGACGGGGACCGGTTTGTGCTGATCGAGGGTCTTCACCGATTGGAAGCAATGCGGGCATTGGGCGAGGAGTTTGTTTCTGGATATCTGGTGCAGGCCCGGCAGCGCTGAACTGCTCCGCGAATGTCATGGCGCTACTTCAGACGCAGAAAAGAGACGCCCTTGGCATGAGGTCGAGGCGCCGGTGCGGGCCTCCGATCCGGCGGGCGGAGTGCCATGCGCGCTATTCCTGCCAGCACCGCCGTCCTTGTCGCCGCCGCCGTCCCGACCCTTGCCCAAGAGGCGGACTGCCGCACCTCCAAAGATGCCCGCGCACTGCGGTAGGAAGCCCTCACGGCCGTCGAGGAAAACAAGGACGCGACCCTTCAAGCCTTCAAGGTGGTCGCCGAGCGTTTCAGCGCCCGCGACCTCTACATCTTCTGCGGCAACGAGGACGGCAAGTTTGCCGCCCGTCCGAACCAGGACCTCGTCGGGCGTCCATGCGCGAGCTTCAGGACGAGGCCAGCAAGCCGATCGGGGAACGCCTCTACCACGCGGCGATCGAGGCCGAGTACAACGAGCTGGTGTACATGTGGCCCCTGCCCGGCGAGGAGGAGCCGACTCAAAAGTCTCTTGTGACTAAGGTCGAAGCGAATACCCGCAGAGCCGTCGTGGAGCCCTCGCCATCTCGCGGTCGATCGGCGACAGTTCGACCTGGCAGGGCAAGGGGGTGCGGAAGCGATGGCAGCTTCGATCAACGGTCGACTATCGCAGAACCAATTTCCGCCCCTAAGCACAGAAGTGAAGACAGCAAGGCGCTGCTGCCGGCTCGCCGCATCAGTTCTGGCCGCAGTCTTCTCAATTCCCAACGTCGCGAATGGCGCAGAGGCCCTGCCGTCGTTCGACATCGACTTGGCGCAGACCTCCGTCTCAGGGCTCTCGTCCGGGGCGTACATGGCGGGACAATTTCATGTCGCATTTTCGGACACGGTGATCGGGGCCGGGATCATTGCCGGAGGCCCGTACGGATGCGCAGCCGGCAACCTGATCCTGGCGCTCAACCGATGTATGGACACGCACCTCGGGGTGCCCGACCCAGCACGGCTCCTGGAGCAGGCGCGGAGCCTGGCGGATCAAGACCGGATCGACCCGCTGTCAGGGCTCGCAGGCGACCGCGTCTACGTCTTCTCGGGAACCGAGGACGACACAATCACCCCGCCGGTGGTCGCACAGGTGCCGGCGTTCTACCGGCTCGCCGGCATGCCCGAGGAGGCCATCGCGTACGTGAACGACCTGCCCGCCGGGCATGCTTTCATAACCAACGACCGGGGTAAGCCCTGCGGCGTCACCAAAAGCCCGTTCATCAACGACTGCGACTACGACCAGGCCGGAAATCTGCTCGAGCACATCTACGGTCCACTAGATGCGCCTACGGCTGAGCCGGTCGTGCGCTGCTCGAGTTCGAACAGGGCGAGTTCCTCGGCGATCCCACGGCCCATGGCATGGCCGACGTCGGCTTTGCCTATGTCCCGGCCTCGTGTTCAGCCGGTGACCAATGTCGGGTGCACGTCGCCTTCCACGGCTGCAGGCAGAGTGCAGCTCGCATCGGCGATGCCTTCATTACCGACGTTGGCTACAACCAGTGGGCGGACGCGAACCGGCTGATCGTCCTTTATCCGCAGGCCCATGAGACGCCGGCCAATCCAAACGCCTGCTGGGACTGGTGGGGCTACGACGACCCCGACTACGCGATCCGGTCGGGGCGTCAGATGGCGACCGTCCGATCCATGCTGACGCGCCTCGCGGGTTCGAGCGGCCCGGCCCCGCTCTGCGAGATCCACAGCGGCTACAATTTCGAGCACTGGCAGGCCGGTCGGGCGCGCGTTTGCAGCTGGTGGCGACTCTGCGCGACCGGATCGAGCGAGGTGCTCGGGTTCGCCCTGAACACTTCGACGCTCTACGAGAGCCCAAGGGGCGAGTTCGCTCATGCGTGCTGCGCACCTCTCTGGTGAGCGGACTGGCGTGAAGCAGGGAACGAGGCCGAGCTGCCGGGCGAAGTCGCGCGTCTCGACAGCGGTGCAGCACGAGCCGTTGTCCGACAGATGCTCGACGGGATGCGGGGCGCGATCCGTGCCGAACCTGCACTCGACGGCGGCGAGCATCATGTCGCGGACGTCGGAGCCGCTGATCCCGGCGCCCGTGACGGCGACGTGGGCGATGACTTCGCGGTCGAAGGCGTCGATGAACGAGACCTTGTTCGCGATCGGTTCGAGAACAATGGTCGAGTGCCACCCTGACCTTTTCTCCGTTCCAGCACGTGACCTCGCAGGCATCCGAGCCCCATCTGAGGTTCGAAGCCATGACGGCGATCTTGCCGTCGTGAAGGCGGGCATCCTGTATCCTGGTTGGGTCGCGGCGCTATTGCGCTCCGTCTGCCGGATGCAGCGACGATGGCGCCGACGACGATCAGAACGGCAGAGAGTGCCAGCCAGCGCTTCGGCTCTGCGTGGCCCGCAAGAACCAGCAGCAGAGTTGAGAGCAATGGCGCGAATAGGCCAATGCGCCGAGAAGCGGAAGAATTCCGTGCATCCGGCATGATGGTCGTTTCAGTGGCGAGATGGGTGGCGCCGGCCAGGAGAGAGACCACTCCGCAGGCGCCGATTAGCATTTCGCTCGGCACGGCGGCGAAACGGCGGTTGGCCACCGAATAGCCCGACCAGACGAGTGCGCAGCACGCCGCTGCGAGTTAGCCGCCGACGGCCCATTGCGATGAGAGATCGGCTCCTTCGTCCGCCAGCAGTAGGGCCACGCCCAAGAGCCCCATCGCTGCGCCTGCAAGGTGACGAAACGAAAAACCCGGAGCCCCGTCGGCGATGGCTGAAAGTAGCACGATCAACAACGGCCAGAAATAAGCGATGAGGCTCGCGTGGGCGGGTAAAACCGTCGCCAGTGCGTAGAGGTAAAGCGCGTGGTATGAGAAGATCGCACTAACAGCGACGGACCAGGGCAGTAACGGCTGGAGAAGGTCCGAGGAGCCTCGGCCGGGCATCAAAAGGAATACCGTTCCGCAGAGGATGCGCAGGCGGTTGTCAGAGCGAGAAGCTGAAAATGTGGGACATCTCCTGCCCTCACCGTCAGCAGCGCAAGCGCGCCGCAACTCAAGATTGCGACCGCGCCGACCGCCGTGGCGGTGGCGCGGCGGGCATGCTTCACGTCACTCATGTTCAGGTGCCGCGCTCGGTGCGATCTGTCTCGCGACGCGTCAGCGCCCAGCCCCATAAGCCGCAGACCAGGATCCCAAGATTTCCCGCGGTATCGAGCAGCATCCAGGCGTTCAGAACAGGGTCCACGAGAGTGAACCAGAGGTTGAAGCCGAAGAACGGGATCGAGCCTACAAGTCCAAAGACCAGAAACGTCTTGGCAGTGAACCGAGCAGCCAGGATAAGCACTCCGGCAAGCACGGCCTGCGCCCCGAAACACCCCATGAGAAATTGCGCCGTCTTCGTTTCTGTCGCGAACTCCGGACGAAAAGTCACGGCGATCACCGTTGATGGAAAGAACAGGCACCACGCGCCCAGAATAAGAAAGACGAGGGCCAGGAGCGTCTGAAGTATTCTCGGCGTCATTATTCCTAAATGGTTTCCGATCTGGATCGGTTGTGATTTCTGTGCGGATCTTAGCTAAATTACCCTTGTGCGAAAGGCTCAAAGCTGCCACCGGCCGTGTCGTAGTCCTTCGTCATCGTCGCGGATCCCAGGATATTCAGCGCAATGATGCCCTCGACAATTCGGGCGTAGGCGGCATCGACCGTGAGTGCGTCAATCGACTTATGGTCGCGCCAGATCGTCTGGGTGATCCACCAGTCCTCGCGCGTGAAGAACATCACGCCCGTGCACCCCGGGCAAGTCCTCAGGACAGGCAAGGAGATCTCATTCGCGTACGCGACCAGTTCATCTCTCCGGGCGAGGTCGAAATTCGTTTCCCATATTCTGACCAGGCGGGATCCTTCCTGACCGGCATCCGGGCGGGAGTGGGCCAAGGCCCGGGTTGTCGGCGCATCGACCAGAAGGGGAGTGCCTTCCGGGTCGCGTGAACGACCTGTGGCGACCCTTGCGCCCGCTCGTGCGAGCCGTTGCGCGATGGCCGTGCCGATGCCTCCGGACCTGCGGGTGCCGAGGGTGACCTTGCTCCGGCAATCATTTGGCATGACCGAGCCCTCCGGCAAGCGCCTCGCCTGCGACTGCAGCGACCAGGCGGTCCAGATCATTGATATCGTTGAAGCAATGCAATGAGGCGCGGACGACGGCATCCAGTCCACGCGCCTCGAAATCGATCCGCGCGTAGGCGAGTGGCGTGACCGAGACCATGACCCCGGCACGCTTGAGCCGCAGCGCCGTTTGCGCCGGGGCTTCGTCGTCCCGGGTGAAGGTCACGATCCCGCAGCGACGCGCGCCGAGGTCATGGAGACGGACTCCCGGCACCGCGGCGAGACGCTGGCGCAGGTCTTCGGCAAGCGCGGTGATGCGCGCCTCGATCTGTGGCAAACCCAGACCCCGGGCGTGGCGGATCGCTTCCATCAGGCCGATCTGTCCCGCGACATGGCGCTCGAAGGTCTCGAAGCGGCGCGCACTCGGCTGCATCTCATAGCCATCCGCGGCGGTCCAGTCGGCGGCCCAGAGGTCGAGGAACGGCGGTTCCAGCCTTTCGATCATCTCCTTGCGGACGTAAAGGAACCCGGTCCCGCGCGGCCCGCGCAGGAACTTGCGCCCCGTGGCGCAGAGCATGTCGCAGCCGATGCTGTCCACGTCGATGTCGATCTGGCCGACCGACTGGCAGGCGTCCAGCAGGTAGGGGATGTCGTGGCGGCGCGCGATCGCGGCCGACCTCCTCGGCGGGATTGACGAGGCCGCAGTTCGTCGGGACGTGAGTCAGGGCGATCAGCTTTGTGCGCGGCGTGATCATCGCCTCCATCGCGGCGACGTCGACCTGGCCCGTCGGCGTCGCTGGGCGACGAAGTCGATCTCCACGCCCAGTCCGTTTCGCGCGCTGAAGCATGGCGAGCACGTTCGACACGTATTCCGACGCGTGCGTCAGGATCCGGTCGCCCGGCGCGAAGGGCATTCCGTAGAAGGCCATGTCCCAGGCGCGGGTCGCGTTCTCGACGAAGGCGATTTCCTCCGGGGCGGCGCCGATCAGCGCCGCCGCCTCGGTGTAGAACGCCGCCAGATCCTGCGCCGCCGCCTCCTGCGCGGCATAGCCGCCGATGCGCCGTTCGAGGTCCAGATGCCGCAGCACCGCCTGGTGCACCGGCTCCGGCGTCGGCGACGCGCCGGCGTTGTTGGCGTGGACGTAACTGCGGCAGGACGGCGTGTCCGCCCTCAGCATCTCGATGTTCATGCCACCACCTGGTCCGGCAGGTGGCGCGCGATCTCCTCCAGATGCACATGCCCGGTGCCGCAGCAGCCGCCCCAGATGTCCATGTGCGGATAGCGGCGTCCGACATCGGCCATCAGGCGGCCGAGTTCTTCGGGATCGCCTTCTTCGAGATGGCCGAGCTTGCAGAGGGCGATCTTGTCCATCTTGGCTGCGTTCGGCCGGATCGAGCGGATACGCCGGGTCCAGTCGCCGCCGTCCAGTGCAGGCTCGAACTCGAACGGATGCGAGCAGTTAAGCGAGAAGAAGGCTGGATAGCCGTCGGTCGCCGCATCGACGATGGAGATCGCCTCGGCAAGCGAGACTCCCGGAGGACAGTCGGTGGGAACTGTCGAGCGAGAAGGATACAGCAACCGGAATACCGATGCGCCAGGCGGCGTTGACCACTCCGATCGCCTCGGCAGGGTTGTTGAAAGTGACTGCCCAGGCAAGATCGACACCGGCCTCCTTGAGCGTTCCGAGTTGCACGGAATGATAGTCTTCCGCTTCCTCCACGGTCGTGCGCCTGTTGAGGCTGTAGGCGTCGCCGCGCGGACCGACATAGCCCGAAAACAGCGCCCGCGGGATATCGCCGCGATATTCTGCGGCCACATCCCGCAGGAACTGGATCGAACGGAGGTTCGCTTCACGCAGCGCCTCTGGGGAATAGCCCAGCTTAGCGCCCCCAGTCGGGGCTGGCGCGATAGTCGAATCCGCCGATAAGCGCCGAATGGCCGTGCCGCGCGACGACGTCGAGGTATCGGCGATACATGCTGCGTATCGCCTCTGCTGAGACGCGCTTTTCCAGAAGCGGAAACATCGCAAAGTCGGGCAGATCAAAGCCCCACTTGTACATGATTTCGGTTTCGATGCCGCCTTCGGTGAGGAAGTAGCGACCGGGCAGCGGGACGGGGAATGATTGGGTCATTTAGGTGTCTCCTACCAAAGCGTGTCTACTTTGCGGGCCGGTGTGCCGCGCGGCGGCAGTCCGATATCCCGCCGCAGGAAGTCATCGAGCTTCTCGAGGCGAGCCATTTGCCTGCCATGTTGTCTGCGACGGATGAATCCGCGCCACAGCGCGGTAATGTCGGCGCCGAACGGGCGAAAGCGCCTTTGTCGCCGAACTGTAATGCTTGTCATGCTGTTGTGCCTTCTCTTGCTTGTACTCGCGTCGGCATGTGCCTGCGCTGATGCAGCAGAAGATGGACGTTCCACGTTCGAGGCGGTAGAAGACTGGTGGTCGGGTCTAGGCAGCTTCAAAAAAGCCAACCTTTTCCGTTCGCTTCAGGATTAATGCGACTGGCCGACCGTGGGTGTGGGTCAAGGACTTTACCACTGGTGCAGTCGTAGCGGCGGAGGGAACGTCATGGAGAAGGTCAAGTCCAAGCGAGAGCTTATTCTCGACATCGCCGAGACGGGGATTCTGTCGAAGGGTTTTGGTGCGACCTCCATCGACGAGATCATCGTTGAGGCGGAGATCACCAAGAGCGGATTTTTCTACCACTTCAAGGACAAGAACGAGCTCGCCCGCGCCCTCCTGCAACGCTATCTCGACACCGAGGAAGCCTTGCTTGACGATGTGTTCACCCGCGCACGCGAGTTGCATGGCGATCCGCTGCATTCGTTCCTGATCGGGCTGAAGCTGTTGTCCGAGATGATGGGCGACCTTCCGAACGGCCATCCCGGCTGCCTGGTGGCGACGGTGGCCTACTCGGAGCGCATGTTCGACCGGGATGTCCGGACGTTGAACCGGCAGGCCATCCTTATCTGGCGTGAACGCTTCCTCGGCATGTTGCAGGAGATCGCGGCGATCTATCCTCCGCGCGATGATGTCGATTTGAGAACCGTCGCGGACATGATCTCGAGCACCGTCGAGGGCGGCATCGTGATGTCGCGCGCGGTGTGCGAACCGAAGGTCCTGGCCGAGCAGATCGTGCTGTTGCGATCCTACATCAAGCTGCTGTTCAGCCCCGCCAGCCAAGGCTGAGCGACTTTTCACGCTGTACCGCAGGTCAAGTCGCATCGGGTTCCCGGCCACGAAACGTCGGCGACACAATCCTTCATCGGACTAAACTGCTGGACGTTCTCAGGCTTTCGGCTCCCCGAACCAGAGGTTGACTAGGTTCGAGACGCGGTTTGATCCAGAAAGCCGCCAGCCCCGGACGCGTTGTCCGGCGCTCTCGACCCAACCAAAGCTGGAGAAGAAAATGAAGACCTTTGTCATGGCCGCCGTCGTCGCGATGGCCGCCTTCGCCGCGCCCGTTTCCGCACAGGAAACCGCCGCCGAAACCTACTCGGAGATCAAGGACGCCTTCGGTTTCGTGCCGAGCTTCATGCAGGAATATCCTGAGCACGGCATTCGCGGTGCCTGGATCATGACCCGCGACATGGAGTTCAGCGATCAGACGGAACTGTCGCCCAAGGTCAAGGCGCTCATCAACATCGCCGTGGGCGCGCAGATCCCCTGCCAGTACTGCGTCTTCGCCGATACCGAGGCCGCCCGCGCCGCCGGTGCCACCGAAGGCGAGATCAAGGAAGCCGTGGGCCAGGCCGCACTGACGCGCCATTGGTCGACGATCCTGAACGGCCTGCAGATCGATTTCGATCAGTTCAGGAAGGAGATGGGCGGCTGAAAAACGCGTCCCGGACAGACGCGAACAGGATCTGGGACCCGCCCCGCCATGTCGGTGGGACGGGTTTCAGATCTCTTCGCTACCGGAACATAAATTGAGTTCAGGCAATTCCATGTTTATTCATAACAATACTGCGTATCGTGCCGCAGCAGGCATCAGACGAACGCTGTTGGCCGTTGCCGCATACGAGCAACCGCTCAAATGGCTGGCGGTCGCGCTGGGCATCAGCAGTACCATCTGCATCGTGCAAGGCTGGCAACTTCAAGCGATGTCGCTGAGCCTGCCGTTTTGTCTGATCTGGATCTACTTCGGGTGGCTTCGATCCGAGCGACAATTGCAATACATCAACATGATCTTCGTAACGTTCTATGTCTACGGCATCGCGCGCCATCTTCTTTGGGCGTCTGAAACTGCCGCCCGATTGTGGTAGTGTCCATCTTGGCCTTGGCGACTGTACCGCAGGTCGACTTTTTCTCGAGAAAATTCGGTGCGATAAGAGCGTCGACGGCAGCATCCGGCGACTTGAATAGGGAAGCTAAAATAGAATGGACCTCGATGCGATCTTCGGTTTCAACCGTGCCAATTGGGATGAACGCGTGGCGGTCCATCTTGCGCCGGGCGGCATGGACCTGACCGGGCTGCGGGCTGCGGGCCGGAAGCGGCCGCCTCGATGCGCTGGAAGAGCGAGAATTGCCGGAACTGGTCGGCCCGCTGGAGAGCAAACGCGTCTTGCATCTGCAATGCCATTTCGGGGCGGACAGCCTTGCGCTGGCGCAGCGTGGCGCGCTCGTCACCGGCGTGGATTTCTCGGGCGAGGCGATCCGCACGGGTGGGGGCAGCTTCCGCGCCATGGGATCGTGTCGGAAACGCCAAGCGCGGAAGGCCCGCCGCATGCTCCCGAAACAGCTCGTGCAGGAAGCGCTGGACCGGATGCGGCTGACGAGAACCCCGGCAGCGCGATGTGCTCGTCGGCGGATACCCACGAGCCAACGTATTCCGTGATAGGATACCCTCTCCGCGTTTGGGGTTGTCGCTCTCGACGCAAGACATGTCACCGAGCCGCTTGAGCGGTTCATCGGCAGGTCGTTCGGCGACATGTCCTGTCTGCTTCACGCAGGCCGAGACGGTTCGATCTGCAGGGTCCTCGCCGTCTGTCCTTCGCCTCCAGCCATGAGGCCGCTGATACGGCCGCCTTCGACCTCCAGATCGACGAGGATCCGGCTGACGCTGGGGCTGGCCATGAAACGGCCCTGTTCGATGACGAAATGCGTCCGCCGGTCGCCCAGAACATCGTGCAGCAGGCACGCGAGTGGGCCGGCGGCCATGCCTGTCGCGCTTTCCTCGGGAATGCCATAGCGGGGCGCGAACATGCGCGTGCTGGCATGGACGAAGCCCCCTTCGCCAGGTAAAAAGAAGACATAAAAGCCGATCAGGTCCAGCGCTTCGCTGATCCGCGCCACCGTCTCCTGATCCACAGCGAGGTCGGCGAGATCGGCCTCGCTTGCGACACCGATCACAAGGAAACGATTACCGGTGTCGACGACCTGGGGGGCAATGCGGGAATCCAAGCGATTGGCGTTCAACCCGACTGCCGTCAGAACGTCAGACTGTGTCATCCCCGTTCCGGCCCAGTCCGCCTGCGTCAGATAGCGGGGCGCCTGCTGCTCCATGAATATTGCACCATCCCGGACGTGGATGCGCCGGGGGCCGTCGACCGTCTGCTTCGAGGTCGGCCCATCGGAAATGCGCCCCTCACTGCGCATCAAGGCGAACGCCGCGATGGTGGCGTGCCCGCAATGCGGGATGCGTCGGGTCGGCGTAAAAAAGTCGAGTCGGGCCCCTTCGGTTGGCGACCGGGACACAAAGGCCGTCTCCGACAATCCCGTCTGCGCGGCGATGGATTGCATTGCGGCCGCGTCCAAAGCGTCTGCGTCAAGGACCACACCGGCCGGATTGCCGCCGGTGCCGTTCAAGGTGAATGCGTTGACGATATGGACGGCAACGGCGCGGGTGGCTCGATCGTGATGATCTGACATCTGGCTCTCCATTTTCGTCTACCGTCCTGACCTGGCGACATTGCCGTGCCAGTCCTCAATGCCCGCCGCCTGAGCAGAGGGCTGCGTCACGAGGCCGGGATCCCTGGCGAGAACCGAGATGCCTACGCCCGTGGCAACAAAGATCGCCAGGATCAGCAAGACCCGGAAGGTGTCCGATTGCGGGATCCGCGTGAGGTTCCGTTTTGTCGGGAGAGTGTGATCGAAAGTGTGCATGTGATGGTCTCCGGTTTCAGTCTGTCGGTTTGGGCACGCCATCTGGACAGTCGCGCCAATTGGTGTGAGATATTCACTCAGGATTGCGACGGTCTCTGATTGTCGATGCAACAAATATTGAACAAAGTAGCGTTCTGACCAAGATGCTCTTCAACATGAAGCAGTGAGAATTTCTCATGATTGAAGTTCAGAGTGATGCACCGCTGAGGAAACTGGTTCAGTCCATTTCCTTGCTCGCGGCCGTTTCTCGTCACGGCAGTTTTGCTGCAGCTGCGCAGGATCTCGGGCTGGACCCCAGCGCGGTCAGCCATCGCATCCGTGCCTTAGAAGCGGCGCTTGGGATGGCCCTCTTTGACCGAACGACACGCCGGGTGCAGCCCAATCGGGCGGGCGCAATTCTATGCGAAGCTGCAAATCGATCGCTGGACGATGTCGAGCGCGCGCTGGTCGCCGCGCGTGAGTTGCGGTCTGAACGGGCAATCCGACTTTCGGTTCACTCTTCGCTTGCGATGAAATGGCTGATCCCTCGACTGCCGGATGCGCAACGCGCCGGAATAGACCTGTCGATAGACGTGCGCGAAGGTCTCGCGCGGTTCGACACCGGCGACGTCGATGCCGGATTCCGCTTCGGTCCGGGTCCTTATCCGGGCTTGCACGCCACACGGCTTTCGAAGTGTCAGATCCAGCCAGTCATCGGGACGGCATATCCCGGCGCTGACCGGTTAGGGGAGGCAGCTTTCGAGAGCGCAAGCGTCCCGATCCTCGCCGACAGAGGTGCCGAGAAATTCCGCACCGGAACGACATGGGATGACTACTGGAAGTATTTGCGGCAAGGAGGAGAACACCCCAAGCCGTCACTGTACTTCGATCGTGCTGACCTCATGCTTCAGGGTGCCATAGGTGGCCTCGGGATCGCGCTCGGAAGAAGTCTGCTGATCGAGGACGACATCCGACAAGGGCTCCTGAAGTCTATCGGTGAACCCGTGCGGGTGCCGTCGGCCTACTGGTTGGTCACGACCGCGGAAATGGCCGGGTCGGTCGGTATCCGACTTCTGGGAGAATGGTTGAAAGAACAGATCAAGTTGACTGGTCGGTGAGCACGAATTGTCCTTCAGTCACGCAATCCGGCCTTTGGTGTGGAGGGCAATGGCGCATCCAGCTCTGCGGACCTTCGCATCACGACATTCAGGAGTTTGCGCTCAGGGAGGCACTATTGTCGCTCGCTACCAGCCTCGCCGGATTGCCGGCCACGGTGTCCCCTGCCGCAACGCTGCGCGTGACGACGCTGCCCGCGCCGACGATCGCATCATCCCCGATGGTCACTCCGGGCAGAAGCATGGCAGCCCCGCCGATCCATACATCGTTCCCGATCTCAACCGGATGAGCAATCTCCTGACCATCGGCACGCTTCACCGGATCCTTGTGATGTTCTGCGCAATATATCTCGACGCCTGGGCCAAGCAACGAACGCGGCCCGATCGTGACGCAACCGCGATCGAGGATTGTGCAGCCCGCATTGATGTAGACGCCCTCGCCAAGCCCGATGTTGAAGCCCTAGGCGCATTGAAACGGGGATTTAAAAACGCCCTTGCCGACGCGTGCGAAGAGATCAGAGACCATTGCGCCGACCGCGCCGGTCCGGGTCTAGTGTATTGTGCTCGTGAACTGCTCTGCGGGCCTAGATCCGCAACATCTCCAGCTCGTCGTCGATACACTTGTACCACTGCCCTAAGCATCTCCTGCCGCTCGCTAATAGCCAATAACCCGCTTCTCTTCACAACTAGGAATGTCCATGGCGCTCAAACGCGACCTCGGTACCAAGCTCATATCATCGGGGTCGAAGCGACGCGACATCGTGTGGACCCCAGTCGCAACATCAAGCAATTGGAGATGGGGTGGATGCCGCTCGCAGCCTGACGGCATCGCGATGTTCCATACTCGTGGTGTCGAAGCACAAGTTGAAGGAGAGGGCATCCGTTGTCTTTCAGGCCCATACCCTCCGCCACTTGCCCCAGCGAAAGCGTTCTCCCGGTCCGGCTGCGGCCGGATTTTTCCGTTGTTTTATAGGGTTATGCGGGAGGGGCTGAGCACCGGCCCCGGCGTGAAGAGGCGCGGACGCATTCTCCGGGCCGATATTCTTCGGACCTCATGACTGCACCCTTTTGCGGAATAGCACTCAAGTCCATGGTTTCTTATATTTCACCTCTTGAATTCCAGACTTCGAAGCCTGTCCCTCCCGGTTTGTAACGCGTTTGTCGTCAAACTGTGCTGATCGCCGTGCGCTTCGATCGGCGCCGCACGCCTGGCATAATCCGAAAGGATCATTCTAGCTCGGGCTCGACACGATCGCCACGTCGGCGCACGACGTCCTGGCAGAGAGCCGCACAACGAAGGGCCGCGGGGCGGCAGGCGTGGCGACGCTGGGCGCGGCTGGCGTCAAGGTGGCGCAGCAGGTGCTGGGCGAGACGCAGACCGCGATCCTGCCGCTGGTCCCGTATCTCGACACGCTGCGCTGCGTGTTCATCGCCGTCGCGCTCCGGGGGCATCAGGGTCACGATCTACGCCCGCCTCGACGATTGTCCCAGGGACAGCGATGATCGCCACGCTCCTGACCGGATTAGCCGCCAACCCTTGGATGCGGGCGGCGCTACGCTACAGCGCCATCGTCCTCGCCGTGCTCCTGTTCCTGCTTTCGCTTCGGCGGCCCGGCGAGCGAGCAGGCCGGCTCGCCGAACGCCTCGAGACCACGGAGAAGAACCGGATCAAGCTCCTGCATGCCAGCATCGACCGAGGCAAGGAAATGCTTGAACTCGGGCTCACCCCGTCGGCACGGAGCCCGTTCGCGGTTCAATTGTTGAGCCGGGGAGGCGTCGTATGGCGATGAGTGACGGCTCTCCCCGGGGGGCGAAAGTCTGGAGGTTTTGAAGGCGAGACAGGCGGGGTCCTGCGCCTGTCAACGCCCGGGAATTGGCAAGGGAGTATCGCCTGTGCGCCTGACCGAAGAACCTTCTGAAAAGCGGGCCTGTCGTGCGGCTGAACTTCGTACACCCAGGAAGGCGGCCAAGTGCGATGGCGGGAGGTGACGCAGGACGCGCAGAGCCGGCCCTCGTCCATTGTCGAGGCCGTTGCGAATGTCCTGCTCGGCTACGGCGTCGCGTTCGCCGCACACAGCTGGTGGTATTTCCTGCCGTCGGCCTGCAGGTCTCGCTTCGGGGAGAACATGATCATTGACGTTATCTGCGGCGTCGAACGGGCCGCTATGACATTTGTACCCTTTGCGGATAGGCGCTCGCTCCAGTCCGGCCCTCGTGGCCTCAGGCGGGGGCGTTACTCGTCATTTGGAACAAGTACCAACTCACCCCGGGCCGGTCGGGCTGCCAGACGCATGGGCGGGGCACTGCTTCCGGCTAGACCTGATCTATCGCAGGCCGGCGCCTGCGATAATCCCGTTGAGCGCAAGCGACATCGCGATGGAGGCGACGCAAAGCAGCGGCAGCGCGATCAGGGAAGCCAGGAGCACCTTGCGCTGGCCCCAGTCCGGGTGGCGCGCAATCTCGATCCAGGCCAATGGGGCGAGGAACATCAAGACGAACCAGCCGACGAAGTTCAGAAGCGGGATCTCGTAGTAGACGTTCGCCGGCACCAGCCAGACCCAGTAGCCGGCGTTGACGGCAATCGGGTCGATGAAGAGGTCGAGGAGCACGGCGATGGCTCCGGCGAGGAGCGGCGCTGCCCACCGCAATCGACGCGCGGTCAGCAGATCCTGTCCGCGCCGCGCTAGAATGCCCTCTGCGACGAGCAGACATGTCCCGCAAACGGAGATCCAGCCAAAGAAGATATAGGTGAAGACCCAGAGCCGGGTCTGTCCGGGATACTCGTAATTGCTGACGGCAAAGGACGAAAGGAAGTCCATGATCGCCGGGAACAGGCCCGCGACGACCGCGAAAGCCACCGCCCGAAGCGGCCCGAACCGCCAGATGAAGAAAGCGAGGACGACGAGGCTGAGAGCGACACCGGTGATCAGGAACGTGGTGAAGTCGGGGCTCATTCCCGGCTCTGGCCTGTACGCCAGACATAGATGGCAGGTGCGGGCATCGCCAGAATGAGGAGCCAGAGTCGGTCTTGCGCACCCGCCAGGATGCCCTCGACGAACCATCCCAGTGCGATCGCGAGATAGAGGGCGACGGGTCCCCAGCGTCCTATCCCAGTGTGACGGCGCTCAGGCCTGTGCATCGATGACCTCGGCCGGATCCTCGGAACCGATCGCGTCGTGCGCTGTGATTGTGAGCACGAGAAGCGCCGCCGCCAAAAGGCCGGGTCGCGGAGCGGGATCGTGCTTTATCATGCGGTTATGGAAGTGCTCAGGATGCGTAGTCGGCTTCGTACTCAGCGGTACCGAAGTACGCGATTTCGGCAAGTCTTACAAGCTGCTGCTCATGGCCGAAGCTCGCTAGCCGCTCCCCGCCACCTTGCCACGAAACCCCGTCCAACCGAGACCCCGGCGCCATGAGTTTCCATGCGGCTTCCTGAAGTGCCCCCGTTTCGGCCGGACAGCCTGGCATGACCTTGGAAGGCTCAAGCCTGTGCTTGGGGACATGCTTATGGCCAACGACAGACCTCCCCGCGTCGAGGTGATCACCGGCGTCGCCGGTCGCCGGTATTGGCCGGCGCACGAGAAGCTGCGCATCGTGGAAGATAGCCTGGTGCCCGGCGAGTCCGTCTCTGCGGTCGCCCGGCGTGACGGCTTCGCTCCGAACCTGCTGTTTCGGTGGCGTCGCCTGATGGCCGAAGGGGGTGCGATGGCGGTCGGAAGGAACGAACCGGTGGTCGGCGCCTCCGGGGTCCGCAAGCTCGAGGAGCGCGTGCGCCAGCTCGAGCGGATGCTCGGGCGCAAAACCATGGGTGAGGCCCGACCGCCGTCGGTCCGAGGGAAGGCCGAACGAGATCTTGCGCGACGCGCTCGAGAAGGCAGGGGCAAAAAACGGATGTCGCTGCCGCCGTCGCCGCCCGGGACGGTTCCCAATGAGCCGCGTAGCAGAGACGATCGGCGTGAGCCGGTCGCAGCTCCATGAACGCGCGGCGGGCACGTCGAAGCCGCGAGGCGCCTACCGGAAGGTCGAGGACGATGATCTGCTCCCTGTCCTGCGCCGCCTGGTCGACGCGCGCCCGACCTACGGTTACCGGCGCCTCACGGCACTGCTGAACCGCGAGCGCCGAACGGCAGGAATGGAGGTCGTCAACCGCAAACGAGTGCTGCGCATTCTCAGCCTGCACGGCCTGACCCTGGAGCGGTCCACGGGCCGCCGGGAGGGACGGGTTCACGACGGCAAGATCGCCGTCATGGCTTCGAACCTCAGATGGGGCTCGGATGCCTGCGAGGTCACGTGCTGGAACGGAGAAAAGGTCAGGGTGGCACTCGACCATTGTTCTCGAACCGATGGCGAACAAGGTCTCGTTCATCGACGCCTTCGACCGCGAAGTCATCGCCCACGTCGCCGTCACGGGCGCCGGGATCAGCGGCTCCGACGTCCGCGACATGATGCTCGCCGCCGTCGAGTGCAGGTTCGGCACGGATCGCGCCCCGCATCCCGTCGAGCATCTGTCGGACAACGGCTCGTGCTGCACCGCTGTCGAGACGCGCGACTTCGCCCGGCAGCTCGGCCTCGTTCCCTGCTTCACGCCAGTCCGCTCACCGGAGAGGTGCGCAGCACGCATGAGCGAAGCCTTCGTGAAGACCCTCAAGCGCGACCATGTCCGCATCACTCCGCCGCCCGACGCCGCCACGGTGCTCGGGCTCGTCCCCGCCTGGATCGACGACTACAACACCGTCCATCCGCATTCCGCGCTGGCCATGCGCTCGCCCGTCCAGTTCAGATCAGCCATCAACCCCAGCCAGGCCGTCCGGTGAAACGGGGGGCACTCCACTTCCTCGGTCAGCCTACAAGGCTGACCTCAGTCCCGGTTCCGAGCTGCGCAACAAGCGTTTGGCAGGTCCGTACCGAGGGCAAGATGCTTGGACGAACGCAGCGGCTCGTGACCTACGAGTGGCTCTCGACGAAACGGCAGGGCGCGAGCGGCCTCGGGATCGAAGCGCAGCGGAAGGTGATCGACGATCTCGCGGCATCGCGTGGCGCGGAGGTCATGACACATCTCTAACGTGCGCAACCTGCTTGAGCGCCTCGAGACGTCTGCCTCGGCCGTCTTGTGCCATCCCCCTGATTGGGCCTCTCGAGCATAGTTCGATCAGCGCCATGCGCGGTCAGCTTTGTTTTCGGATCCGGCGCCACCAGCCAGGCCGAATGGACGACACGAGATCGTGGAAGGTATTGGGGTTGGGCAGACGCCGTCGCGACTTGCGCTTTTCCTGCTCGAAGACATGGACGCCGTCGCTCGCCCGAACCACCCGAGTGGCTGCAATTGCTCGCTCCCGGAAGGATGCGGCTTCCTCATCGGAAAGGTCAGCAAAGAGAAGCGCTGCCTTGATACTCTCCTCGAGTGCACCGCGTGCTGTGGGATCGGGGTCCAGCACCAGATGGGCCTGGGGGTGATGGAGGCAGCCTGCTGCAACGAAATACAGCTTTCGGGAAGCATCGCGCTGGATCAGCTTCACGTCGATAGTTCTGGACAGTTGTGTGCTCCTTGTCGGTAGACGCCTCCAAGGCTAACCCGGTCGCGCCTCGTGGCAATGCGTTCGATTCACGTAGGGGCGAGAGCCTGAGGAGCAACGACCGTGCGCTTCAACGCGCGTCCTCGCGCTGCGTCGACGTCGGCGACTTTGCGGCTTGATCGACTGCTCTGCCATCGGCGCCTTGTCCGGCTCAGCATCGACAACGCCACCGGCATCCTCGACCAGCCGCGGTTCAAGGCGTCTACGAACTACGACAACCACGTCGGGATCGACACCTGGACGAAGCTCGGCATCAACAACTTCGAAACGAATGACCAGAGCGCTTTCGATGCGGGTAAGAAACTTCTAAATCCCGCCGTAGAGTGCTGACGTCAGACATCGATGAAGAAGATCGTGGCTAGAAATGAAGAGCGATTGGCGAAAAAAAAGGTGCCGCCCGAAGCCGGGCGGCCAAGACTGTGCTTCGGGATTTCAGATTAAAATGCCGTCAATCATCCAAGACAAAAGTCACGACAAGATTCACCTTGAACTCGGTGATTTTGCCGTCCTCAATCATCAGATTTTGATCCTTCACCCAAGCGCTCTTCATGCCGCGCAGAGTCTTCGAAGCCCTGTCGATACCCCGCTTGGCGGCATCGTCGAAGCTTTCGGGTGAGGTCGCGGAAATTTCAGTCACGCGTGCAACGGACATGGTGCTCTCCTTCTGCTTTTCTCAGAAGGTCAACACGAGGCCCATTTTTATGTTCCCTCGGCATTGACGGTGTCGCAAGTCATCGGCCCCGTCAGCGGCCACGGTGCCGATCTTATCGACGTCCCGGACATGGTCGAGCAACGCCGGTGGTACAGGGCTGTCGCCGTCTCTGCTGGAGGTGAATTCCACCGCCCGGATGTCCGAAGTGGCAGTGTCCATGGCCAGTCCAGACCGGCTATCGGCAGCAAGCAGTCCCCCATCCCCGTCGTTTGTCGTAACGGCAGCTTGAACAGAACCTTGATCGTCAGACAGAACTGGATCGCCGCCTCGGACAACACCGCAGACGATCAGAGCGACCGTCATGCGGCGCGAGCCAGATCATCTCCTTGTCCAGCCAGATCACCAACGAGCCGCGCTTGCGCGGCGCCCCCTTGCAACTGGGACAGTTCGTTGTGCGGCAGCGGGCGGAAGGTGGCCTGCTCATGCGCCCCGTCTGACCGCACGGATTCACGCTGTGAAATCCTCTCCGGTCAGAGTTGTTCAACAACGCCGCGATGAAACCAAGGCGTTGCATGAAGGTGAAACGCCGAACTTCTGGTTTCGTCCCACTGCACTCTTTCATGTCTTCGCGCTCTGCCAAGTCTGATTTCACGCCGATTTAACGTCTGCATGCCGTTCAAGGTCACGGCCACACGCGAACGTCCACGTGGCTTTGAACGAAGGACGAACATCATGACCCAGATCCCGCAAGCAAGCCCGGCGCCCTTCCGCGGCTTCTCGAGGAGTCTCTTGTCAGCCTGGCAAGGGCGCGTTGAGCACAGGCGCAGACGCAGGATGCGTATCGCTCTCGCAGAACTGAACGATCACTTCCGTCGAGACATGGGCATTCCCGAGTTTTGCTCTGCCGACCACGCAATCCGGCTCACGCGTCTCTACCCCCAAGGCTGGTAGCCTGCGCTCGAGAACCGACCTGCAAAGAGGTTCAGAGCTCTTCGATTCTTGAGGCGCAAATCCAGAAAACGACGAAAAGATGAACCATATCAATTCGATCAGTCATGCCGCCCACTCCTTTTGGTAGACACGACCGATCCTCGGAACGCCGGGCACTCACGACGCTTGTCGCCGCATTCGAGACTGATCCTCCAATCCGCTGGTAATGCGTCCGGGCAAAATCGCATGGCCGTCCTCTACGGCATGACCTTCTGACCCGGGCATTCAATCCTGGCCTGCGCGCCGGCCCTTCCGGGAAATGACTCATGACAATTCGAATGATCCGCCAGCCCTTTGCTCCGAAGCCGACCGACACCTCGACCCTTGTTACCCCCACGGGCATCCAGGTCGGATATGAGACATGGGGCGTCGGCCCGCCCCTCATGCTCATTCATGGCGCGTTCAGCGATCAACGCACGAACTGGCGGCATGTGAAGCCACTGCTGGCGCCCCATGTGACCGGGATTGCCATGTCCCGCCGTGGCCGCGGTCAGACTGACAAGACGATTGGTCACGACCTCGCGGACGAGATTGCCGACGCCGTGGCGCTGATCAGGCATATCGGCCATCCTTTGGACATGTTGGGCCACTCTTATGGTGCGCTCGTTGCGCTCGGGGCCGCGCGAGAGGTGCCCCAGCTTGTCCGTAAGCTCGTGCTCTACGAGGCGCCGTGGCCACACATTTTCAGCGCAAACAAGATTGCACCGCTTGTCCGGCTTGGCGAAGCGGGTGACTGGCAGTGTCTCGCGATGACATTTTTCGCTGATATTCTCGGTGTGCCTCAGGCGGAGTTGCATGCCGCACAGGGAACCGGGGAGTGGGCCGGCGTCATCGCCGATACGCCAGCTTCGCTCGCCGATCTCCATGCGCTGTCGCGGCATCGTATCGACCCGCACGCGTATCGCGTTCTCGGCATGCCAGTGCTTCTTCAGACAGGAAGCGAAAGCCCGCCCGAACTCTACGTCACCGACGCGCTCGCATCCGTGCTTCCAGCAGCGACGGTCGGTGTGCTTCCTGGACAGGCGCATGACGGCATGTCGACTGCGCCCGCACAGTATGCCGCCTCATTACTCGATTTCCTTGCCACATGATGGAGCAGAAAAGGATGATAAGTGTCGAAGACATTCGTGCTGACACGCCGTCCTGCCGCAGTTACGTCCACGCCAACAACGCCGGCGCGTCCCCGACGCCGGAGCCGGTGCACCGGGCGGTGCTGCGGCATCTGGACCTCGAACGGCGCATCGGCGGGTATGCCGCACAGGAGGCGGCAGCGCAGGATCTGGCGGCGTTCTACACCGAGGCGGCGGCTCTGATCGGCGCCGCCCAGGAGGAAATCGCCTTCGTCGAGAATGCGACGCGCGCCTGGGACATGGCCTTCTACGGAATGACCTTCGAGCCGGGCGACCGGATCCTGACGCACGCGTCGGAATACGTGTCGAACGTGCTCGCCATGCTTCAGCGCGCGAAGGGACTGGGCGTGGAGATCGACTTCGTCCCCAGCGACCCGACGGGCCAGGTGGACGTCACCGCGATGGAGGCGATGATCACGCCGCGCACAAAGCTGATCGCCCTTACTCATGTCCCGACGAACTGCGGCCTCGTCAATCCCGCCGAGGAGGTCGGCCGCGTCGCGCGCCGCCACGACATCCCCTACCTGCTGGACGCCTGCCAGTCAGTCGGCCAGATCGACATCGACGTGGACCGCATCGGCTGCGACATGCTGTGCGCCACGGGGCGCAAGTTCCTCAGGGGGCCGCGCGGGACCGGTTTCCTTTACGTCCGCAAGGAGATGATCGAAAGGCTGGAACCGCCGTTCCTCGACCTCTGGGCCGCCGACTGGACCGCCGCGGATGGCTATGAGATGCAGCCGAGTGCGCGCCGCTTCGAGACCTTCGAGCGCCATGTCGCGGGACAGATCGGCCTGATGGAAGCGATCCGCCACGCCCGGGGTCTGGGTTTGCCACAGATCGAGGCGCGCATCACCGCGCTTGCCGAAGACCTGCGCCAGCGTCTCGCCGGGGTGCCGGGAATCCGTCTCCATGACCTCGGCGCGCGTCGCTGCGGGATCGTGACCTTCACCCGGGACGACGAAGCCCCGGCGCAAACGGCGCTGCGGCTCAAGCGTGCCGGGATCATGGTCTCGGTCACGCCACTCGCCTACGCGCGGATCGACTTCGAGGCGCGTGGACTGGATGCCGTCGTCCGCGCCTCATTTCATTGCTTCAACGATATCAATGATCTGGACCGCCTGGTCGCTGCAGTCGCAGGCGAGGCGCTTGCCGATGCCGGAGCTCTTGGCCATGCCGGATGATATGGCCGGCAAGGTCGCGCTGTCCAGGATCCGGGGGCATCGGCGTAGCCCTCGCGCGGGGCGGGTCAAGTCCTCCGTCCTACCTTGTGGTAGCGAGTTGTCCTGATGGGAACGCCCAAGACAAGATATCGGAGCGGCGTGCCCTCTCACGGCGATCAGACCGGTTGAGCCCGGAGTGGATCCAGAAGGCGCCCTCCCTCATCGACCCGGATTTCCTGAACACACCCCAGTTCCGCTGCGACAGCCTCTCGGACCTGCTCGGCTGCGAAATCGTCCTCAAGGTCGAGACGCTCAATCCGGTCCGGTCTTTCAAGGGGCGCGGGGCGAGCCTGTTCGCTGCGGAACCGGCCAGTGGCCAGAAGATCGTTACCGCGTCGGCGGGCAATCTCGGTGTGGCGCTGGCCTGGTGCGGTGGCAACGCCGGTGTGGAGGCGCTGGTCCAGGCCGCCGAAACCGTGGACCCGATGTAGTTGGAACGCATGCGTCCCGCCGAGACCGCCGGCGTGAATACAATCGCGGACGGGCTCGTCACCCACCGACTGGTCCCCGAGGCGCTCGCCGTCCTGCAAGGCCGGATCGACGACGTCTTGATGGCCAATGGTGACGACCTGCGCACCGGAATGCGCTCTCCACAGGCATGCAGGGTCGGTGAGCGAATCCTCGGCGGCAGCAGGGCCTGCGGCAATTCTCGCCGATCCTGATCACTTTCGGGAACGGCGCGTCCCCATTATCCTGTGCGGCAGCAACCTGACCGAAGCGTGGGGTGCGCGATCGCGCGTGCCGGATGCGACTTCGATCAGGAACTGGCGGATGCCGCCGCGCCATGTCCGGACGTCGGCCAGGAACTCCTGCAGGCTTTCGATGCCGCGGTCCGTGAGGGTGGTGATGCCTTCCTTGGTGCCGTCGTGACCTGGATCATCTCGCCGAGGTCGATGTCGGCGGAGTTCCGGCTGATCACCCCGATCAGTTCGGGGCTCTCGCCGATCGTCTTGCCGACCTAGTCGATACTGCAGACCTGGGTGGTGCGGGCCATCAGGCTGCCTTCTGCTGCGCAAGGTGCGACCGCCAGTTCCACGGGAGCAATTCCGGCAGCCTCGAGACCGGCGGGTTGGGCATTCGGGCGAGGACGTCCGCCAGCCAGGGTGAGGCAGGATCGTGGCGCCAGTGGCGCCGCGAAAGCCTGCCGAACGGATCGATGTCGGTGAGCTTGGCGGTCACGATCAGGGTGGACGTGAAGGCTGCCCGGTCACCGCCGCGCTCGGACCCGGCAAAGAGCCAGCTCTTCCTGCCGAGCGCCACTCCGCGCAGCGCTCTCTCGGCGCAATTGTTGGTCAGACAGATCCGCCCGTCCTCGAGGAACAGGGTGAAGGTGGGCCAACGGCCCTTCTTGAACATGTAGTCGATGGCCTTGGCGACATCGGCGTGCCTCGGCATCTGGGCGCGCTCGACCTGCAACCGGTCACGCAAACCCTCGAGCAACGGGCGTGACAGCCGCTGCCGGGCTTCGCGCCGCGCCTCGGCGCTCAAGCCGTTGAGCTCACGCTCGATGTCGAAGAGGGCGTCGATGCGCGTCACCGCCTCCAGCGCGACCGGCGAGCTGTCATGCGCGGGCTTGCCCTTGCGGATCCTGCCGGCGATGTCGGCGATGTCGGCGAGGACGAAGAACTTCCTGCGTGCATGCGCCCAACACAGCGCGCCGGTCACCGGCCCCGGCTCGCGGTCGGCCCGATACAGATCGTTGTATCCGCCGTAGGCGTTCACGGGGCTTACGCGGCCCCACCGGGGCCACGGTCCCCGTGAACCCTGCAGAGGACCCCCTGCCATCCCTCGAGAGGCCGGTTCGGGTGGGTCTTCTCGCGGTCGGGGGAGAAGTGGAGCGAGGCCGTGACCGCCACGGGTTCGACGGAATGGCCGAGCGCGGCGGGGGAGCGCCCCACCGGCGAACGGTCGATAATCCCGGATGCAGGTCCAAAGCAGTTCTTGAACCAATGGCGCACGATGGCTCGCCGTCCTCGCCCATCTTCATGTGGTCGATCAGCCGGGCCCGCCGCTCGGAACTCTTGCCGTCCTGTTCGCGCCGCAGCTTGGCGATCTCGAGACGCAGCGCCTTGATCACCGCCTCGGTGGCCGAGGCCAGGGCGCCGGCCCGTGCAGGCTCGGCCTCGGCGGTCGCCGCGCGGAGCGTCTCCACCTCTGCCCGCGCCTCCGTCGCCGCGAGCGCGGCACGCAAACGAGCGAGTTCGGCGGCTGCATCCGAGACCGACCACGCCGGTTTCGGGAAGCCCCTCGAAAGCAGCGCGATGCAGCTGATTTATCCGGCCTTTGAAGCACGTTGCGTCCAACGCGGGTTACGCCGGCCGATCCCTTCCAGAAGATAGCCGAGCTGAGCCGCAGAAATCTGCCCCGCCTCGCCGGACCGGCTCACCGGCCAGATGAACTTGCTCGCCTGCTCTCTCGGACGGAGCGCGTTCGCAGGCTCGCCCTCCAGCCGCTTCGCACAGAGCGACATGCCGACACCGTCGTGCCAAAGGATCTTCACGAGATCGCCGCGCTCGCCACCGGTCTCGAACGCATGGCGACACGATGGCTCACCCCCTGCAGCAGAATATTCCTGCCGCGTGCGGATCGCGCCCAAGCCCCTCCTGGACCTGCAGCGCCAGCGTGTTCAGGGGTCGCCAGTGGTTGCACCATCGGTTCGAGAAACCGCTGGCCACCCGCATGCCGGTGACGCCACCAGACCTTCACGGCCGCGGCGAAGGCAATCATCGGCCGTCCACCACGAGCAGGAGCCGGGCCAGCGCCTCCGGGTCCACGTTGGCCGGAACCACGAGCTGACGCCCGTTCGTCAGCGCGATCTCGACCCTCGCCCCCGGGTTCGACCGGGGCGGCGCCGATGCCGAGGCCGGCGGCGCGCCGCATCCGCTGCGGACAGGACTTCGATCTCGGGGTCGGATGCAAGGTCGACCATGAGCTCGGACCTGCAACTCGAGCCGCAATCTCGTCAGGCTGCCCTCACCGGAGGGATACATGCATGGGTGCCGCGTACCCGGAGATCAGGCAGCGGGCGCAGCGAGTGCTGCGCAGACCTCTCGCACTGTCGGAGCGCAGCCCTCTGGGCCCGTGATCCGTCCGCCCGGAACCATTGCAGATCAGGCAACCCACAGGACGCCTTTGTCTGCGCCGAGCGAGGCACTGTACCATGACAGCGGCGGCTCCGAGGTGCGCCGAGCTCATTTGCCTTCGAACGGAAACTGTTTTGAAGTTTGGAGGTTATGAAACACTCTACCGGTCCAATTGAGTGAGCCGCCGACATGGAAAACGCGACGGCGATCGCCGTTCTCTGCATCGTGTTCGGCGGCTTCGCCTCTCAGTGGATTGCGTCGTGGCTCGGCGTTCCCGCGATCGTCCTGCTTCTGGGCCTCGGCCTCGCCGTCGGACCGGGCCTGCAGCTCATCGACCCGAGTCAGGCCTTCGGAGAGACGCTGCAGCCGCTGATCGGCCTGGCCGTAGCCATCGTGCTCTTCGAGGGCGGGCTGGCGCTGAACTACCGGGAACTGCGCGAGGCAGGGTCGGGGATCCGGCGGCTGACGCTGGTAGCCGTGCCGCTGAGCCTTGGGCTCGGGACGCTCGCAGGCTACTTCATCGCCGACATGAGCCTTGGGGTGGCCGTTCTCTTCGGCAGCATCCTGATCGTCACTGGCCCGACCGTGATCATCCCGCTGCTGCGACAGGCGCGGCTCAAGCCGCGGACTGCGTCGTTCCTTAAATGGGAAGGGATCGTCAACGATCCCATCGGCGCCGTGCTCGCGGCCGTCACCCTCGAGGTCTTGGTCCTGCGCCAGCATGCCGAGGGGGAGTTCGCCGGGTTCTGGGGCGCGCTCGTGGCGGGCCTCGCCATCGCCGTCGCCCTCGGCGTCGGGTCGGCATGGGTGACGCGCTGGTCGTTTCGCCGCGATGCCGTTCCCGAGGTGCTGAAGTCGCCGATGCTGCTCAGCCTGGTGCTGACGATATATGCCCTGTCGAACGTCGTCATGCCGGAATCCGGTCTCGTCGCTGTCACCGTCTTTGGCGTCGTTCTCGCCAACATGGGCGTCGCGGGGCTGGGAGACCTGACGCGGATCAAGGAGGCGCTGGTCATCCTCATCGTCTCGGCCCTCTTCATCGTGCTGGCCTCCGATCTCGATTCCGAGGTGCTGGCCCGCCTGTCGTTCCCGCTGCTCGCGGTCACGGCGGCAGTCGTGTTCCTCGTCCGCCCCGCAGCGATCATGCTGGCGACCATTGGTTCCGGCATGAGCTGGCAGGAGCGGGTCCTGGTCTCGTGGATCGGCCCCCGCGGCATCGTCGCCGCGGCGGTTGCGGGCCTCGCCAGCATCAAGCTTTCGGCCGAGGCCTATCCGTCGAGCGAACTCCTGCAACCGGCGGTGTTCGCCGTCATCGCCGCCACCGTCCTGCTGCACGGCTTCACGCTCCGGCCGCTCGCGCGCTGGCTCGATCTCATCTCGCAGGTCCGCCCCAGCATCGTGATCATCGGGGCGTCGCCCTGGTCCATCGATCTGGCGCGAGCACTTCGCGATCTCGATGTGCCGGTGACGCTGGTCGACATTCACGCGGAGCCGCTCAAGAACGCGCGGAGCGCCGGTATCGACGTCCTGCGCGTCGATGCGCTTGCCGAGAAGGGAAAGGAGGCGCTCGGCCGACAGCCCCACGATTACGTCCTCGCCACGACGCCGGACGAGATCTACAACGCTCTGCTATGCGCGCATCTGGCGCCAGAGGTCGGCCGCGAGCGAGTCCTGCAGATTGCTGCAGGCGGCGGGCGCCTGCTCGACAAGAGGCGGGGTCTCAGCCGCGACCTGCGCGGCAAGGTCTGGGCCGACGCCACCCTCGACTTCAACGGTTTCGAGGAGCGTCATGCCGCCGGATGGCGCTTCCGGAGGATAGAGGTCGAGGCAGCCATGGGGCCTGACGACCTTCCGCAATCGCCGTCAATCATTCCCGCAGTGATTGTGCGCGTTGATGGATCGCTCTTCCTTGTGTCGCCGGAGGGCACGAGCGGCCCGTCCGTTGTGGAGGGCGACAGCGTGATCGCCTTTAAGGCGCCGGATCACCGGAAGGAAGATGCGGATACGAGACCGCTCTGACAGGCTGATGAAGACGAGGTGCTCGCAGGAAGGTTTCCGGCTCTGGCGGGCTGGTGGTTGCCGGAACGTCTTTATTGCGTCGAGATGGCACGCCTTGCGTGATCGGTGCGGGCTTCGCCGACTGCCGCATTCCGACCACCAGGAGCAGCGCCGCGCCGGCCAGCCCTCCGGTGATGGCGACGAGGATGATGGCGCGCAGGCGAAGCTTTCCGTCGGCGGCGAAGTCGTGGCGGTATGCCCCTGCGCTGCTGATGTGGCCGGGCATGCCCTGGCGCTTTCGCCGCGTCACGGCGTGCGACATCTCTCTCGGCCAGACCTGGAAACGCAGCGCAGAGATTTTGCTCGAACCTGACTGCGATCTCAGCGTCGCGCTCGGTGAGGATCCCGGTTACGGCCTCGGCGTACGACTGGACGCGGAGGTCTTCGAGCGTCGTGTTCCAGTCCTGTTCTAGTTTGCGCCCTCCATGAGGCGGCCGCAGGCACGGTTGAGCTGCTCAAGCCCTTGTACGCCCGCGACGGCCTCGGTGGCGTCGACCTTCCGCCGCAGTTCGCCGATCCAGATCCGAATCCGCAGGGTGTGGTCTGGGAGAGGGCGGCGGACGCCCTGTCCGAGCCGTAGGGGACGCCATTGTGCAGGAGCTTGGCGCGCGCTCCCTTCGCCGCCGCCGCCGAGGATGCGGGGTCGAGGCGCAGCGCCCCGTCCGGCTGACGGCCCCCTTGGAGCACGCAAGCAGAATGGAACAGTTTGCATATTTGCGCCCCGGACTTGGCGTTGCTGCGCAACTCACGGGTGAGGTATGACGGCCCCTTACACCGTGGTCTCAGGCGACGCGGAGGATTCGGCGGTGCCGAGGGCGTTGAGGCGGTTCATCAGGGCGATACGGATGTGGATCCCGGCGGTCTGGCGATCAGGGTCTCTCGCGGCGATGCGCTCCCGAAGGCCCGATGCGGGATCTGGACAGCGCGCGTCTTCGTTGTGCGGCAGCGGGCGGAAGATGGCCTGCTCATGCGCCCCATCCGACCGCACGGATTGACGCTGTGAATCCTCTCCGGTCAGAGTTGTGCAACAGCGCCGCCGACCGCGATCTTGGCCGCGGTGCGTCCATCGCCCGCGAGCCGAGATGCAATTCGGCGGCATCGAAACCGGATCTGCTCGCTCCGAGTCAGCGCAAGACGCGCCTCGGCCTTGCTGACGCCAGCCTCAGCCACCGAAACTGCCGCCTCGGCGCTGGCCGCCGCCGCTTGGGTCCGCGTCTTCTGCGCCTCGAGCTCGGTCGCGGCCATCACCGCCAGCACGTCACCCGGCTGCACTAGATCGCTCTCGCGCGCGGCGACCTCGGCGACACGTCCTGCAAGCCGGGTGGAGACGTCGACCAGGTCCGCCTTGATCCAATCGTTGCCGCGTGCGGATCCCTCCGGCGGAAGGTCGCTCGGTGCCAGGAGAATCTTCTAGGCGGAAAACCCCAATAATGCAGCCAGCACCGCCAGGACGAGTGCGATGAAGACCTTGCGCGGCATCGGTCAGTCCTCCCCTCGCGCACGGGCGGCTGCGATCCCGCGCCGGAAGATGGCAAAGACGCGCGGTGCATCGGCGCGCATTCGCGCCGTTTCGCCCGACATCAACGACTGCATGACCAGCCCCTGAATCGTGCCGATGAAGAGCGTCGCCGCCGCCGCGCCGTCAAGCGCGGCATCGAGCTCGCCGCGGGCTTTCCCGACCTTGATCAGATCGTGCAGACGTTCGGCGTAATCCTTCATCATCGTTTGTGCCAAAAGCTTCGCGGGGGTCTGCTCAGCACCCTGAAGCTCACCGAAGAGCATCCGCGGCGCACCTGGATGCTCGGCCACGAATGCGACGTGCGCCAAGAACATCGCCTGCATCGCCTCGAGCGGCGAGGCGATACCCTCCGATGCCGCGTCGAGCCGCGCCATGAGGTTGTCGGAGACCCATCTCATTACCGCCAGCCAGATCGCCTGCTTGTCGGGAAAATGGCGAAACACCGCCCCTTGCGTAAGGTTCATGTGCTTCGCGATCGCCGCGGTGGTGATGTCGCCGGGATTGGCCGACGCGGCGAGGGTGATGACCGCCTCGACGGTGGCGTTCCGCCGCTCCTCCGCCGGAAGGTTCCCGGGTCGCGTCCTTGCTGTCACGACGGCATCTGCCTTCGCCTCTGGCCGAGAAGCCGGGAGCCTCTCACGGCTCGCCGCAAGTCAGGTGAAGGTGAGGTTTCGACGATGCCTGTGCACATCGGGCAGCTCGTCCCTTGCAAGAAGATAGTAATCACTTACTCTCTCTGTTGTGAGTCGCAAAGGGGTCAGCCCGTCGCGGGGATCGAGATGCCCGCGCTTCACTCGGCTGCGCTTGGCGTGAGGCGTCAGGACCACCCTCAGGCGCCTGGATCTGCGGAAGAATGGAGATACTGGCATGATGAACGGAAGAAGCGGTGCACCGCGACCACGTCCGCGACGAGCCGCGGCCTGGCTTGCGCTCGCCCTCGGCGTCGGGGTCGGCGTGTCGGCGGTTGCACAGGGCGGCGAGCCGGTCTCGCCCAAGCTGACACCGACGCTGCGCGATCTGCTGCGCGAGGAGATGATCGCGATCGAGGATGCCAGCAAGCAGATCCTGTCGGCGCTGATCGCCGGCGAGGATGCGCGTGTCGCGGAGCTTGCGCAGCGCATCCACGACAGCTTCATTCTGCAGCAGGAGATGACGGACGAGGACAGGGCGGCCCTGATGGAGGCGGTGCCGACCGGTTTCGTCGAACAGGACCGTGCCTTCCACGGGATTTCAGCGGCACTGGCGGACGCTGCGCGTGCCAAGGACCGCGCGCGGCAGCACGAGGAGTACGGACGGATGCTCGAGGCATGCAGCGCCTGCCACGCTGACTACGCGACAGACCGCTTTCCGACCTTCGGCGAGTGAAGGCATCGCTGAATATGACGAGGTACACAGGATGAGGTCGACGACGAGAATTGCTCTGCTGATCGCGGGCCTGGTTGCGCTGGCTTTCGGCGCATTGACGATATTGTCGGGCGGACGCGCGCTTTTTGGCGGCGCCGCAGCACGCGCGGCGGTCGGTGACGCGGTGCCTTTCGTGCTGTGGTTCAACTTCATCGCGGGGTTCGCGTACATCATCGCCGGCGTCGGTCTGATCCTGCGTCGCGCATGGTCTGCCTGGCTTGCGGCGGCGATCCTGGCTGCAACCCTTCTGGTCCTGGCCGCCTTCGGTCTGCATGTGCTTCAGGGCGGCGCCTACGAGAACTCGCACGATCGGCGCGATGCTGCTGCGGATCGGTGTCTGGGCCGCCATCGCGATCGTCGCGATCGGCGCTCTGCGACATACCAGACGCAGATGACGTGTGGCTTTCATTGCTGCGACTCCGTCGACAGGAGGCCCTTCAGAGTGATTGTTGGACCCGTCGAGCGGCCGATCCCTCAGATTCCAGCTTACTACTCGTAGAAGCCTGCGTCTTCCCGTACCCGCCTCGGCCTCTGCCGATCTGCGTGAGCGAGGCCACCGCCTCCATGCGCATGACAAGTCTGGCGTGCTTGTAGCCAGGTTGCCGCTCGATGCGCAGCCGGAGCGGCGCTCCGTGAACCGTCGGCAGCTCGCCAACGTTCATGGCGTAGGCCGGGATGGTCTGCGGGTGGAATGCGTCATCGATGCTCTCGTGGTATGATCGGCCGCTGAAGTCGTTGGCGCAGTGGTAGACGATGGATCGCGCATCGTCTGCAAGCCTGACCTCCACGCGCGGAGGTGCGGTCGAAACGCATGTGTCTCGTTCGATCTATCAGGATGTTTCGAGCGAGGGCATGATGCCGACCCTCGACGACCGACTTCCCAGGGTCGTGGGCCATGCTCGTGGTTCGGTCGTGATCGCCGAGAAACCGGACGCTCCCCGTGCGGCGTGGACTTCGTGCTTGACGTGGATCAAGGCGCATATGCGTGACCGCGCATAGCCATGCTTCCATGCAAGAGATATTGACCGCCATTTCCGATCCGACGCGCCGTGCCGCGCTCGCACTCCTCTGGAGCGGGGGCGAGCATTGCGTCTGCGAGTTGATGGCCCGGCTCGGCGCAAGCCAGAGCCGGATGTCGCGGCACATGAAGGTGCTGCGAACCGCGGGCCTCGTGCTCGACAGGCGCGATGCGCAATGGGTGCGCTATCGCCGCGATCCGGATCTCGCGCCGGAGCTCGCGGCGGTGATCGACGCGGTGCTGGCCGCCGAAAGCAGTCTCCAAAAGGAAGTCGCATGACCACTGAAACGTATGGCGCAGGCGCCCATCACGGGGCGCCGGACTGGGTCTGGTATGCGGGCGTGCCCGCGGCGGCTTTGGTCTGGTGGCTGGTTTACGGCCAGCTGATCCCGTTTTCGGAATGGGTGACCCCGCTGTTCCCGGTACCGCGCGACAGCCACACCGGCGAGGCCATCGCGTTCTTTGTCTATGACGTGCCCAAGGTTCTCCTGCTGCTGACCGGGATCGTCTTCGTGACCGGCGTCCTGCGCAGCTGGTTCAGCCCCGAGAAGACCCGCGCGATCCTTGCCGGCAAGCGCGAGTACCTCGGCTACCCGCTGGCGTCAGCCCTTGGCGTACTGACGCCCTTCTGCTCGTGCTCCTCTGTGCCGCTCTTCATCGGCTTTGTTTCGGCTGGGATCCCGCTCGGTGTTACCTTCTCGTTCCTGATCGCCGGGCCGATGGTCGGTCCGGTGGGCCTCGGATTGCTCTACGGGCTCGTCGGGTGGCAGATCGCCACGATCTACCTCGTCTTCGGCTTCACCATCGCGACCGCCGCGGGCTGGGTTCTGGGCCGGATGGGGCTGGAGCGTCATTTGCAGGACTGGGTGCGCGAACTGAACGCCGGCCCCGTGGGCGATCTGCCGGAGGAACGGCTGACGCTGGCGGACCGGCTGAAGATCGGGCTTGAGCAGGTCCGCGAGATCGTCGGCAAGGTCTGGATCTGGGTGATTATCGGCATCGGCATCGGCGCCGCGATCCACGGCTATGTACCCGAAGAGATGATGATGCGCATCATGGGCGGCGAGACCTGGTGGTCCGTCCCGGCCGCGGTGGTCGTGGGCGTTCCGATGTACACCAACGCCGCCGGTGTCATCCCGATCGTCGAGGCGCTGCTGGGCAAGGGGGCGGCGCTCGGCACGACGCTCGCCTTCATGATGTCGGTGATCGCGCTCTCGCTGCCCGAGATGATCATCCTCAAGCAGGTCCTGAAGCTGCGCCTGATCGCGATCTTCCTTGCCGTCGTTGCCGCGGGAATCCTCGCCACAGGCTTCCTTTTCAACGCCATTCTCTGAAGGAGCGACCTCATGAAATCCGTCAAGATCTACGGCTCCGGTTGCCGCCGCTGCGAAGCCACCGAAAGGATGGTCAAGGAGGCTGCCGAGAAAGCTGGCGTTGCAGTCGATGTCGAAAAGGTGACCGATCCCAAGTCCATCGCGATGGCCGGCGTGATGTCGACCCCGGGCGTGTCGGTCGACGGCAAGCTCGTCCATTCGGGCGGACTGCCAGACGCGGCGAAGGTCCAGGGCTGGCTCGACGCGTGATCCGCGCCCAGCTAACCACCGCCGTCCTCGCCGTTCCCGCGATGGCGTCGGCAAGGCGCTAGAGATGCAACCTGTGACCGACGGCGTCTGGGCCGTCGTCGGCGAGAAGGAGCAGCGCAGCCACGAGAACCTCGCCAACAACGCGACCTTCGGCCTCGTCGCGACCGAGGCCGGCGCGGTGTTGATCGACCTGGGCGGGTCGTGGAAAGGCGCCGCGGCGCTGCACGACGCCGTCCGGGCGGTCACGGACCAGCCGGTGGCCTATGTCATCAACACCGGCGGGCAGGATCATCGCTGGCTTGGCAACGGCTACTGGCAGGCACAAGGCGCGACGGTGATCGCGTCCGAGGCGGCGGTGGAGGACCAGCGCGCCCGCGCCTCGATGCGGATGACGGCGCTGAAGCAGATCGTGCACCCGGGGCCCGCGCACACGCCAGGCGATAGCTTCGTCTGGATGCCGGAGAACATGGGATGAACGCAGACGCCGTTTCCCAGGAGGTCATGCAGGGGGACAGTCTGCATTGGCGGCCATTCCGGAGTTCGTTTCGCAGTTGATGGCGAACATGGAGACCGACTGGAGCCGCGTCCGTATCGAAGCACTGCGTCAGCATCTGGTCGACTTGGACAACGTGACGCTCCGCGCCCGCGTCCAGGACGGCGGCGCCCGCTTCGAGGCGACCCGGAGGACGCGACCGCCGCCAACTCGATCCGCTCCCGGCCCACGCATCGACAATGGATGGTGTCGAGGGCTGGACAATGCAGGCATCGGAGATCCTCGGCAATGCCGCCTTGACCGTGACCGGCGCCGACCCTGACCGCATCAGGGCCCTTGGGTTTATCGGGGTGATGACGGTGGGAATGCATCACCAAGCCCATCACCTCGCGCTGGCGACCGGGCAGACCCCCACGCTCGCTGAGTTCGACGGGGACATTAGTCCGATTGCAAAGGGATGCTACTTCGGCGAGTGGCGCGGTCATTTATGGCCGAAGCGCGGAGCGATTTCGCTTTCCTGGACATGCGGGATGACCTTCAGCCGGTACTGGCGCCCCAGGTAGAGGTGCATCTCTCCAACGACGAACCTGCGCTCCGGCGTCCGCGGCAGGGATTGGGAGAAGCGCCGCTGCTGCCTTCTCATCCATCGCTCGCTTCCGCAGCTTGGCTCGGATGTCGTCCAGCGTTGCGTCCTCCGGGGCTGCGATCACAATGGACGCGTCCGGGTCGACGGCCAAGTTCAGTGTTTTCCTCGGGCGGCGGACGATCTCGTATCGGTTTTCCTGTTCGCCGTACTGCAGAAGTTCCCGCCTCATGCCGCGAACCGGGCCAGGTCCATGATCTTCAATTCAAGATCGTCGAGCACTTCTACTCGCAAGTCGACGCCCTGTTCGGCGCGTAGGACATCGAAGAAGTCGTCGTCGATGGCGTTGCGCAGACTGTTCGGCCCGCCGGGTCGCACAGGCGATACGGTCCGCCCTCGAAGCTTTGGAGACGCCCGTCTCTTCGACAACAGCCTTCAGAACGTCGGGATCGTTGATGTTCACTAGCTCGATGATATGGCCTCGATGGGCATCGCCACAACGTGGTCATCCAGCTCCATGTCCTTCTTGTTCCGGACCGGCATGAAGAGATCCAAGAGCTGGTCGTGCAGCTGGAGCAACTTGCGGATCTCCTCCCGAACGTCATGAACCGTCCCACCAAGCGCGTCCACTTAGTCGCCCTCGAAGCGGCCCTGTCAGACCAACCGCGCCTGAGCGGGGCAGGGCGGCGATTTGCACACTCTGGACACCTCCGGAAACTCCCACCGCGATGCGGCCTTTGATGATTTACTGTGTTTGAGACAGGGAGGTGGCGATGGCGAAGCAGTCGGGGTTCTGGAGCGTCGAAGAGCGGCTGGAGGAGATTTCCGCGGGTGGCGATCCGCTGGAGACGCTGGACCGGGCGGTGGAATTCGAGCGTTTTCGGTCGATCCTGGAGCGGGCGTCTGGTCGACCGCGCGGCTCCAAGGGCGGGCGGCCCGAGATGGACCGGGCGATCAATCAGGCCGGGTTCATCCGCGCTCCGGCCAGATTGTGGACGCCAGCCTGATCGCAGCTCCGCGCCAGCGGAACACGGATGGCGAGAAGGCTGCGATCAAGGCTGGGAAGGCGGCCTCGGAGATCTGGCCGGACCAGCCCTCGAAGGCGGCCCAGAAGGACACACATGGTCGCTGGACGGTCAAGTACAGCAAGGCCAAGGTGCGGGCCGACGGCTCGAAACCCGTCGACATCGCGATCCCGATCTACGGCTACAAATCGCATGTCAGCATCGACCGGATGCACGGGGTGATCCGACGCCAGGTCGTGACGGATGCCGCCCGGCACGACGGGGCCCGGCTGCGCGAAGGCCTGATCCAGACCGCCAACACCGCCCGCGACGTCTGGGCCGACAGTGCCTACCGCTCCGCCGAGAACGAGCGCTGGCTGAAGGCCCACGGCATGACGAGCCAGGTCCACCGCAAGAAGCCGCGCGGCCGCCCGATGCCGCAGCGCACGTCGCGCGCCAACGGCCGCAAGTCCGTGATCCGTTCGAAGGTCGAGCACGTCTTCGCCCAGCAGAAGTCCCGCATGGGGCTGACCATCCGCACGATCGGTCTTGCCCGCGCCAAGGCGGCGATCACGCTGGCCAACATCGCCTACAACATGGGACGGTTGCGGTGGCTCCAGAGCCGGACTCTGCCCGGCTGACGGCCGAGATAGAGAAAAGCGACCAAACCCAGATGGCCAACCAGGCAGTCGAGCCCTACCGGGGGCTCTCAGATCGCATCGCGCCCCGCCCGACGGCCCGCACCCCCCCTGAACCGCGCGTTCTCGGAGGTGTCCCTCTTGCGACTTCGTCTGACAGCACCCTCATGCGTGCTTCTCAAGTCAGTAGAGGTCGGTCAAACGCAGTGGCTCCGAGCTCGATTGCCGCGATATCTGAAAATTCAGCGACCATCGAGGCGCGCGCTCGATAGAAAGCATAGTCCGTTCGGCCAAAGCGGCGATGGCCGGGCCGGGTCGATAGTCCGGCGGGCATCGAAGCGTGATCCGTTCAACCGGGCCAAGTCCTGCCGCTCTTTGCAGATTTCCGGCGCGTCCATCCGTCCACTCGGACGGCGGGCGCTTGCTGGGCGAACGGAAGACGAGAGGGGCTGTCGGGTCGTCGCTTTCAGTCGCCACGGCGATAGACGTTCCGCCGGGCAGGAAAGGCGCTTCATAATCCCAGGTTTCGACGTCCAGCCCCGAATCCTCCCCGTCGCGTCAAGCGATGCCGATCGGGCAGGCTGAAGCGTTGCCGGATCCGCGTTGGATCAGCGCCGTCCGGGCCACTCCGGGATCTTGCCCCGCGGTGGCGTCATTTACCCAGAGGAGTTCGAGATAGGTGTTGTCAAAACAGTAGCAGAAATTCGCTGTTCCCTGTCCCGGATGCTCTCGGCGGAACGACACTTCCAGACCGAAACCCTCGAGGCGCACCAGAAGCCCCGCCGGGTCGCGGGGGAAAACGAAGACGTGGTCAATGTGCGTCATTGGTCTGCGCCGAGTTTCTCGATCAGGCCCGTGGCGCAGCCTGGCAGTGGGGAACGGACGGCCTCGTAGCCTTCCTCCAAGGTGATGCGGTCGGCAGCGGCCGCCAGCGCCGCGGCTTCGTCGGGGTCGAGGTTCGCGAGGCGCGTCGACAACTTCCGGACTAGCTTCACGCGGATCAACGGCAAGTCGACCGCTTCGGCTTCTGCCAGAACCTCACGTAGGAATGTGACCGAGCGTGCATCACCCTCGGGCGCGGCACAGGCGAGCGCGGCCTGCGCCTTGATCTGGGCGATCCTCAGCAGACCCTGATCGCCGGTCTCCAACAGCCTCTCCAGCGTTGCGGCGGCTTTGGCGCAATTGCTGCCATCGAGTTCCAATTCGGCCAGTTCCGCCTCGGACCATGCGACATAGGCAGGCAACTCGGCTCTTGCCGCAATCTCGCGAGACGTCTCGAATGCTCGGATGGCCGCCGCCGTATCGCCGGTCATGGCGCAGACCTCGGCGATGGTGCGGCACGCGATATAGCGGTCGACGGGTCGCGCCGTCTCGAGAGCAGTCGCGGCGGCGCATTCGACGTGCTTCCATGCCTCCCTTCCGCCTCCCAAGGCCCCGTTGATCCGCGCCAGGTGGAAGTGGAGCATGACGTAGCGGGTGACCAGCAGCCCATCCAAGGCATGACGCCGGTCGTCCCATGCGCCGATGTAATTTGCGATCGCGTCGCGGGCGTCTTTCATCTTGCCCTGCAGCGAAAGGATCTGACAGCGGGCCAGCGCGCTTTCCGCGGAAAGCCTGACGTCGCCCGCACGCATTGCCGCAGCCTGCGCCTGCTCGAAGAACTTTAGGCCGATCTGCGGATTTCCGTCGTCGGAGTGGATGTAGGCGCGGTGGATCGAGACGTCGGCGAGGCGCTGGTCGTCGCCAAGCTGGCGGGCGATCGCCTCGGCCCTTTCGAGACCGGTCACCATCCGAGTCTTCTGCGCCAAAGGCCACAAAAGGGAGCGCCGCCATGTGAGAATGTCGGCTTCAAGTCGCAACAGGTCATCGCTCGACGGCGAGCCTTCGATGGTGCTTAGCGCGATGTCGGTCATCCGGTTCGCCAGCGCGTAGGAGGACCGTTCCGCAGCATCCTTGGCGGCCCGCATGGCGAACTCGATCGCCCGGTCGGGCAGGTTGCCGTTTGCAGCGTGACGCGCGAAAATCGCGTCATCGAGTTCTTGCGCGCGTCCCGTTTCATCGTGGATCCGCACTACCTTCGCGTGTAGCGCCGCTCGACGGCTTGCGAATCCCCTGATAGGCGGCGTCTTGAACGAGCGCGTGCTTGAACGCATAGGATCGCTGCGGAAACGTTCGGATCCGGTAGAGCAGGTCGGCATCCGCGAGGGTCGAGACGGCAACTTCGTGGGCTTCGGGGTGCAGGCCGCTGAGACTTGCCAGCAGATCGTCTGTCGGGGCGGCCCCGAGAACGGCGGCGGCGTCGAGCGTCTGCCGGGCCGGACCGGGCAGCGCGTCGATGCGGTACGACAGGATACCGCGCAACCCGATGGGAATTCCCGCTTCGACACCGCTCGGATGGGACGGCGCAGTGGGCGCGTCGAACAGATCCGGAGTCGCCGCGGCGGCGCGAGAGAGCTCTTCTAGAAAGAGCGGCACGCCTTCGCCACGCTCGAGCACCGTGTTGCGGACGCCATCCGGCAGATCGGCACCGTCCAGAAGTGCTTCGGCCTCTCGGCGGTCGAGCGGACGGAGGGTCAGTGTTCGGACACTTCCATGTCCGAGCCAGCTTTCGGCCTTGCCGGGCCTGCGGGTGACGATCACCAACGGGCTCATGGCATCGAGCGACAGGATCAGACGCTCGACCAAGAGGTGGGCATCATCGTCCGCCCAATGCGTGTCTTCGATCAGCAGCACGCTCTCGCGGCCCAGGATCGCGGCGGTGAGTGTCAGCAGCCGTCCGCAAGGGATTGAAGGCGCCGGGTCCGCGGCAGTTCGAGCCATGGGCGTTCCAGATCGGCAGCGCCCAGAATGCCGGCAAGGGCCGCCTGAAGCCTCTCAGCGATCTCCGGCTCATCCAGCCTTTCGCCCAGAACTCGGGGCAGCGTCTTGGCCGACTGGTCGGGGTCCATATGCAGAAGCGCCCGAACCATGTCCCCAAAGCACGCGATACCGCCGCCCGCCTCACCGCGTCCGAACTGCACGCGCATCAGCGTCGCAGACCCGTGCTGCCTGATGAACTCGTGGGCCAGCCGCGATTTGCCGATCCCGGCTTCGCCCACAATTGCCGCGATGCGCGGGCCGTCCTGTTCCGCAATCTCGGCAAGCGCCGAGAGTTCGCGCGCCCGCCCGCCAAAACGGCTGAGCCCGCGCGCCTTGCGGATGTCGAAGCCGCTGCGCGCGGATGTTTCGCGCTCGAGCCGCCAGATCGGGGCATCTTGCAACTCCGGGAGGGGATCAATCTCGGAGAAGACAAAAGCCCCCCGGCAGGCCGACTCCACCGCCGATGCCACGCGAACTTCGCCCGGCGGCGCCTTCGCGGCGAGTGATTGTGCCACATGCGCAAGGGGAAATGTCGCAGCTTGCGGGCCGACGAGCCCGGCCCCGGCATTGATGCCGACAGCGCAATCCTGCCGGGCAACTTCGAATCCGGCGAGCGCGGCGGACAAGGCCGGGCTCTCGTCCGGGCGGCGCGCGCCAAAGACGGCCGACAGATGATGCCCGGCCCGGCCGATGATCTCTCCGCCTTCCCGCGCCACCGCCACCTCGATATCCCGAATGGCTTTCTGGCTTCCCGCCTCGGCGCTTTCCGGGTCTGGATCGCGCAGGGCGACGCGCAGTCTTTCGGAACTGACATGGATCAGGGCGATGTTGCGCAAATGGGTTTCGTCGTGGGCGACGGACTCTGTCACTGCCGTGGTCTCGACGGCCGTATCTCCGTCGGAATCATCGACGTCGACCGCGATAGCCGGCGCCGGCTGGGTACTGCGCGGCTCTTTCTCGCTCGCGGCGCGAATGTCCCGGTAAAGGGTGGTCGTCTCGGCCTCGACGGAAACCGAAAGGTCGCTCCGGATGCGCTGGCTGATCTGCCGGAACGCGGCGAGGGCGGCATTGCGCCGGCCTTGCCGCCAGAGCGCCGTCATCAGGTCCCGCAGCGCCGCCTCGTCGTAGGGTTCGATGACGAGCCGGGCGCGGGCATGCCCTTCCAGGTCGACGAAACGCCGCTCCGCCGATGCTCTTTCCGCCGCCGCCTCATGCCAGGCGCACAGGCGGCGACGAAGATCCGCGCGCGCCGTATCGATCAGTTCCTCGATTTCGGGCTCAAAGCCCGAAAGCCCGTCCAGGGGAATGCCGCCCGGCACCTCGGCGCCCGGGCCGCCATCGCCGTCGAGCGCATCCGCGTCGAGAACGACCGCATCGCGTCTGAGCTTCATCCAGCCGGCGGTGGTCTCGACTGCCCTGGCATGATCCGCGCCGAGCGCCCCGCGAAGCCGGAACAGCGCCTGCCGCAGAGACGTCCGCGCCTGCGCATCTTCCTGCCCCGGCCAGAGCAGCGCGGCGAGGTAGGACCGGCTGATCGCCTTGTCTGGCGAGAGCGCGAGAAGGGCGAGGATCAGCTCGACGCGGCGTGTCGGCATCCTGATCGGCACGTTGTCCACCCGCGCTTCGAACACGCCGAAAAGGTTGATCCTGAACTCTCCCATGGCCGCGAGCATATCACGGAGTGGGCCGGGGCCGAATGGGATCCCCAAGCCGGGCCATGATGAAGGCGTCGCGATAGACGCCATCGACGAAGACGAACCGCCGCAGACGCCCCTCGACCTCGAATCCGAAGCTTTCGTAAAGCCTGATCGCAGTGTCGTTCCCGTCCCAGACATAAAGCTGGAGCCGCGTCAGCTGCAGCCAGCGATCGGCAAGATCGACCATCGCCCGCATCAGCCCCCGACCCACGCCGCGGCCGCGAAAATCCGGATGGGTTGCAATCATGTCGATCTCCGCGCCATGGCGCAGCCGTGGCTTGCCAGGCCAGGTTTCTAGCTCCGCATAACCGGCAACCGCGCCGTCGAATTCTGCGACCAGCTTTATACGCGCGGGCTCGTCGGCAATACGCGCGCTGACCTCGCTATCGGAGTGGAAGGGCAGCCGCTGCGTCCCGAGATTCACGTGGAGAGCGTTCAGAATTTCCAGAACGGCATCGCGGTCGCTTGCACGCACGTACCGAATTTTGGGTGCTTCGCCGCTGCCGGAGGGCTGCTCATGTTCGATGGCTGGATCTCCTTGCTGCGGGCAAGATTTCTGCGTCACGGCGATTTGTTCGCGCGTGGGCATGATCCGGTAAAGCCCTGAAATCCGTCTGACGTCCGTTTTTACGCGATTGTAACGCTTCGAAAACGCGCCGGGAAACGCGCATCTGAGAAAGGAGGGTCGTCAACAAAAGAAGAGAGACGACCCATGCGATTCTGTTTCAATCCGTTCCGGCACCGGAACATCAATGTCCCGCCGCTCAGTCCTCATTTGCGCCGCGACATAGGGCTCCCGGAGATCGACAGGTCCGACTGGCTCATCGGCCGGCAGATCAGTCAAACGCTGAGGTGTTTGTAATGCGCCCGCTGCATCGCAAACGTCTGCCGCAGGCCGACGGCACGCCGCTGCTCACCGATTCCGGGCTCGAGACGACGCTCATCTTCCTGGAGGGGATGGACCTGCCGTGTTTCGCCTCCTACCCGCTGCTCGACACCGTCGAAGGGCGGCGGACGCTGCGCAGTTACTTCGAGCGGCATTTGGCCATCGCCGCCGATCACGGCACCGGGTTCCTGCTGGAGTTGCCGACCTGGCGGGCCAGCCGGGATTGGGGCGCCGAGATCGGTCATGGCCCCGCGGATCTCGAACGCATGAACAAGGCCGCGATCACGCTCTTGGACGAGATCCGGCGCGACGCGGAGGCCGTGGCGCCAATCGTGATCTCGGGCAATATCGGCCCGCGCGGAGATGGCTACCAGCCTGATACCGCGATGTCCGCCGATGAGGCCGAAGCCTTCCACGCCGAGCAGATCGGGTGGTTCGCCGAGACCGAGGCCGACCTGGTTACCGCGGTCACGATCAGCACCGTCAACGAGGGCGTCGGCGTCATCCGCGCCGCGGCGGCGGCGGGGATGCCGGCGGTTCTGTCCTACACGACCGAGACAAACGGCCGGCTGCCCGATGGTACGCCAGCTGGGCGAGGCCTTCGAGCAGACGGACATGCTGACCGCGGGGGCGGCGGCCTACTTCATGATCAACTGCGCCCATCCCGATCACTTCCGGGCGGCCCTGGAATCCGACGCCGCCTGGCTCAAGCGGATCTGGGGCGTGCGGGCCAACGCCTCCCGGCTCAGCCATGCCGAGCTCGACGAGGCGGAGGAACTCGATGCCGGAAACCCGGCGGAACTCGGCCGCGACTACGCGCAGCTCAAGCGGATGCTGCCCAATCTCCGGGTCTACGGCGGCTGCTGCGGCACCGATCACCGCCACATCGAGGCGATGGCCGATTGCTGCATGGCGCGCACCGTCGCCTGACCGCCCCGGCCGGTTAGCTGGCCGGGCGCACCCGCCCTTCCAACACACACGCACTTCGACCCGAGGAGAGAGACAATGATTGCACCCAAGCCTCTTCTGGCGGCCCTGATCGCCACCACGATGCTGACACCGGGCGTTCACGCCCACGAAACCGAGCGCCGAACCGAGCTCTTCCGGCCCGGCGTCGACATGGCCGAGGCGACGATGCCGGACGCGGATTCCGCCGCCGCGATGGAGCTGGCCGGCTACGGCGACTTCGGCTTCGAGGCCGGCACGGACGTCGCCACAGCCCGCACCGCCTTCGCCCGCGGGATCGCGCTCTTGTGGGGGTTCAACCACACCGCCGCTGCGGCCGCCTTCCGCGCCGCGCAGCAGGCGGATCCGGCGTGCTCGGCCTGCTTCTGGGGCGAGGCCTACGCCCTCGGCCCGAACCTCAATGACGGCATGCACGCCGAGAACCAGGAGCGCGCTGCGCAAGCCGCGGCCCAAGCCTTCGCGCTGTCTCGAACGCCGAGGGACCGGATGCTCGCCGCGGCGGTGGTCGCACGCTACGACACCGCGCATGGCGACCGGGCGGTGCAGGATCGGGCCTTCGCCGATCTCATGGCGACCGCGGCGGGTCATCTCTCGGAAAACGCGAACGTTCAGATGATCTACGCGGACGCGCTGATGAACCTGCAGCCCTGGGATTACTGGGAAGCCGACGGAACGACGCCGAAAGGCAGGACAGAGGAAATCCTGGCCACGCTGGAGCGTGCGATAGAGCTTTCGCCGCAGCACCCCGGCGCATTGCATCTCCAAATCCACGTCGTCGAAGGCTCGACCGACCCCGCTGCGGCAGAGGCGGCTGCGGACGCGCTGCGCGGCGCCGTGCCGGTCGCCGGCCACCTGCTGCACATGCCAGCGCACATCTACAACCGCGTTGGCCGCTATGCTGACTCCATCGCCGTCAATCAGGAGGCCATCGCCGCCGATCAAGCCTATCTCGCCGCCGCCGGAGATGCCGCGAGCCCGCTCTACCGCTACGGCTACTACCCGCACAACATCCACTTCCTTCTGGTCGGTGCGCAGATGGCGGGCCTGCGGGACGAAGCGATGGAGGCCGCGGCGTTGCTGGCCGATGTCACCTCCGACGAGGTTTCCGGCGAACTGGCCTGGGTCCAGGCCATCGACACCGCGCCCTTCGCGGCCCATGCCCAATTGGCGGAGCCGGAGGACATCCTTGCCCTGCCTGACCCCGGCGATGCGTTCCCTTTCGTGAAGGGCCACTGGCACTGGGCGCGCGGCACGGCATTTGCGCTGATCGGCGATCACGACGCGGCTCTGGCCGAACAACGGGCGATCGAGCGGATCATGGCCAAGGCCGATCTGTCGGGTCTCGAGGCGCAGTATCTCCCGGCGCGCGACATCCTGGAGATTGCCAGGCATCTGGTCGAAGCTCGCATCAGTCAGGCGAACGAGGATTGGCACGAGGCCGAGCATCACCTCCACGAGGCGATCCGTCTCGAAGCGTCCATCCCCTACATGGAGCCGCCCTACTGGTCCTATCCGATCAGCCAGACGCTGGGGGCGGTGCGGCTTCAGGCCGGCGACGAGATCGGGGCGATCGAGGCATTCCAAGCGGCGCTCGATACTCATCCGAACAATGCCTGGGCGCTCTGGGGTCTCTGGCAGGCCGAGGAGGCGCTGGCAGTCGATCAGGGAGATCAGGGGACCGTCATGAGCGCCCGCCGTGCGTTTCAGCGCGCTTGGTTGGGTGAGGATGTCCCGTCGCTTGACCGTCTTTGACCCTTTCGGGCGGGCCGTCTGCGGTCTGCCCCTTCAGCGATACCATAGAAAGCAAATGCGATGACCGACGCACTGACATTGACACGCCCCGCCGCGGCGCACCCGACGACCGAGGCCAGAGCCCTGAGCACGCTTACCGCCGCCTTCGAAACCGATCCCCCCGTGCGGTGGATGTATCCCGACCCAGACGACTACCTCGCGCATTTTCCGGACTTCGCACGCGCCTTCGGGGGGGGGTCGCCATTGCCGAGGACACCCTCGTTCTGGCCGATGGCGGGGTCGCGCTCTGGATCGCGCCGGGTTCGGAACCCAACGAGGCCGCGCTCGTGTCCGCCGTCGAACGCTCGATCCCCGAAGCGCGCCAGGCGGACGTCTTTGCGGTGTTCGAGGCGTTGGGTGAGGTTCACCCACAGCAGCCGCACTGGTATCTGCCTTTGATCGGCGTCAACCCGGACGGACAGGGCAGGGGGTTGGGCAGCGCGATGCTGCGGCCTGTTCTGGCGCGCTGCGATGCAGAAGGCGTTGCGGCCTATCTCGAGGCGACCACCGAACGCAGCCGCGCCCTCTACGCCAGACTCGGTTTCCGGCCGGTCGGCACGATCGAAGTGGCGGATTGTCCGCCGATCCATCCGATGGTGAGGCGTCCGCGATGAACCCGGTCTTCACGCTGCGCCCGTGCGAGGCATCGGACGCAGACAGGCCTGCCGAGATCCGTCGCGCGGCAACCAACCGCCCCGGTTCGCGTGCCTGCCGGCCGGACCAGGTGTCCGCGTGGCTATTCATGGATCGGACGCTGCTGAGCTTCACCGGCTCCACAGCGACGGCCGGCATGCCCTCGTCGCGGCGGGTCCGGACGGAGCCCCGATCGGGTTCGCCGACCTTGCGCAGAAAGGCCACATCACGTTCCTCTACGTGGATCCCGACGGTGCCAGCCGCGGCGTCGGAGGCGCTCTTGTCGCCGATGTGCTCGACCAAGCGCAGAGGCAGAGGGTGGCCAGCGTGTACTCAAACGCCGGCGAATTCGCGTGACCCGTCTTCGAACGCGCCGGCTTCAATTGCATCGCGCCCAGGGAGCAGGAGTTCGAGTTCCACCGTCCGCAAATTCTACATGAGCACCAGCGTTCCGAGCCCGGGTGAGAGATGACCTGCTTTCGCACATCGCACGAGATCCTCATCTCCGCGCCGGCCACGACAGTCGGGGATGTCACCGCGGACATCTCCGTCTGGCCGGGCTGGTCGCCGGCGATCGCCTCGGTAGCGAACTGGGCGGCGGTCCGCTGACCTGGGGCAGGGCCGCCGATCTGAAGCAACCGCTCCAGGCGATCCGGTCGTGGATCGTTCTGCGCTGCGAGGCGCTTCGTTTACTGACCCTTCATACTGTTGAGGGCGATATGACCGTTCGGCGTCAGATCGTTGAAACCCTCAGAAGCGCCCTGAGCAACTCGGCTCTGGACCGTACCGGACCTTTCCCGATGCTCGTCCGTCCGGTGCTTCGCTGCGTGTTGGCGATGGAAACCGCAGCTCGCAAGAGACGATGCCAAGCCCTTTCGCGCAGAAAGCGCGATCCCTGAGGAGCGCTGTTCAGACTATTCGTCATATTTGCGAGGAGTGCATTGGAGCCGGCCGCGCGGATGTTATCCCGCTCCGGAGGTGGATCGATGCTTCGGCGCGCAGGCGGTCCTCTGCGGCATGATCATCGCGAAGGCCAGCTTCACGCCCTTGAACTTCCTCGTCTTCGGCCTTGTTGGCTCGGTCCCGTTCTTCGTCTTCAACGTCTGGTTCAGGCTGGTCGAGCCGGTTCTGAAATGGATGCTTCTGGACCTCGCGGGCAACGTCAGCATTCTCCTGATCGGCATCTGGGGATGGCGCCGTTCGCGCCGAGAACAGGCGCAGGCGGCTGGCGGAGATGTCCTCGCGAACCTCGTCTTCGTTGACGAGCGAAGCACAAGCCGCATCAGTTGTCTCTTTGTAGGTGACTCAGTCGGAGTACTCACGTGACAGACTGCGGCATTGGAGCTTCCCAATTGCGCGAGATGTCGTTCCCGCGCGGCACCCTGCACGCAACGTAGACCACCAGCCCTTCATGCAGAACGATCTCCGCGTAGCGATCAGCTGTTGTCAGCGAAAAGCCTCCCGCCTTTCAGCAGCCGGGTCACCTCGTCCTCGGGCCAAGGGGCTAGATGGTGAACTTCCTGGGACTGTCGCCAATGGCCATTTGTCGACACGTGGGACAGGTGTTTCTCTGTATCCCTCCGCCGCGGGCCGGCGTTGTTGCGCAACTCCCGCCTGAGGCGTGACTGCCCCTTCCGCCACTGACCGTCAGGCCACGCGGATGATCTCGGCGGTGCGGAGGGCGTTGAAGCGGTTCATGAGTGCGATGCGGATGTGGATTTCGGCGGCCTGACGTTCGGGGTCTCTTGCGGCAATGCGCTCGCCGAAGGATTTCAGGCAGCGCATCCTCGCCTCGATCCGGCTGCGGGCGTGGTATCCCGTCCAGCGTCTCCAGAACGCCCGCCCGTAATACCGGGTGGCGCGCAGGGTTTCGTTGCGGGCGCGTGCCGCGGGGCAGTCGTCTTTCCACAGGCGGCCGTTTTTCCGGATCGGAATGATCGGAGTGGCCTGAAGGTCAGTGATGGCCTTGTGGCAGCGGTGCGTGTCATGGGCGCCGTCGGCGGTCACGGTGCCGATCTGCTCGTCTTCAGGGATCTGCCCAAGAAGGTCCGGCAGCGCGGGGCTGTCGCCATCGCGGCTGGGGGTGAACTCGACGGCGCGGATGTCGGATGTGGCCGGGTCCATCGCCAGATGCACCTTGCGCCATTGGCGTCGACCTTGCACCCCGTGCTTGCGGGCCTGCCACTCGCCGTCGCCCAGGAACTTGATCCCGGTGCTGTCAACGAGCAGGTTCAGCGGCCCATCCGCGCGGCGATAGGGGATCTGGACGGCCAGGGTCTTCTGCCTCCGGCACAGGGTGGAAAAGTCGGGCACCGACCAGTCCAGCCCCGCCAGCTTCAGCAGGCTGGCGACCATCCCGGCGGTCTGGCGAAGCGGCAGCTTGAACAGGATCTTGATCGACAGGCAGAATTGTATGGCCGCATCGGAGAAGATCGCAGGCCGTCCACACCGCCCGTCATGCGGCGCGCGCCAGGTCAAGTCCTTGTCGACCCAGATCAACAGGGACCCCCGCTTGCGCAGCGATCCGTTGTAGCTGGACCAGTTCGTCGTGCGACAGCGGGCGGGAGACGGATTGCTCATGCAGCGCGTCTAACGCCATGGAGTCGTGGAAGTGAATCCTTCGTCGTCAGACTTGTGCAACAACGCTCTTTCGCGGCGCCGCTGGCGCCACGGTCCTGCCTCACCCTGGCTGGCGGACGTCCTCGCCCGAATGCCCAACCCGCCGGTCTCGAGGCTGCCGGAATTGCTCCCGTGGAACTGGCGGTCGCACCTTGCGCAGCAGAAGGCAGCCTGATGGCCCGCACCACCCAGGTCTGCAGTATCGACTAGGTCGGCAAGACGATCGGCGAGAGCCCCGAACTCATCGAGGTGATCAGCCGGAACTCCGCCGACATCGACCTCGGCGAGATGATCCAGGTCACGACGGCACCAAGGAAGGCATCACCACCCTCACGGACCGCGGCATCGAAAGCCTGCAGGAGTTCCTGCCCGACGTCCGGACATGGCGCGGCGGCATCCGCCAGTTGGACGCCTCCGGAAACCTCTACCGCTTGGACGCCTGTGATGATTTACTGCCCTTGAGACAGGGGAGGCGGCGATGTCGAAGCAAGCGGGGTTCTGGAGCATCGAGGATCGGCTCGAGGAGATTTCCGCCGGAGGCGATCCGCTGGAGACGCTGAACAGGACGGTCGAGTTCGAGCGTTTCCGGCCGATCTTGGAGCGGGCGGCGGGCCGACCGCGCTGCTTTCGGGGCGGACGGCCCGCGATGAACGCGGTGCTGAAGTTCCGGATGCTGGTCTTGCAAAGCCTGCATGGGCTGAGCCTGGAGGCGACCGAGCGGATGGTTCGCGATCGGTTGAGCTGGATGCGGCTCGGACGGGCTGGGGATCGCCGACACGGTGCCGGACGCGAACACGCTGTGGGACTTCCGGGAGGCGCTGATCCGGGCGGACGCGCTGGACGCTTTGTTCAGCGAGATGGATCGGGCGATCAATCAGGCCGGGTTCATCCCGCGCTCCGGCCAGATTGTGGACGCCAGCCTGATCGCAGCTCCGCGCCAGCGGAACACGGATGGCGAGAAGGCTGCGATCAAGGCTGGGAAGGCGGCCTCGGAGATCTGGCCGGACCAGCCCTCGAAGGCGGCCCAGAAGGACACACATGGTCGCTGGACGGTCAAGTACAGCAAGGCCAAGGCGCGGGCCGACGGCTCGAAACCCGTCGACATCGCGATCCCGGTCTACGGCTACAAGTCGCATGTCAGCATCGACCGGATGCACGGGGTGATCCGACGCCAGGTCGTGACGGATGCCGCCCGGCACGACGGGGCCCGGCTGCGCGAAGGCCTGATCCAGACCGCCAACACCGCCCGCGACGTCTGGGCCGACAGTGCCTACCGCTCCGCCGAGAACGAGCGCTGGCTGAAGGCCCACGGCATGACGAGCCAGGTCCACCGCAAGAAGCCGCGCGGCCGCCCGATGCCGCAGCGCACGTCGCGCGCCAACGGCCGCAAGTCCGTGATCCGTTCGAAGGTCGAGCACGTCTTCGCCCAGCAGAAGTCCCGCATGGGGCTGACCATCCGCACGATCGGTCTGGCCCGCGCCAAGGCCACGATCACGCTCGCAAACATCGCCTACAACATGGGACGGCTGCGATGGCTCCAGAGCCGGACTCCGTCCGACCTGACGGCAAGGACAGAGAAACCCGCTTCCTCAGAACGCTGAGCGGGCCGCAGAGCCCTCCAAAGGACCCTCAGAGCGCGATGCGCCAAGCCTGTCACCCAGCATCTCGGCAAAACCGTGCGTTCTCGGAGGTGTCCAGTTCCTGATCGACCGCCAACGGGAACCGGACGTCATCGAACGCATGATGGCCAACGAGAGGGAAACCCGACGCCCCCCGGCCTGCGCCAGATGCTTACACAGGCATCGGTGCAGTCTCCGAAAGATTTCG